>JAJZCW010000001.1:19850-232960 GCA_021828865.1 Bacillota bacterium
AATGCCTTAATGGAAGTGGGATATTTTTCAACGAATACAGGTCGGTCAAATTGGGCAGCAAGTTCTGTTTCATGAGGTGCGCCAAAATCTTCTCCCCACTCTATCTCATGCCCATTCTTTTTTAAAAATTGAATGGCCTCGTCGTAACTCATTCTAGGGAATGGTGCTTTAATAGATTCTAACTTGGAGATGTCACGCCCCAAAGTGATCAATTCCATTTTGCAATGGGTTAGCACATGATTCACCACATGTTCAATGAGCGCTTCCTGGACCGCCATATTATCTTCATGGGTGACAAATGTCATCTCCGGTTCTATCATCCAAAATTCAATCAAATGGCGCCTTGTTTTGGATTTTTCAGCTCTAAATGCCGGCCCAAACGAATACACTTTCCCAAGCGCCATCGCAGCTGCTTCCATGTATAACTGTCCGCTTTGCGTCAAGTATGCGTCTTGATCAAAGTATTTGGTGTTAAACAAATTCGTGGTGCCTTCACAAGAAGATGGTGTAAGAATCGGTGGGTCAACCTGTGTGAATTCACGGGAATCAAGAAACGAACGTATCGCTTTAATGATCTCTGCCCTGATTTTCAAGATGGCTCGTTGACGAGGTGCGCGTATCCAAAGGTGACGATGGTCCAATAAAAAATCCACCCCATGTTCTTTTGGGGTAATGGGGTATTCATGTGAAGGGTGGATCATTGCAATATGCTTAATAAGTAATTCGACGCCAGATGGTGCACGGTCGTCTTTTTTAACTTCACCAATTAAACGGATGGAACTTTCCTGAGTCAAGTGACCAGCATTTTCAAACACTTCCGGGTCCACTTCTTCTTTAACCAGCACGCCCTGAACAAAACCGCTACCATCTCTGATTTGTAAAAATTGAATCTTACCAGATGAGCGTTTTTGGTGTAACCAGCCTTCCACTTCGACTTCCTGCCCTATGTACTCCTGTAAATGGCGAATTAAAACAGCTGACAACTTAAATCCCTCCAGGATGAATGACTTCCATCACGTATTGTAAAAAAGACAAGCTTGCAATGCAAACATGGCACTGCAAGCTTTAACGGGATCTATTGAAACTATCAGGATATTTCCCGTTGCATTTCAAATTCATTTGCCTTTTGTGAAAGCCATGTGCGGAATGCTTGCCCATCAACAGTTTCGAAGTTGACAAGGTCTTTTGCAAAAGGTTCGATCATTTCCTTGAATGGCATGAGCAGATCTCTCGTCTTGCCTTCTAGTTCTGATAAAATAAAACGAACTTCTTCATCAAGTATATTTTCTTGCAGATGATCTTCTGCTACAATCCCTATCCTGCTTAATCCGCATACCACTTCTGTCCTGGCAATGCGACTCGCTTGCAGAAAATCGTTTTGCGCCCCCGTTGAACGAGAGTGGAAAATCAATTCTTCAGATACCGCACCGCCGAGCGCTACGATAATCTGATGATCTAATTGATCTTTGGTATAAAGATAAGAATCAGCTTCAGGCACCTGTCTGACAAAGCCCAAGGCATTGCCACGCGGTGCAATGGTGATGTGGGATACCGAATGGGCGCGAAGCATTTCCGAGGCAACTGCGTGCCCCAGTTCGTGCACAGCTACTCGATATAACTCGTCATCCGTTGGCTTTCTACCGGTTTTTTCGCCCATGAGAACTTTATCTACCGCTTCTCTGAAAAATTCCTGCGTAATCTCGGTGGCATTCTGCCTGAGCGCTATAATAGCCGCTTCATTTGTCAGACTTTCCAACTGAGCACCGGAAAAGCCGAATGTTTCTTTCGCAATGGCATCCAAATCGACATTGGCTGCAAGCGGTTTGTTTTCACTTTGTATTTTTAGGATGTGAAGCCTTCCCTCACGATCCGGAAGTTCCACTCGGATTTGCCTGTCAAATCTTCCGGGACGCAGCAATGCGCTGTCCAAAATGTCCGGGCGGTTGGTTGCTGCAATCACTAAAATAAAGGGGTTTTGCGTGGTTTGCATGCCATCCATTTCCGTCAACAATTGATTCAATGTTTGATCGTACTCCTGATGGCTGTGTGCTCCCCTTTTTCCTCCCACCACATCAATTTCGTCAACAAAAATAATCGCACTATCTTTGCCTTCCTTCCTTGCCGATTGTCTGGCCTTCCGGAATAGTTCGCGAACCCTCTGTGCTCCAACACCTACATACATCTCCACAAATTCACTGCCGGAGGCCGACACAAACGATGAATCTGTATACGTTGCCGCTGCTTTTGCCATCATGGTCTTTCCTGTACCAGGCGGTCCTGTGAGTAGTATACCCTTGAGTGGGCGAATTCCTAAGCTACGTATCTTATCGCGATAGCGAAGGAAGTCAAGGGCCTCCATCAATTCGCGTTTTGCTGTGTCCTGGCCTCCAATATGATCAAAATTGACCGCGTGTTTTACCGCTGTCTCTTTAGAACCAGTTTGGATTAACTGCCGTTTGTCGACGAGCGTATATAAAATAAAACCCAACCCGACAAGGACCAAAAGTGGCAATACGTTGAGACCCAATACTGCCAGAAAAATGACGATGGCGATCGATGCGCCAAGCAACCATTCCTTCATCACTAATTCACCCCCGCACTTTTAATGGAATAGGGGACAATATCATAAAGATAGGCATTTTTTTGCACTAATTGAACAAAAATATCCTGACTATTCATGGATACTTTGCATTTAATATGACGTGCCTGACATGCCTTTTCAAATTCGTTAATCATGCTGACATAGTTGCCATGTGCGATGCCTTGAAAAAGGATTGGCTGCATGGCTTCATAGGAATCTTTTAAAGCGATGGAGCGCTTGTCGCTGATGACGATAGGAACAGCGCTTCCCATGGAGTTGGCAATTACATTCTGAATCTGTGAATAAGTGGCCTGCAAATCGCTGATTTTTCCCAGACTTACGATCACAGTGGGATTTTGGGCGACCGTCACTACTCGTGCACTGGTAACAGAGTGGATTTGCTTGAGTTCTGTTTGCAGAGGTTGGACCACTTCCATGTTGCGATATACTTGATAGCCACCAAACAGCAAAATAAAGGTTAAAATCAACCCGCTGATGGTAGGAAGAAGGCGAATTCTAGACATACTGGTGTTCCTCCTCCCTTATCTCTGAAATTAAGTATACCATTTCTTAAAAGAGGAGTCAGTAAAAACAAACAACCAATATGAAACATGTTGACCAAAATAAAACTTAAAATTTTCCGCTCACCTGTGGACTAAGATTGACTGTTCGAGCAGTGGTAAACTCATATAAAATATGCCCGGTATGTAAGTCTAGATAAGAAAATAGATAATCCCCGTTGGTTAATTTGGCTGTAATTTCCCATACGAATCTTAAATTATTAGAATGTTTAAGTGAAGCAGTTAACTTAAAAACACCTGGTTCTACACTGATGATTGCCTGAATCGATAGTTTGCCATGCTCCACTATTCTCTTAGCTTGACTTGCTGAAATGGTTTGATTCTTATATTCAGTAAACAATTGATTGCCAGTTTGAAAGACAAACAACTGCCTGCCGATCGAATCAGTTCCTTCGACAGACCGCTCTAATTGGCCACCAGTGAAAACATCAACCTGTTCCACTTTGTCCATCGCTGTGCGATTGAGTGCACTGAGCGCCGCACTGGCGTTATTGGTGTCAAGTGAAGAAAGCAGAGGATACAACCAGACGACAAGTAAAATGACAGCGCAAATGATAATGACGAGGACACTCGATGTGACCCAAAAAATTCGTTTTTTCATTAATTGGTCTTATAAAGCGTAATCGTATAAAGGCCTTCCTCGTGAGACTTGGAAAGGCCAAATACTATCTCTTTGTCTTTCAAATTGCGATTTAGAAAATCAACCAACAAGTACATATCTTCTGTCGCTTGCACATCAATGGTAGCCATCACTGCGAGTCCGTCATTCATCTTTAAAGGCTCCTGTCAATCTTCAAAATACCACATTTTAAGTGTAGCAAGGTGTAATGGATTTGTAAAATGGAACTGGATTGGTGTGACGCTAACGTAACCTTCGTTAACTGCCACTATATCCGTATCTGGGGCATTTTCCGTATCCACTAGTTCCCCTGCCTGCCAATAGTAGGCACGCCCTAATGGATCGATTCGTTTTTCATATAAATTGCGATAGGTCCTAACACCAGTTTGCGTTACTTTGATTCCTTTGATCTCAGTGATCTTGCCCGGCGGTATATTCACGTTTAGGTAAGTCTGTTCAGGTATTTTTTTCTGCATCACCGTACGAATAATCGTCGACATGATTTCTACTGATGCAGAAAAATCATAAGGAGGCTTGGTAAGTGAACAGGCAATCGACTGCTTGCCTTGCAGTGCCGCTTCTGCAGCGGCGGACGCAGTTCCGGAATAAATGATGTCAGATCCCAGATTTGCTCCGCTGTTAATGCCGCTGATGACGATATCCGGAGCCTCTTCGCACAATATGCCAAGCGCAATTTTCACACAATCAGCAGGTGTGCCATTGACTTGGTATGCAGTGATCGAGTCCCCCCACTTTATGGGGTTGACATGCAATGGTTTATGCAAAGTGATGGAATGGCTAGTGGCGCTCTGTTGTCGTTCGGGGGCCACTACCGTTACCTCCGCTATCTGAGCGAGGTGCGTTGCCAACGCAAAAAGCCCCGGAGCATGAATGCCATCATCATTTGTCAATAAAATACGCACGAGCAGAAACCCTTTCTTTACATTAATTTTTCACATGCATGTTGACGATATCGGTCAAAATACCGTCTGAGGGGGTGACCTCAATGAATCAACAGATGTCACAAAAGGAAATCGAGAATATCCCAGTAATCCCCATGTGGGTATTTGAAGAGACAAGCAGTAATCATTTGCAAAACTCAATGAATTATTATCGCTCGTCCTATCGCTTATTTTGACTTTCGTACCGATCTTTTATCGGCTGGAATTTTGCCCCATTACGGCTTGCAGCAGACAGTATTTTCTCTTTGTCGAGTGTAACGTGCTCACGGTTTCGCAGCAGAGGGTTGCCAGCCACAAATACGTCAGTGACATCCCCACCATGAGAACTGTACACTGCATGCGACAACAGACTGTGTCGCGGATAATACCTTGGACCGGATATATCCACTAATTGAAAATCGGCTGGCGATCCTGGAGTGAGTTTCCCTAGTTCTGCATCCAAGAACAGCGTCTTTGCCCCCTGTTCGGTGACAAGACCAAGTGCCGTTTGCGCGTCAATGGCAGTAGCCTGCAAATTATGTCCTTTGTGGATCAGTGCCGCGAGTCGCATTTCGTCAAACATGTCGAGTTTATTATTGCTGGATGCTCCATCTGTTCCTATACCCACTTGAATTCCTGCATCTAACATGGCAATGAGCGGGGCGATCCCGCTCCCTAATTTGAGGTTGCTGCCAGGATTATGCGCTACATGAACGCGATGCTTCTGCAATAAGTTGATATCCTCATCACTAATGTGAACACAATGGGCTGCCACTACCGGAAAATGGAATACTCCCAGATCAGCCAGCCATTTTATCGGGGAAACGCCATATTGCTTATAGGAATCCTCGACTTCGCTTTTTGACTCAGAAACATGAATTTGAATAGGTAACTGCAATTTATCTGCGACATTCATCACTTTTTTAAGGTAATCTGCTGAGCAGGTATAGGGTGCATGTGGAGCAAGATTGGTGTGGACCCTTCCATTACCCGCCAGGTGATAATCTCGGATAAAGGCCTCACTTTCTGCAAGAGATTTGTCGCCTCCATCCCCCACTGCCACAAGTCCTCTGCCAAGCACCGCTCGCATGCCAGATTCGATGACCGCATCTGCCACCCGATCCATATGAAAATACATATCTGTAAAAGTGGTGGTGCCGGTTTCGATCATTTCCAACATGGCAAGTTGTGTGCCAAGGTAAATGTCATCGGGAGTTAAAAGATCTTCTGCTGGCCAGATCAGGTCACTTAGCCATGATTGAAGCGGCAAATCGTCAGCAAAACCTCTAAGCAGTGACATTGCTGCATGGCCATGTGTATTCACAAAACCCGGCAACAGCAAACGGTTCGTACCATCTATCACTTCATCAAAAAAAGCCGTATCGTGAGGGCATACCCCCCCCGACAATTCCTCAATCCGATCATCATTGGTGATTAGATAACCATTTAAGATATTACCGCCATGCTCGTTTAAAAAAGAAAGCGAATGAATCAGCCTGCGCATTTGGTATGTCTCCTGTCCTTAAATCACTCCAATTGCCGATTGGCAATGGCATGTCTGTTCTGTACCTAGTGTGGCAATGGCCTCAAAAAAGAGCTTGCGAACCAGATGCACATTTTTCGCCATTTCATCTAACACTTCCTGGTGACTGAGTGGGCTTGCTGTCATCCCCGCGCTGAAATTGGTCACCATGGCCACGGTGGCATAGCACATTCCTCGCTCCTTGGCCAGCACAGTTTCCGGGACGCTGGTCATACCTACCACGTCTCCTCCCAATCGTTCATACATGCGGATCTCTGCGGGAGTTTCAAAACGTGGACCTTCAGCGCACGCGTAGGTGCCGCCAAAAATCACCGGAATGTCTATATCTTTAGCCGTCTTTTGCAGGTGATGTCGTAAATCGACACAATAAGGATCTGTCATATCTACGTGTGCCACTCTTTCTCCATTTTCATAAAAAGTCGTGGGACGGCTTTTGGTAAAGTCGAGGAATTGGTCAATGATCACGAGTGATCCTGGAGGCATCGACACACGCATGCTTCCCACGGCTGCAGTGGTGAATATTTTTTTTACGCCTAGCTGATAAAGGGCTTGAATGTTCGCTTTGTAATTAATTTGATGTGGGGGGACATTGTGTGTTTTCCCATGTCGCGGCATAAAGGCAATCCGCTTGTCTTTATAAACTCCAACAGTCGCGTAAGCCGATCCGTAAGGGGTTTCGATGGCGATCTCTTCCGCTGATTCAAGCAACGCAGGATCATATACTCCTGTTCCGCCAATCACCGCAAATTCCGCATTTTGCATTGATTTCTTCCTTTCAGTGTTCCCTTTGACAGGTAAAATTAGTGTGTCACGAAAATTGTACCATATGGTAACTCATTCATCGATATAAAAAGCCAACGATTGCAATTCAGTGGTGAAATCTGTATTTCTCAGCACTACTTCTTTGGGGACGCGTAAGTTGATTGGCGCAAAATTGAGGATGATTTTTACTCCCGCACTGATCAGTGAATCGCATACATCCTGAGCCGCAATAGCTGGTACCGCTATAATGCCCATTTGAATGTTCTTAGTTTGTACCATATTGGTCAATTCAGAAAAATTCTGAACTACCAGTGAACCTACTGTTAAACCAATTTTATTGGGGTCTGCATCAAATAATCCTGCAATTGATATTCTTTCACTTTGAAAACGTGCATAATTCGATAATGCAATTCCCAGATGGCCGGCGCCAATCAAGGCCACATTGATTTGCCTATCCAAGTTCAGGATCTGGCGAAGTTTTCGCTCCAGGTATTCTACCTCATACCCGACACCCTTTCTCCCAAATTCACCAAAATACGCGAGGTCTTTTCGAATCTGAGCAGGGTTCATGTCGAGTCGAACCCCCATGTCCTGCGAAGATATCGTGGTAATTCCCTGGACCTTCAGCAATTGCATTAACCGTAGATAAATGGGTAATCTACGGATAACAGAATTTGAGATCTTTGGTTCTTTACCTAACAAATTGCTCCCCCCTGCACTAGTCTATCAGTTTATTTGATTATACCTTTTTAATATGTCTGAAGTTTAAATATATTTTTTGGCTTGTTCATAAATGTTTTCCAATGGTTGATTGAATAAAGGGACATTAGGGATTGATTCAAGAAAAAGTCTACCATAGCGTTCGGTGACGATGCGTTTATCCAGCACAAAAATAACGCCACGGTCAGTTTGTGCGCGAATTAATCGTCCAAATCCCTGAGTGAATCGAATGACGGCCTGTGGGATACTGTATTCTCGGAAAGGTTGTTTGCCATTTTGCTTTATCAGTTCGCTTCTCGCCTCAATGATGGGATGAGACGGGACGGGAAATGGCAATTTGACAATAATCAAACTGGTCAGTGCCTCTCCTTGCACATCCACCCCTTCCCAAAAACTATCCAAACCGAGTAGCACAGTGGGAGTAGACGACTTAAATCGCTCCAGTAATAACGTTCTGCGGTGATCGTGAATTCCCTGTGCCAGCGTGGTGATCCCTAGTTCTGTCAGTGGTTGCTCCAAGCGCTCGTGCACTTCTCTTAGCATCAAACGAGACGTGAAGAGAGCCATTGTTCTCCCTTTGGTTAGGGTTGCGATCTTGATGATCGATGCGGCGACAGCTTCAGAAAAATGGGGTTCACTCCTTACGTCCGGCATGTCAGACGGAACACACAGCAATGCCTGATCGCGATAAGAAAAAGGCGATGTCACCTGAGCTTCTGCTACTCTGCCTGTATCTTTTAGCATGGCGAGCCCAGTGCGATCTTCGAGGTATTGAAATGTACCTGCGACAGCCAGTGTGGCCGAAGTGAGTATAACGCTGGATTTGTCTTCAAAAAGTTCTTGTTTTAAGATTTTTGCAACGGATAAAGGTGCCAGATGAAGCGAATAGGCGTCCCCTGTGTCTCTTTTCGTGACCCATCCAACATAGTCCGATTCTGAGAGTTGTGCGAGGACGACATCCACACAAATTTGTTGGCCGAATATCAATTCTTTAATTCGTCCCGAAAGTTCCTCCAGCCGATCGTACAAGGGATCTTCCGTGTCGAGGTCCATTCGAAGTCGCTCAAATTCAGTGTGGCTTTGCGCTAACTGTTTTCTGGTTTGTGAAAGCCAATTGGTGGCGTCCTTTAATTCTTGATAGGAAATTTCCTCTACCATCTGCTTGGTAATGCGTATTTCTGATTTTCCATAATGATGCTTGAGCCATGAACCAAGAAAAGTCCAGAAAGTTTTCATGTCTTCTGTCGCTTGTAAAGTGATGCGTTGCAATTGTTCCACCTGAACCTGCAACCGTTGCAATTGGCCTTGTTGAGACGCATTGTACATGACAAGACTGCGGTGCAAATCAGGGAGCATTCCCCTGCTTCCCGCCACTCGATCCAATATTTTTTGCAACTCAAATTGTGTAATTTCTGCGCCAAATTGTTTGGTCGCCTGATCTTCCAGGTGATGAGCCTCGTCAATCACAAGATGACGGTAATTCGGCAAGATTCTGTGGTCTGCTGCAAGGTCGGACAGAATAAGAGAATGGTTCGCAAGGACAATATGGGCTTCAGCCGCTTTTTGTCGTGCTGAGAAGTAATAGCAATGCCTGAAAAAGGGACATTTTTTGTTGAGGCATGTTTCTGTCTCACTTTGTACCAACCGCCACGATTCCACTTCATTTCCGGTTAACGAAATTTCCTCCCGATCGCCGGATTCTGTTTCACTGATCCAGATGGCAAGCTTAAACATAAAATCACGTTCCGCCCTTGTGAGATCATTAGAGGAACGCATGTATCTTGCCAGTTTTCTCATGCACAAATAATGGTTTCTACCTTTGAGAATGGCCACATTCAGCGGTTCATCTAGCATCGATAGAAGAATAGGGATGTCTTTTGTACGCAACTGCTCCTGCAGCGCAATGGTGTGGGTGGCAACCAACACTTTTTCTCCCGTGGCCATTGCAAAAAGTGCGCTTGGCAACAAATAAGCCAACGATTTTCCTGTTCCAGTCCCCGCTTCGATCACTAAAAGTAAGTCACTTGATAAAGCTTGAGCGACCTTTTTCATCATCTGCAACTGTCCTGGACGGTCCTCGAAAGTGAGTCCCAACATTCGATGGGTTTGTTCAGTGAAAAAGTGAGTGCACTTATCTGCAAAATTGCCGAAATCTTCATCGAATGGATCATCATCCATCAGTTCGATTGATGTCTCAAACTGAGCTACAGGTTGAAAAGCGAGTTCGTGCACCACGGTTACTTGTTTTTCCCGAGCACCTTCCTCTTTCATACGAAGCAGGATCCACTCATTGAGAATGGCTTGTAGCGCTATCCAATCCGCGTAGGCGTCTGCCATTACTTGCAACGTGATCAGCGGAAGCGACCCGATGATCGATAACATCGTGGAAACTTGACTGACTAAAGGCTCCTCGGTTGATTCTGTATTTCCCTTTGAAGATTTCTTTGGTAAAAGGATTTGAGAAAGTCGTGACACATCGATAAATAGCCTTTCCTCGATGGGCATATATCCCAATTCTTCGACTAACACATCCATCAATAGCTTGCTTCTGATTTGGTTGATAAAAATCGGAGCATTGTGATAATCTTTCAAAAAAATCGGATACACGTCGTCAAAAGTGCCTTGAATCGTAGATATGATGGTGTCAGTCTGTGCATCGTGTTCCGTAAAAGTATATTCGGTGTTGGTTTCAACCCGGGGATGTATGATGAAATACCGCAAAATCGTTCCTCCAACTGGCAAGACAAAATATCTCGTTACATTTCAGTATTCAAAACATCCCTCTCCATGTCAACCATTCATCTGTAGCAATTGGGTAAGCATCAATTTTGCGTCGATTTGCCTAGGATCGAGTGTGATCGCTTTCTTGAAAAACAGAATGGAAACTTGCGGTTGATGAAGTTTTGCGTATAAATACCCGTATTCCGCAAGCCCATGTGCACGCCATCTTTTGTCATGTTGAGCGAAGAGTATTTTCAAATATTGTTTGGCTTGTTGAATTTGCTCTGAATCTGCCGCGATTCTGGCAAGTCCCGTTGACGCCAGTAGTGAAATGGGCGGATTTTCCTTTTGCAACAGTTGAAATATTTCGTTTGCCTTTTTGATGTCTTGCTCTCCATAAAAGGCAAAACCAAGCCACAACATGGACTGGGCATCATTGCGAATAAGCGACAGACGTTTTTTTAAGTAAACAATAGCCGCTTTGTAATGAGCGTTCATGAGTTCAATTTCAGCCAACCCCAGATAAGCGTCTGCAGCCCATTCCTGTTGCTGTAACAATTCTATATAAAGGGTGGATGCCTCCGAGGTGCGCGACAGTAGAGTCAGCACGTGCGCTGTTTCGCTTCTGATGAATGGATGTTTCGGGGCGTTCAATAAAGCCTGCTCATAGGCGGCAAGCGCGTCCTCATAATGGTGCATGGCGTGATTAGCCGCGCCTACCAAACGCCATGCCAGTTCATCATGAGGTTCCAATTTTGCAGCCAGCATGGCGTGATTCGCAGCTTGCCGGTAATCTCCCAACGTATACGCGCAGATTGCCAAATTGATATGGGCATCAGGATGATTGGTTCGCAGTGATAGGACGCGTGTCAATGCCTTACGCGCTAACTCATACTGCCTGTTTTCCACGTAAAGTTGCGCCACCGCCTCCCACGTTGCCGTCAGAATCGCCGTGTCTGTCGAGGTATTCAGCAGGTGGTTGAGTTCGGTTTCTGCCTTGTCGAATTGGCCGCTAGCCATCATGCTAATGGCATAAAACAATCGTACCAATTGTAAATTCGGTTGATCGTGGAGAAGCTCTTCAAATTCCCTTGCTGAATCGCGGAACATTTGTAAATCAAAGAACCCCAGTCCTTTGCGAAACTGTTCATTCTTTCCAAGATGTTGGTTGTCCCATTCGTTAGAAATCACTTCTAGTGTTCCCATTGGTAATACAGTATTCCATGTTTTTGTATCACCTTGGTCGACAGAAAACGGGGACCCATGAAGTGAAGTGTCCTGTAAGCGCTTTAATCGATCATCAAAATACAGCCAGTTTTCCAGTATGCTTTCATGGTAGTCCAAAAGTGCATTCAAGTCATCAAGAATAACCGCTACTTCATCAGGAGTTGCCTTATGGAGCCGCTCTTCGATTACATCAAGTACTTGATGCAATTCTACATAAATGCCATGCATTGACATAGCTACACCCGCCTGTTTTTCATTCAGGCTTTCCGTAAATGGTGGTTTTATGCAAATGCGGGGCTCATTCTACCTCGTCAAAAGAATATTGTCGATCAGACGGGTATTGCCAACAAAAGCAGCAATCGCGCATACACCCTCTTCCCCAGCTTCAAGCTTGTGAATGGGTTGTAATTTTTTTAAATCCACACAGGTCAAATAGTCGATGCGGATCCTTTCAAGCGATGCGAAGTGGGAGCGTTCCGCATCAATAAGTTGATCCAGGTCGTTTGCGCCTTCCGCCACATGCAACTGAATTCGCTTAAGTGACTTTCGCAATTCCGGTGCAATTGTTCGTTCTTCTGGCGTTAAATAGGCGTTTCTGGAACTTTTCGCCAGTCCGTCTGCTTCCCTAACTGTCTCTACTCCGATAATTTCAACGGGTATCGAGAGGTCTTGTACGAGTCGTTTGACGATACTGAGCTGTTGAAAGTCTTTTTTCCCAAAGTAGGCGCGGTCGGGTTGAATAATATTAAACAATTTCGCAACCACCGTTGCCACGCCGTCAAAATGGCCTGGCCTTGAAGCGCCGCACAAATGGTCACCTAGTGCGTCCACGTGAATTTGCGTAAGTGCGCCCTCTTCACCGTACATTTCCGTTGCGGAAGGAGCGAAGATCGCATTTACTCCACTCGCTTCACAAAAAGCCTGATCTTTTGGCAAGTCGCGCGGATATCGGTCAAAGTCTTCGTTAGGACCAAATTGCAGTGGATTGACAAAAATAGAGACGATCACCTGCTGATTGTCCTCTCTCGCATGCTCGATCAAAGAGCCGTGGCCATCGTGTAAGAAACCCATGGTGGGGACAAAGCCAATGGTTTCCCCTCTCCTCTTTGCTTGTTCAACGTATATACGAATGTCTTCTATGCTGTGTATCGTTATCAATGATTGGTATCCCCTTTGATTTTAGCGTATAGTTGCACAAAATCATGATCTCCGACTTCATAGCTATAGGCTGGAGATGGAAAAACAGCTTCCTTCACTTCATTCCGATAGGTGGATAATGCGGAAACGGCTTGCGTTCCAAGTTCAGCATATGATTTTACAAACTTTGGAGCCTTGCGATCGTAAATACCAAGCAGATCATGGAACACAAGGACTTGTCCTGCACAACCGTTTCCCGCGCCAATACCGATGATCGGGATTGGCAACTGATCACTTAGAAAATTGGCGAGCGTTGAGGGGACGCATTCGAGTACTAGCATAAATGCTCCCGCTTCTACGATGGCTTGGGCATCACGAAGGATCTTTTCTGCAGTGGCTGTATCTTTACCCTGAACTCTAAACCCGCCGAGATTCAGCGCATTTTGCGGTGTCAGTCCCAGATGGCCGCAAACGGGAATCCCCGCATCAACTAACGCCTTGACGTGGTTAGCAATAGACTCTCCGCCTTCTAGCTTGACGCCATCCGCATAAGCTTCCTGCATAAGTCGTCCTGCATTTGTAAGTGTATTTTCAATACTCTTGTGATAACTGAGAAAAGGCATATCGACGAGCATCATCGTATTTGGCGCGCCACGTCTCACTGCTTTTGCGTGGTGGACCATATCCTCCAAGGTAACAGGAATGGTGTTGTCATAACCTAGTACAACCATACCCAGCGAGTCGCCAACGAGGATCACATCAACATCTGATTTTTCTGCGATGCTGGATTGTGCCGCATCATAGGCTGTTACCATCACGATTTTCTCCCCTTTGGAAAAAAGGGATTTCAGACTGACGGTGGTATGACGTTTTTTATCCGCCAAATTGACACCTCCTTGTCTCTATTGATTCGATTATACTCTATCCTCACTATTTTCAATGATTTCGCCGCTTCGAATAGGAATAACCGATCCCTGATCGTTACCAATCCATAGCGTTCCTTCTTCATCAATGCGTTGTGCGATGCCTATCACCGTGTCATGACCTTGTCGGACATGTACATGTTGTCCAAGTGTAATACAATAGCGTTCATATTCTTCTTTCTGGTCGCTGAATCTTTTTTTAGCCTGATACTTTAGCAGCAACTCGTAGAATTCGTCGATTAGACGGGCTGTCAGCATATTGATCGAAATGGATTTCATTTGCGTGATCTTTAGTGAAGTCACTTTACTTTTCAAATCGTCCGGGAAATCATTTAGTTCCGCATTGACGTTGATGCCAATGCCGACCACCAGGTGCACTTCTTTATCTATCGTGCGCATTTCAGTGAGAATTCCGCAAACCTTTTTTCCCTCAATAAAAATGTCATTGGGCCATTTGATCCTTGCTTTTTCGATGCCGATACTGGACAACGCAGAGCGAACCGTCAAAGCGGCAAAAAGTGGCCACTCTTGGAGTCTATATCTATCCTCGCCCTCAAGTCGAA
This sequence comes from Bacillota bacterium, assembly GCA_021828865.1. GTDB lineage: Bacteria > Bacillota > Bacilli > Alicyclobacillales > SLC66 > JAJZCL01. The sequence goes on from JAJZCW010000001.1 coordinate 34,169, forward strand.
AAGCGAGCGATAACGCCAGCCCTTTTCCCGGCGGTAAGACCCATGCCCTTCCTTGTCTTCCCCTTCCGCTCTCCTGATGATCAGTAAAGACAGCTAACATTGGAACTCTAGCTTCTGCAATCTTTTCTCTTGCCACGTCATTAGTGGATGATAATTTCTTGTATTCGTATATCAAAAGGTTTTTGGGAGCAGTCTGAAGCAATTTGCGTATCACTTGTTCGTCGGTGACTGTTTCCATGATCCAATCATTCGCTTCTTTCATCAGAGATTCGTAGGTGTTATCGAGCTGATTGTTCGCCACTAGATCAAATAAGTGCTCGAGTGCCATTCCGATCATCGGACCTTGTACTGATAAGTCTCTAATGAGGTCGCTGCCTTGAATGGCTAAATCTTTCAGTGTGCGAATCGGATGTTCATTTAGCCATTTAATAGAAAGTGCCAATTCGTCATCCAGTGTTAACAAGGGGTCTTGAATAACGTTTAACCGCACTGCTCGTTCTAACAAACTTTCTCCATAGCTTGATAACGCTTTGCCAAATGGAAGCGTCATACGAATTGGTGACGTCATCCGCCATGTTTGTGATGCCTGTACGAGCGCTAGGACTTCTTCAATACCTTTTCTGCTGTAACGAAGTGTTCTCATCATGGTCTCGAGCCTTGCGTCCGCGTTGGATTCCGTCAACAAAAAAATTAATGCCAAGCGGTCATAGACACCATCTACTTCAGTAATTTGGTGACAACAGGTAGAAAATAAAAAGTCATTCCATCCCGTCCATTTGCTAACGATGGCATCCGGTATCCAATCACATTTAGGTGCTGTCAGTGCGCCAAGGAACTTGCTCCACTCCTCCAGCCTTCGTTCTGCGGCCACTTTGTCCAGAAAAGAGGCGGAAGATGATAACGCTGCCATTGTTGATTCAGCAATAGTAAAGCCAAGTGTGGCGGCAAACCGAAATGCGCGCGCCACGCGAAGACCATCTTCCTGGAACCTGGATTTCGCGTCTCCTACGGCGCGAACGATTTTTGCCAGGAGATCGTCATATCCATGAAAAGGGTCCCGAAGTTCCCCATTTTGATCCATGGCCATGGCATTGATCGTAAAATCTCTGCGGGAAAGATCTCCGACAAGGTTGGTGTCAAAATGAACATAGCGGGGATGCCTGCCATCGTCATACGGTCCCTCCTCGCGAAAAGTGGTGACCTCAAACCAGTGGTCATGTTCATAGACACTGACCGTGCCATGAGCAATTCCGGTAGGCAACGTCTTCGCAAAAAGTTGGATGATCTTTTCTGGCGTGGCGGAAGTGGCGATATCAATATCGCTCACCTGTCGCTCTAAAATCGTATCGCGAACTGCCCCTCCGACGATATACGCTTCTTCCCCACTTTTCTCAATCGTTTGTAATAAACTTTTGGCTAGTTGAAAATTCTCTGTGGATGGAAATATGATTTTCATTGCAAAGATTCGTAGACATCTTCGTATTTTTTTACCTGCTCATCCAACGTAAAAAGTTTGGCGCGCTTTCTCGCCGCCTTGGAAAAATGTTGCCACATGTCCTGATTCTTTAGCAGTTGCAGTGCATTTTCCGCCATGTCTTCAACGTTTCCCACCGGGGATAAAAATCCAGAGTGCCCATGCTCCACCACTTCCGGAATGCCTCCAATGATCGATCCAATCACAGGTACGCCGCAAGCCATGGCCTCCAGTGCCACGAGACCAAAACTCTCTTTTTCAGAAGGCAGCAAAAACAAATCAGCAAGCGAGTATAAAGAGGCAATTTCATCCTGTTTGCCTAAAAAAAACACATCTCGATCCAATCCTCTTTGGTGCGTAATCGTTCTTGCCAGTTCAAGATCGGGGCCCTCCCCGACGAGTAGCAATTTGGAAGGGATGCGTTCCCTTACTTTATGAAAAACGGCCAGCACATCAGGCACGCGTTTTACACCGCGGAAGTTGGATACGTGCATCAGAATCTTTTCATCATTTGGTGCGATCTTCTCTTTCCACGATGGTTTGGTGATGCGCCTAAATTCGTGGAGATCTACAAAGTTATAAATTTTTGTAATGGGACATTTAGTTTGAAAAACCTCATTAGTTTGCTCGATCAAGCTTTCGGAAACGGCCGTCACCGCATCGCTTTTTTCAATGCCAAGCCGAATGACGTCCCGCAATAAGGGATCCTGAGCCAAAACGGTCACATCGGTCCCATGAAGCGTGGTGACCACTTTCACCGATTTTTCCCCTAACATTTCCTTTGCTAAAAAAGCGCAGACCGCATAAGGAATCGCGTAATGGACATGCAGGATATCCAGTTGATAATTGCGTACCACATCGGCCATTTTTGCGGCTAGCGCCATATCATAGGGATTTTGGCGAAAAACCGGATAAGACATGGGTTCCACTTCATGAATATAGATGTTATCCAAAAACAGCCCGAGTCGAAACGGGATTCCTGAAACAATAAAATGAACCTCATGCCCTCTTTTGGCCAAGGCTTTGCCAAGCTCAGTCGCAATCGCTCCGGACCCACCGAGCGTCGGGTAACAGCTAATACCAATTCGCATATGCATATCTTCTTTCATAGGATTAGAGAATCAAGATTAGTCCAGTAACTTGCGCCAGTTTAAGTCTCCTCTCCACAACCCGCGAATGAGCATTTCTGCAGTAGCGAGGTTAGTGGCCACAGGCACTTGATGCACATCGCATAAGCGAAGCAATGCGATAATATCCGGCTCATGCGGTTGCGCCATCAGAGGATCACGCAAAAAAATGAGTAAATCTAGTTGGTTTTCTGCGATCAAGGCACCGATTTGTTGGTCTCCACCAAGTGGACCGCTTTGGAAGCGATGGATTTGGAGACTGGTTACCTCGGCAATTCGTTTGCCCGTTGTACCAGTGGCATAGAGCTCATGAGGCTTAAAAAGCGTCTCATAGGCGATGGCGAAATTAACTATTTCATCTTTTTTTGCGTCATGTGCGACAAGCGCAATGTGCATCATCATCTCTCCCTTTTTGCTTAAAAAAGAAAGTGCTCAAGTCCATCCACCAGTCCATTGACACTTTGGATACTGCGGATACCAAGCAGTACGCCTGGCATGAAACTTTCTCTCGACATCGTATCATGCCTTATAGTCAGTCGCTCCCCTTGTCCACCAAAAATGACTTCCTGATGTGCAATAAACCCAGGCAATCTGACACTGTGAACAGGGATACCATCGATAAATTCAGCTTTTCCAGGGTGATGGAAATGAGCCTTTTCTGACTTATCCTTCATCGCATTGAATAATTTTTCTGCCGTCTTTTTCGCAGTGCCAGACGGTGCGTCTTTCTTGCCAGGATGATGGTATTCAATGATTTCCACATCACTTAAAAAAGGAACGATCATGGTGGAGACCTTCATCATTAACAGTGCGCCAATTGCAAAATTAGGCGCATAGAGCCCACCAATTTCAGCGTCACGCAATCTCCTGTCGTAGTCGACAAGTTCTTGTGGTTGAAATCCTGTGGTGCCTATGATGGGGCGAATTCCCATTTCAATGCTGGTCAGGATGTTTTGTCTTGCTGCTTCAGCATGCGTAAAATCAACGAGTACATCAGGAGAGGTGTCGATCAGGCACTCTCTGATATTTGTGTAATAAGGGACATTTGGCAATTCCACTTCTTGTCGGCGCGTATGTACAATGCCTGCCAATAGTTCCATGTCAGGTGCAGCGGCCACACTTTTGCAGGTTTCGCTGCCCATTTTACCATAGGCGCCAGCCACTGCCACTTTAATTTTTTTCACGCAAAATCCCAGCTTCCTCTTGCTTTTTTGTCCATCTGTTGGCATCGCGAGTTTGAAACTTGTCCATCACCTGGTGATGACTAGTCTCTAGATCAATATGGAGTGAATTGGCAAGGCAGGCGATCACGAACATCATATCGCCTAGTTCAAGCGCAATGCTGCCATCTGGCTCTATTGCCTTTTTCCTTTTTTCACCAAAGTGATGATTGACTTCCCTTGCAAGTTCCCCCAATTCTTCTGTGAGTCTCACAACGAGCGACATGGGAGGAAAATATCCTTCTTCAAACTGGCCTATGTAGCGGTCCACCTCATCTTGCATCGCTTTTAGTGTCAAATCCATGAAGACCACTCCTAACAAGATACTATCACTTAATGATAAACACTTCATAAGCCGTGGACAACCGTCATAGAGTAGAAGGAAAGTGGAGATCTCTTGGAGGGAATTGATTTGCACATCAGGCGCCAACCTTTATTGACGTTTATCATGGCTTTGTTCGTGAGTCTCTTCACCATCGCCCTCGTATGGTTTCCCAAACCCGGGTTTGATGCAGGCTTGAGTGGCCTAAAAATATTTTTGGATGTTGTTTTCCCATCACTACTTCCCTTTTTTATTCTATCAGATTTAATGTTGGGGCTCGGTTTGGTGCGAGCGCTTGGCATCTTTCTGGAGCCTTTGATGCGTCCCCTGTTCAACGTTCCCGGTGTGGGTGCTTTTGCACTATCGATGGGGTTGGCTGCAGGGTATCCGATGGACGCGGTCATCACGGCAAAGTTTCGTGAAAATGGGGATTGCACGCGCATTGAAGGAGAACGGTTACTTGCATTCACCAATACGGCTGATCCCCTTTTTATGTTTGGCGCGGTGGCAGTAGGCATGTTCAAATCACCTGCGCTAGGGATGTTATTTGCGCTTGCTCATTACCTTTCTGCATTCATTGTGGGCATTACTTTCCGTTTTTATGGCATGAGACAGGAAGGCAAACGTCCTCGTTTATTAGATACAATGCACAAGTATGAACAACCCATATGGAAGCGTGCTTATCTGGAAATGATGAGGTCACGCGAGGAGGACGGAAGGCCATTCGGGCGTTTGCTTGGGGATGCAGTCAATGAATCTGTGCGAACGCTCCTTATGATTGGCGGATTTATTGTGTTTTTCTCCGTCTTTTTGCGCGTGCTCTCTGAAGTCGGGTTCATTGGCTTGATTACTCCTTTTTTTACAGTCGTATTTCAATTGTTGCACCTAAATACACATCTGATACAGCCTATGATCAATGGTATATTTGAGATTGATATCGGTTCTGCTACAACAGCGCAGGCAACCGCCCCTCTCATCCAAAAAATCAGCATGGTCAGTGCGATCATCGCATGGAGCGGACTTTCCGTACACGCACAAGTAGCAAGTGTATTGACGAAAACAGATATCCGCATGCGCCCCTATTTTCTTGCGCGAGTGTATCATGCGGTGCTTGCTGGTGGCATCACTTTCGTCCTATTTCGCAGTCACATCAACAAATATCTAGCAGAATTATTCCCCCACGCTGTATACACACTTGCTCCCCTTCAAACCGGACCAATGAATCTTTTGCATACTTCCTACATTGCTATGGCTACTGGACTTTTGACGTTGGCCATCAGTCTAATTCTTTCGTTAAGTATTTACTTGTTGGCCCGTTTAAGGTTAATATTTTGGTTTATCAACGGTATCAAATAATGGATCTCGAATATCAAACGATATGAAAAATCCACTGGTTCAATAATAGCAAGATTCCGAGTGATACGGTGTAGTAGCCAAAAGGTTTGATAGTGTGTCGGCTCACCCATTGCAATAAGAAGCGAATGGACAGATATCCAAAGACAGCGCTAGTGATCAGTGCCAATACCAGGGAGGAGAGAAGTGGGGACGGAACGGAAGTAAGGTCCTTGATCGCAAAAATAGAAGCTCCGAGAATGGCTGGAATGGACATGAGGAAGGAAAACCTCACTGCTTCTTCACGCGATATGCCAAGTCCAATGGCAGTAGCCATCGTCAAGCCAGATCGAGATAACGCCGGCATGATGGCAGCTCCCTGTGCACAACCGATGAGGAGCGCATGCGAGATACGTATTTGTCTAGTGGAGCCCAACTGTTGTTGATAACGGTTTTCAGATAAGAAAAGCAAAATGCCTGTGATCAAAAATTCTGCGCCTAGGGTTTCCCCTGATTGAAAGGCTTTTTCAATAAACGATTGAAACATCATCGCGATGAAGACTGTAGGCATTGTTCCCATGATCAGCATTATCCACATGGGATCGCGCGGATGCCGTATCAGGTGAATCAGCTCCCTGCGAAGTGCAATGATCAGTGCGAGTAGAGTGCCCAAATGCAAGCTGATATCAAGCAGCAACGAGGAGGTTTGAATGTGAAGTAATTTTTGGAAAAGTAAAACATGACCAGAACTACTGATTGGCAGAAATTCGCTGATACCCTGAAGTGCTCCCAAAAAGATGGCTTGTAAATGATTCATCTTCTTCCCTCCTTCCGTTTGATTCTACGTGGCAACACGAATGAATAGTACAAGCAAGCATAGTTGTGTTGACCAATTAATAGGAATAAACGGTGAGGTGAATGCGGTGAAAAAAAAGCAGTGGAGCGCCGTTTTTCAAATTACTGTCACTTATGTGGGCACAGTGGTGGGAGCAGGTTTTGCATCGGGACAAGAAATTTGGCAATTTTTCTCGAAAAATGGGCCATTTGCTTTATGGGGAATTGCGTTTACAGCACTTTTGTTTTTTTTGTTTGGAGTTTATGCGCTTCATCTGGGGCCACGGTTTCAAGTCGACTCTTTTGCAGATCTAACCAAACACTTACTCGGGAAAAAAGGCAGTGTAGTTGTAAACAGCCTCTTGTTATTGACGATATTCGGGCTCAACATCGCCATGATCGCAGGCGGTGGTGCACTTCTTCAACAGGTAGCCGGATGGCCTCTTTACATCAGTACGTTGGTATGCATATGGGCCACCATCGTATTATTGTATTTTGGGATTCAAGGAATTATTGTAGCAAATACTTTTATTGTCCCATTTATGCTGATATGGGTGATGTTTTCGACGCTTTATCATTTGCACACTCTGTCGACACTGCAATGGTTCCATTCTATCGCGAAACCAACCATGAACATACCAATATGGCAGCTGCTAATGGCGTTTTCATATCTTGGATTTAACGTAGGATTGTCGCTGCCAGTACTCGTTCCTCTGGGATCTATTCATCCAGAGGCAAAGGTGCGACTATTTGGTAGTCTTTTTGGTTCTATTGGGTTAGGGGTGTTAATGGTCCTCATTCATCTGGTGCTGGTGAATCAACAAGCGATCCACCTACAGGAGATTCCTATGGCTTTTATTGCAAAGACACTCCCTGCTTTTATAAAAGGCGGAGTGCTAATTGCCATTGGCGCTGAAATTTATTCGACGTTACTGGCTAATGCCTTTGGGCTTGCAAGCGAACTGGCAACACACACGAAGGGATCCTTTATGACATGGTTGATGATCAGTTTACTTGGGGCATATGTGTTTGCTCAAATTGGCTTCTCGCGTGTAGTGGGATGGTTCTATCCCTGGTTTGGTGTTTTTGGATTTTTTATTCTCATGATGGTGATGATGCAGGAAAAAAAGAGAAAATGGAATGTATAATGATTATTCAAGGATGTAACATGAAGAGGTGAAGTAATGAAGCATTGGCTCAATGTATTGTTGATTGTGGTGGGCAGTTTTATTTATTCCGTAGGTCTTAACGCATTTATTGTGGGAAACCATTTGGCAGAAGGAGGATTTGTTGGCCTCTCGATTATCGCCCTCTATAAATTGAAAATTCCACTTGGGATCTCTTATTTTATATTGAACATTCCTGTATTATTTTTGGGGTGGAAATTTTTTGGTAAGGCATTTATTGGTAAAACTCTTTTAGGAGTTATCATGGTATCCGTGTTTACGATTTTGACGCAACATTTTTCCCAGCCCACGAATGACCGACTCTTAGCAGCACTTTATGGTGGAGTGATCTGTGGACTAGGATTGGGGCTGATTTTTCGAACAGGCGGTACTACTGGAGGTTCCGATATTTTAGCGAGAATCGCCAATCATCTCTATGGGTTTAGCATGGGAAGACTGCTTTTTGCGATTGATGTAGTTGTCATTACACTCGTTGCCATCGTAATCGGGAAAGAAACTGCCATGTATTCACTGGTTGCGCTTTTTGTCGCTAGCCGCGTCGTGGATTTTGTCATAGAAGGTGTTTCTTCGTCAAAAGCAGCGCTGATTATCAGCGATAAATGGCAAGAAATAGCGAACCAAATCCATGAAGAGCTCGGTCGAGGAACTACCCTTTTATCCGGTCAGGGTGGATTTACTGGTGATGAAAAACAGGTCATTTACTGCGTGATAAGTCGAAATGAGATCGTGCATTTACAGCAACTGGTACATTCTCTCGATGAAAAAGCATTTGTTGTATTAAATGAAGTACATGATGTGCTCGGTGAAGGTTTTACTCGATAATAACACAGGAAAAATTAGCAAAAAAAAGGCCGCTTGCGCGAAGGCAAACGGCTTTTTTTTATTTTTGCTTTTGTTGGGATAACCAATCTGCAATTTGTTGAAGCTGACTTTTATTGGTAAGCCCACCGCCTGGAGGCATGTTTGGCGGAAAGCCTTTTGTAATAACGGGCAACAGTTGTGAAGAACTTGCCACATTACCGATACCACGAAGTTCAGGACCGACTGAACCTTCAAGATTTTGACCGTGGCACCCTGCACAAGTGTTTTCAAACAATTGATATCCTGGCATCGAAGTGGCCATCAGTGCTGTGCTTGTTGGATGCTGGACAGCAAACGGTAAGCCGCTCGAACTGCTGCTACTGCTTCCACCCGCTGCAGATCCGCCCACTTCCGCCTGGTGCTGAGCCCAAGCTTCTGCCGTTAACCAAGACATCATAATGATGACAAGCACCATGGATGCAGTGGCCAAAGGCCTCTTAAATGGGCGACGGTTTTTGCTCCAATCAATCCATGGCAAGAATATAAGTAACAAAGTAACAATGACCGGAACTAAAAATGCACCAAAAACTTCACCATTACCTGGATAGTATTTCAAGGCTTGATAAAGAAAAAGGAAGTACCAGTCAGGAACCGGAATATAACTGGAATCGTTTGGATTCGCAATACTTCCGAGGCCCACTTTATTTAAAAGTACCCAGATCAGAAAGCCGACGATAAACATCGCGCCTATGATCCATTCTTTTAATAAGAAGTTCGGGAAAAACGGTTCTCGTCCATCATATAAATCCCGATACGTCTGCCGATGACGTGGGGCATCGGAAAGTTTTTCCCTTGGATCTTCAGAAGAAGACAATGCCTATACCTCCTCGCTTGTTGGTCGTTACTATTTACCAGATATTACATGGGTCCAGCGATTCCCGCTTTGCGAATCATCAGGAAGTGAGCGCCTAACAATACGAGGAGCGCGGCTGGCAAAAAGAACACATGTATCGCAAAAAAGCGAGTAAGTGTCAACGCACCGACAGTGGAACCGCCAACCAGAAGCAATCTGATGTAAGGTCCAAGTACAGGCACTTGTTCAGCGATTTGCGCACCCACTGAGGTCGCCCAGTACGCTTTTTGGTCCCATGGCAACAGGTATCCGGTAAAACCAAAGGCGAGAACAATGAAGAACAACAATACGCCGACAACCCAGTTGAGTTCTCTTGGCGCTTTGTATGCGCCGGTAAAAAACACACGAAGCATGTGCAAAAAGACCATAATAATGGTTAAGGAAGCTCCCCAGAAGTGCATCCCACGGACCACATTTCCGAGCAAGACCTGATTGGTAATATATTGAACGCTGTAATAGGCGTTATTTATATCAGGAACATAGTACATAGATAAGAACATGCCTGACAAAATCTGAGTAACAATAATTAAAAATGTTAGTCCACCAAAGCAATAAACAAAAGCGGACATTTTTGTGGCAGGGTTGACGTGTGCTGGCACTTCATGATCTGCAATATCCCGCCAAAGCGGAGTGATATTCAGTCGCTCGTCAATCCAATCGTAAGTTCGCTTAATCAAACTTCATTTCACACTCCTTTTTCCAAGGCTATTGCGCGGTAAAAAAAGTCCACCTCCCGATCAACATTATAAAATGAAATCGCATGCTTTCGCAGCATAACAAATCCCCTGCCATGGGATAAGTGCTACTAAACTGCATCTACTATCATTTTTAAAGATAATACTGAATTAACTCAAGATGAGGATGTGACGATTAGACGACAGTTTGTGAATTTCCCCCTTTTATCCACATGGATTGAACACTTTCTAACAATACGCCTTCCATATATGTCCAATGTTGTTGACCGGCTTGCTCTGTTGCTTGGATTGCAGCATGACGAGTGGCGCTTTTTTGCTCAAGGTCAACAAGTCGTTTGGCGATGGCCAAAACTAATGAGGTCTCCAGTTCCCCGGATTTCGAAAAAGTGTGCTTTTGTATGGTTTCAATTCCGTCTCTCCACCAGATAAAAGAGAGAGAATTCAACTGCACTTTTGCGGGAATTTGCTCAAAGGCTATCTTGAAAGCATCCTCTGCTTCCAAACTATCAGTTAAAAAAACGAGGTACCGAATAGACATTCTTTCTACAAGATCCTGGAGTTGATGGCTGATCATTGATATTGCTGATGATTTCGGAATTTGAAATAAAGTGTCTACTTCTCCTTCGATGTTTATTCCGTGGACTGGCAGAGTGATCATTCGACCGCCAAGTGAACTTTCGAGAATATCTCTTAGCCGACGTAAAATGAACCAACTTGTGCCAATAGGCAGATGCGGTGGGCGCCAACTTGCCCCGCCGAACGTGATGAGGGCAGTATCGCAAAAAGCGCCAAGTTGGCGGATGTCATCCGCTGTCAATTCTTCAATTCTCAATTAACTTCACCTCGCATGTTGTTTCTAAGTATGGCATTTTTATTTGTGATTCTGCAACTAAAGTTCAAATAAAAAAAGCGCCCGAAGGCGCTCTTAGCAATAAATTCATCTCTCATAGATGAGATGATTGATGCGGCTTAATACAAATCTGCTCCCATCAGTGAGCTTTGTTCCATATATAAACCAGGTAGATCAAGCGCAGGGTCGTCCTCTAGACGGTTCATTCCCAAATCCTCTAAAGACTGATGCAACCCTTGGCGAAGTGCTTTTTCCGCTTCCAACGACCCGCCTTCGATCTCTTGAACTGCCCTTCTTGCCCCCCTCATCGCATGTCGCGCGATATCTGAAACGTCGTATCCTGCGCTGGCCAATCCATGGATGATGCCCCTCATGGATTCAGTGATGGAGAAAAAATGAAAAGGAATGGTACTTTCTGATACTCCTACCATGGCGTGATATGCTGAGTTTTCCGCCATCAATTCACGATCGTTTGGCGAGTGGTGTTGGTTGAATAGCATAGTTAGTTCGTGCGTCACCACAGAACTAATAAACGTTTCTGAAGTTGGATTCTCCATTTCAATACCGGTTTTGATTCCATCTCTTAGTTCACTAAAAATCACTATAATCGCTCCCCTCGTTATTTTTGAAAGAATAAAAAACAAAGCCGCGACAGCAATAGTCACGGAATTCGCGAAGGGGAAATTATGTCTTTGGTTTCATTATAGTTTTCTCCTTTCGCTTACGAGGTTAGCTGACGGGTTTGGGTTGAGAAATACCCTACCGAAGTTAACGGATTCACCCCTAGAAAATGGTTCCCCCGCTTCCGACTCACCGGAATTAAGCGTGTTTTATTTGAATTTTCATTTTAATTGTAGCAATGAAAGGGGACATTGACAATGTAAATTAATTACATCACTAATTCTCCGTGTTCAATAATTTCAGATAATCTTTCGACAGTTTCATGAAGAGTTTCTGATCGTGCGCATCAAGTGCTTCATTGATTTGTTCATAAAGCTTCTTTATTTGTTGGGTTTTCAGCAGTTCATCAATAAAAAAATCCACCTGAAGACTTTCTAAATACTGCCTTGGCGCATTTTTCAGCGGCACTTCTGGGTTTTCAAGCACCATTTTGTATTCTTGCGTATGCAGACGATTGCGAAAATACAGGGTGATGTACAGTTCCTGCTCCGGATGCTGGTGAATCTGTAAAAACGCTTTTTCCACATCCGTACTGATGCGATGCATATGATAAAATTTGAACGGAGCCATCTGTACACACTTTGTGGAAATCAGCATGGCCTTCTTGTCCGTTTGCAAGTGTTCTGTAAAATGGACATTTGCTAAAAGATTCTCATGACTGGAAAGTGACTCCAGAAGCCATTTTACCATTGGTTCTTTCATTTCAAAATGGCTTAAAAACCAATGAATGAAATTCCGTTTGTGTGAAACCGAAATCATTTCCTTCATGTGGGTTCGCCTCCCCGCATCGCCCAATTCATCCATTTTGCCTAAATAGTTCGAATGTTTGTTAATTGATTACATCATATTCGCGAAAGCCCCCATGATTTCCTTCCTTTGAAAATTCCTTTTGCTTATCACTTTCACACCATTCAGAGAGCAGGATTTCGATATTGGTGGGAATCGGTTCACGGCTGATTTGACGCAAAAAAGCAACTAATTGATCTTTTGTCCAGCCACAAGCCAACGCATGACGGATGCTGCCACGGGTGAGTTGAAAAATACGGACTCGTTGATTCTTCACAAGTTTCGCGATTTTTTGCAATGTAAAACCATACAGTGATTCAGCACGGGATGGGACAATAATTGAAAAGTCCGGGGTGATAGTAACATAATGGTCTTCACTCTCTTCGCTAGAATCCATGCTGCTCCCCTGTTCAGTGAAGCCGTGCGGCCCCAGCCAGCATTCGCCCAAATTGGAGAGTTGGTATCCGATAATGCTATCGCCAAATTCCCCTTGCTTTAAAAATCCCAAAAAAATCAGCATGTATATAATGTGTTGCTTGATCATATTCTCTTTTGATTCATAAAAATAATCTGCTACCCAAGGCGCTATCTCCTGTTCGATCTGCTCCTCTGGCACCCAGGATTCACGGGTCATTTCCCCTATTTTGTTGATGATTCTGAAAAGATGTGGGATAGCCGAACGATATACCTGCATGTAAAATCGAAAAATCAATTCTGTCCTTTTTTCTTCTTTGATCATTAGCAAAGCTTGACCTACGCCTTCTTCCACATGCAGTTCACCGTTACACTCCTTCCAAACTCCGCTCTTTGACCAAAATTCATATAAGATGGCTAAACGCTCTGGATAGTTTCGATAGTGTGAATGAAAGCCAAAACGCCAGCCGGGACGATCCGGGAGTAATTCTTCACTGATCTCAAAAAGTTGCATCAGTTGTTGCTGGGAGCGTTTATATAAACTCCCATCTGTCGTAAGTCGTTGAGGATTTTTCGCGCAAAAAAACAATAATGCCGCCGCATCTCTTGCAATTGTTGTTCCATCGTCGCGAATGATAAGAGGAATTTGCGATAATGTAGAACACCGCCGCTCACTCGTCAATATATGATGAATTTTTTTCCACAAATCTTCTGGGAAAATATACACTTTACCATAGGTGCTCTGCATTTCAAATAATAGCCCCTCTGTATTCAGTGCAAGGATCACGTCTTGGGAGGTGTTTTTTTCCATCTGCAGAGTGGAAAGGATTCTGCGTATAAACGGACTCAACTCATCTTTGGCGTAACGGTCCCTTCCACTGATGACCAGTTCCCGTATGACAGTCTGTAAAGAGATTTCACTTTGGCTTACTCGTTCCTTCAGATAGTCGGGTTCTGAGAATTTGGACAACAATTCCTGAAGAATGGCATTTTTTGAATAAGTCGGGGCTTTAATGTCGTGATTTTTGGCAATGTGAATCAACTGCGACATATCGCTTTGATTAAGGCATTCCATAAAACGCATCTCATTCTCCCGCCCATAGATCAACTATGATCAGGGTGGGCCATAATTCAGGAATTTATTCATCAAAATAAAAAAGGACCCGCATGTCCTTCACGCGAGTCAAGAGAGAGATAATAGGAGTGGAGAGAAACTACAATGCATCCACACCCATAATACCTACCAAGCGTTCGGAAGTCAACCTGGCAGAGACACTTTAGCGATTTATACCCTTTGAAACACAGGATAACCGTTTTCTTCGAGGACACTCTCTGCTTCTTCCAGGTCTTCTGGTCGATCAAATTGAAGAATCAGTTGTCCTTCTTCACCTTCTCTACTTTCAAGAATTCCGATGTTTCGAATACTGATGTGATGCGTTCCTAAGAGAGAGGCAATCGTACCGATGATCCCTGGTTCGTCAGGTACTTGAACCGTCATCGAATATAGCGCAGGAAATCCACCACTAGCCTTGACAGGTAGCGAATCGCGAAATGTCCTAGCCTGGATAAAAAACTGCTCAAGTGGTAGCTCTAAGTGATCTACCAGCCAATCCTGTAACAGCGTCAATTGTTCGATCCATCCAGTTATCAAAGGAAGGATCTTACTTTTGTTACCAAGTGATAAATCTTTCCAAAGCGAGGGATCACTGGATGCGATACGGGTGATGTCGCGAAACCCGCCAGCAGCTAGTTCCCGATACGCATTGTCCTTTTCTGCCAGTTCGCTGACTTGATTGACAAGCGCTGCTGCAATGATGTGAGGAACATGACTGATCGCGGCCACCACGTCATCATGATGGTCAGCATTCATTATTTTAGGGCGTGCTCCCGCTTTTCTCAGCAGTGCGCTCAAGCGATCGACAGCCAAGTTACCTGTCTTATCGCTCGGCGTCAAGACATAGACTGCATTTTCTAACAGCCTGTCATGGGCTGCATAGATCCCGGATTTCTCCGATCCTGCCATGGGGTGGCCGCCTATAAAAACTGCTTTTTTAAATAGCTGCGAAGAAACATGGACTACTTCCGATTTGGTTCCACCAACATCGGTGATAATAGGCGCATCTCCCATTACCTCTTCGCAGTTGGAAAGTTCACTTAAGATCGCCGACATCGCAGGAACTGGAACAGCGAGTACAATCAAATCGGCGCCGGTCACGCAGTCCCTCACACTTTGTGCAATCCTGTCAATGACGCCTCGAGATTGTGCCACTTGTAAGACATCCTGATTATAATCAAGTCCTACTACTTCTGTTATTAGCCCGGTTTTTTTCACTCCAAGCGCCAGTGATCCCCCGATTAAACCGCAACCAATCAATGCCATGCGGGTAAATGATGCTGTCAACCTAGTTTCTCTCCTTTATTCGTTGCACCCGCAAGATCGCTTGCAAACCTTCGAAACGCCTGCAAAATAACATTTCTGTCTTCTGGAGCTGCATTTTTTAGCAATCCGGCGTATTTCACAAAGGCACTTCCCACAATGACGCCATCCGCATAAGCGGAGAGTTCAGCCACTTGCTCTGTTTGACTGACGCCAAATCCAACAGCTACGGGAACCGTGCTGGAAGCCTTGACTTGGCTGACCAGTGCGGGCAGTTGTGCAGCGAACGATTTTCTTTCTCCTGTAACACCAAGTGTTGATACGCAGTATACAAAACCAGTAGCTGTCTTGGCAATACGAGCGGCTCTCTCGCCGCTGGTGAGTGAGACAAGCGGCACATAGGCCATATTCAGCCGATCCAGTTCGCGCCGCAAGTCTTCGCTCTCTTCATGAGGCAGATCAGGAATGATTACACCGTCAGCGCCTGCACCTCGCGCATTACTTAAAAATTTGGCAATACCTGTTTTATAGACGGGATTGGCATAAGTAAATGCGATAATGGGAACTGGTGAAAAAGTACGAACTGCGGAGATCAAATCCATGGCACGAGACAAATTCATGCCGTTAGCGAGCGACCGTGCGGCGCCAGCCTGAATTGCCGGTCCGTCCGCGAGAGGATCGGAATAAGGAATGCCGATTTCGATCACATCGGCGTACTCACTGAGGATGCGAAGTAGTTCAATGCTGTCCTCAAAGTTGGGATCTCCCGCTACCACAAAGGGAATCAACCCCGCTCTGTCATTTAAACCTGCAAGTGCACTCACAATCGCATTACGACCTCGTTCCAAGCGTTTGGCCTCCTTCACTTAAAATTGAGCGCACACTGTCCACGTCTTTATCTCCCCTACCAGATAAATTGACGACGAGGATCTGCTCTTTTGACATGGTTGGCGCGATCTTCAACGCATGGGCGAGTGCGTGGGCAGATTCCAGCGCAGGAATAATACCTTCCAGGCGTGATAACGTCAAAAATGCATCCAGTGCTTCCTGATCTTTGATCGGGACGTACTTAGCTCTCCCACTTTCATGTAAAAATGAGTGTTCGGGTCCAATTCCCGGATAATCGAGTCCGGCAGAAATCGAGTGCGCAGGAATGATCTGCCCGTCATTGTCCTGTAGCAAATACGTGAGCGCACCGTGAATAATCCCTTTACTGCCTTTGGCAATCGATGCGGCATGACGAGGCGTATCAATGCCTTCTCCGGCTGCTTCCACGCCAATCAGCGCTACTTCTCTGTCATCGAGAAAAGGATAAAACATCCCCATCGCATTGCTTCCGCCTCCCACCGCGGCTACTATCACATCGGGTAGGTGGCCTTCTAGCTCCATAATCTGCGATTTGGTTTCATCTCCAATAATCCGTTGAAATTCCCTGACGATATATGGATAAGGATGAGGTCCCACCACAGAACCCACAATGTAATACGTGTCGTTCACGTGTTCCACCCAGTGGCGCAGTGCCTCATTGGTGGCATCTTTCAAAGTCCCGGTGCCACTGGTCACTGCTTCCACTGTTGCGCCAAGCAGTTCCATGCGGAACACATTTAGCGCCTGCCGACGAATATCTTCCTCTCCCATGAAAACTGTACATTCGAGCCCAAGTAGAGCTGCAACAGTGGCAGTGGCCACTCCGTGCTGGCCTGCACCCGTTTCTGCAAGCACTCTTTTTTTCCCTGTCCATTTTGCAAGCAATCCTTGACCGATCGTATTGTTGATCTTATGGGCACCTGTATGATTGAGGTCTTCACGTTTCAGGTACATTTTTGCTCCGCCATATTGTTCAGTTAGTCGTTTCGCAAAATAAAGTGGCGTGCTTCTTCCTGCGTAGTTGGCTAAAAGATCTTGCAATTCCGTTTGAAATTCTGGCAATGTGCGCACGCGTTCAAAATCATTTTCTAGTTGATACAGTGCAGACATCAGTGTTTCTGGCACAAATTTTCCACCAAAATCACCGAAACGTCCCGAATGGTCCGGATTCATGGTTAGCCTCCCTTACACTTAACGCAAAGTCTTTCATTTTTACTTGGTCTTTGATCCCTTCACTTTCTATGCCTGACGACACATCGACGGCAAAGGGGTGGTAACGATCAATCAGTGCTTTTACGTTGTTAGGCGTTAAACCACCTGCGACAATCATGGGGACATCACCCATCATTTGTCGATAACGGTTGATGACCTCCCAATGAAAAGTGGTTCCGGTTCCTCCTTTTTTACCCTGGTAAGAGGTGTCCAGTAAAATGCCATCTACCACCTGCAAGTACGAACAAAGTTCGTTCGCTTCCTCTTCGCTACCCGAACCATCATCGTCTACTGACACATGCCAGGATTTCCAAATGGTATAGGAATGATCTTCTTTTAACTGTCGACAAAAGTCTGCAGATTCGTTGCCGGCAAGTTGTAGATGAGAAACCTTCGTCTTTGTCGCCAATTCAATCGTGTCTTCTGCTGATAAATCCATCATCACGAGAACTGGTTCCAAAGTTGTTTCGAGCCTCTCCAACAAGCGCTGAAATACGACGATCTGATCTGCGGTAACATAGCGTTTGCTTTCAGGAACGACAACAAAACCGATATAATCAATCCCTAACTGGATGGCGAGTTGAATGTCCCTTTCGTTTCGCAATCCGCAATATTTAACCTTGGTCATCGCCCGGCGCTCGCTTCCATTCCGTTTTTTAAAGAAGCAATCGCTTCATGGATGTGTTCGAGTCCCCGGCGCATCAGCGATTCCCCAACGAGAAGTCCATGGGCTCCTGCCTGTTTGACGCGGATGGCATCCTCATTTGTACTAATGCCACTCTCACTGATGATCATGGCATCCGGGAATCTCTCTTGAACCAGTGGAACCAATATTTCAGTGGTGGCCAAATCAACTTGGAAGGTATTCAAATTGCGGTTATTGATTCCGATATACTGGGGCACTGATAGAGAATTTAGAATGTTCAATTCCTCTTTTTGATGAATTTCAAGCAACACTGACATGTTCAGTGATCTCGCAAGATCATAGAGAATTTGCATGCGTCGTTCATCCAAAATGGCTGCAATCAGCAACACCGCGTCTGCGCCAATGGCTCTCGCTTCGTACACTTGCCACTCATCAATGATAAAGTCTTTTCGCAATAGTGGCTTGTTTGTCGCCACTCTTACCTCTTGAAAATCCTGAATAGACCCCTTAAAAAAATGTTCATCTGTCAAAACGGAGATTGCATCGGTCCCGCCTGCATCATAATGCGAAGCGACTGTGGCGGGATCCGCATTGACTTGAATGTCACCTTTAGAAGGAGAAGCTTTTTTCACCTCTGCAATCAACGCCAGCGGATCATGCCCTTTAGGTTTTTTCAAAAACCCCAATGGTGACGGTTGCGATGACGCATGATCCTTTAATGATTCAAGGGTTGTTGATGCATGCAACCGCCCTACTTCTCGCTTTTTGACATCGATTATATCTTCCAAAAAATTCAAGCGCTAATCTCCCCTAACAAGTTTCTCGATATTCTTCTCAGTCGTTGGAGTGTCTCCAGGGCAGCACCAGAATCAATCGCCGCTTCTGCGATATGAGCGGCTGATAGGAACGAGTGGGCGAGTCCGGATACGTAAATGGCAGCGGCCGCATTCATGATGACAATATCTCTCCTGGCGCCTTCTTCTCCATGTAAAATACTGTCGATCATTTTTGCATTTTCCTCAGGTGTCCCGCCTAGTACTTTTTGAATAGGCGCTGACGATAACCCGAAATCTTCGGGACGGAGGGTGAGGTACTGCACTTGATGGTTCTTCACTTCAAAGCAATGGGTGCGGTCGGAAATGGACAACTCATCAAGACCGTCTTCTGAATGAACGACAAGCGCGTGGTCCATTCCTAGATTGAGTAGCACATTGGCCATTTTTTCTGCAATTTCAAGATTCGGAGTTCCTAGTACCTGCCGCTTTGGTCGTGCAGGATTGGTGAGAGGGCCAAGGATATTGAACATGGTTCGAAATCCTAGCGCCTTACGAACAGGAGCCACCTGCTTCATCGCCGGGTGGAATGTTTGCGCGAACAAAAACGAGATTCCCGTCTGCCTGAGACATGCTGCCGCCTGTTCTGGTCCCAGCTCGATGGCAACGCCGAGCGCCTGCAATACGTCTGCGCTACCTGATTTACTGGAAGCTGCGCGATTGCCATGTTTGGCCACAGGCACACCTGCTGCTGCCGCTACAATCGCCGAGGTGGTGGAAATGTTAAATGTGCCTGCATTATCTCCACCGGTGCCACAGGTATCAACAAGCGATTCTTGATTAGCATTGACGAGGAGCGCATGGTCTCTCATCGCTTTTGCGCTGCCAGTTAATTCCATTATCGTCTCGCCTTTGCTTCGTAAAAGTGTCAAATAGGCTGAAATTTCAATAGGAGATGCGCTGCCTTCCATCATTTGATGCATGGCTTGTGCTGCTTCATTTTCGGACAAATCCAGTCCGTTTGAGAGTTTGATCAGTAAATCTTTCACAGGGGGAGCCTCCTTATTCTTATGATAAAACAAAAAGAACTAAGGTTCTCCTTAGTCCCCGTGAACGTAGCATTTATGATTGTTGTAAAGCACAAACCCGATCATACAGGTGCATGATCATGCCACTTTACTTGTCTTTGCTCTGCTCCGCTCACGCTCAACTAAGGTACTGCCACTCTACTCAACTCATCTTCTGGCACGACTACTTCTTTCACCATTAACGGTATTTTAACCGGGATTTGCTGATTAATCAAGACATTAGGGCTTTTATCACGATATCCTCTGGGACGTCTCTCATCATTTTCACTTCACCGACCCCGCTTGGCATTACAAATGCTAAACTTCGCAGTTCCGCTTTTTTGTCCCTGCGCATTTGATCCACCAGTGCTTCTTGTTCTTCTGAAGTTTTCAGCGCATCTGGAAGTGAGGTGGGCAAGTGACAACGGGTTAACAATTGGCCTAGCCGCTCCTTGATGCCTGGTTCTGACAAGCCAAGCAGGTGGGAGATTTCTGTCTCCACCATCATTCCAATGGCCACTGCTTCCCCATGTGTATACGTGCCGTATTCCATCGCTTCAATCGCATGTCCAACCGTGTGCCCAAAATTAAGGATGGCGCGAAGACCTGTTTCTTTCTCATCCTGACTGACCACGTTCGCTTTTACCTGACATGACATGTAGAGCAAATCGGTCAATTTGTTCTGGTCTTTTTGGAGAAGATCCTCTGCACTTTCTTCAATGTAGTAAAAAAGCTCAGGACTCATGATCATGCCGTGTTTAATGGCTTCTGCCATCCCGCTTGCCATTTCCCGATCAGGAAGTGACTCTAATAATTTCACATCGTAAATCACGAGTTCCGGTGAATGAAAAGCACCGACTAGATTTTTCCCCTCCGGCAAATTGACGGCTACTTTCCCGCCAATACTGGAGTCATGGGCTAGAAGTGTGGTGGGAATCTGGATAAACCTAACCCCCCGCATATACGTGGCGGCAACAAATCCTGCCAGATCTCCTGTAACCCCTCCGCCTAAGGCGAGAAAAACCGCTTTGCGATCAAGCCCCGCTTTGATGGCAACTTGATAAAGTTGCCCTGCCATTTCCAGCGACTTGGAGTGTTCACCGCTTGGAATAGCAAAAGAGGCCATCACAGGGTATTGATTTTTAAGTGAAGTTTTCACCTGTTCGGGATAACCTAGCGGATCTAGCGCCTCATCATAGACCAAAAAAAGGGGAGCGTTGTGTTCGATGACACTGGATAAGTATTCGTCAATGTGCGTTAACAGCCCACTTCCGATAATTACTTCGTAATCGCCTGTTTGAGACTGGACCTTTAGCTTTCGGATCATTCCATTCTGCAATCGCCTTCACCTCACATTTTAGATTTTAAATATGATTGGTAGGAAGCATAATTGCGACTGGTTTCTTCCATTGAGTCTCCGGCAAATTTCTCCATAAATGCTACGGCAATGGTCCATGCCACCACATTCTCCCCAATCACTGATGCCGCTGGCGCCGCGCAAGTGTCGGAGCGCTCGATGGTGGCAAGGTATGGCTCTTTTGTGATCATATCGACACTTGGTAGCGGTTTGTAAAGCGTAGGTATGGGTTTCATGGCCGCACGGGCCGTTATCGGTTCACCATTGGAAATGCCACCCTCAATTCCCCCGGCTCCATTGGTGTTTCTGTAGTACCCTTTTTCCTTGCTGTAATAGAGTGCATCGTGTACCTGAGAACCTGGTTTGGTTGCGGCTTCAAATCCAAGGCCAATTTCAACGCCCTTAATCGCCTGTATACTCATGAGGGCGCTGGCGATCTTGCCGTCAAGTCGATTCTCAGGTAGCGCATAACTGCCTAGACCTATCGGCACTCCTGTCACGATGACTTCAAAAATACCGCCTAGCGTGTCGCCATTTTCTTTTGCCTGTTCAATGGCTTTCATCATGGCTTCTGCCGCATCAGCATCTGCACAGCGTACTGGAGAATTGTCCGCTATTTTAGCCAATTCCTCAATCGTCAAATCCGCAAGTTTTTGCTGATCCGCCTTTACTTCACCAATTTGAACGATGTGTCCATAAACGTGTATGCCAAAAAGTTGCAACAGTTGCCTCGCCACCGCGCCAATCGCAACCAGTGTGGCTGTGTTTCTGGCACTGGCACGCTCCAGTGTGTTGCGAATGTCAGTAAAATCATACTTTAGCGCCGCGGGTAGGTCGGCATGTCCCGGACGAGGTTTCGTGATGATGTTCAGATCTTCAGGTGAATCGCCCGTTGGTGACATTCGGGAAACCCAATTCTTATAATCTTTATTTTCAATTTTCATGGTGAGTGGCGTACCTAGCGTTTTGTTAAATCGTAACCCTGTTAAAAATTCCACCTGATCCGATTCAATTTTCATACGATACCCTCTGCCATATCCCTGTTGCCGTCGCCATAATTGATGGTTGATGGCAGCTGTATCCAATTGGAGGTTAGCTGGTAGCCCCTCAATCACTGCGATCAGTGCTGGCCCATGCGACTCCCCTGCGGTCAAATAGCGCAATTCCTCTCCTCCTAAGCTCTCTATTTTCTCTCTCGTGGTGGAAACAAATTTTTCACATTATACAATACACTGAAGAATGTCGCCACGAAACTGCATCAATAGGTGAAATGGGTAAACAACTTGTCGCTTCGAAGCCAAGCCTCAAGCAGTTTGCGCATGTTCTCCACATCATCCATATGCACCATTTGTGATGGAGAATCCAGGTATCTCATGGGAACGGACAATCCACACGTAGGGACCCCACTTCGACTGACTTGAATGGCACTAGCATCCGAGCGAGCGGTCGATGCGACCTCAATTTGTGCAGGGATTTGATCGCTCTCAGCCAATTGAATCAGGTAATCTCGAAGTGCAGGGGCAACCACCATTGCAGCGTCTTGCGCTTTAATCGCTACCCCGCCTCCCATTTTCACCTGAATGTTTTTCGATTTTGGCGTGTCCCCAGCCGGTGTGGCACCTAGCACCATTGCCAAATCCGGGTTGATGCGATAGCCTGCCACTTGAATGCCTCTCGAACCAACCTGTTGTTGCGTGGAAAACACCACCACTAGTTGAAAAGAAAGTTGTATTTTTTCAAGCAAATCTACCGCCACTGCGCAGGACACACGGTTATCTAGAGCATGGCTCAATAGTACTCTGGGAGTGATTTCCTGAAACTCATAGTCAAATGCAGCGGCATCACCGATTTGTACCAGTTTATGCGCATCCTCTTTGCTACGAACGGCAATATCGATAAATAAATTCGGAAATTCCACTTTATCTCTGGCTACATCGCCATCAGCAGCAATGACTCCTGCAATTTTGGTGCGGGCAAACTGGACCCGTTGGCCGATGAGTTCGCTTGGTTTTAGGTGACCAAGTGGTGCAATCCGAAGAAATCCGTCTTCATCGATATCGACGACAGAAACGCCCGGTTCATCCATGTGTGCAGAAATTAATACTGTTTTCGTAATGGCAGAAGAATTCGATTGCGGTTTTTTAATGGCATACAAATTACCTAAGACATCGGTGTACACTTCATCAGCAACGGACTCGATCTTAGTTCGGATAGCTCTCGCAATTTCTGCCTCTGAACCTGCAGGTCCGGGGATTTTCGCAAAAGATTGGATTAGTTCTTTCATTGGATAGGATGGCCTCCTTTTTCAATCTTGCCAAGTACTGCACTAATCAATCGGATCGTATTTTCATAATCGTCAAGGTGTATGATTTGGGCAGGTGCATGAATATAACGGGTGGGGACACTAATTCCCGCGCTGATGATGCCCATTTCCGTGAGGTGAATAGCCCCCACATCATTGGCCCCCCCGACTGTGCGTCGGTATTGAACGGGAATTTGCTCTTCTCCCGCGACACCTTTTATAAAATCGCGAAACTTAGCGTGACCAATTGTTCTGCCATCTACGACGGACAATGCGGGACCTGCCCCTTGCTTCGTAGATTCAGCATGACTAGGAGTGCCCGCTACATCAAAGCAAACAGTGCCTTCTACCACGATGGCAAGGTCAGGTTTCACGCGAAATGCAACGGGACCAGCACCGCGAAGTCCTGTTTCTTCCTGGACAGTGAATGCAAATACCAGTGGCAACGTGGTAGGTTGCTTTAAAAGTTCGATCAATACGGCACAACCCACGCGGTCATCGAAAGATTTAGATTTTGCCCGACGATCGCCAAATTCTTCGTATTCTGTGGCAAAAACAGCCAGGTCGCCAATCTCCACAAGATTTTCCGCTTGTTCGCGGTTTTTTGCCCCAATATCTATGTAAAGCTGATTCAATTCCAGCGGTTTTGTCCGCTCTTCAGGCTGTTGCAAATGAATGGCTTTTGCGCCAATCACGCCGTAATGACGTTTTTCGCCCACTCTTACCACTTTGGAAACAAGGATCCGCGGATCGACACCACCAAGCGGTCGGAATCGCAAAAGACCGTTCTCTTCGATATTGACGATCATAAACCCCACTTCGTCCATATGAGCAGCAAGCAATATTTTTGTCCCTTTTGCGCCTGGGTTCTTTTCCACGATCAAGGAGCCAAGCGCGTCCGTATAAACGTGATCCGCGTACGGCTTGACCTCTTCATAAATCACTTGCCTGATTTCGTCCTCGAAACCGGATGGGCCAAACGCCTCAGTTAATTTTTTAAGTACCATGTCAGTTCCTCCACAAAATCCGAATTAAGGTTGGCAATGAAATGTGCCAATAGCAATCCGGCATTTTTCACATCGGAAAATTCCAAAGTTTCTACAGAAGTGTGCATGTAACGAAGGGGAATGGAAATCAGCGCGGTGGGAATGCCCATTTGAACCACCTGCAAGTTATCTGCATCAGTCCATGTGGGTCCTTGGCTCACTTCAATTTGAAATGGGATACGCGCCTTTTTTGCGGTATCCAGCAACTTTTTGTAGAGCTTGGGGTGAATCCGTGGGCCAAACGTGATGACTGGCCCGTCCCCTAATTTTTTAGCTAAATCCGCTTCCACGCCAGGCATTTCGCCATGACAAACATCGATCGCGATCGCGAGATCAGGCTGCAGACGAAAACCTGCTGTCTCTGCCCCAAAAGCACCAATTTCTTCTTGCGTTGTTGCAACCGCGTATACATCCGGCTGAAAACGGAGTTTTTTCAGTTGTTCGAGGCATATGGCAAGCGCGGTGACACTCGCTCGATTGTCCATCGATTTGCCGCTCATGCGGTCGCCTGCGAGTTCCATCGTTTTCCTTCGAATGGTCAGTCTGTCGCCAACTCTGACGAGTTCCCGCACTTTGGCTTCTGCCATGCCTAGGTCTACAAAAAGCTCATCTAATGGGACGCTTTTTTTTCTTTCTTCCAATGTGGACAAGTGCGGTGGCTTGGAACCGATGATCCCGTAGAGGTGTTCCCTGCCAAAGACCGTGACTTCTTGTCCCAACAAGGTTCGCGGGTCAAATCCCCCCACTTGAGCGATTCGCAAAAAGCCCCCGTCACCAATTTTCTTGACAATCAGTGTAATCTCATCCAAATGGGCTGCCAGCATAATGCGAGGATGACGACCCAGCCCCTCGCCATTTTTACGCATGATTACGTTACCTAGGTAATCCACGCTCACTTCGTCGACGAGATTACGGACTTTATCCATTAAAATCTTACGTGGTTCACCCTCATCTCCCGAGCCTCCGACAGATTCTGTCAATTGGCTGAGCAAGGCTTTGTCATTTTGCAATCGGTGGTCACTCCTCATCAGAAAGTGGTAAAGAAAGTACTTTTTCCAGCGAAATCAAATCATCAGGAAGCGGCGAATACAGATTGATGGCGTGATGGGTAAATGGGTGTTCAAATGATAGGATCGCTGCATGCAAGGCTTGCCTTATCAGACCATATTCGTTCGCGATTCCGTATAAACCGTCTCCCAGTATGTAGTGGCCAAGATGGGTCAAGTGGACGCGAATTTGATGAGTCCTCCCCGTTTCAAGCGAGACATGCACTTTGGTAGCACGGCCTTCAGGAAACCATTGTAGCACTTTGAGATGGGTGATTGCACGGCGACCGTCAGGGACCACGCCTCGCTTTACCGTTTGGTCTGCAAGTAGTCCAATAGGGGCATCAATCGTTAGTTGAGCTTGTTCTATTCGACCACTTGCAAAAGCGATGTATTCCCGTTTGATTTCTCGTCGCTTTAGTGCTTTTTCCATTCTTTCCAGTGCTAACTTGTGTTTGGCGATGATCAGTAGGCCGGACGTATGCCTATCCAACCGATGTAATGGGCGAAACGGATAATGCTCCCCTTTTATTTGCATGGCAAACAAAACCGCATTGGCAAGGGTGCCCGTTCGCTCTTTCGCGGTGGGATGCACTAACATGTTCGCTGGTTTATCGACGATCAGCAGATGTTCATCTTCAAATGCCACTTTGAAATTCAGGTCTTCTGGCAAGAGTAAACTTGGCTGATCATGGGGGGCATCCACCGTGACAAGGTCGCCTTTGTGTACCCGTCCGGTTAAAAACGCAGATTCACCGTTCACCCGTATTAACTGTTGCTCCAACATTTTGCGACGAAGCAATCGACCAGCTCCAAGCGGTCTGATCACTTCTTTTAGCATCATACCGTCTTCTAGTTCGCCTACCATTTTTTCGAAATATCGCATCGTTTTCTGCTACCACCTGACATGAATCTAAAAATAAGCGTGTATACTTGTACCGAGGATTGATGCAAAGTAGGTGAATTCTGTGAATCGTCGAGCCTTTTCTTTCGGATTCTTGAGTGGGGTGCTCACCCTTGCCATTGCCACTATGATCACACTTTTTGGGATGTACTTCTACTGGAATGATGCTGCGGGCAATACAACGGTATTTGTTTCCCAACCGGTGGCAAAAAATAGTGAAAGCAATCAGGTTCACCTATACTTCCCATTGGAAAAATTCCTGTCGTGGAGTTCAACGCCCAGTTTACAATTAGCATTGATCCAAAGCCAAGTCCGAGTGCGCATCTTTCGCCAACCGTTTGCTTCTCTACCCATCCAATTAACGATCGACATTCTTGGCGTGCCTAGCGTTTGGCATGGATTTTTTATGCTGAAAAACGTGAAAGGATATGTGGATCACATCCCCATCCCGGCAAACATCTTGTTCACCGCCATTGCTGCAGAGGGTGGCAAGTATGGGGTGCGTGTCAACGAAACACGCGACACTATCTTTATTGACCGAACATTTGGCGCCTATCGATTGACTGGTTATGACGAAACTAGCAAAGATCTCATTATTACCATGCCAGTGAGCACCGTGCTGAAGGCCGCCCAAAATCAGACGACATTATAACTTCAAATCAGTTCGTTTTTCTCCAATATCTCTTGCAGGTATTCTTCCGGTGTATTTTCTACTTCTCCAAATTCTTTTTTGGTATGCAAATGAATCGCATCAGGAAATTCTTCGCTTAAGATCCCGCGAATCCTTCTCCCCACCAGGTCGCTGTCAGTAAAGATATATACCTCTAAATCGGCACACGTTTCCCTAATTTGCTGCAATCTGTCCTCAGTGGGAATGCCATAGGTGCACAGGATCATAAACCCTGAAGGCAGTAACTTCTGCAACCGCTCTTTATCGTGTATGCCTTCGACGATCATGACGGAGGGCACCCATTCTATCCCCTTTCCTTGCGAACCGATTTTGGCTTGCTGGCTAAAAGTATGACCATCAAAACGATCAGGAATCCTCCTATCATCGAGGTCATTGTCAAATGAATGTGTAGGAAGGCAATGGAGACAATGGTGGCGGTAAGCGGTTCCGCGCTAGCAAGGAGACTTGTCTCAGCTGGACTGATAAGTTTGATGCTTGCCAAATATAAATAAAAGGCGACGAACGTGCCGAAAATCACGACAAACGCAATTAATGATAATGAAGAAACAGTGAAATGGACATGCGTTCGCCAAGGCTGATCAACCACGCTAAGAATCAATCCACCAATGACCATCGCCCAGCCCACCACCGTGGCTGTGCCATATTTATGTATCATTTTTTCAGGAAAAACAGTATAAAAAGCTAGCGTTACTGCTGAAACGAGCCCCCATATGAGTGCGGTCATGGAAATTTGAAGGCCATTGAATTTACCGCCCGTCACCAGCATAAATGTGCCAAGAAAAGCGATCACTACTGCCAACAGCCATCGTTTTTCAGGTAATTTTCGTTGACCTAATGCTAGATAGATAGTCAGTATAGCGGGGCCCAGGTTTTGTAGGAGTGTGGCCATTGCGGCATTGCCGTAATGAATCGCGGCAAAGTAAGAGTATTGGACGCCGATCAACCCGAACAAGGAAAAAAGCAAAAGTCGAACTAGATCTTTCGCATGTTTAAATATTTGCAGTGCATCAGTAATACCCTGTCGTCCGATCACGAGGAGTACTAGCAAGATTCCTGAGATCCCCATCCGAACATTAACCAACCAAAGTGGGGATATTCCCTTATGCTGAAAGAGCACTTGTGCTGCGGTTCCTGAAAGTCCCCACAGCACGGCCCCTGTCAGCACCATCGCCATTCCTTTTAAGTGAGTTGAAGTGCCTGTGGTAGGTTGTGCCTGTAAAGTTGGCGATGGAAACTGTTGATTCATACAAGAACTCCTTACATCAAATCAAATACGGCATTCACGTATCCTTTTACACCAATGGCTAATGCATCTTCATCCACAGTAAATCGGGGGTGATGGTGAGGATAAGTGATTCCTGCCCGTTCGTTTCCAGCACCAATAAAGAAAAACGCACCAGGTGCTTTCTCCAGATAGGCGGAGAAGTCTTCTCCTCCCATTGTGGGTTCTGCATTTTCGACGCGACTTTCACCAAAGGTACGAATAAAAGAAGCCTCCAGTTGCGATGCGACGTTAGCATCGTTAATCACTGGCCGATAGCCTTTTTGGTAAACAAATTCAAAAGTTGCCGCGTGTGCCTCGCAAACTCCCTTGACAATGCGCTTCATTTGTTCAGGAATCTGATCCCTCAACTCCTTATCAAATATACGGACGGTTCCCGCAAGCATGGCAGAACCAGGGATTACGTTATCGGCAGTCCCCGCAATAAACTGGGTGACAGAGACCACTGCAGGCAAAAAGGGATCCTTGTATCGGGAAACCACATGCTGCAGGTTCGTCACAACCTGCGCACCGATGGCGATAGGATCAATGGTTTCGTTGGGTGAGGCCGCGTGGCCACCGCGTCCAATGATTGTGATGCGAAATGTGTCAGGTGCGGCAAGCAGCGGGCCTGGCGCAATCGCAACAAGCCCCACTGGAAGAGAGGCCCAAAGATGAGCACCAAGCACCAGATCGACACCCTCCATTACGCCCGCACTGACCATTTCTTCTGCCCCGCCTGGAAAAAGCTCTTCTGCATGTTGGAACAAAAAACGAATTTCGCCATTAATCTCATTTTTAAGTCCACTCAGTAACTTTGCTACCCCAAGCAAGATGGCGGTGTGTCCATCGTGACCGCAGGCATGCATCACGCCTGGTACCTTCGATGCAAAAGAAAAAACGTTCGCTTCTTCTATGGGAAGTGCATCCATATCCGCGCGAAGCGCGATCACTTTGCCTGGGACGTCTCCTATTAATTTCGCCATTACACTGGTTGGGGAGGGGCGTGTCACTTCAAGATTGGTCATCGAGCAAAGTGTGTCGTATACAAATTGCGATGTATGGACTTCATGAAAAGAAAGTTCAGGATTTTCGTGGAAATGTCTTCGCCACATGACCACTTGGTTGGACAACATCGCTAATTCATGATCAATAAATTCTTTAGGTGATGGCATTATACTTCCCCTTTTACCTTCTGATTTGATCATTTCTTTGAGCCCACTATGCTTGAATGATATCAAGCATAAAAGTCCAAAAGGGTTGGCGCTTGGCCATGAATGATTTTTTCTCCCGATGCTACAGCATAGTTTTGTACCTTTTGGTCGGCTTGCGCCGCCACCTGCTGTAAATAATCGCGTATCAACTGAGAAATGGGTACAATCTGCGGTGGTATCCCCAATTGAATATTCATCATAACCACCTTCAATAAAGACGGAATCTATATAATGATTTTACCGTTTGACTTTGGAAATGACCACACCGTCTTCATCCACGTAGACAAAATCACCGGGGTGCCAATGGATACCACCCAAAAATAGTGGTACGCCGCGCTCACCCGCACCATATTTCTTGCTTTTTTTAGGATTTGAGCCTATCGCAAGGATGCCAATTTGAGTTTTTTTCAGTTCAGCAACATCTCGTACAGCACCATTAATGATGACGCCAGCAATATTCCTCGATTCTGCAATGGCGGCGAGTTGATCACCAAGCAACGCACATTTGAGGGATCCTCCGCCATCAACCACCAGTACACTACCCGGTTCTATTTCAGTTAGCGCTTCGCGCACCTTCACGTTATCTTCAAAAACCCTAAGGGTACTAATGGGTCCCATAAAAGTAGTGATCGCGCCATAGCTTTGGAAGAGAATTTCGCAAATTTGAATTTCATCACCAAATTCATCTGATAAATCTGCAGTTTTGAAGGTCATCACTATGCCTCCTGAGCCTATTTTCCCCAGTATAATTCAAACATCTTGGGTTGTAACATGTGTTTTACAAAATCGTAAGCAATTCTTTGGGAGAATGAATAATAAAGCCAGGTTGTGTGGCCTGTAATTCTTCTAACGTACCAAATCCATACGTTACCGCACAGGAATGTAGACCATGCGCGTGTGCGCCCAGAATGTCATACTTCCTATCACCCACCATTAAAATGTCTCCTCGATCCACGCCTTCAAAGTGGGTTAAAGTATTTTTAATGACAGAAGATTTATCGAGGTCACGTTCAGGTCCACTACCGACCACCACTTGGAAAAAATCCGACAAATCTGCTGATTCGAGCATGATTTTAGCAAATTTCGTTGGTTTTGATGTCGCCACCGCCAATGGTATGCCGGATTGGTGAAGCGCCGAAATGACGTCTTTCATGCCTTCATAAACACTGAATTCATGAACCCCTTTTTCAGCATAATGATCTCGATAACGCAAAACGGCTTGTTTGGTTTGATCTGGAGAAAAGTCAAATAAATTGGTAAACGAAGTTTCTAATGGAGGTCCGATTATTTGTCGTAAAATTGAACTGTTTTCTTCAAAAATATCAAAAAAAGATAACGAATATTTAACAGAATCAATGATTCCCTGCTCAGAATTGACGATGGTCCCATCAAGATCAAAAAAGATTACTTGAAAATTTCCCATACTATTCCGTCCTTTCGGCTATCTCCAGCAATTTCAATTCACAATATATCACGAAAACAACATGGATATTTCTGGATATTGTTCGATTGTACAATTGCAAAATTGAACGTTAGCAACTATTTACATTTTACACATTTGTGTAGTATGTTTTCTATATAATACTTAATCATTTATTATAAGGAGTGTTTAAAGTGGATGACTTGCTTGGAAGGAAAATACGAATTCTTAGAAGAAAGAGAGAATTAACGCAGCAGGAGCTTTCCTATCGCACCGGAATTTCTGCTCCCCATATCAGCTCTATTGAACGTGGCATGCGTCACCCATCTCTTGAATACGCGATAAGGATCGCAGAGGCGCTTGGTGTCAATATCGATTATTTTGCTGAATCCAGTGAGGGGACTTCTTTACCTGAAGATACCGCCTATCAAAATCCAAGCGATCTGCCGGCCTATTTACAAAGCTTTATCATGAACGAGACATCCCAACCATACATAGCAATGGCTCATCGCGTCAGCAGGCTCGATGAGTCGGATTATTCGATGCTTTGTGCTATGATTGACATCATGGCGCAACGCAAACACCTAAAGAAGTTATCAATTGACGAATCCTAAAATTATTATTAATCAGAACTGTTCCTGGTTCACTTGGTCTGGTGAATCAGGAACAGTTCTCATGATTAGCAATGATATTATTGTTTTCTTACGTCCAGTTTCATGAGTTTCCAACCACCAAATGAAATCAGCCAAACTACCACAAACAAGGTGACGAGCACATATCCCAGTTCTCCAAAATTAATTTGTTGCAACCATGTCCAAAAACTCCCTTGAAGTTTGGTTTCGCTGACGATCACTTGCCCTACTTCCACTAGTCCGATGACTAGAGCGGTCGTCACGGCAAGTCCCGTGACAGATACGTTATAATACAGTTTTCGAAGTGGTGAACTAAATGCCCACTTGTAGGTGGACGTCATCAGCATGCCATCGATGGCATCGACCGTCACCATTCCTGCTGCAAAAAATAGTGGGAGCCCCAGCATCCCCCAAAATGAGGTGGAACCTCTCGCCACCGTGGCAGATATGGTGAGTAGTGCCACTTCACTCGCCGTATCGAATCCCAGTCCAAACAAGAAACCGACAGGATAGATATGCCAGCTTTTATTTACCATCTTCATGGTAAAACCGAGAAATCTATTGAAAAAACCTCTCGCATCCAGTAATTTTTCCAGTACATCTGGTGCGTCTTTTCCTTCATGATACCGATGAAACATGCGCAAAAGGTCCATCAACACAAGTAAATTCAAGCCGCCAATAATCAGCAGAAAAAGTCCGGAAATGGAGGTGCCAAGCACACTCCCGATTTTTTCGAATTGGGGAAGCGAAGTTTCCATAAAGCGTGTGGCGAGCATGGTGAGGACAGCGAGTATAAACACAACGGTGGAATGCCCTAGGGAAAAGAAAAAACCAACGCCTGTGGGATCCTTTTTCTGTTGAAGTAATTTTCGAACGGTGTTGTCAATCGCCGCAATGTGATCGACATCAAAGCCATGACGAAGGCCAAAGGTAAAGGCGATCAGCGACAATCCAATCATCGCCGGCTGGCGATGATAGACACTCATCAGACTCATGAATCCCAGCGCGTATAAGAAGATAATCGTTAGTACATATCCCAGATGGGATCGATATCGATTGGTCATATGCCCTCCTGAAAATTACATCAACCTCGCGGTCGCGACCGCGATTTGTCCAAGCGCCAGTCCCCCGTCATTGGCAGGATACTTGGCTGGTGTATACACCTCTAATCCCCTGCGCTTCATCTCCTGAATAAATGCACGCAACAAGACCGCATTCATCCACACCCCGCCACTGACTACGACATCACGGTAACCTGTATCCTCACTTATTTTTACCGTGAGTCGCACCAGACCGTTGATGATCGCTTGATGCCATTTGGTCGACAATTCCTCTGGTTTGCGGTGGTTCTTGATATCCACTAGCAGCTCTCGAAGCAAAGTACCGATATGCAATTCATAAACAGTTCCGCGCTGCGATACTGGAAAGTCGTAAATAGAATCATTTTGCATACTTGACGCATCGACCATCGACTCCAAACGCATCGGCAACTCACCTTCAAAGCTTGATTGACCATGATCCAATATGAGTGAGCCGGCTACATCAAAAAGGCGGCCCATGCTGGTGGTGGTAAATCCTTTGTATTTACTGTGCTGAACGGCTTTCATCATGCGCAGTGACTGGCGCTCCAGCTGCAATTTGGCTGTCACTACGTCACCGAATTCCTCCCATAGTCCCCATTCACTCAGATAACTGTACACGAGGCGCCACGGTTCGCGCACCGCCTGATCCCCTGAAATATACCTTGTTGGGGCAAGATGTCCCAATCGCACATAGTCCTGCAAGTCTCCGACAAGCACTTCGCCGCCCCACCATTCTCCATTGTCACCGTACCCCGTCCCATCAAGTATGACGCCAATCACAGGATGCGTGATGCCATGCTCTAGCATGACGGATGCCATAT
The DNA here is from genome assembly GCA_021828865.1 of Bacillota bacterium. Taxonomy (GTDB): domain Bacteria; phylum Bacillota; class Bacilli; order Alicyclobacillales; family SLC66; genus JAJZCL01. The sequence continues at coordinate 67,523 of JAJZCW010000001.1, forward strand.
GAGCGTGATGATGTTGCACCGCGATTTTCGGTTCAGGCCTGGACATGGCAAATTGAGTGCTAAAATATCCGGGATGCAGATCATGAACGATCACTTCTAGTTCTCGGTGAAGCATCTCTGTGTACCACTTTACTTCCTTGGCAAATAGCGATTGCGTCCGCTCGTTTTCCAGATCTCCTAAGTACGGCCCCACCCAGGCCATTCCCGAATGGGCAACGGCAAAAGAGTTTTTCAAGTCGCCTCCTGCAGCGAGCATAACAGGCATCGAACGAGCGGCTTGCCAGCGGATTTTTTCTCCACCAGGGACATAACCTCTAGATCTTCGAATCAATTGAAAAGGTGCTGAGGCACGCAGGACGGAATCATCCACCGGCCGTAATATCTCACGGTGGTGAACGAGAAACGCATCCACCACACTCCCCAACCGATCGAGACCATCCTGAATCGTGTAGGCTAGTGGATCACCGCTGATGTTGCCGCTCGTCATCACGAGCGTATTTAAATCATCATCGAGCAGCAACTCATGCAGCCCAGTATAAGGGAGAAATACTCCGATCTCCGATAAGTGGGGCGCCACTTCCGGTGCAAGTGCAAACGTATCAGACTTTTTTAACAGCACAATGGGCCTAATAGGTGAATTGAGAAAGTCAAACTCCACTTTAGAGACGATCGCATGATTTTCGATCACTGACTTTCGCATCATCACCGCAAACGGCTTGCTAGGTCGCATTTTATTCATACGCAAACGGGCCACTGCTTCGTTATTTCGTGCATCCACCGCGATGTGAAATCCCCCGATTCCGAGGATTGCCACGATTTTTCCCTGGCGGAGTGCGTTTTTCGCTTGCTCCAATGCGCTTTCACCGTGTTCTTCAATCCCAGTATCATCTAAAAAAGTAAGCATAGGCCCGCAATCTGTGCAGGCAGTGGCTTGCGCGTGATAACGTCTTGAGGTGAGTTGCTGATACTCTTTTTCGCAAGAATCGCACAATGGAAACTCATCCATGGTGGTCGTTTGGCGATCAAATGGCAAGGATCTTGTGATCGTATAACGAGGTCCGCAATTGGTGCAGGAAATAAACGGGTAACGATAATACCTGCTTTTCGGATCGTGCAACTCGTCCGTACATTCCTGACATATTCCAAGGTCAGAGGGAATACTGAAATGACTCGTCGCCTTCGCCTCGGACGGCGCGATCTGAAATCCATCATAAAAGTGATCATCCGGTGACACAGGTACCATCTCGTTAATTAAGGCGGCAGGTGGTACATGATGTTCCAGTTTCTTTACAAATTCGTCCAGCACTTCCTCCAGCCCTTGCAGTTCAATGTGGACGAAATCTCCTTCATTGCGAACAAACCCGTGTACCGCAAGATCCATGGCAAGACGATGGACATAGGGGCGAAACCCTACGCCTTGGACAATGCCATACACTTGATAAGCACGTTTTGCCAATTGACTTCCCCCAGCCAGTTCATAAGTCGTGAATTAACGCGAGAGGTTCACCTTTTTCTTTTCGTCCACCTTTTGCAAGAGCCAGTTCACCCATGCATCCATTCCCTCCCCGTTTTTGGAGGACAATTCTACCAAATGAATGTCGGGATTGATAGTATGCACGTGCTCTCGTACCGCTGTCATATCGAAATCCAAGAACGGAAGTAAATCCACTTTAGTAATGACCGCCGCTTTTGCTCTGCGGAAAATGCCAGGATACTTTAACGGCTTGTCTTCGCCCTCCGTCACGCTGAGCGCCACCACTTTCAAGTCTTCTCCCAAATCATAGGAGGATGGGCAGACCAAATTCCCCACATTTTCGATGATGAGCAAATCCAGACCGTCCGCATCCACGTCTGGCAGGTGCTTTTCAATCATGTGCGCCTCGAGGTGACAAGTGCCAGAGGTGATGATCTGTTTGACAGGAAATCCGTATTTCGAAAGACGCATGGCATCATTTTCAGTCTGGATATCGCCGACAAGGATGCCCGCCTTTACTTTCCCTTGCAGTCGCTCTAAGGTTCGCTCGAGTAGCGTGGTCTTCCCGGAACCGGGCGAACTGATGATGTTGAGGACAGTGGTGCCTGATTTTTCCCACTTATCGCGGAGTACAGCTGCCAATTCATTATTCGCCTGCATCACATTTTTCTGTACTTCTACTTTCATCCATTTCAACCTCCATCTCTGCAATATAGATACTGTCTCCCCCACGTATATCAAGGGAGGAGGAACCGCATTTCTGACAAACCGGAGCGGTCAAATCACTGACGATCACTGCTTCTCCACAATTCAGACAAAGAAATTCGACTGGCACTTCTCGATAGATAAAGACAGTATCTGCGGTAATGGCATACTCTTTTTTTAAGGTGTTGAGACAAAATAAAAGATTGTCTTCTTCTACTTCCATCAAAACACTGACGTCAATAGTGACGCTACTAATCTTTATCGCCCGCGCTTCCCGCGCTTCTAACTCCACCATTGAAACAATCTGATCCGCGATGCTGAGTTCATGCATGATTAACAGATCCTCGGCAGTTGTTCCACGGACAACAGGTCCAGAATCCGCGAGGCGCCAAGTGGAGTGACAAGCGTGGGCCAACCTTTCAGTTCTTCCGTGATTTCGCCAATAATTCGGGCGTTTTTGCCTGCCTCCAATTGCTGAAAGCGAGTGAGTACGGTTTCTGCAACTTCCTTGGATACCACGGCTACTAGTTTCCCTTCGTTCGCTACATAAAGCGGATCAAGTCCGAGTACTTCACATAGTCCTCGCACACTTTCTGCAATCGGCACCTGCTTTTCATAGATTCGGTAGTTTAGTTGACTCGCTTGCGCGAGTTCATAGAGCGTAGTGGCGAGCCCCCCGCGAGTCGGATCGCGCATGCAGCGGATGCCGGGGAGGTCGCGAACCGCCAGCACCAAATCGCGAAGGTGACAGGTATCGCTGACAATATTGCTGTCAAAGTCCATCTCATAGCGGCTCGCAAGCACGCTAGCACCATGATCCCCAATGGTGCCAGAGACGATGATCTGATCCCCTGGCTTTACTTCTTGCGGGTTCCAGTTCACACCATCTGGCACACTGCCAATGCCCGTCGTCGTGATAAAAAGGCCGTCCGCCGATCCGTGTTCTACCACCTTGGTGTCCCCGGCGATCAATTGAACCTGTGCGCTTTTCGTCGCAGATGCCATCGATTCCGCAATGGTCACCAAATGTTCAAACGGCAGCCCCTCTTCCAAAATAAAAGATACCGTCAAATAAAGTGGAGTAGCGCCACTCATCAACAAATCATTGACTGTTCCGTTAATGGCTAGATCGCCGATGTTGCCACCAGGGAAAAAATAGGGATTGACCACAAACCCATCGGTTGAGACGGCCAACCTGCCTTTATTTACTTCAAATAAGGTGCTGTCCATCAGCGATTCGAGCATAGTATTCTTAAACCTAGGCATAAATAGTTGACTGATCAGTTCGTGCGTCAATCTGCCGCCATTGCCATGTGATAATTGAACGCTGCCTTTCCAATCCTGATTTTGCAATGGATTATTCACCTACAATTTTTCGGATATATTGATAGCGGTAATAGGCAGAACAGGTACCCTCACTAGACACCATGCATGTACCGATAGGATGTTCGGGCGTACACGCCTTACCAAAGGAAGGACAATCCCAGGGTTGTTTAACACCTTTTGTGATGGGTCCACAGATGCATGTCTCTGGTTCACTCGTCTCGACATGGCTCACCCAATCAGCAAATTTGTGCTCCGCATCGTACTCCCTGAAACTTGCCCGAATTCCCATTCCGCTTCCCGGGATGACGCCAATCCCTCGCCATTCCTGGTCCACTCGCTCAAAAATAGTATCGATGACGGCCTGTGCTTTTTCGTTGCCCTGATGTTGTACTACCCGCTTGTATTGCACCTCGACTTCACAGCGGCCTTCCTGTCTTTGCCGCAAAATCATCAGCACTGATTGCAGGATGTCGTTTGGTTCAAACCCTGAAATAACGACAGGGTGACCGTAATCTCTTGGAATGAATTCATAATCCTGACTGCCAACGACCGTACTCACGTGGCCTGGTCCCAAAAAGGCGTCGATTTTTACTTCTGGATCGTTCAACAAAAATTGGATGACTGGCGGAACTAATACGTGATTGCTAAGAATGGAAAAGTTTTTAATTCCAGACTGTCTTGCTTTCAACACACTGAAACCATTGGGAGGGATGGTGGTTTCAAAGCCGATAGCGAAAAAAACGACCTCGTGATCAGGATGATCCATCGCCAGTTTTAGTGCGTCAAGGCTCGAATATACCATTCGTACGTTCGCGCCTTTTGCCTTTTCTTTCAAAAGCGTGGATTCGGTACCCGGTACCCTCAGCATATCACCATACGTGGCAATGATCGTTTTCGGACGCCTCGCCAGATTGATAATCTGATTGATTTTGCCCATCGGCGTTACACACACCGGACATCCAGGGCCATGAATGAAACTCACCTGGGGTGGTAACACTTGATCAATCCCTGAACGAAAAATGGCATGCGTGTGCCCACCGCAAATCTCCATGATGTGAATCGGTTCTGTGGCGACTTTCTCGATTTCTTTTAGGAGCGCGGACGCCACTTCCGGGTTTCTGAACTCGTCAATGTATTTCACCCGTTATTCCCTCCAAAACTCGTCATCAAAAGTGCTTTGGAGAATCTCCATGGTTTCCTGCGCTTCCTTTTCGTCAATCTTTTGCAGCGCAAATCCCACATGCACCAACAGGTAATCCCCCACGATCACATCGTCTACCAAATCAATACTCACGTTTCTCTCTACACCCGCAATGTCCACCTTGGCCATGGTATCCTCTACGCTGACCACTTTGGCAGGAACAGCTAGACACATAAGATTTCTTCACCTCTCTTTATGGATAGGAATGCCATAGAACTGATCACTTGCCTGCCATTCTTTTTGGATGTACGCCGCAAGTTGCGGATTCAGGTGACCGACTGACGCAAGGGGCGCCGCAAAATCGACTGGCAACTTTTGCGTTTGAAAGCACCAATGGGAAAACTTTTTAATGAGAGTTAAGCGCCGATCTAGGCTTTCCGTTCCCTGTTGCGATTCGATCGCCAATTTATAGAGAAAAGCCTCGACAGCACTTCGCAGGTGTGAAATCTTGATTTCTTCCTGATCATCAAATAAAAAATTCGTCAAATGATACCAGTCATATAGGTCTTCCAATTCTTCATTTGTTAATGGTGCGTTAGAGGCTTCTTTTATCGCTTCATATTCTTCAATCCAAGAGGAATTTAGCATGGGTATTCAAACTCCTGTATGAGAGATTCAAATAACGCGTCACAACTTTTTTTAACCACTTCACTGATGCCTTCCCCAAAATCTAGTCTGTCGATCTCCACGCCATAGAGCCATATGTTATCGGGAGACAACGGATGATCTTCGATTTCGTAGTAAAGCCGTAACACCTGTTCCAAACCAAAATCATGACTTGACTGAGCAGGCCAATCTTCAAGCGCGGAGGCAGGAATTTTATATACATCCCCTGGCTTCCCTTGAGTATTGATCGCATCAAAAAAGAATATTTGGTTCGCACCGTCCATGAAATTCAACAAGTTGAGCCCTCCTGTACCACCGCTTAAAATAACGGCAGGCAATCCTTGCCACTTGGCGTTACCACCACTGCCAAGTCTTGAAGAGAAGAGGTCGAGGAGATAAGGGCCTACCCCATCATCTCCCCACAACGGATTACCGATAAATATCATTTTAATCATTGATCTTTTTCTTTTCTCTAAAGCCCTAAAGTAAAGCGATGAACTTCTTTGCCGCTCTTGGTGGTGTGAACCGTACATACCAGGCAAAGGTCATAGGAACGAAGGGTGTGTTGAAGTTCGATTGGGTTTTTCGGATCTTCTACCGTCACGTCCATCACCGCTTGTTCCACAGGACCTGGCACATTGTTTTCATCGCGTGGGCTGATGTTCCAGGTGGTTGGTGCGATGATTTGATAGTTTTCAATTCGATTGTCCTTAAATTCAGCCCAGTGTGCCAGTGCGCCGCGATGAGCTTCTGTCCAACCGAAAGCGAATCCGTCTTTGACTTCGCGAGGAGTTTCCATATAGAATGGCCCTTTCGGATTGACGGATTTGAGCCAATTGCGAATGACATAATGGCCTGCCAACATTTCGTGGAAACGGGCAAATTGACGCAAAAACACGCTCGGGCCCATCCGTTTTTCCATGTCTACGATCAGAGGATCACCCGCGATCAGGAGTCTTGAAAGTGGTCCGACCTCTGTCGCTAATCCGTCAAAACGTGGCGCTTTGGAGAAGCTATATTTTTCACCGGGGATATTCAGCATGTCAATGGGATTGGTTTTCCCTTGCCAAGGATGCAACGGACCATTGCCTTCATAGTAAGAGTGCGCCATATGCTCCATTACGCGTTGTTGGAATGCCATGTGGTCTGTGGCAATTTCATTTGCCCCATCATGCATGAACGCGCTGTGATAGACGCCACCTGGATACCAGAATTGTCCTGGTTCGGTTTCAAAGGCTGGATACCCTAGAAAATGGCCACTGCCGCGGCCGTATTTGTCCCAACCATATTCAAGCGCCTGTTTAATAAACAGTCCCAGGTCGCTGTCCTCATGATCGCCTCGTCCCATCCATTCCTGTAAATCATCCCAAGTTTTCACTGATAGATAATCATCCAGTTTGCCTTTAAGGACATAAGGTTCAATAAATTGCTCACGAACATCTTCCAGAATACCGAGTGATTTCGTGATATCCGCAACGGACGGACTGCTCGTCACACCGCCTGGAACAAAGGAAGACGGATTCGGCTGTTGACCGGCAAAAATCGCCGTAATTTCCACCACCCGTTTGGACCATACTACCGCCGCCTTATATGAGCTTCCTGTAAACGGGTTGATGCGTGACTTTAATTTCTCAAAATCACGAAAATCTTTGTAATAATCGTTAACCATATCTGGACCAAAAATCAGATAAAAGTGACGCATCGCGCTCATATGACTTTCTGTCGATCCAACGATATTGCGAACAATGCGCGCTTGAAGCGGCAGGGCATTTCCTCCAATGCCATTGTCGCTTGCCATGTCGACCAGTTTTACGGCACTGGTGATGTGGGAAATCGAACAAATTCCGCATATTCTTGGTGTCATGGTAATGCCTAGCCAAGGGTCTTTGCCTTTGAGGATTTTTTCATATCCTCTAAACATCACTGCTTTGGCGGTAGATGAAAGCACCTTGCCGCCTTCTACTTCCACTTCAAAGTCAAGGTCACCCTCCACACGACCTGCAGGACTTAATTTGACTGTTTCGGCCATCTTTACTCCTCCGCAACCTATTTTTCAATTACTTCCTGGTAGCCACTTCTGGGCTGAGTTTCTTTTTGCGATTTTCGAGTTCTTTTGGAGTTGCCATATAGGCAAACACTTTGCCGATTCCGTAAGGAAGTACGCGTGAATCTTCCCGCATTGGTGTCAGCTTCTCTCTACTGTAAAACGGATGTTCTACTGAATAATTCTCATTTGGCCATCCAATGTCTGTGCATCCGAGGCATGGAGAGCCCGCACGGGTTTTGCTGGATTGGCGGTTCCACAAACGAACATTGCAATCGGATTGTGTGTAAGGTGCTCTGCAACCTTTTTCAAAGAACAGGCAACCCTGTTGGGTATATTCCATGACGGAGTGTTTATGCTCATAGTATTCATTGCGGGGACACCCAGTGTGCGTGGTGGTGCCATAAAATGCGACGGGGCGCATATATTCATCAAATTCGAGGAAATGCGCAAGCCCTTCGGCAATAGCCATTAGTGTTTGCAATTGCCAATCGGGGTGAGCCGGACAACCTGTGAGATTAATCACAGGCAGTCCTGCCCGTGAATGATATTCTTTACCAAGAAGGCCACCGTGTTGTTTATTCAGGTATTGTAGACCTACCGCTTCTGTCGGATTAGGGTCCATTGCGGGAAACCCGCCGTGTGTCGCACAATCCCCAATAGCGACCACAAAATCGGCTACATCGGCCAGTTCTTTAATAATGTCTTTAATCGGACGATCAGCAAATAAGTTATAAAGTCCTGTTCCATTCGGACCAAGAGGAATGGATCCTTCGATGACCAAAATATCGAGTTTCGTTTTTTCAGTAGTCAGATCATGCAATAACGTATGTACATGATCTCCCCATAGCGGCGACACAGAAGGGTGATATAATACATTAACATCGTATCGATTGATAAAATCTGTTAAATCAGGGCCTTCCGCATTGAGCAATGCCATCGTGTTACCACTGCAGGCCTGAGCTTGTAACCAAAGTAAATTGATGCCCAAAGATGCCACCTCCATTTTAAGTGGTGAAAGAGTTGTGGAATTAGGAAGAGATTTTCATCGCATTGCGAATCGTTTTCAATACTTTTTGAGTGGAAGGTTCTTTAATCATGCGCAACAAGTCAAGCAGCGAGATGGCAGTTTCGTCTTTGTTGGCATTCTCATAAGCTTGTTCAAAAACACGAAGGACTTGAAGTATTAAATCGAAATACTCTGAATTTATCGCCTCGCCCAATTTGATTAACCCTGACAAAACACCGACATCGCTTAATTTCCTCAGCCCCACCATTACTTCACTCATTGCCTCTGCTGACTCTACAAATTCATCTACAAGAACCGGCAATTTTGAAATGGATGGTGAAGATAATACTGGTTTTACTTGCATCAACAGTGGTTTGAACGTAGAAGTGATTTTGTCAATGGGATCCATCACCTCATGAACCCCTTCCACAAACCGATCAATCACCGTTTGATCTGCCATGGTTTCGTTCGTATAGTAGAGTGCCATTTGCGTCAAATCCAATAAGCGAGTAATGGTAGGCAATTGATCAATTAGGCGTTCTAATTGCATCGAAACAGTGGGATCTGTCAATTTATCAAGAAGTTGATCATTTGATGAGACTGTAGTCTGAGGGACCATATGACTCCTCCTTTCGATATTTTTTTATTAACAATTAAATACTTTATTACATATACAAGATAAAAGATTTATCAACTTCATTCTACGTGCATTTGTGCTATTTGGGTGGTTATTTAAGACTATACAATAGTTTACAATGTCTATTATTTTCTCATTGAGATAGTATGGATGAGTTACATGTAGTATCATTAAAGTGTGAAAATTTATAATTTTATGAGTAAAAGGGCATAGCAGATAATAGTGTTCATCATCCGCTATGCCATATTTTCAGCTATTAATTAGACAGACACATGCAATGATCCTGACTCGATTAACTTCCTGCTTGCGGAAAGCGGCTCAAACCTGGCATTGAAAAACCGTAGCGTGGGTGGTTCATACACCATTTTTAGCCCACTGATCAAATTGCGTTTTTCATAGAGCGCAATCACGGAATCCGCTACTACATCCATGTGGTTATCAGTGTATACTCTACGCGGAATGGTGAGTCTCACTAGTTCAAGTTTAGGCTTGTTGTTTTCTCCGGTTGTTTTATTTCGTCCCGCCGACACGATCCCCCGTTCCATTGAGCGTACCCCGGAATCCAGATAAAGAGCTGCTGCTAACGCCTGAGCCGGGAACTCATCTTGTTGAAGGTGAGGCAAGAATTATTTTGCATCAAGAAACACGGCATGCCCGCCAATTGGTCTGACAATAGGAACCCCTGCTTCAATTAGTTGATTGCCTAGATACCGAACCTGATTGATCCGGTGGCTGATGTAGTGATCGTCTATCGACTCGTAGATCCCTTGCGCCATCGCTTCCATATCCCGCCCTGCCATACCTCCATAAGATGGCATGCCTTCGTAGAGTACCACGAGTTCACGGGCTCTCGTATACAGGTCTTCATCATTCATGGAAAGAAAGCCACCAATATTGACCAGACAGTCCTTTTTGCCGCTCATGGTGCAACCATCAGAATAAGTCATCATTTCTTTCAAAATATCTTTAACAGGCGTATTCTCGAATCCTTTTTCCCGTTCTTTGATAAAATACGCATTTTCCACGCAACGAGTGGCGTCAAACATCACCGAAATGCCGTGTTTTTGACAAAGCTCATGAACCTCCCGCAAATTTTTCATGCTGACTGGCTGTCCGCCTGCCAGATTGACGGTGACAGCCACACTGACGTACGGAATTTTGTCAGCTCCCACGCGATGGATGAGACTTTCTAGTTTGTTTAGGTCCACATTTCCCTTAAATGGCAGTTCCGCCGCAGGATCATGCGCTTCATCGATGATGATATCGACAAACGTGCCGCCATTTAGCTCCTGATGAGCACGAGTGGTCGTAAAATACATGTTGCCAGGCACATAATCCCCAGGTTGTATCTTTAATTGAGACAACAAATTTTCTGCGCCTCTACCTTGGTGTGTGGGAATCACATAGCGATAACCGTAAATTTCCCGTACCGCCTGCTCCAGGCGAAACCAGCTTTTACTTCCTGCATATGCTTCATCCCCGAGTTGCAGAGCCGCCCATTGCAAGTCACTCATGGCTGAGGTACCACTATCGGTCAATAGATCAATGTATACATGTTCTGATTTGATTAAAAAGGTGTTGTAACCGCCTTCCATTAATGCTTCTTCTCGTTCCTTTTCATCAAGGATATTCAATAATTCTACTGATTTGATTTTGTAAGGTTCTGCCATGCGCCGTTGCAATTCCATCGCTTCCTTTCTGAATACGTATTTTCACTTAGAGTATAGAAGTAAGCGTTTTCAAATTTCAAAAATATGATAGCAGCGGTGACGCTTTGCCACATAACCGCATATAGGCAAAAAAGTGGACATGGTTATCTCCCCATGCATAAAGGCAAAGGGACACATAGGATACATGGACGGCTAATGGAGGGAGGGGAAAAGAGGATGTATCACCCACTTTACTATCATGCCAGAAGGTATGCAGGACAACCAGTTTTTGTGTACCATCAAAACGGTGTTGTCTATCACGGTATCGTCAGCATGGTCACACCAACTGGTGTATATCTGTTGAACTGTCACCCCATCCAAAGATTAATTGGTTATCAAGCGAATGAATCGGAAGCCGAATTGGAGCTCGTTTATGCACCTGGCGCGTATTTTGCTTTTGGCGCTTTAACAGGCTTGACGATCGGCGCACTGGCATACGGTATGAACTGGTAGAAGAAAAGGCGCCCTTTTCTTTTTTAGAAATAGGGCGCCTTACTTTATGAATGCCGCATCGGTAATCATGCGAGTACATCCTGTATTTTTGCATCCCAGTAGGCCCAATCGTGTGTACCTGGACCTTCATCGTATGTGTAGTCAAAGCTGGATTTCTCTACCTTATCCGTGAAATAGCTGAGGTGCACCTGTGGCATGATCACCGCCAGGCCAAGTGGCGCTACATACCTCTCGATGGAAGTGCGCCGCACCCAAGTGGTGTCATCATCAGATCTTCCGTGTAGCAAATACAGCGTTGGATGCTTCTTGCTGTCACGACTGACATTTTGCATGCCTATTTGTGCGTAGGTATTTTGTGGCAGTATCACGGTCATAGACGAATTTAATCCGAGCACCTCAGAAAAAAATGACATTGGATGAGTGCCATTTCCTCACCTCGTTTGATCCCTGTGAGTCATGGTCAAAACAGTACGGAATTTTGCCTTTGCGCTCATCATACGATCAAATGCCGCTTGCGCATCTTCGAGTGAATATTCTTCAATCATCGATTGAACTCCGGTAAGCACACTGTAACGGATGGTTTCTTCTGAATCCTTGGCAACGCCTGCTGTCCACCCTCTCATTGATCGTTTTCCATTCAAAAAATGCACCGGGCTAATATGGAGCGGCTCACCGGTACCTGCGACCGTAATCAATTCGCCACCCGGTGCTAGTCCACCAAACACCTCGCTGATCGCATCACCACTTGGCGCTGTGGCCAAAATCGCCTTGGCGCCCCCCAGTCCTTTTAGTACAGCGGCAGGATCTTCCTTTTCAGTGTCAATATATAAATGTGCGCCAAGTTGCAATGCAAGGGATTTTTTTTCAGAGCCACGGGAAATGGCCACTGTGTAAAACCCGGCATTTTTAGCAAATTGGATCGCCAAATGACCTAGTCCTCCGATGCCTAAAACCGCGACCATATCCCCCATTCGCGCAATACTATTTTTGAGCGCACCAAAAGTGGTCACGCCAGCACATAAAAGAGGCGCCGCTTCTACTGACGATAGTTCTGCTGGAATATGTGCGAGGCCATCTGCATAGGCCACCATGTATTCTGCATAACCTCCGTCCATGGTAAGGCCTGTCACTTCGCCATGCCCCCCGTTCCAACCAACACCAACCCGTTCACCTATTGACCAGCCAGTGACGCCTTCGCCTAATTTTTCGATGACGCCGATCACTTCATGTCCGGGTACTCTTGGATAATGCATTTGTGGGTGATGGCCTTCGATGGCTACCATTTCCCCGTGACAAACGCCACATGCTTCCACTCGCAACAGCACCTGGCCACTTTTCGGATCTGGGATGGCCAATTCCACCACTTCAAGTGGGCCACCTCGTTTTGTAATTTGTACTGCTTTCATCATCGCCATATGTGCACCCTCCCGAAATTCATCTGGTTATGTCATTTTACTCCCAGTCGCCTTTGGCTACCAAGAATACCTTTCCACCAACAAGCAACTGATACTTTCCTTCAGTTTGAGAAGCATTTACTTTTAAGAGAGAAGGACGTCCCATTTCCACACCTTGCAGGACCTCATACAAAATGGAGTCAGCGTCAAAATACCGGTGTTTGATCACGTAAGCAGCAAGGTTGCCATTTGCACTTCCCGTTGCGGGATCTTCAAAAAAGCCCGACTCGTCCACAAATACCCTAACTCGTAACTGAGGCGATAAAGCCTCCTCGTCTCGAGTAAACAAAAGAATATTGGCCTTCATTTGATGGTCCATAAAATCCTGGAACAAATCGTGATTCACTCGACATTTTTGCAGTGCGGACAGGTTTTTCAAAGGGACAATCACGGAAGGAAGCCCTGTGGATGTCACCTCGATGGGGAAACGATCATCAATATCATCTTCATGCAGGTGGACCATCTCTGCCACCTGTTTGGTATCCTTCAACATCACGCCAAAAGTAGGCTGATTTTGTTGCATCGTCCACTCATCATCCGTAATCGTCACAGGAATCTGCCCTACCTGCAGGTTTAGCCGGATGGTTGCTGTTGGACCTTTTTCAATCATGTTGGAAATGATAAATGCAGTCCCTAGTGTGGGGTGACCGGCAAAAGGAAGTTCAACATCTGGAGAGAAGATGCGGACATCATATCCCCCGTCAGGTTTTTTGCCTGACATGATAAACGTGGTTTCAGAAAAATGGATTTCTTTGGCTATTTGTTGCATTTCGCTCGTATCGATGGGTCTATCGGGAATCAGTACGGCGAGCGGGTTACCTTGATACTTGGCGTTAGCAAAAACGTCTACGATATAAAATTGCATACTTTTCACCTGCTTTTATCATTGTTCTTTCAAAATCAGCAACTGAGCGCCATGTTGGATAACTGGATTTCGCCTGACACCAAGTATCACGTCATTTTCCTGTACTAGTCCTAACACGTAGCCAACATAAGTTGACTTAAGCTCGCTTAATGTTTTTCCTATAAATTCATCAGACACGGGTATTTCTTGAATGATAAATTCTTCAGAATTCACCATTTGCATCAGAAGATCTGCAGCATGAGGGGCCTGTAAACTTTTGGCTAACGTATGGCCCAGCAATTCTTGCCAAACCAAGGTATTCGTTATTCCTATCGCCTTTAACGCACGCGATGCCAGCAGTGATTTGGTGCTGACAGTCACCGAAAGGTTAGGGGCTAGCTCCTTTAACGCAATGGCAATTTCCAGGATATCTCCATCTCTTGATCCAATAATCAAGGCATGCCGGGCTTGACTAGGATTTACCTTCGATAAGATTGACAAATCCCTGGGATCTCCTTTGATACAAGAAACTCCACTTGGAAGTGTGGTAGGATCGATGTCTTCTGAAACGACCACAATGTGGCGTTTGGTTCTTAATGAGTTGATAACAGTCAGTCTTTCATCGCTGTCCCCTAATATAAGCACATGGTTTTTTAAGGGACCAAAAAGCTCCATTCCCATCAACCTCCTGAAACGCGCTTCGACGATACTGCCAGCCAAGGTAGAAAAAACTGCACCAAATAAGGGGATGCTGGTTATCATCAATCCAATTGCAATAATTCTCCCTGCAGTATTCACTGGCGATACATCTCCGTACCCTACAGTGGTCGCTGTGGTAATCGACCAATAAAGGGCAGTCCAAATCGATTCATGCTCGAAATGCGAAAAAAGAACGGCGCCGATGATGATACAAATAAAAGCGACAAGCGTTATGTATAAAGCGGAGCGCCGGGTAATCGTTTGCATCAATCGATAAAACAATACAAACAATCTGGATCACCCCTCTGCCTCTAGCATACTACAAAAAAACCTTCTCGCTCAGGAGAAGGTTTGATTGGCTGAGGCATGATCATCCAACGGGAGTCAGTTGTTCATGCAATACTTTGATAATAATAACTTAACCTGTAATCAACCTGAAATTACGCTATGTATTTTATTTTGGCTGATTAATCGCGTGGAATGACCTCTTGCGTTCGGTGAAAGCAACCAACTCAGTATAGCCTGTTTCTTTCGCATAGGAAACGGCCTTGTCGTAGTCTGCACCAACATCTTCGGGACGATGGGCATCCGAATTGATCACAATGGGAACATTCCGCCTGTAACTCGCCCTTAAAAGGCCGGGGGCAGGATACAGTTTACCAACCGGTTTGCGAAGTCCGGCTGTCGACACCTCAATCACAGCATCATTTTTTGAAAAGGTTTCCGAAAGTTGATCGTACCATTCCTCTAAAAATACCTGATCATCAGGTTCATGACCAAACACCTTGATCACATCCGCATGACCGACAAAATCAAATAATTTACTCTCCACCATTTGTGTCAGTATTGAAAAATATTCATCATACGTTTTCTTGATGTCGCGATTCTCCCACTTGGATTTCATCTCCAGTAAATCAAAGCCAAAATCGCCGAGCCAATGGACGGAACCTATCACGTAATCGAACGGATAGGATTTGATGAAAGCCTCCAGTGCGGTTTCCGTGCCAGGAATAAAGTCAAGTTCGATGCCGAATTTGACAGAATGCCCCGCTTTTCGTGCATCTTCCACCATCATGAAATACTCGTCTAAGTTCTCCGTTCTTCTTTCACGAATCCATGGATTATCCAATAAATGAGAGGTTTGCAAAAAACGGTAGGCGTGTTCCGAAACGCCATATTCATCAATTCCGCGAGATTTTGCCACGGAGAGAAAATATTCCAACCACTCAACCGTGTAAGGTCCTTTTTCTGTATGAGTATGATAATCTGTCAGCATTCTATCCACTCCTATACCTATCTCTCTCGTTACCATGAATATTTTACGCCATAGCGGCCTTTTTTGGTGCGATAAACGTAGACATAGCGAGGTAATCGGGAGCGGATCATTGATTCTCCTTCGCGAATACGGGTCGCATAGCAACCTGCCTGAAATTTGCTTTCGTATAATTTCCCGCTATAAATCCAACCCAATTCGCACCCTCCTATTCTACGGATCCATCATTAACCAGTGGTATGATGATGGTAAAAGTGGTTCCAATCCCTAGTGCACTTTGCACGCCAATCTCTCCATGATGGGCCCGAATGAGACTGCTGACGATAGCAAGCCCAATGCCTGTGCCACCAGATGCTCCTGTTCTGATCCTCGCCTTGTCAGCTTTATAAAAACGTTCAAAGACAAAAGGAAGATCCTTTTCAGAAATTCCCTCACCAGTATCAGTCACACGCACGACGGCTTGATGATCAGAGGCTTCTGTCCTCAGGGTGATACTGCCCGTCTTGGTGTGACGAAACGCATTGTCGACAAGATTGGTAAGCACCTGTTCCAACCTGTCTTCATCCCCCATTACATTTAGCGAACCGGTAGTTTCGTCTAGGTGTAATTGTAACCCCCTTTCCTGAATGGCGCCATGAAATTTTTTCGCAACGCGCCTTACTATGGCGCATATGTCTATATTATCCATATGCATTGAAAAATGGCCTGACTCAAGTTGTGCCAAATCAAGCAGTTCGTTCACTAACCGCCGCATACGAAGTGTTTCGTCATGGATAATGTGAATCAATTCATCCTGTTGGAGCGGGTCATCTCCAAAGTTATCCATCAATGCTTCTGCATATCCTTGGAGCAACGTGAGCGGTGTGCGCAATTCATGCGATACATTGGCGACGAAGTCTTTTCGCAAATGGTCTAATCTTTTTTCCTCTGTAGTATCTCTCATCACGGCCAGCGTTCCTCGAAGTTCTGTGACATGATCTGGTTCGTAAAGTGGGGTCATCGTCACCGACAAATCTCTTCCGAGCCACTGCAATTCTGCATGAATGGGTTTGCGTGCATTTAACGCGCTTTGTTGTAATGTGGTCAGCTCACTTGGCCAATCGCTGATCCCGTACGGCGTCGATTCCTGATCCCTCATACTGAGTGTTCTAGCTCTTCGCAGCCATTGCTCAGCGGAAGGATTTAAGAGAGTGGCGACACCGGTGCGGTCTGTGGCAATCACAATATCCATCATGGCATTCAGGATGCCTGCCATTTGTTCTTTTTCCTGTGTCAATGCCAGCATGGATTGCTCAAGTTCAGCCGCAACATGATTGAATGTTTTACCGAGTCTACCCACTTCATCCTGAGTCACCACGCGTACACGCAGATCAAATTGACCTTTAGCCAAGCGCTCTGCCGCCTGATTCATTTCTACCAGCGGCCTTGACAGGTTTTTGGAAACGACAAATGCCAGCCCTGTAGTTAGAATGGTACCCAAAATTACAGCGAAAACAATTAGCGCAGGTATTGTATAATTTGGATTACCCGCAAATTGACTGGACTCTGTAATGATCAAATAAGCAGTAATCTTGCCACTTTGATTCTTGATAGGATTAATGGCATAAATGATCGTTTGCTGATCGGGTTTCGTTAAAAAAGAAGGGACTCCGGAGAAAATGAGCGGTGGACTCGTACTCAATTGGGCAACTTCATCTGCTGACAAAGATTTTATGAAGTGATTCAAGGAGAAGCCTACTTTGCTTCTTGAAGCAATGATGTAATAGTGACTGTGTGAGGCAGACAACTCCCTATTAACATAATTTTGTATCATTTGAGGCGGTTCTTTGCGTAATACTTCACCTACCAGAATGGCCTGATTGGTAAGGTCTATTCTTTGCATTTCCGATACATAAGAATGAAAGAATTGCTGCAAATAGACCGCCAATATAGAGAGAACAATCACCACCAGGCCAATGATGGTAAGCCATAACTTAAGAACGACACTGCGTCGAATCACTAATCGACCACCTCAAACTTATAGCCAACCCCCCAGACCGTGTGAATGTGTTGTGGAACGCGATCTGACAAACGTCCTAATTTTTCCCGCAAACGCTTTACATGGGTATCGACTGTGCGTTGATCACCAAAAAATTGATAATTCCAAACATCTCTCAGTAATTCTTCCCTACTGAAGACCTTTTCCGGTCGTTGGGCTAAATATAAAAGCAGTTCAAATTCTTTAGGTGTTAAAGATACTTCCGCGTCTTCTACCAACACTTTGCGTGCGTCCACATTGATAACAAGTCCTGGAAAAGTCAGGATATGACCAAGGTTAGGAGGTTGGATGGTTTCAGGAATCACATTTCCTGTTCTGCGCAAAAGGGCTTTAACCCGCATCACGAGTTCGCGAGGGCTGAATGGCTTCACCACATAATCGTCTGCGCCTAGTTCAAATCCGTGAATTCTGGTACTTTCATCCCCAGCTGCGGTTAGCATGATCACAGGCGTCTCTTTATATTGCCGTAATTCCAGGCACACATCCCGTCCATCCATACCTGGCAACATGAGGTCCAGAATGATTATCGCATAATCCTCCTCGAGCGCCATTTTGAGAGCTGATGTCCCATTATCGCTTTCATCGACAATAAACCCATTGCGTTCTAAGTACATTCGTACTAATCGACGAATGCGTTCTTCATCATCCACTACCAGTATACGCTCGTGAAGCTCGCTCAACGCATAACCCTCCTTGGTATGGCTATCCTGATGTCAAAATTGAAAATGTATACACGCTAATTATAACAGTATTTTGACAATCTACCATCTGTGATTTTGATCATAGGTGATTGCGTGAAGTTTTTCCACTTCTGAAGATGTCAAATAACGCCAGCCCCCTGGCCTTAATCCTTTCAAATTTAAGTTGCCGTAGCGAATCCGTGTCAATTTTAAGCATGGATGGTCAATGAAATCAAGCATTTTTCTCACTTGACGATTTCTTCCTTCGTGAATCGCAATCTCAAGTTTTGTGGTGGTGGCATCTCGTCCCAAAATTCTCACCTTGGCGGGAGCTGTCTTTTTCCCCTCAAGCAAAATTCCTCTTCGAAGTTGTTGGACAGACTCCTTTGAAACATCTCCTGACACCAGTGCTTCGTAAGTCTTTTCAATGCCAAAACCAGGATGCATCAAGCGATGAGCCAATTCCCCATCATTCGTTAAAAGAAGCAGACCGCTCGTGTCATAATCCAACCTTCCAATTGAAAAAACACGTGTTTTTACTCCGCCCAAAAAATCATATACCGTTTTTCTCCCCTGAGGATCAGAGGCGGTGGTCATGACCTTGATAGGTTTGTATAACAAAATGTAGACAAACGATTCCGCTTGCCCAATGGTGATGCCATCAATTTCGATTTTGTCTTTTGCAGACACTTTTACACCTAGCTCATTCACAGGTTTACCGTTCACGCGCACGCGCCCTGAACGAATGTATTCCTCCGCTTTTCTGCGGGATGCGATTCCTCTTGCGGCAATCGCTTTTTGCAGTCGCTCTGTTGCTTGATTATTCAATGATTAACTCTCCAATTTGGATCATCACTTTATTTCCCAATGATTAAATATACAGCAAAAACAGATGCAATAACACTGATTAAATCTGACCACAACCCCACCTTCACCGCATATCGCGGATTTTTAATGCCAATACTCCCAAAATAAACTGTTAACACATAAAGAGTAGTATCTGTGCTTCCCTGCATCGTTGAAGCGATTTTTCCTAGTAGCGAGTCAGGTCCATGGTGTTTAAATAGGTCAGTGACGAGCGCCAGGGAACTTGCTCCTGATATTGGCCGAAGTAAAGCAATTGACAAGAGTTCTGGAGGAAACCTAAGAAAATGAAACACCGGACTTAGCGCATGAATCACTAGGTTCAGTGCGCCTGAACTGCGAAACACACTGACTGCAACCATCATGCCGATCAAATTCGGAATTAGATTGATCGCCGTTTGAAATCCGTCTTTGGCACCGAGGACAAACGTTTCGTAAAGCGGCACCTTGCGAATGACCGCCACCACGAGAATCATCGCCAAACTGAGCGGCAGTGCAAAGGATGATACCTCCGCTATCATTTAGCATATCCCTTACATGGATGATTCACTTGGTGCCGATGACGGTAAAATCTGTCCAGAATGATGGCTGCGGTCGTGGCGATAGCCGTGGCAAGCAGTGTAGGCAATACGATATCCGCTGGATTTTTAGAATGAAATTCCGCTCTTAACCCAATCATAGTAGCGGGAATAATGGTCAGGCTAGCCGTATTTAAGGCAAGCAATGTACACATCGCATCAGAAGCCATGTCTTTCGTGGGGTTCAGTTTTTGAAGTTCCTCCATGGCTTTGAGTCCAAGTGGAGTGGCTGCATTACCAAGGCCGAGAAGATTGGCGCTCATATTGGCGATAATGGCTCCCATTGCCGGGTGAGATTCAGGAACAGATGGGAACAGCCACTTGGCAATTGGCTTCACCAATTTTGAGAGGCCTTCAATCAGCCTAGCCGATTCAGCAATCTTCATGATTCCAAGCCAAAAAGTGATGATGCTGACTAGTCCGATGGCTACTTCCACTCCGGATTTGGCACCGTCCCAAAGTCCATTAGTGACCTGTGCAACATGTCCCGTTGCAAAAGCAACAATCAGACCAGACATCATCAGCGTGAACCATATGATATTCAGCAACCTGATTTCCTCCCCAGAAATGCAGCAGCTTGTCAGAACCAACCCTTTATTTTTCCCCACCAGCTTTTTGCAGGCATGTCCTCTTTTGCAATGAGCATGGTTTTGCCAATGAGTTGTTGATGAAGTGAAACATAAAGCACACCTATTTTTTGACCGGCACGAATTGGCGCCTTCTGTTTGGTTGGTGTAATGTGGTAGACCAGCGCTGACCACTCATCTTCGCGAAGTGGATAATAGACAGGCGCTTGAGGAACGCTGATCACACCTGTCCGCACCCCATCCTTTATAGGCAACAGGTAGTCTTTTTGCCTAACTGAGGTGACATCTATTTTTCGATACACCTGTAACCCGTAACTCAGTAATGATTTGGCATCATTCCAGTCTGACGGATCATCCAGTACAACGAGCACTACCTGTCTTCCCCCAAGACTGGCCGATGCGGCAAGACAGCGCCCTGCCGCTTTGGTGTAGCCTGTTTTAACGCCATCCGCATTTTGCATCATCCACAATAATTTATTTTTGTTTCTTAAGCGCATGCCATTCATTTCAGTACTGCGCGAGATACGATAAAATTTGGTGCTGACCACTTGACGAAACAAAGGATTTTTGAGCGCTTGCCCAGTAAGCACTGCAAAGTCGTCTGCACTGGCATAATGGCCATTTTGATCAAGTCCATGTGGATTGGTGAAGTGGGTATTTTTTAAATGCAACCGTGTGACTTCCTGATTCATCAACTTGGCAAATTGATCCGTTGAGCCTGCCACCGCTTCGGCAATCGAAGTGGCTGCATCGTTGCCACTTCGCAACATCATGGCGTATAGCAAGTCGCGTACCTTGATTTTTTCACCTGCCCGTAGGTATACAGAAGAACCTTCTTGGCGTGCGGCATTGGCGGATATTGTCACCACTTTGTTCAGTTGATTGCTTTTGATCGCAACCCAGCCGGTTACTACTTTGGTTAAACTGGCAATTCTCCTCGGTTCGTGGCCATTTTTTTCATATAAAATTCTTCCACTATCCACATCCAACAAACATGCGGATGCAGCATGTACAAACGGTGCTGAAGTAGTTGCGTTCACTTTCAGTGGTCCATTGCCACCCACCATGCAAAGAACGATCATCAATCCAGCAATATACTTGTTGGTTTGAATTGTATGCACCTTCTTGTCCCCCTAGAAGCCAACCCCACTTTTTAAATAAAAAACGAGCGCGAGACACCGCGCTAATTTTGTTGAATATGGATGTTAGTGAATGGGATCTGTCGCAGTTTCTTTCTTTTTCCCCATAGATTCCAGCTTTTCAATAATCGTTGGTGCCATATCTATCAACCGATCATAAATTTGGTTACCAGGAACTGCAGATAATACCTTGACCTGCCCATGTCCTACGACAAGAAATCCCATTGGATTAATGGAAACACCGCCACCAGCACCGCCTCCAAAAGGATAAGTATCCTGATTGCTGTTTGCCATTCCCGGCATACCCGGCATTTCCGGCTTCCCTTCTGCTTTACCAAACTCAGATCCTCCGGCGGCAAAACCGAATCCGACTCTGCTGATTGGCAAAATCAGGCTACCGTCCGGTGTTTCTACAGGATTGCCAAGTATGGTATTTACATCTACCATGGTCTGTAAATTCTCAAGCGTGGTGGACATCAGCGATTGGATTGGATGATCCTCCATGCGCACCCCTCCTATGCAGCAATATAAAAATGCGAATGGCTGCATAGATAGCTTTGCCGAGCCTGCTTTTTACTATGCAATGAAGATCGGCATGCATGATCGGCTCATTGAAGTGAGGAGTGACTGTGGTCGTGGGTAAGGATAGAAAGCGAATATTGGTGAGGAGAAAATGGTTGATAATGCCTGCAAGGCCATAGGCGAGTCCTGTTAAAATTCCAGTCAGAGCCGCATCATCAACGCCCAGCTCAATGTTCCAGCTCCATTTTTTTATCGTCAATAGACGTAGAACATCATCAATGATGGGAAGAAGGTGAAAAAAAGGCGTAGATTGATGCAGTCGGGAGGATTTTAGGGAATCATTGAGCTTTTCTTCATTAGAAGTGGGTTGAAAGTCATTTTTTTTACGATATCGAAACAATAAAATTCCTGTGATGTACAGCTGTGCCTTGACATCAATGGCTTTATTGTCTGCGTTCAAATGAATTCTCATTGATATTGGGAGCGAAAGGAGCACCACGATTGCTACGGCAATGGCCAAGACAATGATCCCTGTCGTCACCATTCTGCCTCCCCTCACCGGGCATTCTGGCAGTTAATATTCTCCATTTGAATGTATTTATTCAATGACAGCATAGTTGAATTTGAGTTCTAGATCCTCTAAAGAATGCAAGCCGAAGTAATCCATGAAGTCTTTGCTGGTTCCGTATAATATCGGTCTACCTGGTGCATCAGCACGCCCCGTCTCCACAATCAATCCACGGGCAACGAGCGTTCCCACCGATCGATCGCTTTTTACGCCGCGTATCTGGTCAATCTCTGCTCTCGTGATGGGCTGGCGAAATGCAATGATGGCTAGAATTTCAAGCGCAGCCTGGGAAAGTCCCGGTAAAGCCGGAGAGGTGGCCATTTTTTTTAGGTAGGGGGATAATGATGGCACTGTTAGCAATTGCCATGCCCCACCGATCATGTGGATGCGAAATGCCCTTTTTTCCCTATCCTGAAGATCATCAAGAATCTGACAGATCATTTCCGCCTGGTCAGTGGTCATCTCGAGCACTTCCGCAATTTGCGAGGTGGACATTCCCTCATTGCCGGCAGCAAACAATAGCCCCTCCAAAGTGCGGGCCAACTGTTCATTGGTAGCTAAAAGTTCAATAGCCCCATCAACTAGAGTCTCTCTATCCATATTTCAGAGAACATCCTTTCCTGCCGAAATACTACTTTTCGCAAATGAATCAATTCCAACAACGAGAGAAATACGGTCACCCATTCCCTGCGCGAATTGGTTTCAATTAATTGAATAAATGTCGCAGGTCCTAGCAGTAAACGACGCTCAATTCTTGCCATACGCATGGGGATGCTTTCCTGATCTCGATAGATTTCCACTTCAGGATCATCTAGCATGCGCTCCATCACCGCTTCGTAAATCTTCTTTAGCCTCGCTGGTGTGACATGATTCAAAAAATCTGCAGCCACCGGATATTCACGGAAAGGCTCTAACGACATGGGTAGTCTGTTCCACTGTTCCTGTCTAAATTGTTCCCGGTGTTTTAGTTCTGTGGCTGCTTCTTTATAGGCACGGTAGACGATCAATTGCTCCCTTAAACGTTCCTCCGGATCATCCTGCCACTCGTCATCCACTCCAATCTCCTGTTGATCAAGTTTTGGTTGAGGAAGTAGCGTTCTCGCTTTGATCGCAATCAGTGTCGAGGCCATGACGATAAACTCACTTGCCACTTCCATGTGTTGCGCGAGTGAATCGCGCAAATAGGTCAAATATTGATCAGTAATTTGCGAGAGTTTGATGTCTGTAATCGCCATTTTTTGCGTTTCGATCAAATGCAGTAGCAAATCGAGCGGCCCTTCAAAATCCTGTACAGCAATCGGGAACGAATTGGTCATATTGACAAGCCAAACCACCCAAATACAGATTGTATCGCGCTATTGATGACTAGTCCTCCTAGTGAATAACCACCGATGGGAAGGATTAATACCAATAATAGAAGAAATGGCCCTACTCTTTCAAATCGCAACATGGGAACAAAAATTTTTCTTGGCATCATAAACAATAACACTTTCCAACCGTCAAGTGGCGGAACGGGAATCAAGTTGAAGATGGCAAGCGCCACATTGACGATAGCGAGCCAGATCAACATGGTACTGATAAATTGCCCAATCATGCCATGCCAAAAAGGACTTGACGATTGCATAATCAACAAATCGATAATTATAGAGACAAGCCCCAACAAGGCATTCATAAATGGTCCGGCAAGCGCTATCAGAATAATCCCTAGCGATTTGTTAATTTTAATTTTACTAGGATCAAAAATGACAGGTTTAGCCCAACCAAAATTAACAAAAAGAACCATCAAAAGTCCAAGAAGATCAAGGTGCGATAAAGGATTAAGAGACACCCTTCCCTGCATTTTTGGCGTATCATCTCCAAGCCAGAGTGAAACCACCGCGTGACCGAATTCGTGGACGACGAGCGCTAAGATAAATGCCACAATGCGAAATATCAGATCTGGTCCAAAAAAAGACAGCAAAATCACACCTTCTTTCCCGACTTTTTAATAAAAAATGGCATGAGCCTCGTGGACCACATATAATTTTCCTGATGAGTATGAATTTCTCGCCAACTCCGATTGCGAATTTCCGACATCGTGCGAAGTGTAGAAGGAAGGCGTTGGGCAAAAATCATCACATTATGCGTGATCTGTGGGATCGCACCAAGTGTAATACTGTAGGTAGGTCCTATAAGCGTTTCCAGATCAGTACAAAGGTGTACAAATGGATAGCTAAGAGGTCCTTTCGTTGCCAAAATGGCATTGATCGCGAGCACACCACCCGGTTCAAGTAGTTCTGATAACGTATGTAAGTATAAAGGTGAATACAACACTTTGGGGGTTTCCTCTTGAAAATAAACATCCACATAAATGAGATCAAAATGATCCTGAATTTTCATAATGTAGGTACGAGCATCCGCTTCAAATAAGCTGACGCGAGAATCAGTGGGAAGTTGGAAATACTCCTCAGCCACTTGCAAAACCATGGGGTCCCATTCCACTCCCACAATCTCTGCCTGAGGATGCCTCCGATGTACATGGCTGATGGCCGTGCCGGTACCTACTCCCAGAGACAAAAATCGGCGAATGGTGGGATTCCACGCGGTATAGAACGAAAATGCCTGTTGATAGGGAAAATAAAGCAGTTCTGGGCGACTTACTTTCATGGCGCCTTGCCAACCTGCACCACTATCGCCAAATCGCAAAAAGCGGACCCCCCCCGTCTCCCCAACAAACACCTGTTGATAGGGAGACGGACGGCGAAATAATGATTTTACGTTTGAATCGTTTCGTCTCATGCAAGAAATGCGCGCGCCAGATTGGCCATTTCTATTGCAGTCACCGATGCATCCCAGCCTTTATTACCCGCCTTTGTTCCAGCACGCTCAATCGCCTGTTCGATCGTGTCTGTCGTCAACACGCCAAACACCACCACTACGCCCGTCTGCAAGCTAGTCGTTGCAATTCCTTTGGCAGTTTCCGCCGCGACATAATCAAAGTGGGGCGTGGAACCGCGAATGACAGCGCCAAGTGCTACCACCGCATCGTATTTTTTGGTTTCTGCCATTTTTTTAGCGATGAAAGGAATTTCAAACGCGCCTGGTACCCAGGCAATGTCGATGTCTGCTTCACTGACGCCATGACGCAAAAAAGCATCGTTCGCCCCGTCGAGTAAACTTTTAGAAATAAAATCATTAAAGCGGGAAACCACGATTCCCACCTTTAATCCCTGACCAATTAGTTTGCCTTCAAACACTTGTCCCATTCCTGGTACACTCCTTTAGCGATCGCATTGATTCTAATTTAGCAAATGCCCCAATTTGAGTTTTTTCGTTAACAAGTATCTTTCATTATACTCGTTTGCGTCGATCAAAAGTGGGGATCTTTCCACCACATCAAGTCCGTGACCGTGCAGACCCTTAATTTTTCTAGGATTATTAGTGAGAAGTTTGATTTTTCCCACGCCAAGATCATGCAATATTTGCGCACCAATCCCATAATCCCGAAGATCCGCGTCAAATCCTAGTTCTGCATTTGCCTCCACCGTGTCTAGACCCTGTTCTTGCAATTGATAGGCGCGGATTTTATTGATGAGGCCGATACCTCTGCCTTCCTGGCGCATGTACACTAGTATGCCTTTTCCTTCCTGCGCGATCTGACGAAGCGCCGCATCCAGTTGCGGACCGCAGTCGCATCGCAAAGAGCCAAAAACATCCCCTGTCAGGCATTCGGAATGCACGCGTACTAACGTTGGTTCATCAGGCATAATATCGCCCATGACGAGCGCTAGATGTTCTTTTCTGTCCACCGAGTTAGTGAAGACAATGATCTTGAATTCGCCATACTCAGTAGGCAAAATGGCTTCTGCAGCCCGTTCCACCAATTTTTCTTTACTCTTTCGATACGCGATAATATCTTCGATTTTCACCATATATAACCCGAATTGATTCGCTATCTCCAGCAAATCCGGGACTCTTGCCATGGTCCCGTCATCTTTTAAGACTTCGCAGATCACGCCTGATGGATCGACTCCGGCGATTTTGGCAAGATCCACTGCCGCCTCCGTGTGACCGGCCCTTCGCAATACACCACCATCTTTGGCAACTAAAGGGAAAATATGACCTGGGCGGCGAAAGTCTTCCGTTTTGCTAGTTGGATCAATTAGCGACTGAATGGTCGTGGATCGTTCAATGGCAGATATTCCTGTGGTGGTGGAAGTGTGATCGACAGAAACCGTAAATGCCGTGTGATGGTTGTCTGTATTCACCTTTACCATCGGTTGCAAATCAAGCCTGTTCGCCCGTTCCTCCGTGATGGGGACACAAACCAGTCCCCTGCCATGCGTGATCATGAAATTAATCGTTTGCGGCGTCGCAAATTCAGCCAAAGCGACAAAATCACCTTCATTTTCCCTATCTTCATCATCCACCACAATGATGATCTGCCCTTGTTTCAGCGCGATTACCGCTTCGTCAATTGTCGCAAATTGCATCGTGCACACCTCTTTTAAATGATACTCAGTATCCCCACTTTTGTAGTTTTTCGAAAGTAATCCCTGTTTGCGTCTCTGTGCGAATGGGATGGCCATGTAATTTTTCGGCGTACTTTCCCATTTGGTCTACTTCCAGGTTGACTTTGTTACCTACCCTGGCTTTGTGCAGTGTGGTTTGGGCCGCAGTATGTGGAATAATCGATACCTGAAAAGACGCCCGATCCGTATCCATCACCGTCAGGCTGATACCATCCACTGCAATTGACCCTTTCGAAACGATGTAGCGTAGCAGCGCCACATCGGCCTTGACTGTCAGGACCTTTGCGTTGTCCTCCGGTTGTATATGGGTGATGCTTCCGACCCCGTCCACGTGTCCCGCTACCATATGTCCGCCAAAACGCGAATCTGCCTTCATCGCCCGCTCCAAATTGACGGCAGCCCCTTCTGCAAGATTAGCGAATGTAGAGTGCCTTACTGTCTCAGGCACCACATCCACCGCCAGATGATTGCCTTGTATTTTCACCACAGTTAGGCATACTCCATTAACGGCTACACTGTCTCCAATCGCCACGCCGTCATGAGCCACAAAGGGAGCAGCAATCACCAATCTGCGGCCATTTCCGGAATTGCTGATTTGAACGAGGGTGCCCACTTCCTCCACAAGTCCAGTAAACAACTCATTCGCCTCCCGTCAAAGAATCCGGGTACACCACATCACCAATCGTTAACACATCCTGGTCAAAAATGCGATGCTCCACATGATTCAATTCAAATGCTTCTTGCATCGTTAACGGATGCCGCCACGAAAGCAAACCGTTTCCGCCACCAAGCAGTTTTGGCGCATGAAAAATCCATACCTGATTGACCAGCTTATCTTCCATAAAGGCGGATGCCACGCGTTGTCCTCCTTCAAGCAAAAGGTGGAGGTATCCCTTTGTAGCAAGAAAACGCATGGCTTCGCGAAGCGGAACGTGTTCATTTTGAGATGGCAATCGAACCACTTCTATACCCTGTTCCTTAAGCATGATTTCCTTGTCTATAGGGGCCAATTCAGTAGTCACTATCATCGTGTGGCTGCGCTGATCCATGACGAGGCGGGAATCCATGGGAATCCTCAAATACGAGTCAAGCACGATGCGTACAGGAGACTTTGTCTCTTCACCCAGCCTCACCGTGAGTTGCGGATCGTCTTTACGCACTGTTTCTACCCCAACGACAATCGCGTCCACCCTGCTACGCAAGCGATGAACTTCTTCCCGTGATGCTGTGGAAGTAATGTATAGGCTATCACCCGTACTTGCAGCGGTATATCCGTCAAGTGTGGCGGCAAGTTTCAAAGTGACAAACGGCAATCCGGTTTTGACGAAATGAAAAAATGGCTGGTTCAGCGCCTCTGCATGCTCGTGCTGCACGCCGACCTCGACTTCGATTCCCGCTTCTCGTAGCTTAGAAATGCCAAGTCCCGCCACTTTTTCAAAAGGATCCTGCATGGCCACTACCACTTTTTTAACCTCTGCGCGGATGATTGCATCCACACACGGTGGGGTTTTGCCGTGATGGGCACAGGGTTCGAGAGTGACGTACATGGTGCTGTCTTTCGCTTCAAGTCCTGCCATCTGCAGCGCATGGATTTCCGCATGAGCTTCTCCCGCTTTCAGGTGAGCGCCCATCCCGATCACGCGCCCTGACTTTACTAAAAGAGCCCCCACTGCCGGATTGGGATTGGTTTGTCCCCTCGCCATTTTCGCTAGCTGAATGGCCATTTGCATGTATTCACGGTCTTGCGTCAACAGATCTCCTCCCCCCTTGCCCAAAAATAAAAGCGCCTCATCTTCCTGGGGCGCAGCGAAAAAAGTGAGGTCATATCCTCACCTTTATCCTTCTTGCATCCGGACTATACCGTCGGTACTGGAATCTCACCAGTTCGTGCCATGTGGCTCGTGGACTTCGCATCATGCGTCACCACCGATCGGGAATTGGCATTTGCCTCACCCTGCCCCGAAGGAGTACGATTAATTTGTTATAATCAGTATACAAGTGTTGTAATCCTATTGCAAAGCGAAACATATAGGAAAGGAATTTTATAATTGCGCAAATGGATAAAGACCATCGGATATGTTTTCGTCATTCCCTCCACCATATTAATGGCCATGTCCACGTCAGTTCATGCAGACACTGGCAATACGACTCCTCCTACACTGCTTGCTCAAAGCGCTGTGTTAATGGATATGACCACAGGCCAAATCATCTATGAAAAAAACCCTTATGAAAAGCTCTACCCAGCGAGCATCACCAAAATCATGACCGCACTTCTTGCACTCAAATACGGTCATTTAAACGACCCTATCAAGGCATCTGTCAACGCAGTGAACCAGGAGCCTGATAAAGTTTATCTTGTACCGGGTGAAGTGCACTCACTAAAGCAGATGCTATACGGTCTATTGATTGATTCTGCCAACGATGCGGCGGTCGCTATTGCGGAGCACTATGGTGGATCGGTCAAAGGCTTTGCCAATATGATGAATCAGGAAGCCAAACAGTTGGGCGCAATCAACACTCATTTTGTCAACCCAAACGGCCTTCAAAACGCCAATCATTACACCTGCGCCTACGATATGGCACTGATCGCGAGACAGGCGATGCAAAACCCTGAATTCCGAAAAATCGTCTCTACGAAATTTTACTTGTGGAAGGGGAAAGAATGGACTTCTAATTTATCGAATCTCAATGAAATGCTCTGGTCCTATCCTGGAGCAAACGGAGTAAAGACAGGCTGGACAGATCAGGCTGAACAAACCATGGTGGTCACCGCCACGCGAAATGGTCATACCTTGCTTGCTGTGCTGATGAAGGTTCCCCTACTCGGGGAGATGCAAACAGATGCCACGAATCTATTGAACTATGGCTTCTCTTCTTTTCAGGAATCGACGATTCTTCCTACCGGAACAAAGGTGGCCTCCCTGTCATTAGGCGGCCACCACGCCACGTTATCGCTTGAAAGTCCACTCACCGCTTTGATGCCGGTCCATCAAACGAAAAAAACATCGACAAGCATCGCCATTCCGAACACATTCACTAATGTGCCGGTCACTCAAGGATTGGAATCGATACGAGATAATCGTATGCCAATCCCACTTGTTTCACCAAGTCCCATCGTACATTCGCTGATCATCGCCCCCATTGCTTATGGTGTGCAAAAAGGTGCGGTCATCGGGTCGGCGACCATTGATTTTGAACACATGAAGATGACTTTGCCTTTGCAAATTGACGAGACAATTCCGGTTCCTGTTACACCGCCAAACAGATTACCTGAATTGCCAGCACTCAGTTTGACACTGGTATGCTTAGGATTTTCACTCATTGGTAGGTCTGGTATCAAGAAAACGAGCAAGAAAAAAAGCCGTTCAAGTGTGATGGGTTATCCTCGGGCCATGGACAAATGAGCGGTACGAGTCCCGCCACGAAACCGTTGAATAACCGTACCGATCCATGGCATGAAAGATCCCATAGTTCCCGCAACACCCTGAAATATCTGCACAAAACGAGCAATCCTTGGTATCCAGGACAGGATGGTAAGCATTGGATTCCCTCCTCGATACCAGGATATGCTTTTTCTTGCTTTCGGTATGGACTCCTAACTAAATGATGAAAAATCAGTATTCATTTCAAGATGTAAAAGGTCATCATATGTTTCTCTGCGTAATACAAGCTTGGATTGTCCTTCGCGAACAAATACGACAGCAGGTCTTGGAATGCGATTGTAATTGCTTGCCATCGAATAATTGTAGGCGCCCGTGCAAAAAACGGCCAGTAAATCACCTGGCTCTGCTTTTGGTAACTCAATATCCCAAATCAACATGTCCCCACTCTCACATGCTTTTCCTGCAATGGATACGAGCTCTTCCTTATTTGCATTCATTTTGTTGGCAATAACCGCTTCATATTTTGCACCATAAAGCGCAAGCCTAGGATTGTCCGTCATGCCGCCATCCACTGCTACATAGGTTCGTAGACCCGGTATTTCTTTTCTGCTTCCCACACGGTAAATGGTGGTTCCCGCTTCTGCCACGATACTTCTACCAGGCTCGAGCATGATAAGTGGTAAGCTCAAGCCGTCACTTTCATACGCTTTTCGCGCAGCAAGTACCACCTCTTCCACCAGCGTTTCGAGTGGCATTGGCGTATCCTCACTGGTGTAGCGAATACCAAGACCGCCACCAAGATTGAGAATGTGGGTCATTACATCCAGTTCGCGCTCAATTTTTTTTGATAGGTCTGCCATGCGCTTTGCAGCCACGCCAAACCCTTCCGCATCAAAAATTTGGGATCCAATATGTGCGTGTATCCCCATCAGGCGCATGCGATGGTATTTTTTGATGGCAATAATGGCTTCTTCTACCTGACCACTGTAGAGATCAAAACCAAATTTCGAATCTTGTTGCCCAGTGGAAATAAAATCATGGGTGTGCACGTCGACTCCAGGCGATACACGAATCATTATGTCAATGGATTGACCTGTTCTATTCAGTATTTCGCCTAAGACCTCAATTTCGTGGAAATTATCGACGACTATCAGCCCAATTTGTGAGGTAACCGCGAATTCCAACTCTTCTTTTGTTTTATTGTTGCCATGCATCAGAATATGGTTCGGTTGAAACCCAGACTTGAGCGCAGTAAAAAGTTCACCGCCAGAGACCACATCAAGCCACAAGCCTTCTTCTTGTGCAATTTGGCACATATAAGTCGAACAAAACGCTTTACAGGCATATGCCAGTCGAAAGTCAGCCTGCACTTCATGAAACGCCTGCTTGTAATCGTGAATCTGATTACGAATCTTTTCTTCATCATAGACGATTAGTGGTGTGCCGTATTTTTCAGCTAGCCAACTGGCTGACAAGCCACCTATCATCAGTTCCTTTTTCGAAAGCAATGTTTCATTCGCACTTGAATGCAATTTTGATCTCTCCACTCTATAATCCTTCTGTTATTTACCATAGTAAATTAGTTGTAGAGATGATACCATGCTTCAAGTCCAGTAACAAGAAACTTTTTAGCCACGAGGACGGAACACCACCGCAGATAAAAATCCAAAAATGATCGCTGAGGAAATCCCGGCACTGGTTACTTCGAATATCCCGGTGATCAGTCCAAGAATGCCATACTGTTTGGCTTCCGCCATGGCACCATGTACGAGTGCATTGCCAAAAGAGGTGATGGGGACAGTGGCGCCTGCCCCGGCAAATTTGATGAGAGGATCATATAAACCAAATCCCTCAAGCACTGCCCCTGCCACGACCAGGATGGTCATCACATGAGCAGGAGTGAGTTTCGTCAAATCAAACATCAACTGGCCGATGACGCAAATTAGTCCCCCCACAATAAAGGCCATGATAAAAATCCCAACACCGCTCATTGCCATTTTCCCCCTAAGCTATATTTGGTCTGCTTCAAAAACGACAGCATGGGCGATGCATGGCACGGTTTCATTTTGTTGGGCGGATATAGATGATAACAACGCCCCTGTCGCGACTACCAATATTCGTTTCCAAATGCCAGTTGTTAGCTTGTTTAGCAGATGGGAAAATGTCACTACCGCGCAGCATGCCGCACCACTTCCCCCACTGAACACCTCTTGTTGGGTGCTCGGATCGTAGATCAGGATGCCGCAATCCGTAAACCTATCTTCTAGATTCCACCCTTTTTGCAACAGTAATTCACTTGCCAAGGGATGACCAACACGTGCTAAATCCCCTGTGGCAATCGCATCATAATCTGTCGGTTGCCTATCCGTATCGCGAAAATGCTGATCGATCGTCTGTGCGGCAGCAGGCGCCATGGCGGCTCCCATTTCCCAGGGACTCTGCACGCCCAAGTCGGTGACCGTTCCAATCGTGGCGTGAGTTATCTTAATCCCTCTTGGTGCTCGGCCAATAATGATGGCTCCTGCTCCCGTGACGGTCGAATGAGCGGTTGGTGGTTTTTGCGCACCGTATTCTGTGGGAAAACGAAACATTCGCTCTGCGGTGCTGTTATGACTACTGACCGCCGCCAGTGCATAATCTGCCTGGTCTGCATCCACCATCAGTGCGGATAACGCTACCGCTTCCATACTGGTGGCACAAGCGCTAAAAACGCCAAGGTAGGGGCGCCCTGCTTTTCGAGCCGCAAAATTAGCGCTGATATTCTGACAGAGCAAATCCCCAGCCACCATAATATCCATATTGTTCATGCCAAGACCCGCTTTTTCAATTGCTTTATCCTCAGCCATTTCCATCAATTTACGCTCTGCTTTTTCCCAAGTTTTCTGTCCTACATAAGGATCGGTGACCACTAAATCAAAATCAATTCCTAGTGGGCCATTCCCTTCTTTTTCTCCTACAGCAGAGCCTGTCGATATCACTCGTGGTGCAGATGCAAACTCCCATGTCTGTTTACCAATTTTCATCACGGCATCTCCTCTCTTGCGACAATTTCCTAAAAAGTGATAAACACATAGCGTACAAGGCCAACAAAAAAGGCCGCCACCACCCCATACACAATGACAGGGCCGGCCACCTTAAACATGTTGGTTCCGATTCCGACGATATATCCTTCTGTTTTATGTTCCATAGCGGCAGCTGCGATGGAATTGGCAAATCCGGTCACAGGGACTGCTGAACCTGCTCCTGCATACCTAGCGAATACGTCATACACACCGATTCCTGTAAATAATGCGGATAGAAAAATGAGGATAGCCACGGTGGGATTTCCAGCCATCTGTTCACTCACATGGTAAAAGTGCACGAATGTCTCCTGTATCCCCTGGCCGATCAGGCAGATGATTCCACCTGTAAAAAAAGCGCGGATTGAGTTTCTGAACCAATGCTTCGTTGGCTGACGTTTTTTTAGAAACTCTTGATACTGTTTTTGTTCTTCGCCCATACTAACGCTCAACACACTCCACCTCCATCTCCGGTTAAGTTGCCCGAAGGTTTTGGGGAGTATGAGAGAAAATTGTCATTCCATCAACTCACGAATTTTCAGCAAAATACGCTTTTCTAAACGGGACACTTGCACCTGTGAAATGTGAAGCATTTCCGCTACCTCTGATTGGGTTTTATCTTTAAAAAAACGCATGTAAATAATGAGTCGTTCCCGCTCCGGTAGATGGGACAGTGCATCGTGCAGCGTTAAACGGTCAAACCAAGATTCTTCCCCCGCATCCGCGATCTGATCCACCAGGTAAATAGGGTCCCCATCGTTTTCAAAAACGGTTTCATGGATGGAAGCAGGCAATCGCATTGCTTCTTGGGCAAAAATCACTTCAGCCGGTTCCATTCCGAGCGCCTCGGCGATTTCATTTAATTGAGGCTGTCTGCCAAGAGATTTAGCCAATTCATCCCGTTTGTTGCGGATGTGTCTAGCTGTTTCTTTCAATGACCTACTTACTTTCAGTGTGTGGTCATCCCTCAAGAATCGTTGAATTTCTCCGATTATCATGGGAACAGCGTACGTGGAAAACTTGACGTCATAACTCAAATCAAACTTGTCAATGGCTTTCATCAGTCCAATACAGCCAATCTGGAACAAATCTTCGGGATCGTATCCCCTGCCAAGAAATCGCTGAACAACAGCCCAAACCAATCGTTGGTTGTGAACCACCAGTTCATCTCTAGCCATAAGTTCACCTTGTTGGCTCATCAGGATCAGTTCCCGGATCCTATCGTCAGGTAATTTTAAGTCCTCTCGCAGTGCGCCTTGTTCCATCGGTTACACCTCAGAATATATTGCGCGTTTTGACGTCTTAAAGTGTTTTACTAATCGTATGGTCGTCCCATTCCCCTCTTCTGACACTACATCAAACTGATCCACAAAACTCTCCATAATGGTAAATCCCATCCCAGATCGTTCCAAATCTGGGCGACTGGTGAAAAGTGGTTGTCTTGCAAGTGCCACATCCCCAATACCATTCCCATGATCTGTAATGACAAGCTCCATTCTATCACCTGTAATTTTACAATTCAAGTATATATATCCAATTTTTTCTGGATAGCCGTGAATGATTGAATTAGTCACTGCCTCAGATACCACTGTTTTGACTTCATTAATTTCTTCCAGAGTAGGGTCGAGTTGTGCCACAAAAGAAGCCACTGCCACTCGTGCGAATGATTCATTTTCAGAAAGACTCAAAAAGCTAAGGTTCATCTCATTTTTGTGCATTAGTGTAAACCTCCTTTCATTTCGCGCAATGCTTCACTGCTTGTACGATAGAAATGCATAATTTTATGCAGTCCGGAAATCTGGATTACTTTTTCAATTGAGCGCGGAGTATTCACAATGACCATTTCTCCACCAAGTGATTTGATTTTTCGGTATCGCCCCAAAATGACTCCCAGACCAGAGCTGTCCATAAATGTGAGTCCCCCTAAATCAAGAATGAGGCTGGTACTCGGGTGGATATCCAATTCAAGATCCAGCTTGCCGCGCACTACTTCAGCGCTATGATGGTCCAGTTCACCCGTCAATGAGGCAATCAGAAATGCTGCTTCCCGTCTCGTGGCCAGTTCGAGATTCATACTCATCACCTACCAAACGTTTCGTTCTTGAGACTGATTTCGCTTTGACAACTTGTTTTCCTTCTCCTCGACAAAAGTAGTGGGGAATCGCTTAAATGCGACACAAAAATACTCCTTAAATTTTTTTAATGAATATGTTATATTGGAAATTGAAAGGGGATTGAAAATGAAAGATAAAAAGCCATTAACATTAGGGGCAAAAATTAAAACTTTACGATTATCCAAAGGATTAACTCAGGGAGAACTCACAAGAGGAGAAATCACCGCAGGACTTATCAGTCAAATTGAATCGGACCGCGTGGCGCCCTCCCTTCGCGTCATTACCCTTTTGGCGGAACAACTTGGTGTTACCCCTGATGAACTGATGAATGAAGTAGAAACCAGGAATTTACAAATGCAAACCTTGAAAGATGCAAGAGACATGCTTGCCGATCTTAATGGCGAGGATGCACTTCCCTTGCTGTTGCAGCTACAGGAGTCGAGTGTTTCTTACATCCCTTCGATTGAACTTAAGCTTGACATTGCCTATGCTAAGGAACTCGTGGGGGATGTCGAAACCGCGATCAATTTATATGCCGATGTCGAACAGTATGCGTTTACCCATGAAGATCACTGGCTTGGATCACAGTGTATGAACCGTCAGGGTGAGTTGTATTTTCGGCTGAGCAGAGTGTCGTTAGCCCTACATTGTTTTAAAAAGGCACTCAGTTTTTTAAATGAACTATCAACCCCGCCTGTCCAACACATTTGCAACACGCGAAAGAATATCAGCGTTTGCTCCTATCGGCTTGGCAATACTGAACAGGCGCTTGAACATGCGGAACTAGCATATCATGACTTGCAGGGCACTTCTTTCATGAGCGAAATGGCAGAGCTATGCCATATACTTAGCGTCTTGTATGTGAGTCAGGGAGGCTCAGACAAAGCGCAACAATTTGCGCTTGATGCGGTTAGTATTTATCGCTCACTAGGAATGGAACCCCAGTTGACAGACGCCAAAATGAATTATGCCATTGTCTTGAAAGAATCGGGAGATCTGACCAATGCTCTGTCTGTTCTTCCCAGCGTGATCACTGAGTATTACAACCAGGGACGCAATCTGGAATTGGCCAGCGCATGGGCAGAACGTGCTTCGTGCGAAATTTCTTTAAAACAATATGATGATGCAGAAAGAAGCCTAGAGAGAGGTTTTGCGCTGGCTGAACCTGATAGTCTGGAATATGCGGAAGCACTTCGCATACGCGGTTTACTTGAGGCCGAACGAAATCAGACAGAAAAGGCGATTGAAAGCCTCGAAACTTCTCTATCGCTACTGTTGAAACTGCATAAGTACATGACAAGTGAACAGGTGCTTCGCACATTGAAAAATCTGTACACGAAACTAGGCGATCAGATCCATTCTTTTGAAAGCCATGAACGAATCTGTACGCTTGTGGCGCGAATCAGGCATCAAAAGATGACCACATTTATTACTCCTTGACGCCAAATAAAAACATCTTATGCAGGGATCTGCCAAGCATTTCCCACCAGGTTACCGGTTTGACATCGGCGATGGCTAAAAGAGGAACGCGGGCAGTGGTACGACCTTGTTGCAAAACAAGGATTTGACCGATAACCTGACCTTTTTTCACCGGAGCCTTTAATGGATAAACTTCCGTCATCACTTGTCCCATCGGATTAGGCTCCCCTTTTTTGTAAAGTTGGGTTATGGATCGCTTGGCGATTCCAGCCACTGCCTCCGATTCACCTTTTGAAACAGGCGCCATCGTCACCATCTGTCCTTTTTTATAGACTGTTTTGGCACTGTACTCGCTAAACGCGTAATTCAACATTTCAACGACTTCCGCATTGCGAATGGCTGAACTCGGTTCGCCCAGCACCACTGCAATTAATCGAAGATCCCCGCGCTTTGCGCTTGCAGAAAGGCAAAATTTCGATTCTGAAGTGTACCCCGTTTTGACACCATCCATTCCCTGATAAAAATGCACCAATTTGTTGGTATTGACTAACCAGAACGGATGGGATGTATTTTTCCGGAGATGATCACTGTAAGCCCCAGTGTATTTTGTTACCCCGTCATGCACCATCAATTCCCTCGAGATCATGGCCACATCATAGGCGGACGAGTAGTGTTGCGGTGCAGGTAATCCGTTGGTATTGACAAAATGGGAGTCACGAAGGCCTAGTTGTTGAGCTTTTTCATTCATTTTCATGACAAAGTTATTTTCTGAACCTGCAATATACTCGGCAGCAGCTACAGCAGCATCGTTGGCGGAAGCCATGGCAATCCCTTTTATTAAATCGGAAAGCACCATGATCTCACCTGGTTTTAAATAAATTTGCGACCCTCCCATACTCGCCGCATGGTCAGAAACGCGCACATTGTCTAGCATTCTCACCTGCCCTTTTTCAATCGCTTCATAGATGAGCAACATGGTCATGACCTTCGTTACGCTGGCGATAGGAAGGTGAGCATGTTCATTTTTCGCAAAAAAAACGGTTCCTGTGCCCGCATCCATCAATATGGCCGCTTTGGCATGCGCGGCAAGCGCTGGCCTTAATTCCTCACTTTGGGCGCCGTACACAACAGGTTGAGACAATAAAAGAATCGCTCCTCCTGCCAACCCCGCAATGAGTAAGCGACTCTTTACGATAATCACGTTGCCTGATGATTTCATGATCATTTCCCCCCATGCTGAATCTCAGGCTTAGTTTGCACGAGGGGGGCAATAGGATATACAAATAATTTATGAAGAGTAAAATTCTGTACCATTCTCCGTCACTCGAGCGTAAATCAGCGGAGCAGATGTCACTTCTTTCTGAGTAAAAATCAACGCATCGATTAATGACTTTCTCGCCTGCTCTGCTTCTTCTTTAGAGCGGGCGTGAATCGTGGCAAACACTTTCTCTTTCTCTACAAAATCACCAATGGAAGCATGAATGACGATTCCCGGTCGAGGATCAATGGTATCCTCTTTTCGGATTCTTCCCGCCCCCAGCCCCATGACAATTCTGCCTATCGCTAGTGCGTCCATCCCTGCGATGTATCCAGACATTTCTGCAGTGACAGGAACAAGAACCGGTGCTTCGGGTAACTTCGGTTGGTTGGCCGAAGCATCCCATTCCCCACCCTGATGGGTAATCATGTGCTTCATCATTTCGAGCGCTTGACCGGAACGAAGGGACTCCTCGACGGTGGCTAGTGCCTGATCCAAAGGCATATGGAAAGCAAGACTGACCATTTCTGATGCCAGTTTCGTGCTAACAGAAAGTAGGTCTTTTGGACCATTTCCTTTTAACGTATCCACTGCTTCTTTTACCTCAAGCGCATTACCGATTGCATGCCCAAGCGGTTGGTTCATATCTGTTACATATGCCACCACCTGCCGATGCAAGTGTTGCCCAATGTCTACCATTGCTTTGGCGAGTCTTACCGCTTCATCCACTGTTTTCATAAAAGCGCCTTGTCCATATTTGACATCAAGCACGATATTTTTTGCGCCAGCGGCGATTTTTTTGCTCATGATCGAGGAAGCAATGAGTGGTAATGCCTCAATCGTGGCAGTCACATCGCGAAGTGCATAGATCAATTTGTCAGCTGGAGCCAGATCAGCAGTTTGACCGGCAATCACCAACCCCAATGATTCCAATTGGCTTAAAAACGCCTCTTTGGAAATGGAGGTTTGAAAGCCAGGAATTGATTCCAATTTATCAATCGTTCCACCGGTATGGCCAAGTCCGCGCCCCGACATTTTTGCCACCTTGACGCCGCAAGAGGCGGCAAGCGGAATGGTGATGAGCGATGTTTTGTCCCCTACCCCACCGGTACTGTGCTTGTCCGCTGACTGTTCAAAATGCGCACCAAGATCCAATACTTCTCCGGAAGTCACCATTGCATCTGTCAATGCGCCTGTCTCTGCGGGCGTCATCCCTTTTAGGAACACCGCCATCAACCAGGCTGACATCTGATAATCCGGTACTTCTTTTCGGACATAGCTGTGGATCCATTCTTTGAGTTCTCCTGCGGTATGTGTGCCGCCGTCTCGTTTTGTTTGGATCAATTCGATTGGATTCATTTCAAGTACTCCTCGATCTGTTGATAAAAACTTTTGCCAATTGGCCAATCGACGCCAAGATAAGTGGCCATGGTCGCGCCAAGGTCTGCATAGGTGTCACGTCTTCCCAAAGCAATGGCCTCGTGGATTTTTTTGCTATAAACGAGTAAGGGTACCCCCTCACGGCTGTGATCTGTCGAAGGGGTGGTAGGGTCGCACCCGTGGTCTGCTGTAATCATGAGTAAATCTTCCTCTTTCATAGCAGAAATGATTTGTGGAAGTCGTTGATCAAACGCTTCAATCGCCCGTGCAAAACCTTCAGGATCATTACGGTGGCCATAAAGCATGTCAAAATCGACGAGATTGGTGAAAATGAGCGCGGGTCCTTCTGTGCTTTTTATGGCCTCGATGGTCTTAGTGATGCCGTCATCATTGCCAGTGGTGTGGATACCCTGGGAGACGCCATGACCTCCGTAAATGTCTTCAATTTTACCGATTCCGATCACAGGAATCCCGACACTTGTCAATTTCGTCAACAGCGTATCGCCAAAATCCCGCGAATAGTCCCTGCGGTTGGTCGTGCGGACATAGTGACCGCTTGTCCCCACAAAGGGCCTCGCAATCACCCTGCCTACGCCGTGCGGACCGGTTAACAATCCACGCGCTACCTCGCAGATGTGGTACAACTCTTCAAGAGGTATGACCTCTTCGTGCGCTGCCACTTGAAACACACTATCAGCAGAAGTATACACAATTGGATACCCTGTTCGTACATGCTCATCGCCCAGTTCCGCAATGATTTCCGTTCCGCTCGCAGGCTTGTTGCCAAGTGCTTTTCTGCCAATCGCCTGTTCAAATGGTGTCATTATCTCAGTGGGGAAGCCTTCAGGATAAGTGGGCAGCGGGTCGTAAAGGGTGACTCCCACAAATTCATAGTGGCCGTTGGTCGTGTCTTTACCGGCAGACTTCGGAATCATGTAACCATACGCGCCATTTACCAATGTGGAGGGAGACACTCCCTCCACTTCAGTCACTCGTCCTAATCCCAGAGAGGCCAGATGAGGAATGTGCAGACCACCAACCGCTTTTGCGGTATTGCTGACCGTATTGGCTCCACTATCTCCATAATGTGACGCATCTGGCGCTTGTCCCACGCCAACAGAATCAAGTACAACTAAAATAATTCGGCGTTGCATGGATCGACCTTCTTTCTATCAAGCACGGGGATGACTATTCTCGTATGCTTTTTGCAGATGGGTTTTGGTGACGTGCGTGTAAATTTGGGTGGTACCAATGTCGGCGTGCCCCAGCATTTCCTGAACAGACCGTAGGTCTGCACCGTTTTCTAATAAATGGGTGGCAAAAGAATGGCGTAGCGTATGTGGGGAAAGCGGAGTTAGTATGCCTGCGACTTTTGCGTATTTTTTAATGATTTTCCAGCACCCTTGTCTGGTCATCCTGTCGCCAGAATGATTGACAAATAGCGCTTCTTCAAAAGAATCCTTAACGAGTATGGACCTGACCGACAACAAATACTGTTCCAATGCCTTCATCGCGTAATGACCTACCGGAACGATGCGTTCCTTAGAACCTTTTCCGAAGCACCTTAAAAAAGACGCGTGCAAATTAAGGTCAGCCACATTCAAGGCCACTAGTTCACTCACGCGAATACCTGTCGCATAAAGCAGTTCCAACATGGCTTTATCCCTGATACCGTAGGGTTTGCCAATATCGGGGGCAGAGAGCAGCATCTCCACCTCTTGGAACGACAATGCTTTGGGCAAACGCCGATCGGGTTTGGGCGTGTCCACCAATTGCGCAGGATCTGCAGTGATGATTCCTTCTTGCTGTAAATAGGCAAAAAATGATCGGATACTGGATAAGTGGCGCGAAACAGTTGCCGTTTTGTGACCTTTTTTCCTATCCTGTTGCAGATAGCTCACAAACAACCGATAATCCACCTCTTCTGGGCGAGAGATGGCGTTTATTTCAAGATAATCGAGCCAGTCGCCTAAGTCCCTTTCATAGGCAGAAAGTGTGTTTTTAGAAAGGCCTCGTTCCACAGCAAGAAAATGTATAAAATCCTCTACATATTGATCCATTGACTCGCCTCCCACCTAGGGACCGGCTAACCACCAATCAGCCATTTGCCTGTGCCAGGCTGAAAAGTGGCCTGTTGCGCCAAGCAATACCCACCCATTCACATGATTGAATAATAAAAAGAATGCATAAGCCGACAAGAGTATGGTAAGGCTTGCAAACCATTTCATTTGCACTCCTCCTCTTGCTACGCTTTATGCATTCTCTGTCAAGGTCATGCCAAAACGTCTTCCAGCGGTGTGTAATCCAGCTTCAAGCTTTTTGCTACTGCTTCATATGTCACTTTTCCTCTAATCACATTGACACCTTTGGCGAGTGATGCGCTGGCAAACACTGCCGCACGATAACCTTTATTCGCAATTTGCAAAGCATATGGCAGCGTAGAGTTGGTCAGTGCTAAAGTGGAGGTACGAGGAACCGCACCTGGCATATTAGCGACTGCATAATGGATGACACCGTATTTTTCATAGGTGGGATTGCTGTGCGTAGTCACGCGGTCAATGGTTTCAATAGAGCCGCCCTGGTCAATCGCCACGTCGACAATGACGGAACCTTTTGGCATGTTTTTCACCATACTTTCCGTCACGAGTTTAGGAGCACGGGATCCTGGGATCAGCACACACCCAATTAATAAATCAGCTTTGCTTACGGCCTGTTCAATGTTGTACTCGTTTGACATTAGTGTTCGAACGCGGCCCGTAAACAAGTCATCCAACTGCCGCAAACGGTCCGGGTTCACGTCGAGAATGGTGACGTCCGCACCGGTTCCTAGCGCCATTTTCGCCGCATTGGTGCCTACGATGCCACCGCCGACGATTACTACTTCACCAGGTAATACTCCCGGTACACCACCAAGTAAAATACCTTTGCCGCCTTGCTGACGTTCCAAGTATTGGGCACCAATTTGCACCGCCATGCGACCAGCCACTTCACTCATGGGCGTCAGTAGAGGTAGTGAGCGGTCAGGTAATTGGATGGTCTCGTAGGCAATCGCAATGACACCACTTTCC
This sequence comes from Bacillota bacterium, assembly GCA_021828865.1. Lineage (GTDB taxonomy): Bacteria > Bacillota > Bacilli > Alicyclobacillales > SLC66 > JAJZCL01. Next base: position 110,125 of record JAJZCW010000001.1, read on the forward strand.
ATTAATGCCTTCGTCAATTCTAACTCTGGCGCCAAATGCAGATAGGTAAAGAGCACGAGGCTCTGCCGGAAATAGCCGTATTCTTCAGGCAATGGTTCTTTTACTTTCATTACCATTTCCGCACCTTGCCATACTTCAGATGCTTGCCCTAACACTTCTGCGCCTGCCGCTAAATAATCTTCATCGAGAAAACCGCTGCCTATTCCTGCGTTTTTTTCCACCAACACTTTATGCCCGTTGGAAACGAAAGCTCTTGCGCCACCAGGAGTCAAGGCTACACGATTTTCATTGTCTTTAATTTCCTTTGGTACACCTATAATCAAAACCAAAAACCTCCCATATACTAGCTATCCGCTCATCTGGCGGATGCCTTGAAAATTTGCAACACCAGATCAAAATTATCTGGTTGGACAGGGTCTTCCAATGCGAGTTTGTTTACTGATTCATAGCCACACTCTTTGCAACGGTGTCGAATCATGTAGCCTTTTTTGGAATGTTGATAAATTTCGATCGGCTTCATGGTTCCTCCGCAGTTTGCAGCTCTGTCCCCCGGATAGTGGTCCAAGTGAACACTATGTAAACAAAATGGGCAATGGTTGCGACAACCTGTTTGAAGTGGCGGCACATGATGATGACAGACTCGGCATTCAAAAGATTCATTAATAACTTGAAAACGTCTTCCCGACATGTACATACCACCTGATGTGAGTATATTCGATGGCTTCGTTGCAAGCAAATAAGTTAAGAATTTCGCAATTGTCCATAAAATCCGCCGGCGCCTGGGATAAATTCCAATTGTCCTCGGCGAGCCTTGTCGATTTCCCTAGCGAGAGGTTCACCCACTACCTTGATCAAATCCTCAGTATCTACTTTATTGAGAATGTTCATCTCTGATCCAAATTCACGAAAAAGCAAATCCATTTTCTTGCTTCCCAATCCAGGTATCCATTCGAGAGGAATCTGGTGGAGATAGGGCGGTCGAAAATCAGGGGAAACACTGGCATCCCGATCCGCAATGAACTGCAATCGATTCCATACCCCTTGAATAATACGCGTTTCTTTGCAATAAGGGCAGTAACTTATCGCCTGATCCCAGTGTTGTCCACATTTTGGACAAAAGGAAAGATGATATTTCCCCATTTCCGGCCACAGCCCTACATTAAACACCATTTGCCGCCGTTCAGGATACTGCAACGCTTCACGGTAAGCAGTGAAATTCATCTCCGGTAGCTCTACCACATGATACTCCCTGCCCATTTTCGTTACGGAGTGGGCATCGCTGTTTGTTACAAACGAAAAACGGGAAAGCTCAGATAATCGATCCGCCATGTTGGTATCAGCTGACAACCCCAATTCCACTGCAGTCACATATTCATCTGCAATCATTTCCGACATATGGTGGACACAGTTGCCATACAGCCCTTTGTGAGGCGTAAACGCGTGATTGATGATCAAGATGCCATCTAATTCGCGAACGAATTCCCCCAAATCATTGGCGGATGCCCGGGTGCGCTGTGATGATAATGTCGAATTTTTCTGTCTAAAAGTCAGCCACTGGGAGAGTTCCTCAAGTGCAGCAAGCGAACCCACAAATGCGCCAAAATGTGCAGCGCAACCTTCAGGGCCTTGTATTTCTACTTCTGCGCCTGGCATCAGCAGTATATTTTCAGCTGTTGCAAGGAATCCACCACCTGCTACCTCGATAAGGCGCGATTCTAGGATCATTTGTTGAATGTCGTCAAGAATCGGTACGGCGGCGGCGTCGATCAGACCAATTAAGTCCAACCCTTTCTGATATCTTGCCGCCTTAATCACACTGTCTAAAGTAAGCTTGGAAGAAGCAGCCATTTTAATCGGTGATCCGTTGCTTGAGCGTCCGATGTGAACATGACCGTCCACATAATAACGCTTAATTGGCAGTTGATCCATACAACCACCAAAATAGACCGATCAACGTTTTGGCATCCTTGATCTGTCCCGTTTGGATCAGGTTCATCACTTCATCTTTGGTGTAATCCTTACCATCAATAAATTCATCTTCATCCGGTTGAGTTTTCTCAAACGTAAGGCCACTTGCCACAAATAGATACATGATTTCGTCGGAAAAACCCGGTGTCGAGTAAAATTCCATCACTTTGGAGAGATTCTCCGCTCGGTACCCTGTTTCCTCGAGCAATTCCCTACGGGCTGCTTCATCTATCGGTTCTCCAGGTTCCAATTTACCTGCGGGGATCTCTATTGAGATTTGCCCAATGGGATGGCGGTATTGAGTGACAAGCACCAATTTTCCATCTTCCGTTTCTGCCACCACAGCCACAGCTCCAGGATGTTCGACTATCTCACGCGTAGTTTCTTTTCCATCCGGAAGTCTCACCGTATCGATTCGCAAGTGAATCATTCTTCCGCGATATATATCCTGTTTGGAAACCAGCGTCTCTTCCAAATGTGATGTCAACTTCAATTCCTCCCTCATAATTTGGTGCTCACCTTGCATACACAAAGAGCATGAGGTGATGAAATGTACCTTTATTTTAATTCAAACAAACTAGTAATCAAAGGAACGCCAAGTCAGGTTTGCCATACACTACGTTCATTGTCTGACAATGACAAAGAACCGCTTACCAACTGGCTTAAGCGTCATACTAACACAAACAGACCCCGCAAATAAAATTGCGGGGCTTCGAAGGTAACGTTTATGCGTATCGGTTGCATTCTCTCACTATTTCGATGATCAATTCTGCACTATGCACTAAGTCATCAATGCGAATCCACTCTTCGAGGGTATGCACCTGCTGATAACCCATTGCCAAATTAAGGACAGGGATGCCTTTACTGGCGATTACATTGGCATCGCTTCCTCCCCCGGTCGGGCCAAATCGAGGGACCAAATCCATACTTGCCATAGCATGGTGGACGATATCTCGTAAGAAAGAATTTTCATCAGTATGAAGTGCAGGGTAACTGTCCGTCCACTGCAGTTCAACCTGTGCGCCATATTCATCCGCAGTCTCTTTTAGCGCATGGTTCATGCCCGCCACTTGACTTGCCAATTTCGCAGATTTAAGGCTGCGAACCTCTGCATGAAGCTCCACGCGATCACAGACAATATTGGTCGCAAATCCACCTTTTATTGTGCCAATATTGGCGGTGGTCTCTTCATCAATTCTGCCCAAATTCATCTTGGCGATGGCATGCGCAGCTACTTCAATAGCACTGATCCCTTTTTCAGGCGCGAGCCCCGCATGAGCGGCTTTCCCTAGTATTCTGGCATGAAGTTTGGTTTGCGCAGGGCCTTCCGTAACCACAAATCCTAGCGGTCCGCTGGAATCCACCACAAACCCAAATTCCGCCATCAAACGAGAACGCTCTAATGCTTTCGCTCCAAGCAAACCGGCTTCCTCGCAGACCGTGAATACCACTTCTATTGGAGGGTGATTGTCACTCTCTCTTTTTAGTACTCGCAACATTTGCAACAATCCCGCTATACCCGCCTTGTCATCGGCGCCAAGCACTGTCTTGCCATCGCTAGTAATACGGTCTTCGTGTCGAATGGGGTTAATCCCGAGTCCAGGCACAGCAGTGTCCATGTGTGCCATCAACAAAATGGTCTTTTTCCCAGGGTCTCCTTGTACACGGACAATCAGGTTGCCGGAGTTCCCCCCTACTATGGCAGCGGCACCATCCTCTTCGACATCGTAACCCAGTTCCTCGACCACACCGCGGATATAAGCCGCGACATTGGCTTCATCGCGCGATTCACTAGAAATGGAAACCAAAGTCATAAAGTCGGCAATTAGCCCTTCGCGATCCACTGTCATCACGCTGTTCATGAGCCCCATCTTCCCCTTAACGGCGTATTCCCATCTCTATTACAAAGGAATATTGCCGTGTTTTTTCGGCAAGCGGACCTCTTCTTTATTGCGCAGCATTTCCAGGGCATCCACCAACTTTGCCCGTGTTTCTCTGGGATCGATGACATCATCAATCATACCGGCTGCTGCCGCAATATAAGGATTCGCAAACCGTTCCTTGTACTCAGCGATTTTCTGCGCACGAGTTGCTTCTGGATTGGTGCTTTGGGAAATCTCTCTTGCGTAAATGATATTGGCGGCACCTTCCGAACCCATCACTGCCACTTCACCTGTGGGCCAAGAGAGCACAAGATCTGCGCCAATCGACTTAGAGTTAAGTGCCACATAAGCGCCACCATATGCTTTACGCAAAATGACAGTAATCTTTGGCACTACCGCTTCCGAATAGGCATAAAGGATCTTTGCTCCATGACGAATAATACCACGGTGTTCCTGCATAACACCTGGAATAAATCCAGTTACATCTTCAAACGTGACGATTGGAATGTTAAAAGAATCGCAAAACCGAATAAAGCGGGCGATTTTGTCTGAAGAATCAATATCGAGTCCGCCTGCCATGTATTTGGGTTGGTTGGCGATGATCCCCACAGGATACCCATCCATCCGAGCAAAGCCCACGACCGCATTTCTCGCAAAAGTAGGCATCACTTCAAGAAAATCGCCAAAGTCCACCACTCGTTTGATCACTTGTGATACGTCATATACCTTCGAACTGTCAACAGGAACCAGGTTCAGCATTTCCTCGTCGAGCGATCGTTGTTCGTCCGATGTGGAACGAGGCGGCATCTCTTTGTGATTTTGAGGGAGAAAGGACAATAACCTGCGAACGCCGGCGAACACCTCTTCTTCCGTAGGCGCAGTGAAATGAGACACACCGCTGACGCTCGAGTGCACTTTGGCTCCCCCCAGATCCTCTGAGGAGATGACCTCACCTGTGACCGTCTCAATTACTTTAGGACCAGTGATAAACATTTGACTGGTTTTTTCCACCATAAAAATGAAATCAGTAATTGCAGGCGAATACACTGCGCCACCGGCACATGGCCCCATAATCACAGAGATTTGCGGAACCACACCACTGTAGATGGCATTGCGATAAAAAACATGACCGTATCCATCGAGCGATTCTACGCCTTCCTGAATGCGCGCTCCACCAGAATCATTTAGACCGATCACAGGCGCTCCGTTTTGCGCTGCCAAGTCCATGATGTTGGCGATTTTTTTGCCGTGCATTTCACCAAGCGATCCGCCAAACACGGTGAAATCCTGTGCGAAAACATAGACTACCCGACCGTCGATTTTTCCCCAACCGGTCACCACGCCTTCAGCAGGAGCCTCCACATGTTCCATTCCAAAATATGTGCCGCTATGCTCAATAAAAGCACCGATCTCGCGAAACGTACCAGGATCCAACATCATTTCTATCCGTTCGCGGGCAGTGTACTTTCCCTTTTCATGTTGAGCCAAAATACGTTTATCCCCGCCGCCACGTTCTATTTTTTGTCGGCGATCTTCCAGATCATGTAATTTATTCTCCACAAGCGCTACTCCTTATCTGTAATTTGGCAGTATTCTGTCAGAACCCCATGACTGCTTTTGGGATGAATAAAACCAATCCATTTATTTTGACCTCCCGGTCTTGGCGATTCATCGATCAGTCGATGTCCAGCCAGACGCGATCTCTCCAACCACGCTGCCACATCATCTACACGATACGCAATATGATGAATTCCCGGCCCTTTTGACGCAACAAACTTTCCAATGGGTCCCTCATCAGAGGTGGATAGCAGCAGTTCGATATGTAATTCCCCTGCTTGCAAAAATACGGCATGCACTTTTTGATCGGGAATGTCCTCTTCATGCACCACGGAAAACCCGAGATGATCTCGATAAAATGCCAGTGTCTGCTCAAGGTCGGCTACGGCAATGCCGATGTGATCCACTTGAGATGGGGGCTCAAAAAAGGACAATTCCCCTTTGTTGAGAACGTTGTTGCGGATAAAATCCGCCATTTCACCGATCGTGCTGCCTGGTGTAAAGACTTCAGCGAGTCCTCTCTTTTTCAGTTCCAACACATCTTCAGGAGGAATGACGCCTCCGCCAATGATCAACATATCATCAATCCCGCGCTCTTGTAATCCTTCGACTACGGCAGGAAAAAGCGTCATATGCGCGCCAGATAACGAAGACAAGCCGATGCAATCCACATCTTCTTGTATGGCCGTTGCGATAATTTGTTCAACAGTCTGACGCAATCCTGTATAAATAACCTCTAGCCCTTCATCCCGAAGCCCTTGGGCTACGACTAGTGCTCCCCGGTCATGGCCATCAAGTCCTGGTTTGGCGATCAGGACACGGATTGGACGATTCACTCGGACCTCCCCTTTCTTCTGGTTAAACTGGTTGATATTCGCCAAATTCCTCTCTCAGCACATTCGCAATTTCGCCAAGCGTGGCATAAACGCGAACGGCATCAAGAATATAAGGCATCAGATTGTCATCACTTTTCGCCGCATTTCTCAGTGCGCTGAGCGTTGACTCGACTGCATGTTCGTCACGCTGTTGTTTTAAATGGAGAAGGTGTTCCTTCGCTTCCCGTTCAATACTCTCATCGACTCTTAGCAATTCCGGAACTTTTTCATTTTCGACGGTAAACGCATTGACGCCCACGACGATCTCGTCTTTTCTCTCGATGGCGCGTTGAGTTTCGTATGCAGCGTTATGAATTTCCCGCTGCATATAGCCTTGTTCAATCGCGCTCACCGCGCCTCCCATTTCATCAATGACACGCAGGTAATCGAGCACTTGTTTTTCAATCGTATCGGTCAGCGACTCCATGTAATAGGATCCCCCAAGCGGGTCTACGGTATCTGCCACGCCACTCTCATAAGCAATAATTTGCTGAGTACGAAGGGCAATCCTCGCAGAGTCTTCTGTAGGCAGCGCTAAGGCCTCATCCCGTGAATTGGTGTGCAAACTTTGGGTACCGCCTAGCACTGCGGCAAGTGCTTGCAAAGTCACCCGTACAATGTTGTTGTCCGGTTGTTGTGCTGTCAAAGTGGATCCGCCAGTCTGCGTATGAAAACGAAGTTGCAACGACTTTAGATTCTGTGCTCCGTATTCTTCCTTCATCAATCTTGCCCAAATTCGTCGGGCCGCCCTGTACTTGGCGATTTCTTCAAAGAACAGGTTATGCGCATTAAAGAAAAAGGAGAGCCTGGGAGCAAATTCATCAATATGAAGTCCTGCACTAAGGGCAGCGTTTACATAAGCTCTAGCGTTGGCCAGCGTGAATGCCACTTCCTGCACTGCAGTGCTTCCTGCTTCGCGAATATGATACCCACTAATGCTGATGGTGTTGAATTTCGGTAATTTTTTCGCGCAGAATTCAAAAATATTAGTAATCAGACGCATCGAAGGAGTAGGTGGAAATATATACGTACCACGCGCGACATATTCTTTTAAAATGTCATTTTGAATCGTTCCTGAAAGTTTATCCATGGAAACACCCTGCTTCTCGCCAACCACGATGTACATCGCGAGAAGGATGGCGGCAGGTGCATTGATCGTCATCGACGTGCTGACCTGATCAAGTGGAATCTTGTCAAAAAGCACTTCCATATCGGCGAGTGATGAGATCGAAACTCCGACCTTCCCCACTTCGCCTAATGCAAACGGATGATCGGCATCGTATCCGATTTGCGTTGGCAGATCAAAAGCCGTGGATAGTCCTGTCTGTCCTTGTTGCAAAAGGTAGCGAAAGCGTTCATTGGTCTGTTTGGCACTGCCAAACCCCGCGTATTGCCGCATGGTCCAAAACCTACCGCGATACATCGTGGATTGAACGCCTCTTGTAAACGGATACGCGCCGGGTTCGCCAAGGCGCGATTCCAGTTCATCAGCCAAGTCGGATTGATGATACACCCGCTCGACCTCGATGCCGGAAGAAACCGCAAAAACCTCTTTCCGTTCATTCTTCTTGTCTTTATTCAAGTCTCTTCACCCCGAAATAATAAACATATGATAAGTATAACACATTTATTTCATTAACCCCTTACAGACGATAACTCCGTGCAAAAATTCGCAAGTTCGCAACAACTATTGACCGATTTCGGGTTGCGTTATATGCCGTAATTTCGTTAATCTTATAAGGGTAGAAATAAGAACGCCAAAATTTTGTGGATTGGAAAAGGAGTGGACAACCCTTTGAAACGTGCAAAAATTACAGTAGTTGGCTCCGGTAATGTAGGAGCATCCGTAGCACTTTACGCTGCCATGAAAGAGCTCGGCGATGTGGTGCTGACCGATATCGTGGAGGGCGTACCGCAAGGGAAAGCGCTTGACATGAAAGAAGCAGCACCAGTACTTGGCTTTAGCAGCAATGTCATTGGCACTAATTCCTATGATGAAACAGCCGATTCGGATGTTATCGTCATCACTGCGGGCATTGCCCGTAAACCAGGAATGAGCCGCGACGATCTTGTCGACACGAACGTCAAAGTGATTCGTTCGGTTGTCAAAGAAGTGGCGCCACGTTCCCCCAATGCCAAATTGGTGCTAGTCACCAATCCTGCGGACGTCATGGCGCAAGTGGCCTATCAAGAAAGCGGATTCCCTGCTGAGCGTATCATCGGCCTTGGTGGTGTGCTTGACAGCGCTCGCTTCCGCACCTTTATCTCAGAAGAACTCGGCGTGTCTCCCGTCGACATCACGGCTGTCGTACTTGGCGGCCACGGTGACGATATGGTACCACTTGTTCGGTATACTTACGCAGGCGGCATTCCTGTCGAAACACTGCTCAGCAAAGAGACCCTTGACAAAATTGTGCAACGCACGCGTCAAGGTGGTGCAGAAATCGTCAACTATCTTAAAACGGGCAGCGCGTACTATGCGCCTGGCGCCTCCATTGTGGAAATGGTGGAAGCAATGTTGCTTGACCAAAAACGCATTCTTCCCTGCTCTGCCCTTGTTCGCGGCGAATACGGCGTAAATGATTTGTTCCTTGGCGTTCCGGTACTGCTAGGCAAAAACGGAGTAGAAAAAATCATGGAAATCGAACTGACGGAAGACGAGAAAACAGCGCTGCATCAATCAGCAGATGGCGTTCGCAAAGTACTCAGCAAGCTTTAATCGAAACGATAATGACCATTTATATTGGGAAACAGGGTTCAAATCCTGTTTCCCAATTTTATCGGAGGGCTAATCATGAGCGATCTGCGGCGGCGTGATGGGAAGTTGAAAGTGCTACACACCATCATCGGAGATTTTGGAAAGGTACTAAGAAACATTGCAGAGCTTGAAGATGTGGATGCCATTTTGACGGGAACCATTTCCCCTTCTAAAAGTTACAAAGAAACACTCACCTTTCAATACTTTACGGATAATGGCTTAAAATTGCTTGCGAAAACGACCACTGCCATTCAGGAAATATTTATTGTCACCGCATCTCCAGAATTACTCCTTGATGAAATGATCAAATCTGGTTTTTTGGATGAAGAACGTACGGATGTGAAGCATTTCAAGAAAAAGAAACACCATGGCCACAAGCGTCAAGAAGAATCAGATTCTCATGGTGATGGGGATGAAGCACCAACAGGAAACAAAAAAGCAAAAAAATCACACGCTCCTAGAATCAATAATGAAGATCCATTGACGCTTAGGCAAATGTTAAATAGTGATCAACTCTCTGCCTTGATGAAACTAAAAGAACAAGTAGGGAAACCAAAATCAACTCCGCTTGATAAAAATACGTCCGCCAAACAAAAAGTCAAACAGAAACCTATCGCTGAAGAGGATGATTTTGCCGCACTTTTTGCACCAGAAGAAGATGAAGAATCATTTGAAGAAATGCTGAACCGTTCAAAATTGGATCCGAAATTCTTTAAGTAGTGGAAATAAGCTAGAGAAGGTTTTCTAGCTCTCTCCAACTTGTCACTGGTGTATGGCAGGCAAAGTTTTCGCAAACGTATGCCGCAGGCTCACCATTTAATGGATTTTGCCCAATAGTAAATGGCGCGATTTCGTTGATGGTCGATTCTTCATCCAATGACCGATGCAACAAACTCATCTGCGGCAAAAATTTACGCTGAATGGCAGTGACCCATGGGTCTTCTTGATTTTTATCCTTTGTTGCGATGACAACTTCTTTTGTCGGCCACAACACCAATTGTAGCGCCATCGCATAAAACGCATAGCCTGAAGGGTGTTTACGCGCCTCTCCATATCCTGCATAAATTTGCCTGTCCCGGGCTGCGATGATGTCCTCCTGCCCTGTCAACATTGCTAATTTGGCAAGCACATACGTGGCCACAGAATTACCGGAGGGAAGTGCCCCTTCATACCATGATTTAGATCTCGTGATCAGTGTTTCTGCATCAAGACCGCTGAGGAAATAACCGCCCCTATCTTGATCGCAAAATAGTTGTTCCATCGCTTTTGCCAGCTTGACGGCTTGTTGCAGATAGGAGATCTCCATCGTGGTTTCGTACAATTCCAGTTTTGCCCACGCAAAGTACGCATAATCGTCTAGAAAAGCCAGGTGCTTGACTTCTCCATCCCGATACCGTGAATAATACCTGCCATCACTTCCTCGCAAGTGCTTATTTAAGAAGTCATTTGCGCGTATAGCGGCACCAAGATAGTGATTTTCCCCTGTCAAACGGGCTGCTTTTGCTAGTGCCGAAATCATCAGCCCATTCCATCCAAGTAACACTTTATCGTCTTTAAAGGGATGGACTCGCTCTTCCCTGTTGGTAAAGACTTTTTTCACCATTTCCGTCATATGGTGAGATGCAACGCTTGACTTCAATACCCAGTCGTGCCACTCTTGATTCGTTATTGTTTGCAGGTGAAGAATGTTTTTTCCTTCAAAATTCCCCTTTTCCGTCATGCCAAAGTAACGGATAAACGACTTGGCGTCATCCCCCAAAATCGACTGGATGTCTGTCACGGAAAATAGATAGAATTTCCCTTCCTCCCCTTCTGAATCCGCATCTTCCGCAGCAAAAAAGGCGCCGTCATCGTCACACATGTCACGCAGCACATAATCAAGAATGTGCCTGGCAATCCCCTCCCATACGGGGTCTTGGGTCACGTGATAGGCATCCAGAAATGCATGCGTTAAAAGCGCATTATCATACAACATTTTTTCAAAATGGGGAACCAGCCACTTGGGATCGGTCGAATAACGGGAAAATCCGCCGCCGATATGATCATAGATCCCTCCGCGATGCATTTTTTCCAGTGTACGTAACACCATGCTCAGTGCTTGTTCGTGATGATTCTTCGCGTGGTATCGAAGCAAAAATAACAGGTTCTGCGGTGACGGAAATTTTGGCGCTTCGCCAAATCCTCCCTCACTCTCATCAAACGACGAAGCAAGGTTTTCGTACAAATCGGTAAAAAAAGACGAGTCAGGCGATTGGTCACGAACTTCCTTCTGCCTCGCATCACGAAGCGCATTGGTCAACTGCTCGCCAATCGATTCCGCTTTCCCTCGCTCGTTTATCCATACCTCCACAATCCTCGGTAGTAAATCCACCAATCCCATGTGACCGTATTTCCTGGTTTTCGGAAAATACGTTCCCGCGAAAAATGGCTTTCCTTGTGGCGTAAGGATTAGGGTAAGTGGCCACCCCCCCTGACCAGTCATCGCCATGCACGCATCCATGTAAATCTGGTCAATGTCAGGGCGCTCTTCCCTATCCACCTTGATGGCAATAAAGTGTTGATTTAAGTAATCCGCCACTTCCTGATCTTCAAACGACTCCCTTTCCATTACATGACACCAGTGACAGGTCGCTTATTTCCCTAAATTCACGAATACCCAATGCTTAGAAAAATGGGCTTTTTTTCAGCCTTAGCCTTTTCAAAGGCTTCATTTGTCCAAGGGTACCAGTCCACAGGATTATATGAATGCTGGAGCAAGTATGGAGATTTTTCCTTGGCTAAGCGATTGGGTATCTGATCATTTGACATGGGCTCACCTCCTTTTACTAAACCAGTTATTTAGCAAATACGTAGTGAATCGTATTCATTACTAATTGTGGTGCTACCTCTGTAGAATAAGTCAACTCGAGACGCTCTGTCCACTGATGTGCGTCCTTCCCGTATGGTCCGATGTTGATAGTTGGCAAATTCAGTTTTGAAATTTCTTCAATCGGAACATTATACATAAAATCCAAAAGAGGCATGTTTGGTTTCAACGTTTCCATTATGCGGTCAGCATCGCGAATACGACAATAACTGACGTCAGACAATCCTGGGAAAAATCTTTTTATGCGAACATTGTCATCTTCCTGAAGTGCATCCTGATGAACCTTTTCCACAACGGCCTGAATCCGTTGATCATGCAAATCATCTAGATATACATGAGGGTAATAAGGAGGAGCGAACAGCAAAACGAAAAACGGTGCTTCTTCTACAAAAAAGCTACTCACGCGCTGGACTAGTTGTACAGTAGCGATTCGCGGATCGGTCTGCGTCTCTAAAAAGCTATTCATCTCCTCATCTATATTCTGGACAAACTCATTGCCAAAACATTCAACACCTTTTTGATACAATTCGCTGTAACTATAAATTTTAGGGCGCACATGAGATAATTTATCTCCTTGGCTTGAATGATCGCCGTTAGTACGATTCCTTTCTACAATGCGCCGATATATTTTATCAGCCACTTGATTCGTTACATCTCTTAATTTATATAATACGTCCTTAGGAGACTGTTTGAGAGTTAACACATTAAACATTGCATAAGCAAGATTTGGCGTCTGAACATTATATCGATCTTTTATGATACGGGCATCCAAACACGTTGGATACGGTGAATATTCCCCATCCAACTCATCCACAAAATCAGTGGAAAGTTCAATTCTATTTACGATTTCTGCCGACATCCAAGCTGCGTTTACACCTCGTAAAGGTTCACCGACATGGGTGGATGTCCCCACACTGAAGACCATTGGCAGTAGCTTACCTACTGAACCAGTATAAATGTATTTTGCATCATCCCCAGGAAATGATGACCAATTCGCTTCTGAACAAATGCACAATTCATAGTCCAACTGATATTGTTCCTTCAAATGGTTAAGAATTGAAACTGCTTCGAGCATGCCCTCAGAGTTAGTTTCTTCATCAGGAGTAGCCAAGAGAAGCAAATTGCCACTAAAATCTTCCAGCGTTGAAAAGTGCTCCATCATGGCAATTTGAATAGCCAGACCAGCTTTCATATCCATTACTCCGCGACCAAAAAGCCATTTTCCAGACATCAAATCTGTGAAGGCGTCTTTATCTAGTACATCACTACTTTCCGTTCGCAATTGTGAGGTTAATGCCTCCGGGTGAAATGCGTTTGACTTAAAGCGCCCAAAATCTTCAATCCCTACCACATCGTAATGGCTAAGCATGACAATCGTTTTATTCGAAGCATTGTTGCCTCTTAATAGAGCGGTAATTACATCGCGTGAAAGTTTATCATGAGGGATAGGATGCTTTCTTAACTGTTCAGGATGCAATTGAAAATAATCGTATGCATGAAGTAGACGATAAATTTTATCCGCCATATCCCGTTCTTGAATCGTTCCAGATATACTCGGAGTACTTGTCAATTCGATAATCAAATCTCGAATAATCTGAGGATTATGCCAACGCACTGATGACCCCACCTTTTTTTTGATGTCACTAATACATTTATCATGAAAATGGTATCGCGTCATGCGATAATATCGATGAGATATATCGATTCAACTGATAATGGAGTGAGGATATGGAACTGAAACACCTTGATACTTTTCGTACATTGGCGGAGGAATTAAGCTTTACACGCACTGCACTAAGGCTAAATTACGCACAATCAAGTGTGACAGCACATATCCAAGCACTTGAAAAAGAACTTGGTGTACCGCTATTTGACAGAATGGGTGCTAAATTGGGTTTAACTAACCCAGGGGAGCGACTGCTTAAATATGCAAAGGAAATTTTAAAACTCGTCGATGACTTACACACAGAGGTTCCACAAGGATTGGAACCCAGTGGGCGCCTTACGGTAGGAAGTGTAGAAAGTTTATGCGCTTACAAACTCTCCCCAATTATTAGAGAGTTTAAATTGCGCTATCCAAAAGTAAGTTTGACATTTTATATAGGAGTCAGCAATGACCTTAGAGATCAAACGCGAGCTGGACTTCTAGACCTGGCATTACTAATGGACAAACCTACAGAGGATGAAACACTGGTTATTCAGCCACTAAGCGCAGAAAAATTAATGATTCTTGTACATCCTTCTCACAGTCTGGCGATCAAAACTCAAATACATCCATGTGACCTAGAGGGCGAAACGATTTTGTACCCAGAACCAGGAAGTTATCGGTCACTCTTTGAAAAATATTTGGTTGAAAATGGAGTTCGTCTTACTTCAACGATTGAGTTTTCCAGTGTTGAAGCAATTAAACAAAGCGTGATCGCAGGCATCGGGATCGCACTTCTTCCTGAAATGGCAGTGACGCGTGAAACTGAAAACAAAGAATTAATCGCTATTGAATGGTCTGACTCGACTTCTATCATCGAGTCGCAAATTTGTTGGAACCGAAATAAATGGATGTCCCCTGCCGCAACAGAGTTCATCACTTTGTTGCAAGAGCGGTTTATTTAATTAGCACTCAACCGTCCCAAAACTGAGATGGACCGGTTGAGTGCTTAGTCATTGGTATTGATGGCAGCCCGACAGACTACTCTTCGTAATCCAAATCGATACCTTGCTTAAAATCTTTAAGTGTCTGAGTTTCGTATCCGGAAGTAACACCCCAAAAATAAAATGCTAAAGAAATTATGATGACGACAATGCTATCATAGGGAAAAGGAATCAACTGCTTACCTTTCCCAAATGACCCCAGATAGCTTAATCCCATCATCACGGCTAAATACACCAACCACCATAGTCCTGCCTTAAGATCTCTTTTGGGAAGGTGGTTCTTGAAAAAGTAATAAAAATAAATAATGATCCCGACTAAAATGACCGCATCAATTTGCCATACAATGGGCCATCCAGACCAATAAAACAGTAGCGAACCGACTGCAAAAGAAGCGGGTGCAATCCAATTGGCTTGTTTCCCAAGAGAGTAACCTCGATGAACCTCCGGTGCTGTTTTGCGCATGACCATGAGCGAAGATCCGCCGAGCGCATAACTCATCGGTAAAGTCGCTGTTAAGATGGAAACCATCGCTCCCCATGATGGAAAAGGCAAGAGCCCTGCTAAACCAAAGACAAGCGCTACAATTTGACCATAGATCGGGATACCATGTTTATTCAGTGTAAGCAACCACTTAGGTCCATAACCATTTTTTGGCATCGCATAATAAATTCGCGACTGAGTTCCCGTATAAGTCAGTCCTGATCCTCCTGGTGACACGATAGAATCGCCATACAATACAATGACAAGCCAGCCAATGTTTAATGAGGCAGCCAATTGAGCAAATGGAGAAGAAAAATTAACGTTAGCCCAACCATGCCCCAAACTGGATGCGCTTACTGCCACAATAAATGCCAGTTGCAATAATACGTAAAGAATAATTGCGGTGATCAATACTGTTGAAATCGCTATGGGCACGTCTTTTTTGGGGTTTTTCCCCTCTGCTGCCATATCCAGCGCTTGTCTGAATCCCGAATAGGAAAAAACAATACCTCCCACGGATATAGCTGCTAGGACTCCATGAAAACCATACGGCATAAAGCCTCCAGTAGTGGGATTCGTCAAGTTAACGCCACCATGATGAACAAGTCCAGCGATTAATAAAACAGCCATCGTCACCACAGGCACAATGATTTTAATTGTTGTGATTATGGTATTTGTTTTAGCAAACAAACGAACACCGAAATAATTAAGCAGAAAAAAGAGGATAACAAGAATTGCCGAGATCACTAAACCTGATGAAGTTAACGAACCATTAACGAATAACCCGGGAATATAGCCTGATGCGTATTGTACCACCGCTTCAGCCTCGATGGGTGGAGTCAGTGCATAAGCCACAAACATTGCCCATGCGGCAGTCACAGATACAAGAGAACCATGTGACATTTGCGGATAACGTATTACCCCGCCTGCTTCTGGTACCATCGAAGACAATTCAATGAAAGGAAGCGCAAGAATCATCATGAGAATTCCGCCGATTAACCAGGCCAATATCGCTGCGGGTCCAGCATACTGAGCACTGTACATGGCTCCAAACAGCCATCCAGAACCAATCACACCGCCCATGCTGAGCATCGTCAAATCATACCGGCTCATGACATGCCTATATTGTCTGTTAGCATTTTGAGCATCTGATTGTTGTACATTTATTTCTGCCATTTTTATCCCTCCCATTCTTATACTAAAATCTTAAAGACAAACAACTTAACCCCCCATCTAATTTTCTAAATTCTGTCATTGGCAATTCAATTAGCGAATATCCAGCATCCGATATTTTTTTTGCAGTTTTTTCATATCCTTGGGGAAGGATCACATAATCGTTTACTCGAATGCAATTTGCGGCATATTCTTCATCAGCATCTACATAAATCTTATGAAATTCATGAAAAACCTCATGTTCTGAAAATTCCCCTGCCACTACTAAGTCGGAATTCCCCAAATACGCAATTCCCGTTTTTAAATGCAAGTAATCCTTTAATGGAACCAACGTAGAGGTATAATCGTATTTTTCCAAAATAGCAGCTAATTGTTCTGCCCCTTCGTGATTTGTTCGTTCAGAAACACCAATATAGAAATGATTGTCAACCTGCAGTACATCTCCTCCATCAAGCGTGCCTGGAAATTGAATTTGCTCAAGTTGTGGATAAAATTCTCGCAGCACCTCTTTCATGTGTACAATTTCCCCGTTTCGACTAGGCGCTCCTGGATTGCTGATCACTGCGCATCTTTCTGTGACAATGGCCGTATCCTCTACGAATGTTGAATCAGGATATTGCTCATCGGGGTCCAAAACAGTCACAGTCACTCCACATTTTTTTAAAGCTTCTATATAGTCATTGTGTTGTCTAAGTGCAGTGTCGTAATCTGGTAACCCCAAATTAGCAGTTGTGAGCCCATTGACAATTTTTTTTCCAATTTTTCTGACAATTGCGCGTGTAAACATTTATTTACCTCCCATCTTTAAGTGAAACCAACGAAGGTTAGCACTCTAAGTTAGTTAGTTATACCACAAATACTACCATGCGTCATACGATAATCCTGATAAAGTATATCGATTTTTCTGATAGAACTGAATATTGTTACAGCAAGATGATTCGATATATCATCCTTGCGACCCAAAAATTGGATTCCCAATCAGATGATTCACCATGCTATACTTACCGAAACCAAAATGGGGAATGCAACCGACGAGTGGGTATAATGAAAGGATGATACGATGCGCAAACTGTATTTCTCGATCTTTACTACGCTGTGGCTGATTGGTGCTAGCGCCTTGCCAGCGATGGCTGCAAGTAATACGACTACTGTAGAGCCCGGAAACACCATGTGGACCATCGCGAAGACGAACGGGATTTCGCTTCAGGCCCTTCTTGCCGCCAATCCCAAAGTAAACCCCAATGACCTGCTCGTCGGTACTGTTTTGCAACTCCCCATGAACACAGTCACCGTAAAGCCTGGCGACACGCTGTGGATCATCGCAAATGAAAATAGCGTTTCGGTTCAGGCACTCACTGCCGCCAATCCGTCAATTAACCCCAACGACTTAATCGTAGGCAGCGTCCTACAACTGCCGGGAACAACGCCTGCCACAGTAACCAAGTCAAGTGGATCATCTTCTTCTACTGCGCAGCAAAATCTGTACTGGATGGAACACGCCATCAACGCAGAAGCGACCGGAGAAACATTGCAGGCACAGATCGCAGTCGGCGATGTCATTCTTCACCGAATGAATGACGGTTATGGTAGCACAGTACAACAAGTAGTTTTTCAGGTAAATAGTGGCCACTACCAGTTTACCAGCGTTGCCAATGGTTTTATCTATTCCACCCCATCGCCAAGCAGTATTCAGGCTGCAAAGGATGTGCTGGATAATGGCGAGGACATCGTACCAGGTGCACTGGTGTTTTATAATCCTGCACAGACGCCTGCATCAAGTTGGGTGAGAACGCAACCGTTTATTGCACAAATTGATCAGTTGGTATTTGCCAAGTAATCACAACGTTATCAAGGGCTGTCCTTTGCGCGTCAGGGCAGTCCATTTTTTATGGATAAAAGTATTTCGTGATTCATTGCTTTTTTGGTGGTCTTACCTGCTCGTTGCATGATTTAATATAATTTAGTAATTGATTAATCCACTAGTGAGAAGGGACCCTATGACCCGATTACTCAAACTCCTAAAACCCTACCGAATTTCTATCATCATGGTGCTGGTGTTTATTTTTTTGCAATCGCTCTCCAGTCTTTATCTTCCCAATCTGATGTCTGACATTGTCGATACTGGAATTGCTAAAGTGGACATCCCGTATATTATCCGCATCGGCGGTTTTATGCTGCTGGTGACCGTGGTCGGAGTGCTTTTTTCCATCACTGCCAGTTGGCTAGCCGCCAGAATTTCGACTGGCTTTGGCAAAACCCTGCGTGCTAAGTTATTTGCCCATGTGGAAGACTTCGTTCTACACGAATTTGACCAGATAGGGACAGCCTCGCTGATTACGCGAACCACCAACGACATCACCCAGGTACAGCAATTTGTCAACATGTCACTGCGCATGTTGGTCATGGCGCCAATGATGGCGATCGGTGGTATCATCATGGCGGTTCTCACAGACGCGAAGTTGTCGCTGGTGATCGTCGTCATCATCCCCATTCTTGCCCTTACGATTTATGCGGTGTTAAGAAAAGGAATTTCCCTCTTTCGAGCCATGCAATTCAAAATTGACCGGCTCAATCGAGTGCTTCGAGAAAATCTGATGGGCATCCGTGTTATCCGTTCATTTCATCGAATCGATTATGAAAAAAATCGCTTTGACGAGGCCAATTTTGACTTGACCGATACCGCAACCAGAGTCAACCGAATCATGGCCTCTATGCAACCCCTCATGATGCTGATCATTAACCTCTCCACGCTGGCAATTCTATGGTTTGGCGGCATCCGCATCAATGATGGGGCCATGCTCATTGGCAATTTGATGGCATTCTTACAGTACGTGATGCAAATTTTATTCGCGGTGATGATGGTCTCCATGATGTTTTTCATGATACCAAGGGCCTCCGCATCAGCGACGAGAATCAATGAAGTGCTGGATTTGATGCCAATGGTCAATGACCATGATGCTTTACTGACTGTCAAAGATACCGAACGAATAGGATTGGTAGAATTCCGAAACGTATTTTTCAACTATACGGGAGCGGAAAAACCTGCGCTTGAGAGGATCAGCTTTCGTGCAGCACCAGGTCAAATTACGGCGATCATCGGCGGAACCGGCGCTGGAAAATCGACATTAATCAACCTAATTTCCAGGTTTTACGATAGTAGCAGCGGTTCTATTCTCATTGACCATATGGATATCCGAGAACTTTCCCAAGAAGAGTTGCGATCGATGATCGGCTATGTGCCCCAAAAAGCGGTGCTTTTTTCGGGAACCATCGCGGACAACATTCGCTATGGAAAAGAGGACGCGACAGATGAGGAGATAAGGCATGCGGCAGAGGTTGCACAAGCGACAGAGTTTATCGATGGGATGCAAGATGGTATGGATACCTACATCTCCCAAGGCGGGACCAATGTATCAGGAGGACAAAAACAGCGCCTCTCGATCGCAAGAGCCATCGTGCGCCGTCCTCTCATTTACCTGTTTGACGACAGTTTTTCGGCGCTCGACTTTACCACCGATGCGAAGCTGCGTACAGCATTAAAAGCGGAAACTAATCAATCCACCGTACTAATCGTTGCCCAACGGGTCAGCACCATCATGGATGCAGACCAGATCATTGTGCTAGATGATGGCCGGATTGCGGGAATTGGCAAACACCAGGAACTGATGAATACATGTACTGTCTATCGCGAAATTGTGACATCCCAATTGTCAGAGGAGGAAATCGCCTAATGGAAGCGCGTAGAAACGTAACGTCCACTCAGACTCCCATGGACAGAGGCAATGGGCCCAGACCTTTTGGAGGTCCGGGCACGATGGGGATGCCGGTGCAAAAAGCGAAAAATTTCAAAGTGACGTTATATCGGCTCATTGCCTACTTTAAGCCGCATGCATGGCTATTACTCACCGTTTTCATCGCCGCCGTATTTGGCACGGTCTTCACGATCATCAGCCCTAAACTTCTTGCGAACGCGACCAATGTGCTCGCCCCTGGCATTATGAGTAAATTTGGTGATCATAGCGGTAACAGTGTGAATTTTCCGGCGCTCATTCGCGATGTGCTCTTGCTTTTTGGCGTCTACGTCTTCAGTTCCTTATTCAGTTTCGTGCAGCAATACTTGATGGCAGGCGTGGCGCAAAAAACGGTGTACACCATCCGAAAACAGGTCAATGACAAGCTATCCCGATTGCCGCTGCGCTATTTTGACTCGCATCCTCATGGCGACATCATGAGCCGTTTTATCAATGATTTTGACAATATCAGCAATACACTTCAGCAGAGCCTCACGCAGTTAATTACTTCCGTGATCACCTTTATCGGCGTGATTGTCATGATGCTGACGATCAGTCCCCTCATGACGGTGGTGGTTTTTCTCACTCTGCCTCTAAGCTTCATCATCATTCGAATGATTGCATCGAGATCACAACGGTATTTTATGGCGCAACAAAAAACACTTGGAACGCTGAACGGCCATGTGGAGGAAATGTTTACAGGGCATGTCATCGTCAAAGCGTTTGGTCATGAAAAAAAATCTGTCCATCGTTTTCACGAAATCAACGAAGAATTGTATGAAGCGGGATGGAAAGCGCAATTTGTGTCCGGCATCATCATGCCGCTGATGAATTTTATTGGCAATTTGGGATTTGTGCTCGTCAGTGTCATCGGCGGAATCTTAGTGACAAAAAGCGTCATCAACATCGGTGATGTGCTCGCTTTTATCCAGTATGCGCGGCAATTTTCCCAACCGCTCACCCAACTCTCTAGCATTGCCAACATCATTCAGTCTACGATGGCCTCGGCAGAGCGCGTGTTTGAAATTCTCGATGAACCGGAAGAAACGGAGGATGAAAAATCACTCCTGTCCATGGAGGATCCATCTGGTCAGGTTGGTTTTGATCATGTCACCTTTGGCTATGAAAAAGACAATCCGGTGATCAATGATCTATTCATGGACATACTCCCCGGTCAGACCATCGCCATTGTTGGCCCCACAGGTGCGGGAAAAACCACCCTCGTCAACCTGTTGATGCGCTTTTATGAACTAGATGGCGGCAAGATCACCATCGATGGTGTAGACATCACCAAATTGCAAAGAGGGAAGCTTAGAAGCTTATTTGGCATGGTATTGCAGGATACCTGGTTGTTTCACGGTACCATCAGGGACAATATTGCATATGGTCGCCTCGGTGCAAGCGAACAAGACATCGTGCAGGCAGCAGTGGCAGCACACGCGGACCACTTCATCAGGACATTGCACGAAGGCTATGACACCGTGCTGAACGAGGAAGCATCCAACATTTCGCAAGGGCAAAAACAACTCCTGACGATCGCCCGCGCGATTCTCGCCGACCCTCCCATTCTCATTCTCGATGAGGCGACGAGCAGCGTCGACACCAGGACAGAGGTGTCCATTCAAAAAGCGATGAGTACGCTCATGAAGGGGCGAACCAGTTTTGTCATCGCGCATAGGTTATCGACGATTCGCGATGCAGATACTATTTTAGTCATGAAAAACGGCAGGATGATCGAACAAGGCACACATCAGAAACTACTCGCCAAAAACGGTTTTTATCACGAACTTTACTACAGCCAGTTCGCGGGCGTCGCTCTCGCCACAGAAGCTTAGTAAAAAAGCGAGGGAATAAGGATGGAAGATAGATTCCTAAAAGAGATAAAATCAAAATTTCATGCTGCGATTCAATTAGAATCAGTAAGGGAGCGCGATAACGCGCTCGAAAACCTGAGAGATTTCATGGAATCACACTATGGTGAATTTTTACCGCTTGCCATCAAGTTTGTTACCATTGGTCATGGCGTCAATTCTCAATTGCAGGAAGCGATTGGCTTATACCGCAACATCGTCAAGGAACACTCCAGTTCTGGAAACACTGCGAAAATCATTGGAGAGAACCGCGTAAATGGCGACGATGACCATAAATAAGTTTTATTTGCGTAAGTGATAGGGCAATGTGGTTACGACCACGTCTTTATGGCGCAACAGCCAAGTTCGGATCATCAAAGATGTCTGGTTGTGCAACCCAAAATGCCACCATTTTTTAGGCACAAACTGAGCAATGATGACGTGGATATGATCCGGCTTACCGCCTTCCCAGTTTTCAACTCGCGACAAAAACCGTGACACTGGATATAGTATGGAGCGGTATTCACTCTTGATGGTGACGAGTCGGCAGGGGTCTCCCCAATCCCGCCATTTGGTTTCGATTTTATCGATCGAATCGTCATCAAATCCGATATAGACCGCCATTACATCCGTATGTAAACTTTGCGCAAATGAAACCGCATGAAGCACCACCTGATTGATGCCGGAAATCAACACAATCGAGATCACGCGATGTTCCATTGGTTTCATCGAGCTTAAATCAATCCGAAGTTCATTAGCTACCTGGTCATAATGCTTTCGAATCGATAAGGCGATGAAAAATAAAATGGGAAGCACAATCAGTACGATCCAAGCGCCGCCTGTAAACTTGGTGATTGCAAAAATTAATGCAACGATGAAGGTCAGGATGGCACCAATCGTATTAATCGCTGCTTTAGTTTTCCATAAGCGCCCCCTCACTCGTATCCATCTTCGGACCAAGCCAATTTCGGCAACGGTAAAAGCGACAAACACCCCAATTGCATAAAGTGGGATCAATGCATCCGTGCGAGAATTAAATGCTTCTATGAGAAGCACTGATAATGCAGCAAGGACAATCATGCCGTTTGAATAGCCCAGTTTGTCTCCCCTTAGCGTGAGGGCTCTAGGCAAAAAGCGGTCTGCCGCGACCAGTGCCGCCAATTGAGGAAAACCTGTAAATGTCGAGTTGGCAGCCAAAATTAATACGATAAACGTCGACCAAATGATGATCTGATAGATGACCCCATGTCCAAAATACACGATCAATAATTGTGACAACATGGTGTTGTTGGGGTTTACCGAAATGCCATTGAGATAAAGCAAAAATGCAAAACCGGTCAACGTGATTCCAGTAATCAATCCCAGTGTGATGTAAGCTTTAATGGCCCCCTTGGTCCTCGGTTCACGAAATACAGGTACGGAATTAGAGATGGTCTCGATACCTGTCAATGAAGAAGAGGCAGAACTGAAAGCCTTTAGGATCAAAAGGATAGTTAGTCCTTGCGGAGCAACTCCAAATGGCGGCGTTGTCGGTTGCACAAAACCATGCTGGGTGCCTTTAAACATGCCAAATCCAATTAAAAACAGCATGCTTGCCATAAACAAAAATGTTGGCCAAGCAAAGATAGAGGCAGACTCGGAAACTCCTCGTAAATTGACCACCAGCATAAAAAACACGCAAAGAATCGCGAGTAGCGTTTCATAATTGGAAATACCCGGGTAGGCAGAACCAATAGCTTGAATTCCAGCAGAAACAGAGACTGCGACAGTAAGCACGTAGTCAATCAGCAGCGCGCTTGCGGCAAGAAGTGACATATAGGATGTCTTGAAATTGTCTTTGGCAATGGCATAAGCTCCACCACCGTTGGGATAGGCGATCACTCCCATAATGTACGACACAATCAAGACGCATAGCAGTACAACTGTCGTTAGAGTGATCGGGATGACCAGCCACTTTGAATCAGGACCCAAGTAGGCCAGTTCTGAAATGCCCGCTTCTGGTCCATAAGCTACAGACGAATACAGGTCTGCTGACAATATGGGCAATGCTATCAACCAAAAGAGTTTATTATGGCTGGCATTCAGTTCTTTCGAACGCATGGGACGTCCGATAACGATCTTTTTGATATTGGAGAAATTGGCAAAGGCAAAAAATATGGCGATGATCGATAATATAATGAGTACAGGATGGATCCATGCAGTACCAGTGAACAACTTTTTGGTCTACCCCCTTATTATGTTGACAAAATGATCATATCACTTTTTGGCATAATACGACGATTGTTATCATGATTCAACAAAATAGCCCGTCTCGTGTGAAAGACGGACTATCGATTGAGAAAAGTGATCCACTTCATGATCACTTTAAACTTGCCAATTCCTTTGCAATTTCTGCTTTTTCTTCTGATGTCATCAGGCGACTGGCCATGGGGAACAAATGACTGCCTTCTTTTTTATAAAGACTTGTGACCGCCTGTTCGCGAAACTGAAGTGAAATGGCTGGCATGATCATCACCTACATTCCTTAAAAATGAAGCTGTTCACGCGCTGCTTCAGACATTTTTTCCGGTGACCACGGTGGGTCCCACACTACGTCCACCTTTACAAGCCCCACACCTGATGCAAGCGCCGCTGTCCATTCTACCGCCTGGCTGATGTTATCGTGCGCTGGGCACCCGGGCGTTGTCATCGTCATTTCAACGTGGAGTGTGCCTTCTTCCACCTCTTCTAGCTTATAAATCAGTCCTAAATCCACCACGTTAATGCCAATTTCCGGATCATAGACTTCTTTTAGCTTTTCCCTCACTTCTTCCAGATCAATCATGTACCTAAAGCTCCTTTCCCACTTTTTTCAGAACGACCACACGTAACAACTGAATGGAAAATACTACTAATGACACTCCGATGAGCAATGTCCCTATCATGGTTCCTGGCATCCAGGAGATCAACGAAAAAACGGTAAGTAACACCAGCCCTACCAAAAATCCAATCAATACTGGCCGAGCTCGATTAGGGTGAAGTAAATCGGCGATCATGGGGGTTTTCTCTTTCCCCACTTTTTTGCTGAATCGTTCATTCCAGATTAAAAAAGGAATGATTTTATAGGCAAATCCCATCACCGTCAAGGTGACCCATCCCATCAGATAAAAAGTCACGATCTCCTGCCAACCAGTTATTTGAAGTGCCACTCCCAACTGAACAAAAAGTAGCAGAAATACAAATCCCCCGATGTAAGTAGCCACTAACACCGCATATATCGGCGCTTCCGTATTTTTGCGCAGGCGTTTTTTCATGATGCCCCTTAAATCAAATAGGTGGTTAATAAATGTCGCAATCGCTATGATCCCTGCGATCCAAAGCACACTCCGCAAATTTACCCAGATGCCAAAAACAAATGCCCAAAGAGCCAGATGGGCAAGGATCAACGTCCATTTTTGCCTAGACGTAGAAAATCCGTGAGACAAGGTAAACATCGGTAACAACTTGAAACTGAAGCCCATCACCAGAAAAGTGAAAAAACCACCCGCAGCAAAAACGATATGGGAGAGAAGCAGCGGTTGATAGACATTGGCGAGGAACCCTGGTGCAAGAAACGATATGATGAGTAAAAGTGCTAAACTAACTGCCACGATCAAATAGATATGGGCTGACAGTACGAACCATTGCATCGCACCGCGCACCTTGGTCACTGAGATCGACCAGATGATGATGATGGAGTAAAGATAGATGGCGATGACCGCCAACGTCCCAAAAACCATCAGACCCATTACCCACCAGACCATCATGGAGACGATAAGTCCCACAATGCTGATACCATATAGCCAAAAATTCCACTTTGCGAGCGCGACTGTTTTGATCGGAATAAGAAACGCTACAGTCGAAAGTTGGTACACCGCTCCCATGACAAAGGCAAGTAGCGACCCAAGTGTCAACAGATGAGTTAATGCGACGACATTGGGAAGAAACGTGGTGTGACCGTTTAACCCGCTTGATTGCACCACCATATCGAACGCAAATACGATAAAACCGACCATTCCCAATAACATGAAACGAATGGGAAGAGAAAAGGGAGGAGACTGACTGGTGGTAATCCCTCCCGCAGGTGTGCGTGCTGGTGTTTGCACTTTTTTCACACCCTTTCTTACTGATTGCGCCAGATTTTCACTCTTACAGTTCCCTCTTCTTCATCTGTCACTTGAAATTGAAATGAGCGTTCAGAGAGTTCCGGCAAAAGTAATGCAGGTACACGTTCATTCCAGATTTCTACGCCCATCGTACCGTTCTGACACGTTTCTTCCTGATCGAGAAGTTCAAGGGTGCGCACCATCGGTTGTGGCGGCTCGAGTCCCCGATTATCCAAATGGAATAGTGGCAACTCTTCCGTACTTTTATAAAACTGAACCATCACATGATCAGACGCTTTTTCGACGATCGCATGACGAAACCCCTGTCTGCCTAACACTTTCAGCAGTGGTTCCGGTCGAAATGTTGCGTGCAGTTCCAATACGTCATGTTCTGTCAATTGCTGAACAGTTGCCATTATTCGTTCAAATGGATCCTGTTTTGTATTTAGCATTTCTCTTACGTCAAGTTCAACGATTTGCTGTGCCAATCGGTTCCCCTCCTATCTAGCCACGTTCCCGCTTTGCTCCTCGAGCGACTTCAGCACTTCGATCCGCCAAATTTCCGGGCCCGATTCAATGTAATTCCAGCTGAATGATCCAGGATATTCTGCCGCCAATTGATAATACAAAGGCTTTGGATCGTGGTCATTGATGAGATACATCTTGGCACCACTTGTTAAGGCTTCCCATGCTGCAAAAATAATTTGATGCTTATAGACAGGCGCAAATTGCCTGACGTCAATCACAATGGCTGCATTCTCAATATTCATCGATTTTCTTCTCCTTTACTTACCCGTTAAATTTTGTGACGGGTTTATTATGACTCATCAATAAAAAAAACGTTGTGAGGCGCATCACACCTTCAACTGCTGTGATTAATAACATAACCCTTTAGACAGAATGGTATTAGAGTAAGTGTTGAGGAGGGATTGACGATGGCATTTGTCATTACATCACCATGCATAGGAACAAAAGACGCGTCCTGTGTGGAAGCATGTCCTGTCGATGCAATTCATGACGCAGGGGAAACCTACTTGATCGATCCGGATACCTGTATCGATTGTGGCGCTTGTGAAGGGGTATGCCCGGTATCCGCTATTTTCCAGGAGGATTTTGTGCCGGATAACGAAAAAGAGTGGATTGCAAAAAACCGCGATTTTTATAAATAAGCATGTCTTTTTTAAGCAAAAAACCGGAGGATGCGTCCCCCGGTTTTTTGCTTTTATTTACTCGTTTGCACTTGTAATACACCGCTCGCCTGTTCGTGAGCATGGTAGGAACTTCTGACAAGAGGGCCTGATTCCACGTGGTCAAAGCCGCGCTTTTTCCCTTCATCCTTAAAAAACGTAAACTCTTCAGGAGTATAATACTTCATCACATTTAGGTGTTTTCGAGTGGGCTGTAAGTACTGCCCAATCGTCACGATGGATACCCCAACATTTCTGAGGTCATCGAGGGTCGCCAGCACTTCGTCAACCTCTTCGCCCACTCCCACCATGATGCTCGACTTGGTGGGAATTTGCGGTTGCATGATCTTTGCAGTTTTTAACAGTTCTAACGTTCGATCGTACTTCGCTTTGGAACGAACCCCATCAGAAAGGCGTCTCACCGTCTCAATGTTGTGATTCAACACGTGAGGCTTTGCATCCATCACCAGTTGAAGCGCATCCCAATTACCCATAAAATCCGGAATCAGGACCTCTATCGTGCAATCCGCTTTTGCCTTGCGCACTTCTTCAATGGTTTTCGCAAAAATACTCGCGCCGCCATCCTCCAGGTCATCTCTTGCCACGGAGGTAATCACCACGTGGCGCAATCCCATATCTACCACTGCTTCTGCTACACGTACTGGCTCCTCAAGGTCATGCACAGACGGTCTGCCACTATGGACTGCACAAAACCGGCACGCTCTGGTACAAGTGTCGCCAAGGATCATGAAGGTGGCCGTCTTATGAAACCAGCACTCGTAAATGTTAGGGCACTTCGCCTCTTCACAAACTGTATGAAGCTTAGAACTGCGCATGATCTGACGAACAGCCTGAAAATCTCCGTCTGTTTGCAACTGTACCTTCAGCCAAGCAGGTCTACGCAACGGACGTTCAGATTCTTTGGAAGCGTTCGTGTTGTCTTCCAACTGCTTCGCTCCTTTCGAGCGCTGATGCGGCATTAATATAGGCGATATTGATCGTCGATGCTTTCAATCCGGTTCTTGACCGACCGTAAAAATTGGCCCGCCACCCAGCCATCCAGCACACGATGATCAAGACTCATGCACAAGTTTACCATAGAGCGAATGGCGATACTATCATCTTTCATGATTACAGGCCGCTTCACGATGGCTTCTACCGTCATGATAGCCGCCTGAGGTGCATTGATGATCGGTTGGGACAAAACGGAGCCAAATGCCCCCGTGTTATTGACGGTAAACGTACCACCCTGTACATCATCAAGACGCAACTGGTTGGCACGTGCCCTTGAAGCGAGGTCCGCGATTCCTTTGGCAAGCCCGAGAATACTTAGTTGATCCGCGTGATGAAGCACCGGTACGACTAGTGCATCGGGAGTGGCTACCGCGATCGAGATATGGACATCTTTTTTGACGATGATCTTATCGCCTGCCCAGGTCGCGTTCACCATCGGAAACTCTTTCAAGGCTTCTACTGCCGCTTTGATAAAAAAGGGAAGGAAAGTGAGGTCGACGCCTTCCTGCTCACGAAATGCGCGTTTGTGTTTTTCCCGCAACTTGACAAGTGGAGTCGCGTCTACCTCCATCATCATCCAGGCATGCGGAGCTTCGTGCTTGCTCTCCACCATCCTAGAAGCAATGGTTTTTCTAATTGGCGTCACCGCAATCCACTCTTCGCGCTCAGGCGCCACTCCGTTTGCGGTAGATGTCGCAGTACTTGAAGATGAAGTTGACGCTTCCACCAGAGGTTTCGTCGCTTCGATTGGCGTTGGTGCTGATGGAGTTGGTGATGACTTCGCTACAGATGCTATGGTGACGGGAACTGTCGCACCACCTTTTTCTATAAATGCAAGCACGTCTTTGCGAGTAATCCTGCCACCCATTCCTGTTCCTTTAACTTGCGCCAAATCGATGTGGTGTTCGGAAGCCAGCCGCAATACAAGCGGAGAGTAGCGACCGTTTCCTGTCTGTGCTGCGGTTGTCTCTTCCTCATTGGGTGATTCCTGCGCATGGGCAGCCATCACCGCTTCTTCTTTACTATTTTCTTCAGCAGCTATGGCTACTGCGCCGTCTTCGGCAATGGTGGCAATGATGGTGCCAACGCGAACTGTTTCATTTTCATTTACTAATATTTCTGTGAGTGTGCCTTCAAAATCCGAAGGAATCTCTGCATTGACCTTATCCGTGACCACTTCCACTAGCGGTTCATACTTTTGCACATGATCGCCAATCTGTTTAAGCCACTTGCCGAGTGTTCCTTCTGTCACGCTTTCTCCCAGTTTCGGCATCTTTACTTCTGCCACTTCCAACACTCCTTCCGAAACCTTTAAAAGGCCGCCAACTGGCGCATGGCAACCGCCACTTTATCCGGATTCAACATATAATAACGTTCCATCGTCGGACTAAACGGCATCGCCGGAATATCCGGTCCGCATAGCCGCATGATTGGCGCATCTAGGTCAAACAAAGCCTCTTCCGAGATAATGGCAGAGACTTCAGCCCCTACGCCGCCTGTTTTATTGTCCTCATGAATGATCAATACTTTCCCTGTTGCTCGAACCGCCTCGAGAATGGCTTCTTTATCAAGCGGAGACACGGTGCGCAGGTCGAGGACATAGGCAGAGATTCCCTCTTTTTCAAGTTCCTCTGCTGCCTCAAGCGCATAATGCGCCATCAGGCCATACGTGATTACGGTAATGTCTTCCCCAGTGCGTCTAACTGCCGCTTTGCCGATCGGCACTGTATAAATGTCATCCGGAACCTCATCTTTTACCATGCGATACAACCCTTTATGCTCAAAAAACAGCACCGGATCCGGATCGCGGATCGCTGAAATCAACAATCCTTTGGCGTCATAGGCAGTCGATGGCATGACCACCTTTAACCCTGGCACATGATAGAACAGGGCTTCCACGCTCTGTGAGTGGTACAGCGCCCCGTGAACACCACCGCCATACGGCGCTCTGACCACGAGTGGGCATTGCCAGTCATTATTCGAGCGATACCGCATTTTTGCCGCCTCACTGATGATCTGGTTCACCGCCGGCAGAATAAAATCAGCAAATTGAATCTCCGCAATCGGCTTTAAACCGTACGCTGCCGCACCGATCGCCACGCCAGCAATGGCAGATTCTGCAAGTGGCGCATCGATCACTCTCATCTCGCCAAATTCTTCATAGAGCCCTTGTGTCACGCGAAAAACGCCGCCACGGACCCCCACATCTTCCCCCATGACAAACACACTGTCGTCCAGGCGCATCTCTTGTGAGATCGCCTCTCGAATGGCTTCAATATAGAGTTTTGTTGCCATTGCTACTCCTCCTCACTCCGCGTAAACGTATTTCAGTGCCTCTTCCGGATCGGAATAAGGTGCATTTTCCGCGTAAGTGGTCGCTTGGTTGACTTCATCTTGCATTTCCTTGCGAAGCAACTGCTCCGCCTCTTCTGTCAAGATCCCTGATTTCATCAAATAATCCTTGAAGGTGATCAGCGGATCCGCTTTTTTAGCTGCTTCCACTTCTTCCCTTGACCGATATACTCTATCATCGTCATCGCTCGAGTGCGGAACGAGTCGATATACAATGGCCTCAACTAGTGTGGGTCCTTCTCCGCGAAGCGCCCGTTCTGCAGCTTCTTTCATCACTTGATAGACGGCGAGCGGATCGTTCCCATCTACCACCACGCCGGGGAACCCGTACCCAACGGCGCGGTCCGCCACGTGCGGACTAGCCACTTCTTTTTGGTAGGGGACAGAAATGGCGTATTTATTGTTTTCACAGAAAAAAATCACCGGTAGCTTGTGAATGCCCGCAAAATTGCACGCCTCATGAAAGTCGCCCTGATTGCTGGACCCTTCTCCAAATGAAGTGTAGGCGACAAGCTTTTCATTTCTCATTTTTGCAGCGAGCGCAATGCCTGCTGCATGTGGAATCTGTGTAGACACAGGGCTGGAACCCGATACGATGTGTTTTTCACGAGAACCGAAGTGGCCAGGCATCTGCCGACCACCACTATTGGGATCCTCTTTTTTTGCAAATCCGCTTAGCATCACTTCTTTGGGCGTCTGGCCAAACTTAAGGGTGACACCAAGATCGCGATAATAAGGAAGCACATAGTCTCTTGCTGGATCCAGCGCAAAAGCGGCCCCTACCTGTGCGGCTTCATGACCTTGGCAAGAAATAACAAAGGGAATTTTACCTGCCCGGTTCAATAGCCACATGCGTTCGTCAATTACTCTGGCAAGGAGCATATAGCGGTACATGCTGAGCACGTCTTCATCATGAAGGCCAAGTTCACTGTGTCGACTCAAAGCGATCACTCCCTGTCTCATATGTGTATCGCGCGGCCATCGACAGCGAGGGCCGCCTCTCCCAAAGCTTCCGACAATGTGGGATGGGGGTGAATGGTGTGGCCAATTTCCCATGGAGTAGCATTTAACACCTGTGCCAGCGCCCCCTCCGAAATTAAATCCGTGACATGCGGTCCCATCATATGCACGCCTAACACATCCTCTCGTTCTGCGTCAGCAACGATTTTGACGAACCCGTCCACTTCACCATATACCAGCGCCTTGCCAATGGCGCGAAATGGGAATTTCCCTGTTTTCACTGAATACCCCTTATCCTTCGCCTGCGCTTCTGTGAGTCCAATGCTGGCCACTTCCGGTCGGCTATAGGTGGCTCTTGCCACATGGTCGTAGTTCATCGGTTCAGGCTTCAGCCCTGCAATAGATTCCATCGCGACAATTCCTTCGTGGGCAGCCGCGTGAGCGAGTTGCAATTTGCCAATCACATCACCTATTGCGTAGATATTTTTTTCAGCGGTCCGCATTTCATCATCGACCACAATCACTCCGCGTTCCACTTGGACGTTTGTCGCTTCCAGTCCAATGTCTGTAACATTGGCTGACCTGCCAATCGCCACGAGAACTTTATCTGCAGTAAGAGTTTCTGTGTGGCCATTCACTTCCACCGGCAATGCAACTTCCTGCCCGTCTACCGCAAACCCTTCCGCTTGCACTCGGGCATTCGTCATGACCTTGATGCCTCTTTTTTTCATCACACGCGTCATCTCAGCAGAAATTTCTTCATCTTCATTAAAAAGAATTCTTGAGAGCGCTTCGACTACCGTCACTTTTACTCCCACATCTGCCAGCAGCGAGGCCCATTCGATTCCAATGGCCCCTCCCCCAACGATAATGATTGATGCTGGGAGCGTTTCAAGCGCCAGAATGTCATCGGATGACAATATTTGGGTTCCATCAAACGGCATGCCGGGCAACTCGCGTGGCTTTGAACCGGTTGCAATGATCGTATAGCGCGGCGTGATCATCTCTTCTTCGCCGTCTGCTCTCATCACACGAACTGCCCCTGCAGTGGGAGAGAAAATTGACCTTCCCATCACCCTGCCGAAACCTTCGATGACTCTGATTTGATTTTTCTTCATTAAAAATTCAATACCTTTTTCCAACTGACCGACAATTTGTTGTTTTCTCGCCATTGCCTTTGCCAGATCAAACCGGATTCCGTCAGCCAAAACGCCATATTTTTCTCCATCTTGCATCGTTGCAAACACTTCTGCAGAGCGAAGTAAAGCTTTGGTGGGAATGCACCCCACATGGAGGCATGTCCCGCCCAGTTTCGATGACTCCACCAATACGACATTCAGACCCAGTTGTGCGCCGCGTATGGCTGCCACGTATCCGCCAGTTCCTCCACCTAGTACGACAACGTCAATGGTTTCACTCACTGCCATTCCCTCTTTCGCTTTCAAAATCAATTAACGATGAGTCAATAAGGATCGGCTGGTGGGCAAAAAGGTGCTGCGCACTTGCTTCATTTTCTCGATTCTTGATTCTGCCAAACGATCTGCCGCTTTATAGGTTGGAATATTGTGCTCCTTAGAAATCGCAAACAGTTGCAACATGATATCATAAATGCTTTCCACTTTGTTTCTCGCCCGGTCCGCATGGTATCCTTCGAGTTCATCTGCCACATTGATGAGTCCGCCAGCGTTGATCACGTAATCGGGAGCATAGAGAATCCCCATTTGATGCAACCTGTCGCCATGGCGTTCTTCCGCCAATTGGTTATTGGCTGAGCCAGCAATGATCTGGACTTTCAATTGATCGATAGTTTGATCATTCACAATCGCACCAAGTGCACATGGCGCAAACACATCTGCTTTCACACTGAAAATTTCATCGGGATCGACCACTTGCGCGCCAAATTCTTCCGCAGCGCGGGCTACATTTTCCTTCGAAATGTCGGTGACCACTAGTTTTGCGCCCACTTCGTGCAGGTGCTTACCAAGGCCGTATCCTACACTGCCGAGCCCTTGAATAGCCACTGTTTTTCCTGCCAGATCATCGGTGCCAAAGACTTGTTTCGAGGCTGCCTGCAAGCCGCGAAAAACACCAAGTGCCGTCATCGGGCTGGGGTTTCCGGAACTTCCGTAAGCCTGGGAGACGCCTGTAACAAACCTTGTTTCCTGATGAATCAGGTCCATGTCAGAAACGGTAGTGCCAACGTCTTCTGCTGTAATATAACGACCATGCAATCCTTCAATAAATCTTCCCAGTGCCCTGAATAGAGCCTCACTTTTGTCAGCGCGCGGATTGCCGATCACAACCGTTTTGCCGCCGCCTAAATTCAAACCTGCCGCCGCCGCTTTATAGGTCATTCCTCTTGCCAGGCGTAGGGCATCAGTAATCGCTTCTTCTTCATTCGCATAAGTCCACATTCTGCATCCGCCAAGTGCCGGACCAAGTGTCGTGTCGTGAATGGCAATGATCGCCTTAAGTCCTGCAGATTTATCTTGACAAAAAACCAATTGCTCATAGTCATATTGTGTTAATTTTTCGAACAGTTCCATGGAAGTGTCCTCCTTAGGTGTCTTCAATTCTCGTCAATTCATTAGCAATTTTCATGCCAAAACAAAATCTGCGCCCTGACTAAGAAAGCGCATTCATCTTCTGACTTTATGTGCAATTAATTGCACATTGGCGCAATTAATTGCATGCATACTTTTGCGCGCGGATGGTTCAAGAGATGCCCAACCTGCTCATCTTGTAATAAAAGGATCGTAATGACACCCCCAATTGCTGTGCGGCTTCCGTACGGTTGCCGCGACATTCTTCCAACGCTTGCAAAATGGCCGCTTTTTCTGCGTCATTAATAACTTCAGTCAATTTTTTCCCTGACATTGCTGTCCTTGCAGGCACCACATTGGTGGTCAGATTTTCACCATACACTTCGATGTGCTGGGTATCGATCATGGAATCTAGGTAATTGAGTTTGATCATGGCGCGTCCAATGACATTCTCAAGTTCGCGTACATTTCCTGGCCAGTGGTAATCATGCAAGCGATGCATCCCCGCTGTAGTGACGCCGAGGACATTACGCCGATAATCATGGTTGTATTTTTCAATAAACATATCTACTAGCGGTTCAATGTCTTCTCGTCGATACCGAAGTGGAGGAATGACAATTGGCAACATATTCAATCGATAATACAAGTCTTCACGAAATTTCTTCTCGTTAATCGCCCATTCCAAATTGACATGGGTGGCCGCAATCACCCGTACATCGACACTGATGGACTGAGTTCCCCCTACGCGAACAATTTCTTTTTCCTGTAACACACGCAACAATTTGGCTTGTGTTCCCGGTGAAAGCTCCGCTATTTCATCCAAAAAAATTGTCCCGTGCATCGCTTCTTCAAACAATCCCTTTTTGCCGCCTTTGCGAGCTCCTGTAAAAGCGCCCTCTTCATATCCGAATAGTTCACTCTCAAGTAACGAGTCACTGATAGCCGCGCAATTAACGCGGATAAACTGGTTGTAACACCGTTCACTCGCATTATGTATGGCGTGCGCAAACAGTTCCTTTCCAGAACCGGATTCGCCCCGAAGCAATACGGTTGCGTTTGTCGCTGCTGCCTGTTTTGCCGTGTCGAGCGCTGCGATCATGGCCGAACTCTGACCGATGATGTCCTCAAAAGTGTACTTGGCTTCGAGCTTCCGTAAGCGTTTTTGTGCGGATTCCAGTTCCTGAGCCAGCGCCATCAATTCCGATTCATCGTGAATGACAGCCACGCTTCCTTTTAATTCATCCCCCACCAGAATGGGGGCCACGTTGACGATAACCTCCCGCTTTTTCGAGCCCACCTTCATTTTGGCATTGCGGACGGCTTTCCTGGTTTCCAGTACCAACATGTGCATGCTCTCGCCTTCCGCGATGTCGACCTCTGCAGGAAAACCAAGCACTTCTTTTTCCGATAATCCAGTCAGCCTGGTGTAGGCGGGATTGATCATCATTCCTCGCCCATGCGCGTCCACGACAGAAATCGCGTCTTGCGTCGAGCTGATGACCGCTTCAAGGAGCGTTTGGGTTTCTTTTAATTTAGCCACCTCGCTATTTAATTCTCTCACTTCGGTGACGTCCCGAAAAACGGAGATCGCTGCGATAGGACGATGGTCTTTATCCAGAACCGGCACCCGATTGGCAATGATCTCAATGTTTCCTAAGGATTGCACCTGATGAAGTTCAGGTTGGCCGGTTTCGAGTACCAGATGCAGTCGGGTTCCTGGAATGACCTCTTGCACAGGTTTGCCAATCGCACTTTTTGCATCGGATCCCGTCATTCGCTCAGCCGCCGCATTAAAAAGGGTAATCCGACCATGACGATCAACGGCAACGATGCCATCATAGGCAGCATTCAAGAGCATTTCGAGTCCCTGACGGGAGCGTCTCAATTCACCAGTCAATCGGCCTTGCTGTAAGATCAGGTTTAACACGACTTTCGCCACATCACCGGCAATCAACGAGACATCTGGCGCCTTTTTCATGGCGAGGTCCAGAAACACCTCTTTTTTGCCTGTGCTCTCTATGATAAAGTCTAACGGCTGAGCCAAAAATGGGAGGTAATCATGGTTCGTCGGTATCTGATGGCTTCTCGCATACTCGAGTCCAGGCGCGTCAGGAATAATATCCACCATCCCCACCACCTGTACTTCTTTTTGGCGACCTAGAGCTTGTGCAATGAGCAGACCGCCGCGTCCTGCGCCAACGATAAGCATGCGCAGCATCATCAATCCTCCCCGTTCATCAAAAAAATTTGTCCAAACATATTGTTCACGTTATAGTAAAGTGTGATTATCTTTACAAATCACTAGAGAAAGGATGGCATTCATGAAAACCATCGCCTCTTGGCTTGTTCTTTTTATCATCCTATTAATTGCTGGCGGCGGCATCAGCCTGATCCGTTACGGGATTTTTGCAGGAACATGGTGGGCCATTGTACTTGGCATTGTAATTGCCGTCCTGGCCACCGCGTACCTTGGTGGGTTTATCTACTATCGTGACAAAAAAAATGGCCGCGTCAAACGTCCTGACCTCTTTCGCAATCCCCCACCGAAATAATAAACTTAGTCCGAGTGGGAAACTTCCTCTTGCCGCAATAACCGCAACGCGTGAGGCAACACATCCCAAATACTTTCAAGAGATTCCAAAACCCCTTTCGGGCTTCCTGGCAAATTGATAATCACCGACCCAGCCCGAATGCCCGCTAGAGAGCGGGATAAGAGCGAATATCTGGTGTGAGCGAGCCCACTTCGTCTCATTTCCTCACCGAGTCCCGGGATTTCTTTCTCAATCACCTTGCGCGTGGCTTCCGGCGTCACATCCCTTGGAGCCAGTCCTGTTCCACCCGTTGTCAGTATCAAGGGAACATCCTGCTCCACCAGTTCAAGCAAAATGGCTGCAATATCCTCTTCCTCATCTGGCACCACCGTGCGAACGGCGACCATATGCCCTTTTTCGATAATAAAATCAGCCAGTGCTGGTCCTGAGGTGTCCTCTCTCAAACCGACATAAGACCTATCACTGACGGTCACGATGGCCACATGCCACTTGTTGGCTTCTTCTGTGCTCACATTTAAGCCTCCCTACGACTATTACTCACTCTGTATCTTTGCGGACATAGGTTCCGCTTTTGCCGCCGCTTTTTTCCATCAATCCGATAAAATTAACGGTCATTCCTCGATCAATCGCTTTACACATATCATAGACGGTCAGCGCCCCCACGGAAGCCCCAGTCAACGCTTCCATTTCTACGCCCGTTTTGGCATCGGTTTGCACCACCACTTCGAGTTGCAACCGATTTTCTGCTGGGTAATCAAAATCGACCGATACACTGGTAACAGGAAGCGGATGACACATAGGGATCAAATCCGATGTTTTTTTTACGGCCATGACCGCCGCCACTTGCGCAACCGCCAACACATCCCCTTTTTTTATCCCACCCTGCCTGATCTGCCTTAACGTCTCCGGATTCATCGTAAGCTCTGCGCGCGCTCTCGCCACTCTCGTAGTGACTTCTTTATGGCTGACATCCACCATATGCGCTCGGCCATGTTGATCGAAATGAGTAAATTCTGCCATGCCTAACCTCCTCGCCGACAAAGTTCTACTGAAAGTGTACCGATAGAATGCGTTCCTCGCAAATCCCTCATGGGTCGGTTATAATTTTAAAAAATAAGTGAGTGAGGTACTATGAAACTTTCCATTTTATTATTCGCATCGGCTGCAGAAGCCGCAGGCACTGACCGCTATGAAGTCACGATAAAGGACAAGGAATCTGCAACGTTACAGGAGATCAAAGAAGCGATGATGAAGACCTCCCTCCCGCTCGCTGCGATTATGGACCGTGCATGGTTTGCCGTCAACGACGAGTATGCCGATTTGGATACGTTGGTTGACGAATTCGACCAAGTGGCGGTGATTCCTCCTGTAAGCGGCGGTGAAGAGATTACCTTTGGCGCGGGCAAAATGATCGCATTAACGAGAGAGCCGCTATCCATCGACGCCATGTATCAGGCGATGCTGCGAAAAGAGGCTGGCGCGGTCGTTGTTTTTTCTGGAATTGTCAGGGAATTCACAGGAGACAAAACCACACTTTTTTTGGAATATGAAGCGTATGAATCGATGGCGCTAAAAAAACTAGCAGAACTCGTTGAGGACTCTGAATCGAAATTCCCTGGCGTCAAAGTCGCCATTTGGCATCGTCTTGGCCACTTGGAGCTTTCAGAGTCAAGCGTATTGATTGGTGTCTCCAGTCCACACCGAGAGGCGGCTTTTCAAGCGGGTAAATACGCGATAGACGAACTCAAGCAGCGCGTGCCCATCTGGAAAAAGGAATTTTATCAAAACGGCGAAGTGGAATGGGCGAAAAACGAACATTGGCATCCCCAGTGACAGAAAGGAAATGCAGATAGTGACACCGGAAGAAACACTGCGTTACAGTCGACACTTTCTCTTTCGGCACATTGGAAGAAAAGGCCAGTTACAACTAAAAGATTCACGCATCGCCATCGTTGGCGCAGGAGCCATCGGTAGCATGTTAGCCAATCACATGGCCCGCTCCGGCGTGGGATATATCCGTTTGATCGATGCTGATCAAGTGGAGACGAGCAATTTGCAGCGTCAGGTATTGTATACAGAGGCGGACGCGGAGGCTCACCTTGAAAAGGCGTTAGCGGCCAAGTTGCACCTTTTGGCGATCAATCACCACATTGAAGTGGATCCGGTCGTGACGAGAATCACTAGTGACAATGCGGAAGAGAACCTGACTGGCGTGGACTTGATTCTAGATGGCACGGATAATTTGGAAGCCCGATTCATCATCAATGATGTGGCGGTGAAAAACGGAATTCCTTGGGTATATGCGGCAGCGGTCGGAAGCCGAGGCATGATGTTTCCCTTTATCCCGGGACGATCCCCCTGCTTTCATTGCCTGTTTCCCCCATCGCAAATGGAGGGTCCTGCAGAATCCTGTGATGCAGTCGGAGTGATCTCTCCTGCAGTAGCTGTAGTTGCCTCACTTGCTGCCACTGAGGCGATGAAAATTTTACTTGGTGATGAGGAACATTTGATTCGTCATTTGCGGCATCTTGATTTGTGGCGAGGAGAATTCGGGGAGTTAAAACTCGGTAAAGCGAGGGCCAATTGTCCGACATGTGGATTGCATGAATACCCATTTATAGCGTAAGCGTTTTCAAATCTATCAAAGCAGGGCTCGGCCCTGCCTTATTTTTCTTCCTCGTCCTCGAGTTGCATGGGGTGAATAGGAGACTTATGACCTTTTTTGCGATAGGACTCGGAAATGGCTAAAAATGGATCATCCGCTACACGCACGGTGCGGCGCAAAAAATCTTCCGCCACATGAATCGTATTGGTCTGCGTATAGTAATTCTGCCCTTCGGCCATGCAGCACACCCCTTAGTAATGGAATTATGGCCCGTTGCAATCTAATTGTACTACGACTAGCCATCTTGTACTAGTCTAAACGGGAATTTTTCAGGCGTTTGATGCGGTTTCGTACCTAATCATTCCATGATCATCCACCGTTTGTTTGACCAACCCGCGTTCAATCGCCAGGTCAAGATGGCCAACAATTTCCGACACAATCAGCATTAATTCCTTCATTCTCCCGGGAAAAAGTGCCTGTGCCAATTGCCTTACCGTATGATGCCCCTCTTTGATCTGGTCTATTAACTGTGCCACTCTTTTGGCCTGCATCTCCAGGCGCAATCTGATCAGCGCATGGGGATCAGTGATAACCACTCCATGACCAGACAGCACACGACTTAACTTTAGATTTAACAAGGAGTGAAATGTGTCATGAAACAACTTGACACTTGGGATCCGGGTAAAGGTTAGCGGATCGGGTTCTACAAACGCATTGGAAGAAACATGATCGATCAACACATCGCCTGCAATCAACACATGATCC
The DNA here is from genome assembly GCA_021828865.1 of Bacillota bacterium. Taxonomy (GTDB): domain Bacteria; phylum Bacillota; class Bacilli; order Alicyclobacillales; family SLC66; genus JAJZCL01. Next base: position 150,078 of record JAJZCW010000001.1, read on the forward strand.
CTTTCTCTGTAGAGCGCGATGCTGGAATTAGAATGGCCAGGGGTGAACAACACCGTAAAATCTCCTACCTTCTCTCCCTCTTTTAACTGATCGTCCAAATCATAAGCCGGGACGACCGAATGAAACATTTGCCGCTCCTTTCGAAGTATCATTTGTTCCTCCTCACTTAACCCCGACTCAGCATATAACCGATGGAAAAATTGATCCTCTTTTTGCAACCATTCATCCGTTGGACTCAACCAAGTCTGCGTCAATTCATGACCCACCACACGGGCACCAGAGAGTTGGGCTAGCGTATTAACATTGCCAACGTGATCTGCATGGCCATGCGTCAAAATGATGGTATGGACATCGCTGATCTGATACCCCAAGTCTGCGAGCGCCTGTTGGAGCAACACATTTGCATCATCTCGATGAGCCCCGGCATCGACGAGTGTCAGCCCATCTTGGTCAGGAATGAGGTACACATGCACATCACCAATCGGAAATCCGGTGGGAAGTGAGCATTGATAGATTCCGCTAACCACGTTTTTTACGATTTCGGTCGTCAATCCTATCACTCCTTCACTATCATCATAGATTGCGAGAATCGCTCATAAATCTATTACACCAACTAATCTGCACTGGGAGAATAAAAGTATGAGAAAAAAAACAATCAAACGCAACCTCATGCCATTTCTGCTCGTGGCTACCGTTATTCTGCTCATCCTGAATGTCAATCACCACAGCGTTTCGCGATTGTTCCCTGCTCCGATTGGACAAGCCGCTCAGCTTTATCTCGCGCCTGTAGAAATCATGGCGTTGATGTCAAAAAGTCAATCACCATCATCGGCAGCCGTTGCACCAACACGACTGATTCCCACGACAAGCGCCAAGCAACCGTTGATGGTCGGATGGATATTGGATTCAGGCGCCACCAATATCTCCAGTGTCATGAATGAAACGCCTGGCTTGAATGTGTTATCCCCAAAATGGTTCCATGTAGATGGGCCAAACGGTGCGATATCCGGCATACCTGAACGAACAATCATTCAACAGGCGCACAACAATCACCAACAGGTCTGGGCCGTGGTGGACAATGGATTTAACGGCTCATTTAGCCACTCCATATTGCAGTACCAAGATCAACAGGACATGCTGATCGGGCATATCGTCAAGCTTGCCGTTACTTATCACTTGGATGGAATCAACCTGGATTTTGAAGGACTGCTTCCAATCGATCGATGGAACTATTCACGTTTTGTGAATGAGCTTGCCGTAAAACTCCACGTGCATCAAATCCAACTATCCGTCGATTTGCCACCTGATTATGTTGCCGGTACAAACAACGGCCCTTATAATCATGCGGCCATCGCCAAGGCTGCTGACTATGTGGTGCTGATGGGATATGACGAATATTGGTTGGGAGATCCTAAAGCTGGGCCCACTGCCTCGCTGCCATGGGTTCGTCTAGCCGTGAATGATTTTTTAAAGACAGGAGTACCCGCGAATAAATTAATTCTCGGTATCCCTTTTTACGCTGAGGACTGGACCGTCAATCAAAAAGGAAAAGTCCTTTCTAGTATAGCGCTTTCCGCGCTTGAGTCGAGCCAACTGGTGAATCAACTTCATACCCACATCGTATGGAACGCCAAGGAGGGTGTCTATTTTACCGCCTACCGATACCAGAAATCCTGGCATGAAATATGGTTAGAGAACCGGCGAACGCTGATGCTGTTCGCAGAACTTGCGAGAAACGACAAACTGGCTGGCCTTGCGAGCTGGTATCTCGGGCTTGAGAGCAAAGCCACTTGGCTGTCGGTGCTCCACACCCTTCGCTCACCCTCCATTATTGACTAAAACGGAAGGCAAGTGAAGCACATGATCGATGACCACATGTGGATTGATTCTGGCATCCGAAAATGCCGAGGCGTGACCAATGCCAATAAAATGAAACCCTGCGTCATTTGCGGCAAGCTGATCGGATAGAGAATCGCCTATCACATAGACGTCATCCGGTGAATACTCATTAGCACCTCGTATATACGTGTATGGATGAGGTTTAGCAAGAGAAAAAGGTGCAAGCCCTTCGCGGTCTTCCGCTTTTCTTACTTCATCAATGGTGACAATGCGATCTGGCTGAAAAAATCGAAGGAGGCCAAGCGCTTCAAGTGGCATCTTCACTTCTTTCCATGGTCTCCCTGTGCCAATTCCCATCAAAAAGCCCTGATTTTGTAGGTTTTGAAATGTCTTAAGAAGTTCATTTTTTTCTACCATTGGTTCATCAAACTCAATCATGCCACGAAGCAAAAAAGGAACCGTTGGCCAAGGTCCCAAATGCACCTGCTGAAACACCTCATATACCTGTTCAAATAACTTGTGATCCGACACATTCACCATGTGTTCAAGTTGGCGCAAATAGTGATTGCCGCTCCCTGAGGTATCTGACAATACGGCAAATATCGAGGGCTGTAACGAGTCGCTTGTCAACACCTCAGGAGAAAGTGCGCGCATGGCAAGTACGATCGCATACGTTTTATCCCAGTTGCTGTTCAGCGCTCGACTTCTTAATAAACGGAGTAATGATAACGGCAAAAAAGCGTCACGAAGCCGTTCCACAACCTCCATGGAGGTTGCCGCGGTACTTAGTGGGAGCGATGGTGGAATGCTCATTGCCTCGCAAATCTGTTCATAAAAATACGCACAAGTGATCGCAAGAGTGCGGTAGTATCCCACCTCTTGCAGAAGCACTCCATCTACATCAAAAAGCAGAAGCGGACGATTCCCGCTCATTGGACCTCTGTTCGCATGGTAATGGAGCCTGCCACGCCTGCTGTCATGTGTTGCCGCCATTCACGAGGTGCGAGCGCTTCGTAGAGCGTCATGCCAAATGCGCGGAAAGTAGCTTCCCAGATGTGATGGCCATGACGGGACCTGCCTTTGATAAGGTCAATATGCAGGGTGCACATCGCCCCTTGCACAAACCCTTCAAAAAACGCGATCAAATCTTCACTGTGCATGCCTTCCACCGCTTCGGGAAGTTCCACCTCGCCTGGTTGAAAATCCAGATACGCACGACTCTCAAACGATACGACCGCCCTAGTCAACGCTTCATCGATCGTCCCATAGGCAAAACCATATCCCACCAGTCCATCATCCAAGTGCTGGTCAACGTAATCCTTATAGGCTCGACCAAGTGTGATCCCCACATCCTCCGTGATGAGGTGAACCAAATCAAAGTGATCAAGTTCCACTTCCACCGAAAAGTTGGTCTGGCTGCGCCATTGCACATGTTCGAGCATATGATTAAAAAAAGGAAGCGGTGTGCGCAGCTTTTTTTTCGCATCAGGATCCCGCTCTTCCCTGTCCAAATTAATAGTAATAATAGATTCACTTGTCTCTCTTACCACCTTAATGTGCTTGCCCACTCTCCTACTCCCTTTCCCTGACCGCTCTTGCATGCGTCTCAAAACCTTCCATGTCTGCAAACCGGGCTGCAAGATCGCGCACTTTAGCAAATCCTTCTTTGGTCACATAACCAATCGACGAACGCTTGATAAAATCATGAATAGATACCGCGGAGATAGTACGTGCATTACGCCCTGTCGGCAAAATCGCGTTTGGTCCCAACAAAAAATTGCAGAGCGTGATGGGAGTGTGATCGCCTAGCAGGATTTCCCCCGCATTTTTTAATTGAGGCAACAAGGCAAAAGGTTCTCGCACCTGCACTTCCATGTGTTCCGGTGCGTACTCATTGACAAAATCGACTGCTTCTTCCATTGAATTGACTTCCACCAATCCTCCGTAGCGGGAGAGAACCGTGGTCGCAAATTCGCGGCGCTTATCACTTTCCATCGTGTTGATTAATTGTATGAGTTCTTTTTCCACATCATCAGCGAGCTTTAGGCTAGGCGTTACCAGTAAAGAGGCACTGTCCGGACCATGCTCCGCCTCAATCAACAGATCCAGCGCTACGTGGTGGGGATTGGCGCCTTCATCTGCAAGGATAATGGCTTCACTTGGTCCCGCAGGCACTCCGGGATCAATGACCCCAGCCAACAGACGTTTTGCCGCTGTCACATAAGGATTCCCTGGACCAATTACTTTCGCGCACTTGGGCACGCTCTCGGTCCCATAGGCAACTGCAGCAATGGCCTGCGCCCCGCCTACCTTGTAGATTTCTTTAATACCAAGCAAGTTCGCTGCAAAGAGGATGGCAGGATCCACTTCCCCCTTTTCGTTGGGAGGCGTAATGACAATGATGCGGGGAACGCCAGCGACCACCGCAGGAGTGCCAAGCATCAACAGCACGGAGGGAAAACTTCCTTTTCCGCGGGGAACGTACAACGCCACATCGCTGATAGGCGTCACTTTTTCCCCTGCCATGATGCCTTCATCGACTTCCATCATCCATATCGGTTCAGGCATTTGCGCGGCATGAAACCGCCTAATGTTCCCAGCTGCATAGCTCAGCGTTTCTGCCATCACCTCAGTCACCATTGCCAGGCCACGTTGCCATTCTTCATCGGACACACGCAGATTGCCTGGTTGCAGTACCACACGATCAAACGCTTTGGTATATTCAATCAGCGCCTCGTCTCCTCTGGTCCGAACCGCTTCGATAATCGGCATTACCGTCTGTACATGATCAGTGATGTCGGCACTCGCTCTCGTCATGATTAATTTTTTTTGATCAAGGTCTAGTTCCCGCCACTTCCAGCGGTTCATCTGCATAAAAAATCCTCCCCAAACGCTTTAGCATGCTAATATACTAAAGTAATCAGGTGGGGTTGTCTAGTCTTTTTGAGAGGGACTTGCTAGTTTATGCTTCTCCGGATTTAACGGAACCACGGCAACCGTACAACGAGAGATGCATACCAGTCGCTTTTCTTCGTCGACAATCCGGATTTCCCAAACAAATGTGCTTCTGCCACGGTGAATGGGAGTGGCTGACGCGAAAACGTACCCTTCCCTGGCACTTCGAATGTGGTTCGCGTTGATTTCCAGCCCCACCGCCGTTTGAGTAGTTCTGTCAATGTTGAGGTAAGTACCGAGGCTAGCCACTGTCTCCGCCAAAGCCACGGAGGCGCCGCCATGTAGGAGACCTGCTGGTTGATGCGTTCGATGGTCCACCGGCATTTTCGCTTCAATTAAATCGGGAGTAGCAGTGATCATTTCAATTCCTAACCACTCAATCATCGTGTTTTCGAGTTCTTTTCTACCCATTTTTGCACCTGCCTATGTTGGTTTAAATTGCTCCATGACCAGATTCGTAAACGCATCTGTCAACGGATCCTGTAAAGCATTTTCAGCATATACCATGTAAAATCCACGCCGCTTTTCGAGTTGCATTATCTTTCTCACTTTTGCGTCGTGCGCCGCTAATGACGAAACAAATCCAAACCCTACTCCCGCTTCCACCATGGCGATCAGCGTGACGGTATCCACGACATGCGCCACGTAATGCAATTCCTGGGCCTTTAATCCGTATTGTAAAAAAAGCGCTTCCTCTACTGCCAATTGAGTCCCTGATCCTGGTTCCCTGCCAATCATCGGAAGACCCTTTATATCCTCCACTGCGAGCTCGTCCATTTCCCTTGACGGTCCGATCAGCACCAATTGATCGTCTGTTAAAAACTGTGAATAAAAGTGCTCCAGCAAGGGATTCAATCCTACCATCGCCACATCAAAATGACCCTGATGGAGTTTTTTGACCACATTCTCCGAGGAATCCACATTAATCGTGATATCGATGTGAGGATAAGCTTCGCGGAACTCTTTGATCAATGGGGGTAGTAAATATGTCCCCGGAATGGTGCTTGCCCCAATTCGAAGTACGCCCGACAACTTATTTTCAAAAGCGGCACAAGCCTTATGTAAGTCGTTCCATTCTCTGATCATTTTTTTGCCTGACTGATAGACAAGTGAACCAGCCTCTGTCACTTCAAGACTTATTTGATCTCTCCGAAGGAGGTGAACACCCAGTTCCTGTTCCAGATTCTTGATCTGCTTACTCACCGCGGATTGTGTCAGACCCATGTGATTCGCCGCTTCAGAAAAGCTTCTTCTGTCCACTACCTCCATAAACGTCTTTAAGCGTCGAAGACTCATCCTTATGTCACCTCATTTTGGAGAAAAACATCCTCGTTGATCCGCTTCGTCTTTACTAAGACGATTCAGTTTGAAGAGCAATTCTTATTGTATAATAAATATTAATGAAAGTGTAAATATTCCATCTATGAACGAGGAGTGATCAGCTTGGATAAAATCGCGATGATTACAGGAGCCAGCAGCGGGATCGGCCGCTCAACCAGTTTGGCGCTAGCAGATTTGGGCTACCACTTGATCATCGGTGCAAGAAATCTTGACAAGCTAAGTAAGGTGAAAATGGAGGCAGAGCAAAAAGGAGTTAAGGTGGTGGCACTGCCACTTGACGTGCGGAATCTTGATAGCGCAGAATCATTCGTAAAGCAAGCCATGGTAGAGTTCGGCAGGATTGATGTGCTGGTGAATAATGCCGGACTTGCTCGCGGCGTCACCAAAATTGCCGAACAAAAAAATGAGGCGGAATGGCAAGAAATGATCGATACCAATTTAATGGGTCTTGCCAGAATGACCCGTTTGGTGGTTCCATTTATGATTGATGAAAACTGTGGTCATATCGTGAATATTGGTTCCACCGCTGGGCACGATGCCTATCCAGGAGGTTCTATATACGCTGCCACCAAATTTGGGGAGAGGGCTTTTACCACAGCGCTTCGTCAGGAATTACTGGGTACACCTATCCGCGTCACCTCCATTGACCCAGGAATGGTCGAAACGGACTTCAGCAATGTCAGGTATTACGGGGATCAGGATAAAGCCAATGCTGTCTACGAGGGCGTTACGCCACTTGGACCAGATGACATTGCAGATCTCATTGCGTTTGCCGTGACAAGGAAATCTCACGTCAATCTGGAAACGATTATTGTTAGACCCGTCGATCAAGCCAGCAATACCATGGTAGCAAGAAAGAAGTCAACACTAGGCTGACCATCAACTGATGTTTCGCAACTGACTTAAAGCTGTCACTTTTATTGAAAGAATTATGGTGTAAAATGGACAACAGGTATTTATAGATATTTTTATTTTTTATGCTTGGAGGGAACAAATTGAGCCAGGAAGACACAAAGCAGGTGAATGCAACATCTGATGATGCCAAAGGCTTGACACGCAGGCAATTCCTCAGCTATGCGCTTGGTGGTACAGGTGCTTTTATGGCAGTATCATTGCTAACACCTCTTGTTGCCTATGCGGTAGACCCCATTCGACGCGAAGGCGGAACAGGAGGATTATCTCCCACCACGTGGAAAGTTTCCGATTTTAATGATAAACTCCCCACTCACGTTCAGTTTGTGGAGCGCATTGATGATGCATGGGATACACATTCAGTTCCAAATGATGTATACGTTATTGTTTATCAAAATAAACTTATGATCATGTCTCATGTATGCACCCATTTGGGATGCCACGTTGAAGGATCATTTGTCAATGGTAATCAGCAGCAAATCCCTAATAAATCTGCACCGCCGTCATGGGATCCTCCGGCCACTTACAAGGAAGGACAGGGCCAGTATTGGTTCCATTGTCCATGCCACAACAGCGTTTATAACAATTATGGTGTGAATTCACCCACATCACCTGCGCCACGCCCGCTTGACTTATATACTTATCAAATTGTCAATGGCTTTGTGCATGTCGGAAAGAATTTTCAACGCACCGATTCTTCATGGGATAACAACCCCAATCCGACCATCAGTTAGTCTATTTTCAACACTAAAATATAAAGAGCCCGATTGCATTATCATAATCAGGCTCTTTTATTTTTATTTAGAAGGTTCATATGGCAATCCATCAGCTGCAGGCGCTTTGCTTCGCCCAATCACCCCTGTTAACGCGACAATCGTCAATGCATATGGCAAAATCCCGATGAGATTAGCGGAAACGCCGTAGTTTTGCAGCGAATAACTGACAGCTGTAGCAAAGCCGAAAAGAAGCGCTGCTCCGAGTGATCCAAATGGCGTCCATTTACCGAATATCATAGCAGCTAGCGCGATGTATCCGCGACCGTCCGTCATGTTAACTTCAAATGAGTTCAACATCCCTATAGACAAGTAAACACCGGCAAGACCCGACATCATCCCGCCGATTAGCACACCAAAATAACGTATGCGCACAACATTGATGCCCACCGTGTCTGCTGCCTCCGGGTGCTCTCCTACCGCTCTCATCCGCAATCCCAGATTGGTATGAAACAAAAAAAAGTGGCCGATGATAACAAGCAGTATCATAATGTAGACAACCACATTTTGCTGACCTAGTACAGCCCCCACAAATGGAATGTTATTAAGGAGAGGTATGGTGAGTTGCGGCAATTGCGGTGTCGAAATTGGCGTTCCACCAAAACCATAAACCGTATTTAGCAAAAAAGCGGTAAGACCTGCTGCAAACAAGTTGATGGCCATACCCAAAATCACCTGATCCGATTGTAATCGGACGGCTGGCCAAGCAAGTGCCAATGAGATCAGCCCTCCAGCCACAACACCTGCCAATAGACCAATCCATGCCGAATGAGAAGAAGCCGCCGCCATAACGCCAAAAAAAGCCCCAATTAGCATGATTCCTTCCATGGCAATATTGACGACTCCCGTTCGTTCAGAAAATGTTCCACCAAGCGCTCCGAGCGCAAGTGGCGTTGCCATGGCAAGGGTAGATCCGTACAACTCCGGATTGCTAAACACAAGGCCCAGCACACTCATGAAACTGACACTCCTTTTTGCTCAGATTGCGCCTTACTCGATCGGCGGAACTTTCCTCGAAAATAGCTATATAGTTTGTCTGTCGCCACAAAGAAAATAATAACTCCCGTGATGACGTCCGTCATGTTGGGGGAAACTCCGGAATTAATCTGCATCACCTGACTGCCTGTGGAAAGCGCAGAGAAAAATACAGACGCAAAGAAAATCGCAATTGGATTGTTTCTCGCGAGTAAGGAAACGACAATCGCAGTGTACCCATAACCAGATGAAAATGTATCGGTGAGTTGATGATCGACTCCCATAATTTGCACAGCTCCCCCAAGACCGGCAAGTACACCGCTTAACCCCAGGGAATAGATGGTAAAGAGTGGGACATTCATGCCGGCGTATTTGGCGGCCATAGGATTATGACCGACTGTACGAAGCCGGTAGCCAAATGTAGTGTGAAATAACAAAAGATAGACAACGATGATAGCTACCATCGCAATAAAGATACCTGCAGAAAGATTGGAATTACTAACTAGTGTAGGCAACGTAGCCGACATGGTTACGAGTGGCGACTGGGGGTTATACCCTGGCGCCATCATAGGACCTCTTTCTAGCATGAAGTGTCCAATCAGAATCGCAATATAACTCATCATCATCGTGGTGATTACTTCATGGGCACCGACAAATGCCTTCGCAAGCCCTGGAATGAGACCACCCCAAATTCCACCTGCCACCATGGCGCCGATGAGCGCAAATGGAATGTGGATATACCAAGGCAAGTGAGGGAAATTGTATCCGATCCAAGTACCCACCATCGCACCAATCCAATACTGGCCTTCTGCTCCAATATTAAAAAGTCCGGTGCGAAATGCGATAGCAATTCCCAAAGAGGTCAATATGAGCGGAATAGCTCCGGCAATCGTATTAGCAATAAATACTGAATTTCCAAATGCGCCCTGAAACAATGCGACATAAGCGTTAATTGGCTTATAACCCGATACCCACATGATGATACCGCCTAAAATCAGTCCAGTGATGACGGCAAGTAAGGGCAGCACCAAACTTTGCGTTCGTTTACTCATGGCGCAACTCCTTCCTCAACACGTTCCCCTGTCATGGCGAGCCCTAGCGATTCTCTCGTAGCCGCTTTCGCATCCATTACTGTGACCAGTTCTCCCGCATGCATCACGCCAATTCGATCCGATAATTGCATGATTTCCTCCAACTCAAGCGATACGAGCAAAACAGCTTTTCCCTGTTCACAAAGTGAAAGCAGGTGACGATGAATGCCTTCAATGGCCCCCACATCAAGTCCCCTTGTTGGTTGCACGGCGATCAGTAGCATGGGTTCCCTAGCCATTTCTCTTGCCAGAATCACCTTTTGCTGATTACCGCCAGACAGGCTTCCTACCTGAACATCCTCAAGTGGAGGACGTATGTCAAATTCTTTGATTAACTTCTCTGCATTGGCGCGTGTGGATTTTTTCTGCAACCAGCCTGATTTGGAAAAAGGTTTTGCTCCCACGCTTCGCAAAACCAAATTATCAGCTACCGTAAACTGCAACACGAGCCCGTCCCGTTGCCGATCCTGAGGCACATAACCAATGCCGTGTTGAATCCTCGACGATACGTTTTCAGAAGTGATATTTTTATCAAGAAAATGGATTTTGCCGCCTTCCAACTTTCGTAGTCCAACGATTGCTTCGACAAGTTCAGTTTGACCATTGCCATCTACACCTGCGATGCCGAATATTTCACCAGTCCGCACTTCAAAGCTGACGTTTTTGACACGAGTGGTTTTCCGATCGTCGCGCACGCTCAAATTTTCCACTCGTAATACCACTTCTCCAGCCTGTGCTGGAGTTTTCAACGTTTCCAGCACCACTTCGCGGCCCACCATCAATTGAGCCAATTCCTTGGCTGTGGCATCCGCGATAGGCATTGTATGCACCGATTTGCCAGCACGCATTACCGTGATGCGGTCAGCAATCTCCCTTACCTCATCCAGCTTGTGAGAAATGAAAATCACAGGTATTTGATCCTGATTCAATCTCCTGACCACTGCGAAAAGTTCTTCCGTTTCCTGTGGAGTTAACACCGCAGTGGGCTCGTCCAAAATCAAAATGCGTGCATTGCGATACAGTGCCTTTACAATTTCCACGCGTTGCTGCATGCCTACCGGAAGATCTTGAACTTTAATGGCAGGATCAAGCGGCAAACCGAGTTCTTTGGAAATTCTCAATACGTTATCAATAGCTTGTTTTTTCCTAAAAAGGAAACGTCCTCCTTCACTCCCAAGCACCACGTTTTCCGCGACAGATAATGCAGGTATCAACATAAAGTGCTGATGCACCACACCAATTCCTGCAATAATTGCTTCTCTTGGATTCGCAAAGTGTTGTTCCACACCGTTTAATAGAATCTGGCCGTAATCCGGTTTGTAAAGCCCGCTGATCATTTTGATCAACGTCGACTTCCCTGCGCCATTCTCGCCAAGAATCGCATGGGTTTCCCCTGCCTCCAAAGACAGGTTAACATCGTCGTTCGCGATCACGCTGCCGAACACTTTTCGAAGGTTTCGAATTTCGAGTATGGCCAAAAGTTGGCACTCCTCTCTCAAAAAGTAAGAAACCGGACAACGCGATTAGCCACGCTGTCCGGCAAGTTGCATGAGACATCTAGTGCCGAGGTTAGCGATTAGTGAGAGCTAAGCAGTGCAGGAGGGTTAATTTTCCCTTTCACCAAAAGTGGAATGAATGAATCCACTTTCTTTAATACGGATGCTGGAACTGCTTTAATCGGAGGAGCAAATCCCACGCCTTTATTGGCGAGGTTGAAGTGCACGACACCACTCTTGAAGTGGTTGTGAAGTGCATCAGTAATTGCGATTTCCGTAGCAACATCGACACCCTTTAAAGCTGAGGTCATGACAGTGCTTGGAGCTAGGTAATTTTGGTTGGCATCTACGCCGATGGCAAAAATGTTCTTTTGTTTAGCAGCATTAATGACGCCCGTACCGGTTCCGCCCGCAACTGGGAATATAATGTCAGCGCCTTGAGAAATTTGTGCTAGTGCCATTTGCTGACCGGTTCCAGGATCAGTAAAGCTATTAGCAAACGCCTGAAGAACGGTAGCTCTTGGATCTACTTTTTTGACTCCTGCTTCAAAGCCAGCCATGTAGCTTTCAACAGGCGGGATATCTTGTCCACCAATCACGCCAACCACGTTTTTGCCGTTGATTTGCGGAATGTGTTTTTGTTGATTCATGAGACCAGCCATCACGCCGACGAGATATCCGCATTGCTGCGTGTCGAATATGGCTGACATCACATTCTTTCGATTGGTGATGGCATCGTCAATAATTAAGAATTTGGTTTTCGGATATTCTTTAGAAACTTGTTGTACTGCAGAGTCCATCAAATACCCAACCGCGATTACCATGTTATAGCCTTCCTGTGCAAAGGTAGTCAGGTTCGGTACATAGTCTGAAGATTGATGGGACTGCACCACGCTGTATTTAATGCCGAATTTTTTGTGTGCATCCAGTACGCCGACATACGCCAAGTGGTTAAAACTGTGGTCATTCAAACCGCCGGTGTCTGTTACGAGGCCGACCTTAAAATTGGCGCCAATGGGAGCCGCATGTTTTTGCGCTGCCGCTGCGCTGACAGCGGGAAGTGCAAGCGCAGACAATGTAACGACAGCTGATAGAGCGAGCGAAGAAAATCTTTTTTTCATAAACTACTAGACACCCCTTTTGATTCAATAGTTACCATCGACAAAATAACTATATAGAGCAAAATCATCTACGTCAATGTCATTTCTTCAATAAGAAATATTTAAGAATTTTATATAAAATGAAAATGTGATATTTACCCAACTTTCGGTGTAAACGTTATCATTCATGTTATAGTAATACTATTGCCAGTAATCAAACTATTGAATGAAAGTAGGGACAGATCAATGTACATGATGGATACTCCACTCACCATTACCCACATTTTAAGACGTGCCCGAAATTTCTTTCCCAACAACGAGATTGTGTCAAGGCTGGCTGACGGCATCTTCCGTTACACGTATAAAGATATGTATGAGCGTACGCTTCGACTAGCCAGTGTCATGTCAGAGTTCGGCGTCAGTCGTGGCGATAAAGTGGCAACGCTCGCATGGAACGATCATCGACATTTGGAAGCCTATTTTGCCATGCCAGTCATGGGCGCAATTGTACATACGGTAAACATGCGGTTATCTCCTGAACACATCATTTATATACTCAATCATGCCGAGGATAAGGTGCTACTATTTGATGAGAGCCTGCTTCCCATTGTGGAAGGCGTACACGAACACCTAAAAACGGTAAAGGTATTTGTCATGATGACGAATAAGTCTAGCGCAGATTTGCCGCAAACAAGTGTGAAGCCCCTCTATGCTTATGAAGAACTTCTGGCAGGTGCAGATCCTAATTTTCCGCTTCCTGATGACTTAAGCGAAAACGATCCTTGTGGCATGTGCTACACTTCTGCAACGACAGGCAACCCAAAAGGGGTCATCTATACACACCGTGCGTTGTTTCTTCACTCGATGGCTAGTGGACTAGCCGATTCTCTAGCATTATCTGAAAGTGACGTGGTATTGCCATTTGTACCGATGTTCCATGTGAATGCTTGGGGTATTCCCTATTCGTGCACAATGTACGGCAGCAAGCAAGTATTACCAGGACCTGTTCCTACACCGCAAACGCTACTTGAACTTTACGAACAGGAAAAAGTAACGGTTTCTGCTGGTGTCCCTACTATATGGCTAGGAATGCTGCAAATACTTGATCAGTTTCCTGGCAAATATGATACTTCCTCTATTCGTGGACTGATTAGTGGCGGTGCCGCTGCGCCGCGCGGAATGATCAAGGCTTTCAAAGAGAGGCATAACCTCACTATTCTTCATGCCTATGGCATGACGGAGACCACACCACTTGCCCTCGCAAGTCGCCTCAAACCTCATTTAGAGAAAAAATTAACCGATGATGAAAAACTAGATTATGCAGCGACACAGGGGCTCCTTGTTCCAGGACTTGAAATGAAAATTGTCAATGAACAGGGAGAAGTTCCATGGGACGGGAAAACCATGGGTGAACTGTGGTTCCGCGGACCGTGGATTGCTGGCGAATATTACAAAGACGAACGAACCAAAGGCACCTTTGTAGACGGGTGGTTGCATACAGGCGATGTGGCAACGATCAACGAAGAAGGTTATGTCCGCATCGTGGACCGCACGAAGGATCTGGTAAAAAGCGGCGGCGAGTGGATTTCCTCTGTGGATTTGGAAAATGCACTGATGGCTCATCCTGCCGTGTTAGAGGCAGCGGTAATTGGAGTCCCTCATCCCAAATGGCAGGAAAGACCACTTGCTTTCGTAGTGATTAAAGAAGCACAAAAAGGAAAAATAACGAAAGAAGAAATTCTTGAATTTATTACGCCACAATTCGCCAAGTGGTGGATTCCTGATGATGTACTATTCATTGACTCGATCCCGAAAACCACCGTTGGCAAATTCCTGAAACGCTCGCTGAGAGAAGATTATCAAAACCTTTACAACTGACTGTTTGCGATAGAAAGCAGATAAAACCAGCGCGCCTTATAAAAAGGCGCGCTGGTTTTATCTGCCTTTCTAGTATACCGGCACTGTTGTGCAGACCTCTTTCGCATAAGGCACCAAGAGGATAAATAGAACAAAGATGATCAGGAACACAACCGCCCAACGCGTATATCCGCCAAATGTACCACCATCATTCATGGTATAAGCCGCTCCTCTCCTAATTGACGATTACCACATTAGCCCCCAAAGGAGATAGATGATGAGAAAAGACACTGCCCAGCGTCCCCAGGCGTATCCACCCCAACCACCATAACCTCTACCAGTACCATATCTGCCTCCAGTGTACCCGCCGTAACCTCCAAATGCCTGGGTTAATTCAAGTCGTTTGACCTGATCGCGATCCAAGTATTCAGTGGCAAACTGCGCGGGAATATACCTTCTCGGAGAAAGAATCACTGCTTGGTCCCCTTGAATTCGTTCAATGATGCCTTCGTGATATCCAAACGGGGTGCGAAAACGAATATACTTTCCGACATATTGTTGACAGTCCGCTCGTCTCATCCCCCAAACACCTCCTTACCTGCGCAGGTAAACACATTGTGAGATGGACCTGCACAGTCACGATGGACCTTTAGCCTAAAACCTGCAGGAGACCCATCGAAATAATCTACCGGCATGAATAGTATCATGCCGGGTTTGCTTATCATTAATAACCGCCGTAACCACCGGCAGCTCCGGCTCCGGCACCGCCTCCGTACGCTCCAGGCACCAAAAGGAAGAACAGGACAAAGATGATCAGAAATACAACCGCCCAGCGTGTATATCCGCCAAAAGTTCCGTACATTCCCTAACACTCCCTTCCCTTGTGACATGACTTAACCTATGTAAAGGGACAACCATCTTGTGGCGGTATCTGCCATGCGATAAACGTATAGATTATCGGGAGGGCTAATTCGATAAAAAAATAGCAGAGGATTTTCCCCCTGCATCATTAGACTAATTGATACATTCTTCACTTAAACTGCTTATTTGGTAACAGGATGGCTCTCCCCATTCAATACAATCACTGCATCAATGGGAGCATTCAGTGAATGAGCCACAGAGCAGTATTTATCCTGTGACAGTTTCACCGCACGCACTACTTTTTCAAGTGGCGCGTCCGGCGAGTCGACGATGTATGTGATCGTAAAATGCGTGTATTTTTGTGGTTCCGTCTCGGCTCGTTCTCCGCTCACTTGCATATCCAACCGATCGATTTTCAATCTCATTCGCTCGAGAATCATGATCATGTCAATTCCCGTGCAACCGCCAAGCCCCATCAGCAAGAGCTCCATGGGGCGAACACCCTGCCCCTCGCCCCCCGCATCTGGTTTCGCGTCAATGACTACTTCCCGCTCTGAATCTGCAATCGCCGTAAATTTACGTTTACCCTTCCAACTAATCGTCGCATCCATTTTCTGCTTCTCCTTTACTCAAAAATATTCATGCTCAGGTAGCGTTCCCCCGTATCGGGGCATAGCGCAACAATTCGTTTTCCCGCGCCAATCTCTTTCGCAATATCAATCGCCGCCTTCACGACTGCAGCGCTCGAGACACCAAGCAGTACTCCCTCTTGTCTCGCAAGTTCCCGCGTCATCTCTAGCGCTTCATCATCATCTGCCAAAATGATGTGATCGTAGATTTCCTGATTGAGAATCGTGGGAACAAATCCGGGACTGGTGCCGACAATTTTGTGAGAACCAGGTTCGCCGCCAGACAAAACGGGCGAATTTTTCGGTTCCACCACGTAAATTTTGAGCGCTGGCAACTCCTGCTTCAGGATTTCGCCGCAACCTGTGACCGTGCCACCTGTCCCCGCTGCCGCCACAAAAGCATCGAAACGCCTTTCGGTTTGTTCGAGAATTTCCCATGCAGTTTGTCTGCGATGAGCATCCGGATTCGCCTGGTTGTCAAACTGCCCGGGCATCCATCCGTTATCGCCCAAATCTTTGAGGATTTCACGGGCTTTTTGCACAGCTCCTGCCATTCTCATCGCGCCTTGCGTCAACACTACCGTGGCCCCATAGGCGCTGAGGATCATCCGACGCTCTTCTGTCATGGTATCTGGCATGACGAGAATGGCACGATATCCTTTCGCCGCCGCCACCATGGCAATCCCGATCCCAGTATTGCCGCTGGTCGGTTCCACAATCGTCATTCCAGGTCTTAAGATGCCGTCTTCTTCTGCTTGTTCAATCATTCTTAGCGCCGGGCGGTCTTTCACACTGCCGCCAGGATTGAACCGCTCTAATTTCAACCACACTTCTGCTGCATCCTGCGGTACCAATTTGGTTAGTTTGAACATTGGTGTCTTGCCAATGAGTTCTGTAATGCTGTCCACTACATCCATGGAGCGTGCCGCCTCCAAAATTGTCTATTTTTGAGTTAATCGGTCGTGAAGTTCCTCATATCCCGGTTTGCCTAGAAGCGCAAACATGTTCTTTTTGTAAGCCTCAACACCCGGTTGGTCAAACGGGTTGATTCCAAGCAAATAGCCGCTGATCGCGCATGACTTTTCAAAGAAGTAAAATAAATACCCCAGTGCCTCTTCATCCATTTTTTCCAGTTCAAAAACGATATTTGGCACACCGCCTTCCGTGTGGGCAAGTACGGTAGCATCAAGCGCGGTATCGTTGACAGAAGCCATGCTGCGACCGCCGAGGTAATTCAGTCCGTCTTCATCCGCCGCATCACTTGGAATCAGCAAGGACTTCCGGGGATTTCTGACCTTAATCACTGTTTCAAAAAGCTGCCTGGACCCTTCCTGTACATATTGTCCAAGTGAATGAAGATCAGTGGAAAAATCCGCAGCTGCCGGGAAAATCCCAGTGTGGTTTTTCCCTTCCGATTCTCCGAAGAGTTGTTTCCACCACTCACCAACATCGTGAAGTCCCTGTTCATAATTGACAAAAAGCTCAATGCTTTTGCCCTTTTGCAGCATGATTTTGCGAAGTGCCGCATAGTGATAGGCAGGATTTTTGAAGACATCCTGCTCCATCAGATCTGTTTGCGCCCTCAGCGCTCCGCTTGCCAGTACATCAATATCAAAACCTGCGGCCGCAATTGGCAACAGACCGACAGGTGTTAACACGGAATAACGCCCACCCACATCATCTGGTATGACAAAGCACTCATACCCCGCTTCTTTTGCAAGGTTCAAAAGAGCTCCGCGATGTTCATCGGTGGTAGCATAAATACGGGTGGCAGCTTCATGAGTACCATAACGTTTCTCCATGTATTCGCGAAGTAGCCGAAAGGCGAGTGCTGGTTCTGTCGTCGTCCCCGATTTTGAAATCACGTTGAGCGATACTTCATACTGATCGAGAATTTCCATCAATTCTGCCAAATACGTGGCACTCATGTTATGCCCGGCAAATACCACTTGAAGCGGTTGCCGATCCCTTGGTAACAAGTCACGAAACGAGTGCTCGAGCAATCGAAGCGCCGCTTTCGCACCAAGATACGAGCCTCCGATTCCAATCACCACAAGCAGGTTGGACTGTTCGCGAATTTTGGAGGCTGCCTTTTTTACTCGTTCAAATTCATCGTTTTTGAGCCTCTCAGGCAAATCGAGCCAGCCAAGGAAATCGCTTCCGGCTCCTTTTTTTTCGTGTAAAATCTCATGGACAAGCTTGATAAAAGGTTGTACATTTTCCACTTCAGACGGACTGACAAATGGTTCCGCCGCGCGTTGCAGTTGTAACATCGTCTTCACTCCTATATCGCTTCTGCCTTGAGCACATTTTGCATCTGACGCATGGCAAATTCATGCGCTTCCACGGTCAAATCCGCCATTCCCTCCGGAACAAATCTTACCTTAAATCCGCGATAGTAAGCGCCACTCGCCGTCGCATAACAACAGATCGAGGTGCAGACTCCTGCCACAACCACTTCGTCTACTCCCGCTTCACGCAATTGCTTTTCAAGGTCTGTTCCATAAAAAGAGTCATACTTCGTTTTTGGCAAATAACGCACGTTTTCTCCATGATGATTTGCATAAAATTCGTGCAACTCACCGTACAACTCTGCGCCAGACGTCCCTGCCACCGCATGTACTGGCCACAAGGCAAATTCAGCATCATTCGGCGCATGAGCATCATTCGCAAAGATGATCAAATCTCCGTCCTGATAGGCACTTTCCAGTCTTGCGACAAGTGATGCTACTGCCGCTTGTCCCGGTGTGCCACAGGTGAGCGCGCCTTCATCCGCCACAAAATCATACGTCATATCCACCACAAGCCAGGCTTTTTTCATGCTCATACACCTCCACGTACATAGAGCACTTGCCCCGTGATAAAGGATGATTCATCCGACGCAAAAAACAGCACCGCATTCGCCACGTCAAAAGGCGTCCCTACGCGCTTTATTGCGTTCTCGTTGGCTGCGTATTCCTTGAATTTCTCAAACGAAATTCCCATCCGCTCCGCCGTTGCTTTGGTCATATCCGTTTCAATAAAACCAGGTGCTACTGCGTTGCACGTGATCTGATAACGCCCAAGCTCAATGGCCAGCGTTTTGGTGATTCCCTGAATTCCAGCTTTTGCTGCGCTGTAGTTGACCTGACCGCGATTGCCAAGGGCTGAGGTGGAAGAAAAATTGATGATTCGCCCGTAATTTTGGGCAACCATGTAACGCTGCGCCACCTGCGCACAAAGAAAAGTGCCTTTTAAATGGACATTGATGACTGCGTCAAATTCGTCGTCACTCATTTTATATACGAGCTCGTCGCGAATAATCCCCGCATTGTTGACGAGGATATCCACTCTACCGAACGTTTTTACCGCCTGGTCAAACATGGCTTCGACCTGCTGCCTGACCGACACGTCACAGGAGACCGCAATGGCTTCTCCTCCCTCTGCCACAATGCCTTTTGCAGTCTCTTCCGCCATTTCAAAGTAGGCGTCACTGACTACCACATTGGCGCCATTTTTTGCAAATTGTCGTGCGGTTTCCGCACCAATTCCCCGTCCTGCGCCAGTGATGACCGCTACCCTATTTTGTACCCCCATCAATTCTCTCTCCTCGTATTTGCACTAATTTAGTAACGCAATGTCGCGTTGCCTTTAATGACCACCTGGCTGCTTTCCGTCTCCGCAACCACCTGTAAATACACGTACTCCCCGTCTTCCTTTTCCTCGACTTTACTGATCGTCCCTTTACAAATCACCTTGTCACCAGGCCTTACCATGGCTCGAAAACGGACGCCAAAATCGATCAAATCCGCATCCGTTCCTGCAAAATCAGTGACTACTTGCCCGACATAGGCCATCGAAAGCATGCCGTGCGCAATAATGCCGCCAAGTCCTGCCTGTTCAGCAAACTCTTCAATCGTGTGGATGGGATTAAAATCTCCGGAAGCCCCGGAGTACTTTACCAAATCCATTTTGGTGATAGGCCCTTTGATGAGTGTTGGTAAGGAGGTCCCTACTGGATAACGCATCTATGTATCACTCCCCTGTGTCATGATCACGGTTGACCTTGAGGTAAACAAAATTTCCCCCTGAGAAGTGACCCCTTTTTCTTCAAAAATCAAAAAGATCATTTTGCCAAGGCTTCCTGAACGTGAATAGGATTCACCGAGGCGATAGGAACACCAGATGGTTTCTCCCACATACAAAGGACGCTCAAAATGAAACTGCTGTTCGCCGTGGATCAATCCTTCAGTAGGAATCACCAATCCGTCGATCACGCCGTAATCCAATGTGCGCGCAAAGGTAGGCGGAGCGATTAAGCGACCATGACGAGATTTTTTTGCATACGTTTCGTCTACATACAATGGGTTCGGGTCGCCGATCGCCTCTGCAAATTTGCGAACTGCTCCCCTTTCAATCCAATTTTCCACTGGGGTGGACCACTTTCCAATAAGTTCCTGGTTGATCATACGTCTGCCCCCAAATCATTTTGCTAATGTGCTAAAGTTGACAAAAGCCTAATTTATCCTAGACTGGTCTTTGGACTAATCATAGCATGAAGGATCGCAAAAGGAGAAACAATTGATGGAGTATACGCTAATTGCCACCGCTCCCCTGGGACTAGAATCAGTAGTCGCCAATGAAGCACGTAGGCTCGGATTTACGGAAATACAGACGGAGAACGGCAGGGTTCGTATTCAAACTGACCTTGAAGGAGTCGTGAAAAGCAATCTCTGGTTTCGTACGGCAGACCGAATCCTGCTTGTACTCGGAGAATTTCCTGCCTACACGTTCGATGATCTCTTTGAAGGGACGAGGGCGTTGCCTTGGGACGAATGGTTAGCCGAAGACGCGAAGTTCCCTGTATCCGGTAGATCGCACAAATCGCAACTTTCCAGTGTGCCCGCCTGTCAATCAATTGTGAAAAAGGCTATAGTAAAAAAATTGTCTGATGCGTACATGACGAACTGGTTTCAAGAGGACGGTGCCACTTATCCGATTGAAGTGATGCTATTAAACGACATTGCTACGATTACCTTGGACACGTCTGGTGCAGGTTTACATAAAAGAGGTTACCGCACGGAGGCTGGCGCAGCGCCGATGAAGGAGACTCTCGCCGCTGCTCTGGTCATCCTCAGCCGATGGCATGGGGAAAGGGCATTGCTAGATCCTTTTTGCGGTTCGGGAACAATCGCTATTGAAGCGGCGCTCTATGCGGCCAATATCGCACCAGGGCTAAATCGGGACTTCATTTCAGAACAATTTGAATGGATCCCCAAAAGATTGTTTAAAGAAGCGCGCGATGCTGCAAGAGACCAGATCAAGCAAACTGATCTCCATCCTATTTACGCATCGGATATCGACGCAAAAGCGGTAAACCTCGCCAATGCGAACGCAGCAAGAGCAGGTGTCGACTCGTTGGTACAGTTTTCCACGAGGGCACTGAAAAACATCGAGATCGTTGAGGAACGCGGCGTATTGATTGGCAACCCTCCTTACGGCGAACGCATGGGAGAGGCAAATGAAGTGCGTCAACTGTACGAAACGCTGGGGAAAATCAAAAATCAACACCCTGGTTGGTCCATGTACATCCTGTCTGGCCAGCCACTTTTTGAGCGCTGGTTCGGAAAGGCTGCAGATAAACGCAGAAAACTATACAACGGCCGAATCGAGTGCCAGTACTACCAATACACGAAATAAAACAAATTGAACGTATTGGCTTTGGGTCTGGCACTGGGTAGGTAGAGTGTGTATTTCGGTTCCTACTTCCTCAGTGCCATCCCTGCCCAATCTCTCATGAGTACTTGATCACATTCAGAAGTTACTGTTGGATCATCGTGTCATCTTCCACATTCACGTTGAAGTACCTGGCCTCCGGATGAGCAAACACCATGGCAGATACGGACGCCTCCGGCTCCATCATGAAGCCGTCCGTCAGCTCCACACCAATCGTTTGAGGCTCCAGTAGCCGGAATAATATCGCCTGATCATCAAGATTGGGACAAGCTGGATAGCCAAATGACACACGAATGCCTTGATACTTCGCTAAAAACCTTTCGCGCATCGTCATCTCCAGTGGATCGCTGAATCCCCAGCGATCTCTTAGCATCGCGTGAAGCCGCTCTGCAAACGCTTCTGCCAGTTCCAAAGCGAGCGCCTGAATTGCATGTGATTGCAAAAAGTGGCCTTCAGCCTTCAATTTTTCCGAATAGGCCCTTATGTTTTGCCCCGTAGTCACGACAAACATGGCCGTATAATCCATGGTATCGCTATCCGTTTGGCGCAAAAAGTCGGAGAGACAAAGATGCGGCGCTTTTCGCTGCCTTGGAAACACCAGTCGTTCGCGGATCTGCTTCCCGTTTGGATCACGATAAATCAATACCTCGTTTTCTTTTGCTTTTGCTGGGAAAAATTGATACACCGCATGTGCTTCAAGCACTCCATCCGCTTTTGCCTGGCGTACCAAATCAAGAATCATCTGCTGATAGGATACCGCCTGTTCATCTTGCTCCTGTAATTTTTTCTCGATGTTTCCGCGAAGCCCCAAATGCTTGCCAAGCAGCATCTGCCAATTCAAATACGGCACAAGCTGATCAATCGGATAGTTTCTCAATACATGTCGATCGAGGTCCGGCGGCGTCATCACTGGCGCGTCAGACGTAATCTCTGAATCTGCGCGTGTGGGCTCCTTTTCGCTCGAATCACTTTTAGCATCAACAGAACCTGAGGATGGATTCGCCACTTCATCCAATATAGAGGATTTTTCCAACTCACCTGTAGCAAGGCGATTAGCTAGGTTCAAGCCTTCCATCGCATCTTTTGCATAGAGAACAGGACCGTCATAGGCAGGCGCAATTTTCGTGTCCGTGAATTTCTTCGTTAGTGCGGCTCCCCCTACCAAAAGCGGTACCTCAATTCCCGCCGCTTTCAAGTCAGCTGCCGTAACGACCATTTGTTGTGCAGATTTCACGAGCAATCCCGACAATCCTAGTGCATCGGGCTGATGCTCCTTGTAAGCCTTGATCAATTCATCCGGTGGGACCTTGATGCCGAGGTTGATCACCTCGAACCCATTATTCGAAAGGATGATGTCGACAAGGTTCTTACCGATATCGTGAACATCACCTTTCACCGTTGCGAGCAGGATTTTCCCTTTTCCTGCTGACTCTGATTTTTCCATATGAGGTTCAAGGTGTGCCACCGCTGCCTTCATCACTTCCGCACTCTGAAGCACCTCTGCTACAATCAGTTCATTGCGGTTAAAAAGACGACCCACCTCAGCCATCCCGTCCATCAGTGGGCCATTGATGATATCTAGTGGCACGCTTGTAGCAAGTGCCTCTTCCAAATCCGCAATAAGCCCTTCCTTGCTGCCCTCGATCACGTGTTTTGCAAGCCTTTCAGGTAACGGAAGCAGTTCCCGGTTCGTCTCCACCTGCTCCACTTTTTTCTCGCGAAAATGGGCGGTAAAGTCCGCAACGGCCTGTTCGTCCGTCTGAAACAAAATCTTCTCCGACAGTTCCCTTTCCATTTCAGGGATACTCGCGTACCGCTCAAGTTTTTCCGCATTGACGATCGCAAAATCAAGTCCTGCCTTGGTGGCATGATACAAATACACCGCATTCAGTACCTCGCGCCCTGCAGGTGGCAATCCAAAAGACACGTTGCTAACGCCAGCCACAGTGAAGCTGCGCGGAAATTCTTCTTTGATGTGACGGATCGCCTCCATCGTGGCATTCGCCGAACCGTAATAATTGACATCCCCTGTGCCAACGGGGAAAACCAGCGGATCAAAGATGATATCAGCAGGATCGAGTCCGTATTTTTCCGTCAAAAGCTGATAGGAACGCCTCGCCACTTCCATTTTTCGCGCCGCACTGACCGCCATTCCTGTTTCATCGATGAGGCCAACGACCACACTGGCGCCGTAATTTTTGATGAGCGGTACGATCTCTTCAAAGCGTTTTTCTCCGTCTTCTAGATTGATCGAATTGATGATGGATTTGCCCTGCATATGTTTGAGCCCTAGTTCCACGACCGCAGGATCGGTCGAATCGATCATGAACGGCACTTTTACCATTTTCGTGGCATAGGACAAAAAGCGGTCCATATCTGTCACTTCGTCGCGATCCGGGTCCGCGAGGCAGACATCGATCAGGTGTGCGCCTTTTTTCACCTGGGCACGCGCCACTTCTGCCGCTTCTTCGTATTTTCCGTCCGCAATCAGACGCTTAAATTTGCGGGATCCGATGACATTTGTCCGCTCCCCTATGAGGACAGGACGGATGTCACCTTCAATAAATAGCGGTTCAATTCCAGCCAGTGCAGGGGTATGAGTCGCTACCGGTTTACGCGGTGACACACCAGAGAGCGTTATAGCTAGCGCACGTGTATGATCTGGCGTCGTTCCGCAACACCCACCGGCAATGTTGAGCCAACCTTTATTCGCAAAATCCAGCATTTTTCTAGAAAAACTCTCCGGCGATTCGTGGTAGTGCCCCTCTTCATCCGGCATCCCCGCATTGGGATAGCAACTGACGCCAGTCAGCGACAACTCGGACAGCGTACGAACGTGGTCCTTCATCAGCTCCGGCCCTGTCGCACAATTGATGCCAACGGATAGCGGATGCAGGTGCTCGATCGCAATGTAAAACGATTCGATGGTTTGACCAGCAAGTGTGGTACCCATCGCCTCAATTGTGCCCGATACCATCACCGGAATTCTCGTGTGCATCGCAGCAAATGCCGCCTGAATGGCGGTGGTCGCCGCCTTGACATTCAGCATGTCCTGGGCAGTCTCCACAAGGAGTACATCCGCGCCAGCCTCGACCAGCGCCAGCGCCTGCTCAAAGTAGGCAGCCTGCAACTCGTCAAAGCTGATTCCACCTGTCACCGATAGTGTCTTTGTCGTCGGTCCGATAGAACCTGCCACATAGCGAGGATGATCACTCGTCGAATACTCCGCGCAGGAGGCTTTGGCTAGTTTTACCGCCGCCATGTTGATCTCTCGCGCTAGATGCTGTAAGCTATACTCCGCCAACACCACTGATGTTGCACCAAATGTGTCGGTTTCGATGATATCAGCGCCAGCCTGTAAGTATTCGCGATGAATGTCCAGAATCACATCCGGACGAGTCAACACCAAATATTCATTGCAACCTTCATACTCTTCTCCGCCAAAATCCTCCGCGGTGAGTGACAGTCGCTGGATCATCGTTCCCATCGCACCGTCAAGAATCAATATTTTTTCCTGCATCCGTTCCTGTAGCGTTTTTGTCATCACATCAGTCAATCTCCATCAACCTGCACTCTCTATATAATTACCCGATCACGCGTACCGGTAAGTCATGGCGCGCAAAATACAACCACGCCTCTTTCACTGGTTTATGATACCCTTTTGCCATTGCGTCTGCATAGAGGTGCAATTGAATCGCGTACTTTTCAGCAAGCTCCCTCTCCTTTTGATGGTCACCCAGTCGATCCGTTTTATAGTCGACGATCACCAATTCTCCCGCTTCCTCAAATACGGTGTCCACTACGCCCTGTACGACTACCTTGTCCCTCTCATCCGCTGTTTCATCCAGTGTGTTGGCTTGAACCGAAAGCGTAAATGGGACTTCTCTTTTTAAGAAGTCTCGTGCCTGCCAGACTCTTGTACCGAGAGGACCACTAAAAAACTGGTGCCCCCATTTCCACAAATCGCGAATTTCTGGTTGATCTTCTACCCCTTTGGCAGAAATCACTCGCTTCCATTCTGCTTCAAACCAAGCCTCATCAAGGGTGCCTTCCTGAATCTTCATTTGTTGCATAAAAAGATGCCATAGCGTCCCCATTTCCGTTGGCGTGAGCCCTTTTTCCCCTTGCACAAATCGCGGCCTGATCTCCGTCCAAGCAAAAGGAGGAGACGCCAAAAACGATGCTTCTTCTGCGTTTGTCTCGTTCATTTCTTCACGATGTGCCGCACTTGCTGCACTCACTCGTTTGCGCCACTCTGTCACGCTGACTTTCGCATAGATGTTGGTTTCACTTGAAGCATCCCCTTCACTCATCTGTGCTGCCATCGCAGACATGATCACATTCATCTGTGACGCTTCTTCCGGTGTGGTGGGTGCTAGAAGAGAAGGATCAAATTGAAGCAACCGCTGCGTGGTTTCTGACAGATCACTATCTACCTCATTTGGCCTCTCAAAATCCTCCACCTTGTCCCAACATTTGACGGAAAAATACTTCAACCCCTCATCACTTGAAAAAATAGCAGGTAACAACCAGTCCAAAAAGCGTTTCGCCTGCAACAATTGGTCATCCGTCAACGGCTTTCCTGACGCATAAGTCATGGAAAAATCGTCCATTGCCTGTTGCAGCAAAGCGTTGGTTCCCTTCGCACTTGCCAAAAGCACCAATCGCTCTCGCGCCCTAGTCATGGCCACATATAGCACCCTTGCCTCTTCTGCTAGACTTTCCTTCTCATCGAGTTCCTGAAGCGCCATACTCGTCAATGTGGGAATGCGTTCCCTTTGATCCAGCCTCGTTTCTTTCATTCCAAACCCATACTTTCGATGCAGGTAAAACGTCGAATCATGCCTCGTGTTAAACTGATTGCCAAGTCCCGCCACAAAAACAACGGGAAACTCCAACCCCTTGCTTTTATGAATGGTCATCAAGCGAACCACATTGTCATGCTCAGAAAACACGGAGGCCCCGCCCAAATCAAGCTCGCTGTTTTCCAAATGATCATCTAGATAGCTTACAAATTTGGAAAAATAGTGACTCCCCACGCTGTCGTACACCGAAGCCATGCGTTCCAGATAGGACAGATTGGCGATTCTCACCGCACCGCCAGGAGCAACCTTGAAATACGCCAGAAGTCCACCGTCCCGCAAAAGAGAAGAGACTGCTTCCGGTAGCGGCAATGTCCGGGCCACCGTTCTCCAGTCTTCTAACCGTGCCAAAAAAAGATGGGCTTTTTCCCACAAACTCCGATCCGTAATATCCGATGCAGGTTCATTCGCGTTTAGTTCGCATAACGCCTCGTAAAAATTCCCATTCGAATAACTCCTCGTCAATGCAAGCTCCTTACTAGAAAATCCCCCGATAAATGAGCGAAGCACGCTGATGAACGGGATGTCCTGTTGAGGATTGTCTACCACGTGCAAAAGGGCATGGGCAAGGCGAATCTCATACCCAGCAAAAAATCCGCTGTCTGCGTTTCCTGCTGCAGGAATTCCTTGTTTGCGAAGTACGCCCAGTAAGGTGTCTATGCGAGACCTGTCTGCGCGAAGCAAGATGGCAAAGTCTCGGTATTCCAGCGGTCGATATTTTTTTGAACTAGCATCATAAACAGCATGGCCCGCGTTCATCATTTCCATTATTCGAGAAGCGATGACAAGTCCTTCACGCTGCATCTTCTCGAGCTCCTGAATCCACTCGTCATCGCGAGTGAGGTCATCATGCTCAGCGCCAGGTTCTTCATCTGTCAGTGCGCCTTCCCCGTCATCTGACTCATCCTCATCCCCATTTTGCAACCTCCCGCTCTCCACCAGGTGAAGTTCCACCTTTGCAGCAAGTGTGAGAATCCCAGATTCCTGAGGGTAATTGGCAAGCGGCACCATCTTCGCACTGTCATCATAGACAAGCCCGCCTAGCACAGGCGTGAACAATTGACCAAACAACAGATTGACCGCGTCCACCACCTCTTTGCGACTGCGATAATTTTCATTCATGTCAATCACATTGCCTGACCCAAGGTACGCTTTTGCTTTCTGCAAAAAAAGTCCCGGTTCCGCCATGCGAAAACGGTAAATGCTTTGCTTCACGTCTCCCACGAGAAAGACGATTGGTTCCCCAAGTGTCGCTAGTTGTTGCAAGATCGCATCCTGAAGCGGGCTTGTGTCCTGATATTCGTCCACCATGATTTCCTGATACTTTCCCGAGAGTTCCTGTATCACTCCTGATCGCGCATCGGTTTTACGAAGGAGATCATAGGCCATGTGCTCCAAATCCTGAAAATCCACAATGCCAAGCATTCTTTTTTGGGCTTGATAAGCTGCAGAAAAATCCGCAAGCATAGAGGCCAACAAACGAACATCTGCGATTCCGTTTTTCACCTGTTGCTCCAGCACACCAGGTGTTCGTTCGCCAAGGTGCAGGTCAGCGATCAGTTTTCTGGCATCTTTCCTGTTTTTTTGGATCCTTTCTTTAATGGTTTTGTCTGCCACGCGATTAGGAGGCAAATTAGAGAAGGGCTCCTTCCAGGATGACATATCCGAAAACGAGCGCTTCTCTGTCAAGTGAAGCAATTGACGAATCAATTCGATCTCTGATTGCAGTTTCGGCACATAATTGTCAGGGCCACCAGGAAGATGACTCATGCGCTCTGCCTCTTGCATGAGACGAAGGGCCCGGTTCACCTGAAGGTAGACCCGATTCGCGTAAAGATCCGCATAAATCATGTCCTGCAGCGGTCGATTGGCGTTGTCGAGGTACAAAGTCACCATTTCGTCTAAAAATTCAACCGGGTCCGGCTGGCTGCGCACGTAGTGAAACAACTGCTTCAGCCACTTGCGCAGTCCCTGATCTCCCCGCTTTTCCCCATGACGCAGGGCAAAATCCACGTGTTCTTCTTGTGCCATAAGCCACTCATCAAACCACTCGGTCAGCACCTCTTCGAGCACCATAGCAGCCTCATTGCCATCCGCAATCCGAAATCCCGGTGCTACAGGCAGATCCACTGCACCAAGGCGCAGCACCGATAGGCAAAAACTGTGCAACGTGGAAATTTGCGCATGATCAATCCGTTGTAATTGGCTCGCTGCCCGTTTGTTCATCCCCAATTTGGTCTTTGTATAGAGGGCTTCCTCGATACGTGCTTTCATTTCTGCCGCTGCCGCTTCAGTAAAGGTGACGACTAACAACTGGTCAAGATCCATGCCATCATCAAGAATCCTTGTCAACACGCGTTCGACCAGCACTGAAGTTTTTCCAGAACCGGCCCCTGCGGATACCAGCAATTGTGGACTTTTTTTGGAGATCGCCTGTTGCTGCAAAATAGACCAGGTGGTCATTGCCATTCCCCCTCTTCCAGCGCCAGCAACACGTCCTGTTTCTTCAGTGGGCGTAGTCTTCTGTACCATGCTCCATGAAATTGCGGCTCAAACGCACAAACGGACTGCAGTTCGCAAAAAGCGCATGGCGTTTCGTCCTGCAGCTTATACGGACGAATGGCGGTGTCGCCTTCGCTTGCCGCTGCCGAGAGGGATCGTGCGTGATCGTATCCCAGTTGCTTTAAGGCTTTCCATGCGTTGTCACTGATTGCTGGGGAACTTTCTGCCCACTCGCCGTCTTTGTTCAGCATCTTGTTAAAAAGATCTGTTTTGCCCTCGGCAATGCGCCGATCCAACATGTCCACGACTTGGTGTTCGCCTATGATGATCCCCTTCATTTTTGTGTCCTTGCGCAGCGTTTCCAGCGCTTGTTCGGGGCTCGTAAACTGCTTTTTTTGCCTAATCGGATCAATTACGGGAAAATAAAACATCCCTGCAAATCGCGCCTTTTTGCCAAAGAGTGCCGGTGATTCATCTTCACTTACCCCTGCGTAAAGCAATAATTGAAGCGAGAGACCATAGTACATCTTGGCAAAATCCACTGACCTCGTGCTGCTCTTAAAATCAATGATGCGAAACCAGAATTGACTGTCCCCTGTCGCCAAATCGATTCGATCCATCCTGCCTTTTAACAAAAATCCGCCATTTGGATCTTCATACGAGAACTTTTCTTCCAGCTTCCAAGGGAAAAAATTACTTCGCCGCATGTGTTCCGTCAGTGTTCTCATGGCTCGTAATATCGTGCGTTTGAGTTGAATGGTGAGTAATTGGTTGCGACCTCCCCGAATCAGTCGTCCTCCTTCAAAGCGCGACACTTCTTTTGCAAATAGGGAACTGGTCACCTCATCAACCTGTTCATCTGTAAGTGATCCCCAAATGATCTCATTTCCACTTAGTTCCATTTGCACTTGGTGAAGCACTTGGTGGAGAAAATTTCCCTGATTGCGCGCGTCCCAAGCCACTTGTTTTCGTTCTTTGGCTTTTAACCCATAATCGACAAAATGTGCAAATGGGCATGCCGCAAAGCGTTCAAGTCGGCTGACATTGCCGGATAGTTTCTCCCCGTAAAGCAGATCTGCCACTTCACGAGATAATGTATCACTTTTGGCGGTATGACCCATTCCCAGCCAATATGGTAAGGCCAGTGATTTCGGCCATACTCCACTTGCAAACATGCGATACACTGCCTTAAAGACTACTGGAATGTCTTCTATCTTAGGCGTTGCACTTAGTACTTGTCCCAAGTTTTCGGCGGCTTCTTTTCTGTTGCCACTAAGGAGCGACTCCTCATCCAATAGGAGGTGGTGAGATTCCCAAGATTCCACAGTCAGTCCGCTAAAGTCCCTTTGCCATTTCCGCAACAAAATGGCCGGAAGCCGTGATTTGCCGGCATCATCCTGCAAGGTGTAGGACAGAATCAATTGTTTTTTGGCTCTGGTTAACGCCATATACACACGGTAACGTTCAAATTGCTGACGAATATCACTGTCTGCAGCAATGAATTGCCCTTGTTCATTCAATTCCTCGCGTTCTCGATCCCCCAACAGTTCATCCGGATTGACCCGCTTTGGAAATGTACCTTCCTGACAACCGAGCAGATATACTACCTCGGTTTCAAAAGCGCGAACACGACTTACTTCGGTGACAAGCACTTCATTGACGCGTGCGGGAATCGATCCGGTGGTGGCGCTGTGAAACGCATGATAGAGTTGTTCATAGAGCATTTTAGCAGTCACGTTGCGATCTCCCATGGTGAGTGACAGATCATCGAGGATTTGCAATGTCAACGTGACCATTTGGCTGGACTTTTCTTGCATCAATTTATCGGTAATTTGTATCTGTTCCAAGAACGCCCACAAGGCAATCAGCCACGATTCCACAGACCGTTGATGGTTTTTTCCCTGTGCAAAAAAAGGACGTAAAGCGGAAACCAACTTTTCTTTGATGGCAAGCCACTCCGCATCTGCGGGCATCGACTCCTCTTTCACCCAATCACCAAGCGTCATTCCATTTTCATACAAATAGTTTTCCAAGCGGTCTGCTTCGTCTCTATCCAATAAAAAAAGATCCGACTTGATCATCTCGGCCGCTTCATCTGCTTGCATTGCTGCAAAGCCAATGAGAGACAGGATCAAGCGTGGAAATGGATGAGAGGCAATGCTGGTCCGTTCATCGATAGAAAAAGGAATCCCTGCGCGTTGCAATTCCCTGACCAGCACAGGCCGGTAGGCTTCCCAGTCATTCACGATCAAGGAAAAATCTCGAAATCGAAATCCACGTCGTCTTTTTTGTCGAATAAGATCGTGGATCATCCCTATTACTTCCTCCTCCATACGAGGGGCTGAAGCCATACGAAGTCCAGGCTGTGATCCCTCCTTCGCAAGCGAAACGAAAGTAGAGGAAGGTGAAAACATCGTGGTTTCGAGATAGTGTAGGGAGGGAGATTCAAAACGAGCACCTTGGCGATAACTTGGCGAGGCTCCCATTTGAAGTGGCACCCCCTGATCCTGCGATAATTTCCGAAGTTTGATCAGAACGTCCACTGCTTGGGCAAATGGACTGAATTCAATCCATTCAAGTAATTCACTCTCTGACTTATCTGCAAAGGCTGGCGGCATGCCAATGGTGACCACCATTTTGCAAGCGGTTCTCGCAAGAGACTCGATCACTTTCCATTCCTGACCGGTAAATCCCAAAAATCCATCTATATAGACTGTCCATTTGGCGACCTCTTTGGCATGCAAAGACAGGTAGGTCGCAAAGGTTGGCATCAGGTGATAGGGATCAAGAAATCGATCGGCAATTGCGGACTCGTAGGTTTTCCACAAAATCAGCAAATCCTGCATTTTGGCTTGCACGCGGGCAGACAGTGCCGCACTTTGCAGCCATTTTACAAAATCATGCAGAGTGCCGCTTTCCTGAAACTCTTCAATTAATTTCAGTAGACGATCGAGATATCGTGAATCCTGCTCTGTTCGTGCAAGCACGTCAAGTTTTGGCAATGCCTCCTGAAAACACGCGGAAAAGATGGCGTATTTACCTGCGGGTGAAATCATTCCGAGTGGCAGTTGCTGATGATCACTTAAAATTCTTAGCGCCAAACGACGGAAATGGTATACCTGGACACGAGTCAGGACTCCTTCTCGGGAAGCCTCGAGGAGCCTTTTTTCCACTACAAATGTCGCCTGATCAGGCGTGATCACAAAAACCGGTCCGCCTTCAGGGTGCTGTTCCTGCGCATCCATTGCAGCCATGCAAACGGAAGTCGTTTTGCCGCTTCCCGCCTGTCCCAGCCAGACCTCTATCATCTTGCATATCCCTCACTTTTTCTTCATGCGTATCACTGGCCGTTCGTCGAGCCATTCCACATGAACGGGCACCTCATAAGCTGTTGTCAAGACCTCATCGGTCAATACCCCATGTTTCTCACCTGCTGCCACCATTACGCCTTTTTTTAATAGCGCCACGTGGGTAAAGCCTGAGGTAATCTCATCAGGGTAATGGGTCACGTAGATGAGTTGTCGATTGCGGGTTTCCGTCATGGTAGAAATCGCATCAAGCAATTGTTCACGAGATGGAAAATCAAGCCCAATGCAAGGTTCATCCAGCACCAGTAGTTCAGGATCTGCCATCAAGGCGCGAGCGATCAGCACTTTTTGCCTCTCCCCCTGCGATAGAAGGTGATAGGGTTTCTTGGCAATAGAGGTGGCACTAAGGGTTTCTAAATAATGGGCTGCCAATTCCCTATCCGCAACTGTTGGCATGTCATAAAGGCGGTAGGAAGCTGTCTTTCCGCTCACCACCAGATCGAGTGCCGTTTCGCCGCCTTCAAGGCGTACATCCATCTGGACACTGACAAATCCAATTTTTTTACGAAGTTCGCGCAGATCATATTCTCCAAACACCTTCTCAAGCACCTGTACGTGCCCCGATGTGGGCCACAAATAACCGAGAATTACCTGTAACAACGTAGTTTTGCCTGCGCCATTAGCACCTAAGAGCACCCATTGCTCTCCTTTTTTGGTACACCAATGAATGTCACGAAGTAAGAATTTATCTTGTTTTTTGACAGAAACATTTTCGATGCTGATCATGCTAACCGACCTTACCTTTCTAAGTTAGTGGTTTGGCGAATATTGGCTGGCAATGATACACTGATCAAGTCAACGCAACTATCACAAAAAGAAACGAGGGTAGTCATGTACGTATACTTAATTGCGCCAACAGCTATCCTGCTTGCCATGTACATCGGGTTTTGGCCAAAACGCCTACCTGCGCGCGCTTATCTATGGCTCGTCGTTGTCGATCTGTTATTGGCGGCAGGAGAGTATTTCAGTGGGTATTTTCCTGTGATCAATGTGCTGTTTTGGATTTATATCGTGCTGTTTGCCATCGTCATTCGTCTCGTGCGAATTGTCATGGAACACTCCACGTCTTTTTTGGCGAAAAACAGAATGTTAACCATCATCCTTCTCGTCATTTTATTTATTGTCGCATTGTCATTTTTGGGAGGATTTGCAATTGTGCTCGCAGCCATCGCCTTTGGCATCTACCAGACTACCCAGAAAAGAGGCCCTCGCAAAACGGGGCAAGGTGCCTATGCGGCCATGGAAGGCCTTAGAAATGCACTTGCAAGACTGGGCCCCTTTACCATGCTCTTGATCGCCGCTATTTTTGCGCTGATCATCAGTTCTGGTGCCAGCGCTGTGGCAAGCGGCGTGGTGGCAGCCACCACCTACCAGAAACAGGCAGCGCTGGTGAATGCGAAAACGACCTCCACTTTGCCACTCGTCAATGCCACAGATATTCCCATTGTGGAGGAAACCAATGCTAGCATTGTGCTTGCCAATTCCATTGGAGGACTTGGCCCACAGTACCATGTGTCTAATCAGGGGATGGCGCTTGTACGCTATCATGGCCAACTGATATGGACGGCACCTCTTGAATTTAACAATGGCCTGATTTGGTTAACAAATCATTCTACACCCGGATATGTATGGACATCAGCCAGTAACCCTTCTGCCAAACCCAATCTGGTATTGGGCCAACATTATTACTATACACCCAAGGCGGGTTTTGGTTTGAATTTAAATAGGGTGCTCTATCAACACTACGCCGAATATTACATGGGTACCACGGACTGGGAGGTTGATCCCTCTGGTCAAGGGTATTGGATCACCTCACTTTATCAACCTGCACCTGGCGTGACGGGACTCGTCACCAAAGTAATGGTGGGAAGTGCCATGACCAATCCTACAACGGGGGCCACGGTTTTCTATCCTCTTGGCAAACAGCCTTCATGGGTCAGTCAAATTGTAGGACCTGAATTTGCACAAAATGAGGCTAATCGCTACGGCTGGGATCGCGCCGGATTTATCGCCGCAACGTTTACTCACCAAAATACTACCCAGCCCGTCCACTCCACTCCTTATAACGTGTTGATGGATAATGGGGCGCTTGGCTGGGAAATCCCAATGAGTTCTCCTAATACCACAGACAATTCACTTGCGGGACTAATCCTTGTCAATGCAGAGACCAATCAGGTCTCGTTCACCCCATTTACCGGTGTGCAAAATGACATGGCCGCTTCACAACGCATCAACGGCGCGACCATTAACAGTACCCTTCGCTCAGGAAGGCCGCTTTTGTATAATTTGGCCAATGCGCTTGCTTACGTGTCGCCTGTCGTCAATGCATCAGGCATTGTGCAAGAGGTTGCTGTCGTCGACCCGCACAATACGGTACAACCGATTATTGCCAGTAATCTAGCAGATGCCCTTTCCAATTGGCAAAGTTATCTCGCATCAGGTGACATAGGGCTTGCGCCAGGGACAAAAAATACGGGGTTAAAAACAACCACTGGAACCGTCCTGAGGGTGGCAACCTATCTTACCTCAAGTGGCTCCAGTGGCTCTACAGTAAAGGAATTTTGGTTGTTTCTTATTGGGCACGATTCTTATTCGGCAGATTTAAGCGTCAATCCGAACGCCATTCCCTTTGTGAAACCTGGTGATCGGGTGACTATCACCTATGTCACAGGTAGTACGCCTTATACGATTACGTCCATTAAGGACATCACCTTAAACCAGTCACCATGACCTGTATCCCAATAAGAAAAGTTTAGACGATTGCTTGTTTCTTGCTCTTAAGCGCAGTTTCGTTGTTTTCAAGTTGATCTGAAAGCGAACGCGCCTTGAATTCAGGGATCAATAAAGTAGTTAACGCACCGGAGATCGAGATCAACGCCATAATGCCCTCTGTGCCGGAAAGAGAGTAATTACTCAGCAAGGTGGGGACGAAAAGCGCTCCTAAAAAGGCGCCGATCTTCCCTGCACCCGCTGAGATGCCATTAGAAAATGCACGAACCTCTGTAGGAAATACTTCAGACGGCACGACGAACGTTGTCGTATTGGGTCCAAATTCTGTGAAGAAATAACTGATTCCGTAAATAATGACAAATGGGATCACATACGAAGTGATATCAGGTATGAAGTATATACTGCCAAAGGCGACTGCCATCACCAAAAACCCAATAAGTTGAATTCTCTTCCTACCAATCTTGTCAATGGTAAATGCAGCTACCCAATACCCCGGTACTGCGAAAACCAGGAAGATCAAGGCGGCAAGTAGTGTTGAATGGATCAACGATGCGTTAGGAGCCAATGATTTAAGGATCAGTGTTGATGAAATGCTATTACCGTAAAATGCAACATCGAGAAAGAACCATGAACCTGCTGTTCCGAGCAGTCGCAGCCAAAAGGAAGACTGCCTGATCACAGATTTTTTATCAACATAAACTTTCATTGCCACTTCTTCATGGATGAGTCCAGATACCACTTGGGCGGCAGTTTCTGTATCGTTTTTGACTTCGACGAGATAACGTGGCGTCTCCGAGATCTTTCTGCGAAGATAAATCACCGCCGCAGCCGGTACAGCACCAAGCGCCAACATAATCCTCCACACCACATCGTGGGAAATGCCTGTATAGAGTAGGATCGAGGCCACGAGCGGACCCACAAGTAGTCCAAACCCCTGCATGGCAAAAACGGTAGTGACGAGTCTTCCCCGATTTTTACGATTGGAATACTCACTCATAATAATGGCGCTGGTCGGGTAATCTCCTCCAACACCAAGTCCAATGATGAACCGCCAAATTAATAATTGGGTAAAATCTTGCGAGGTGGCAGAGAGTAATGCCCCCAACGTTAAAATCGCCACTTCCAACCCATATACTGACTTACGACCAAAGCGATCTGCCAAACGGCCAAAGATAACCGCGCCAAGCGCAGCCGAAATTAGCGATGTGGCGTTCAGTAATCCGATTTGCGTCTTACTCAAGTCCCACTGCGTACTGAGAAGTGAGGTGACTACACCGATGATAAACAAGTCATATGCATCAGTAAAAAAGCCCATTCCTGCAGTGAACATCGTTCTCCAGTGAAATTTCTGAAGTGGAGTCTCCTCAAGCGCTTCAAGAATGCTTCGTTGGGATTGCACAATTATGCCTCCTGAAATTTGTTATTGATCATTGCAAAATTAATTTTATCAAGTTTATCTAAACGATTAGATAAGGTAGTGTAAAGATTACGTAAAGGATTTTGTCGACGGATTCAGGTAATGCTAAGTCTCAATACGAAAGAGCCAAAGGAGGTCGCCATGCTGCATTTCGTACCCGACTTTGCCTATTTTGAACCAAATGCGCTGGAATATCCGATTGGCCAGGACATATACAAAAAAATGATCAAATTGGGTGTCCCTATCTCCTACACCACCAGCCACAATCGAATCACAGGCATCCCTGGGAAATCACCAAATGAGATCTACAAGAACGCAAAAAAAACACTGGTTGTTGGCGTAAGAAAAACCCTTGAATTCGACACTTCCAAGCCTTCAGCAGATTATGCACTCCCTTTATCCACAGGGTGCATGGGCCATTGCCATTATTGCTATTTACAGACCACACTCGGTGCCAGACCTTACATTCGAGTCTATGTCAACATAGATGAAATTTTAGCTTCCGCCAAAAAATATATGGATGAAGGAAGTCCCCATATCACCACTTTTGAAGCGGCATGCACTTCAGATCCGCTCAGCACGGAATACATCACTGGCAATTTAGGCAGGACCATCACTTTTGTGGGAAATGAACCGCTTGGCAGACTTCGCTTTGTCAGCAAGTATGACGATGTGAGATCGCTGCTCGTGCTGCCCCATCGCAAACACACTCACGTCAGATTCAGCCTAAATAGTGAATATGTCGTACGACAGTTTGAGCCTTCTACTGCGAAGCTTGAGGCGAGAATGACTGCCGCAAAGTTGATTTTGCAAGCTGGTTATCAAACAGGATTTATTATCGCGCCGATCATACGTTATGAGGGGTGGCAGGAAGGATATCAACAATTGTTCGTGGCACTATCTCATTACATCGAAAAGGATGCTCCAGTCACGTTTGAACTCATTCAGCATCGCTTCACCAACGTTGCCAAAAAATACATACTGGAACGATATCCAAAAACAAAATTGGACCTAGACGAATCCACGAGAAAGTACAAACGTGGTAAATATGGGCGAGGAAAATGGATCTATCAACCACCTGAGGCAAACGAATTAGACCAACACTTGAGGCAACTCATCGACACCCATTTTAAAAACGCCACCATCGAATACTTTACCTAACTTAATAAAAGCAGGGAGACGAGTCTCCCTGCCCTTCATTATCATTTAGTTTTTCATCAAGTTTCTCAATACCATTTGGAGAATACCACCATTTTTAATGTAGTCAACCTCAACGAGACTGTCTAGACGAACGGTTGCGCTGAACTTCACTTCAGAACCGTCTACGCGTACCGCACTGATGTGAATGCGCTGACGCGGTTGAAGCTGGTCATTGATTCCTTCCAGCGTCACCCTTTCAGAACCGGTGAGACCAAGGCTTCGCCAACTGGTTCCCGCATCAAGTTGAACCGGCAACACGCCCATTCCCACAAGGTTACTGCGATGGATGCGTTCAAAACTCTCCGCAATCACTGCTTTTGCGCCGAGCAAATAGGTGCCTTTTGCCGCCCAGTCGCGAGAACTGCCTGTGCCGTATTCCTTCCCAGCAAAAATCACAGTGTCAACGTCAGCTTCTTCGTATTTCATCGCCGCATCATAGATAGGCATGACCTCATCAGTCAGGAAGCAGGTGGTAAATCCACCTTCTGTTCCTGGAGCCGCCTCATTGCGGATGCGCACATTGGCAAATGTACCGCGCATCATCACTTCATGATTACCGCGACGAGAGCCGTAGGAATTGAAGTCGAGAACGTCCACGCCTCTTGACTGTAAAAACAGTCCCGCCGGGCTCTTGGAGTTGATCGAACCCGCTGGTGAAATGTGGTCCGTGGTGACAGAGTCACCTAAGAGTGCCAAAATTCTCGCATTATTTATAGGCTTCACAGGATCAAGTTGCTGTGTGAGTCCTTCAAAGAAAGGCGGTTCCTGAATATACGTTGATTCACGATCCCAATCAAACAATTCGCCTTCAGGAGTGGGAAGTGCATTCCAACGCTCATTAGCTTCCAACACGTTTTCGTATTTTGCCTTGAAGAGTTCTGGCGTGACAAATGAGGCGATCGCATCTTCCACTTCCTTGCTGCTCGGCCAAATGTCGCGCAGGTATACCGGATGGCCATGTTGGTCGTAACCAAGTGGCTCGTTATAGACGTCAATGTCCACCGTGCCCGCGATAGAGAATGCAACGACAAGCGGAGGAGAAGCCAAATAATTGGCTTTAATCAGCGGATGAATACGGCCTTCAAAGTTGCGGTTACCGCTTAAAATGGCAGCAACAGTTAGTTCGTTTTCACGAATCGCATCTTCCACTTCCGGAATGAGTGGTCCGCTATTGCCAATACAGGTAGTGCAACCATAACCTACTACATGAAATCCGAGTTCTTCTAGGTAGGGAATCGTCCCTGAAGCAGCCAAGTATTCCGTCACCACGCGAGAGCCTGGTCCAAGGCTGGTTTTGACATGTGGGCTACGCTTCAGTCCGCGTTCCACCGCTTTTTTGGCTAAAAGTCCTGCTGCTAACATCACAGAAGGATTGGACGTATTCGTGCAACTGGTAATTGCTGCAATGGTCAACGCGCCCGCTTTCATTTCTGAAATAAGGCCGTTTGCCTGCTTAACCGTTACCGATTGTTCGGCTTCCTCTTGTGTGACACCAAAGCCGCCTTCTTTCACGGACTTATGAAGCACACTTCGGAATTCGCTCTTCAAATCGGTCAGATTGACACGGTCCTGTGGGCGTTTTGGCCCAGCTAATGACGGCACTACGGTGGAAAGATCTAGTTCGAGTACATCAGAATAAATAGGTTCCGGCATATCATCAGTGCGGAATAGCCCTTGCGCCTTCGTATAAGCTTCAACCAATTGAATCTGTTCTTCACTTCGCCCCGTAGCGCGCAGATAATTGAGAGTTTCGTTATCCACAGGGAAAAATCCCATCGTTGCGCCGTATTCAGGCGCCATATTAGCAATGGTGGCTCTGTCCGCTAGTGTCATGGAGCTAACACCAGGTCCAAAATACTCGACAAACTGGCCTACCACGCCTTTTTTCCGAAGCATATTCGTTACAGTCAGCGCAAGGTCTGTGGCAGTGGATCCGTCTGGAAGCTTTCCTGTCAAGCGGAATCCTACCACTTTCGGTGTGACAAAATATAAAGGTTGCCCCAACATACCAGCTTCCGCCTCAATGCCGCCCACGCCCCATCCCAATACCCCGAGGCCGTTAATCATTGTGGTATGGGAATCTGTACCCACCAATGAATCAGGGAATGCAATAAGTTCGTTCCCTTCTTCACGTACTTGGACAACAGGAGCCAAATATTCAAGGTTCACTTGGTGAACAATGCCAGTAGAGGGGGGAACTGCACGGAAATTTTCAAAGGCTTTCGTCGCCCAGTGTAAAAATTCATAGCGTTCTTCATTGCGCTTGAATTCGTAATTGGTGTTGGTTTCGAGTGCATCTTCGCGGCCAAAACTATCGACCTGTACAGAGTGGTCAATCACGAGGTCAACCGGAACCAGTGGATTGATTTTCTTTGGATCTCCACCGAGACGCTCCACCGCCTGGCGCAGTGCGGCTAAGTCAACAACCACTGGAACGCCTGTAAAATCTTGAAGCAAAATCCTTGATGGCATAAAGGGAACTTCCTGATTTTGATCAGGGTTTTCCGCGTTCCAATTAGCGATTTGTTTCACATGGTCCTCTGTAATCACGTACCCATCCAATTTACGAAGCACGTTTTCCAGAAGGATTTTAATGGAGAAAGGAAGGCGATTGATGTTGCCAATCCCTTGTTCCTCTAGGCTCCCTAGCCTGTAATACTGATATGATTTACCCCCCACTTCCAAAACGGAAGCAGCATTAAATGGATTCTTGCCTACAGCCATGCGTTCTCCTCACTTTTCAATGATTTGAACGAATGATAGCGGAATCACCATCATTCGCTTTTTGCACATAAAACGAAGCTTCGTTTCACATGCTAGGAATAAGTTCCCCCAACTGTTCTAATACAAACGATTATAGCACATCCTGACGAAAGGAGCAGAAAGCGATGATACAAAAAGACGATACCCAATCTGAACATTTTGTAGCTGATCCTGATGAAGAAGGAGTGAATCAATCCGCAAACGAAGATATTATCGAGGGAATGGAAAGAATGGCAGATGAAGGTGGGGGCGTAGTGATCGACCACAGCTTCCCTCTTGGAGAACCGATGTTGAGAAATGACCTGGTTCGCACGAACAAGCCATCTGTCGATGATTATGATCCCGGCCAATTTGAATCATAGCCATCGAACTTTATAATAAATTGCGCAGGAGCTTGCCCCTATCGGTTCTCTCCAATTTTAAGTTTTTGTGATAGACTAGCTATCAAAAGGAGGGTACGATAATGGGTTCGTTCCTGCGTTTTATATTGACATTGTTTCTTATCTATGTTGGCTTTGTCGTCGTCACTGCGGTGCTTTCGGTGTTGATCAAAGCAGCCTTATTCCTGGTCATCATCGCAGCTGCATATTACCTCTATCATAAAGCGACGAGAGAAAGATTTCGCAGATATTTCAAATGATAAGTAATATCATTTCTTTACAAGAAAATCATTTTTTTTTAACTATTCAAGCGAAGGGCTATGTTAGGCTTAACAGGTGACCAACCTGTAGCGACAGGCAAAGAAAGAAGGAGCATCGAATTTTAAACGGTGTTTTATGGCATGGCTTTCGAACACATCCCTTCGTAGATTGGGCAAAAAAATTAGCTGAATCCACGTCCATTCAGATCTTTTATTTTGATTTAATCGGATACCACCATTTGGTCAAAAGTCATGGACAGTTCTCTGGTGACCAAGTTTTAAAAAAGGTGTATCAGTGCCTCTCTGATAGGGTACATAAAAATAAGTTCACACATATAGAACCGCTTTGGGATGATGCCTTTATTATCATTGCACCTGCTGAAATCGATCTTATGAGTTGGCTCAGTGATATAGAGCAAACCCCATTTATACTGGAAAATGGATCGATCCACCACATCTCCTTTCATGCGGGAGTTTCATGGCTTTCACAATGGACAGGCCAACATAACGACTTTATATATTTACTTTATAAAGCCTTAATCCATGCAGCATCAATAGGTAAATCGAATACGGGTATAATCGATGGTAAATTAGCTCAATCTTTTGAACTTATCGTCTCAGAAAATTTGATTACTCCTTATTATCAACCCATCATTTCCCTTCAAAATAATATACCACTCGGATATGAGGCATTATCCAGAGGCCCTAGTGACCATCCACTACACATGCCAGGGCCACTTTTTGATTATGCTTATCGAATGGGTCAATTATTGGAACTTGAGCAAGTTTGCCGTAGAGCCGCGATCTATAACGCTACCATTCAAAATCAAGAATATCTCTTTTTAAACATCAACCCTCAAACATTAAATGATCCAAGCTTTGTTAAAGGAAAAACCAAAGAATGGGCTGCCGCCAAAGGTTTTAGTCCATCTCAAATTGTATTTGAAATCACGGAACACGAAGCAATTGCTGATTATGATACATTTCGCAAGACTGTGAATCATTATCGCGATCAGGGTTTTCTGATAGCGATAGACGATACTGGTTCCGGATATTCTGGACTTTTGACATTGGTTGAGTTAAATCCCGACTTTATCAAGCTTGATCGCGGACTGATAGCAGACATTAATTTCTCTCCCAGTAAGCAAGCGATGGTTGAAGCAATGGTCATGGTGGCAAAAAAAATTCATGCAAGAACAATTGCAGAAGGAATTGAAACAGAAAAAGAACTTGCCACGGTCAAATCCCTAGGCATTGACTTTGGACAAGGATTCTATATGGGACGGCCAGAACCGTTTCCAGCCGCACCAATTTTCAATTTTCAATAACACCAACTTTATAACTTAGATACTTTTCTGGTCACCCAATTCAAAATTCTGGCTGATCCCTGATGGGCGTTTTTCAAAAGATATCTCCAACTTTTTGTCACAAAACCAGCTTTCGCGTCACTTTCTTTTGCATAAACAGGGACTTCGAGCACCACATGATTTCGAAGTCCTATTTCTTCTTTTCCTACCTCTTCCCCTTTGACGATTGGAGCGCTAGTCACTCTGGGAATAAACTGAACGGTAAACGAACTTCCCTGTCCACTAGGCACATCAATCCACACATCGCTTTTTGGCGCCACTGCCAACTCTTGTTTCTGCGCATTCTTCACGTAAAGCGGCGTTAACAGCGATTGGCTGGCGGATTGGATCTTCAAAGGTTTGAAATGATCGAATCCATAGTTTAACAAATTAGTAGTATCTTGAAATACATTATTGAAAGAACTTGCATCCAGCACAACACTGATTAATCGATGACCGTTTCTCATTGCAGTTCCAGCAAAGCAATATCCGGCCTGATCTGTGGAACCGGTCTTCAATCCGTCAAGTCCAGGATACTGGCCCAACAATTGATCATAAGTATATCCATATTGACCAGGATGAATATACATGCCTGGTTCCTTTGCGTATTTTAGCACGACCGGATAATTTTCAATGAGATATTGTGATAATTTAGCAACATCATAAGCATTGGTATACTGTTCTGCATTTTGAAGTCCAGAAGCATTCACATAATGTGTCCCTGTCAGTCCAAGTTGTTTCGCTTTTTGATTCATCATTTTGGAAAAATCTTTTTCATTACCAGCAATATCATCTGCAATAGCTACTGCCGCGTCATCTGCAGAAACGACATACATGTATTCAAGCATTTTAGAAAGTGTTATGGTTTCTGTAGGATTTAAATACGCCACTGAGAGACCTGGTGTTTTCGCCACTTGAAATGCCCCTTGACTCACTGGCACAATAGAATGAAGTGTCAACGAGCCCTTTTTGACAAGATCGAGCGCAATCACAGAGGTCATCAATTTGACAAGTGAAGCCGGATAATGTTTTTGTAACACATTCTTGGCATACAATACCTGCCCCGTTTTCGCATCGATTAATACTGCTGCAGGCGCTGAAACGGGGACAGCAGACACATGCAAATTCGCACTGATAGGCAACATAGAAGTATTATTATTGTTGGTTGGCTTGGGATCGCCTGTCTTCGCTAACGTGACAATTCCTGCGGCAACAACGACCACGACGATGGCGCCAATACCAAAAGTACGTCGAATTTTCCCCACCTAACATCCTCCTGAACCAAGTTAACCGACTTAACTACAATGTTTCATTATACACGAAATTGAAGACGAGTCATTTCCAAAAAAATGATTCTGATCGAGATAGGGGGAACGAAATGCTGGCAATTGGAATGAAGTCTTTTGGTGAAGCGGAAGTATTGGAACTCGTCGAAATACCTGATCCTATCCTTCATAAAGGGCAGGTCCGTGTTCGCGTTCTCGCCACTGCCTTAAACCGAGCAGATTTGCTACAACGGAAAGGAGTTTATCCTCCACCGCAAGGAGAATCGGAAATTTTAGGGCTTGAAATGGCGGGAGAAGTCATTGAGATTGGCGAAGGAGTTGATGAATGGAGGATTGGCGAACTTGTTTGCGCCCTAC
The DNA here is from genome assembly GCA_021828865.1 of Bacillota bacterium. Taxonomy (GTDB): domain Bacteria; phylum Bacillota; class Bacilli; order Alicyclobacillales; family SLC66; genus JAJZCL01. The sequence goes on from JAJZCW010000001.1 coordinate 194,093, forward strand.
TACCAGGCGGAGGGTATGCGGAACAGGTGGTGGTCCCCGCTGGCATGCTGGCCAAAATTCCTGATCATATGACGGCAGTGGAAGCAGCAGCAATTCCGGAAGTCTTTTTAACGGCCTATTCCAATCTCGTTTGGCTTGGCAGCATTAAAAGTCACGATGAGGTATTAATTCACGCCGGTGCAAGTGGAGTAGGAACCGCATCTATTCAATTGGTAAGGGTATTGGGAGGTCATTCCTATGTCACTGTCGGCGCAAAAGAGAAACTTGATTTTTGCCTTCAACTGGGTGCTAAAGATGGTGTGAATTATAAAGAGTCGTCATTTTTAGAGCAAGTCACTAAGTGGACAAGCGGTAATGGCGTTAACATCGTCATGGATTTTATTGGAGCACCCTACCTTCTCGACAACCTGAAAAGCCTCGCGATGGATGGAAAGCTCATTGTCATCGGAACCATGGGAGGTGCGGATGCCACTCACCTTCCTATGGGGCTGTTATTGGGACGCAGATTACAGATCTTGGGTACCGCGCTTCGCTCCCGTTCGCTCACCCAAAAAATAGATCTCACGAAAGAGTTTTGGCAATTTGCGACTCCCCTTTTTGAAAAGGGAGCATTAAAGCCCATTATCGACAGGGTTTTTCCGTTAAAAGAAGCGGCTGCCGCGCATCGATATATGGAAAGCAATCAGAACATAGGAAAGATTGTACTAAGTGTCGAGAATTAGAAAAAAAGATCGGCGGGATCTCGATTGAATAGAACTACTTCGGTTTATTATGATGTGTATTTTTATCATGAATTGCCTTTCTACCTTGCATCCGTTGAGGACAAAATCATTGCGATCACCCTTGGCAACGAAACGTTAGTCGATATGACAAAATGGCTACTTCGATTCTACCCGCAGACGGACTTAAAAAAAGAGCATCGCCCTTTTTATGAATTAAAGACGCAACTGGATGAGTATTTTGCAAGAACTAGGCAGACATTTGATGTTCCTCTCCTCATGCATGGTACCGAGTTTCAAGTCAGCATATGGAATGCGCTGCGAACCATTGAGTACGGAAAAACGGTTTCCTACGAAGAAATTGCGGGCAAAATTGGTCGACGCAACGGTTTTCGCGCAGTTGGTGCCGCAATTGGAGCCAATCCTATAGGGATTGTCGTCCCTTGCCATCGAGTCGTTGGGAAAAGCGGCCATTTGACAGGTTTTGGTGGAGGTTTGCAATTAAAGCGCGAACTGTTACAAAATGAAGGGATTGAATTGGAGGAAAATCAGATGATGATGTCGAAACAGTCGAAACAGAGGTAAAATTAGATGGGAACAATAGCATGAGGTGTAAAACGAATTGAAAAAAAAGCATAAAAAGCGAATGGTCATCAGTCTGGCGCTTAGCATCCTTATAAGCGGCAGTATACCTTTTGCTGCGGTGGCGGCTTCTCTTTCTCAGGAAAAACAACAATTGAACCAACTTCTATCAGAAGCCAATCAAACCAACCAACACATTGCCATTGCCAAAGTGCAGGCGCAATCACTTCAAGCGAAAGTTCAAAACTATGAAAGTTCACTTAAAAATTTACAAACTGCCTTATCTGCGAACCTTATACAAATGAAACATACTGAACAACAAATTATCGTTCTGGATAACCGCATCGCTCAAAACCAAAAACAACTCACTTATTATCGTCAGCACTTGGCAGAACAGCTTCGTGTCATGTACGAAAACGGTAAAGTGTCGTATTTGGAAGTTTTATTTCAATCAGCCAACTGGCAGGATTTCCTCAGCCGTCTTTACATGCTTGTCACCATTGCCAGAGCGGATCAGAATCTTGAACACAAAATTTCAGGAATTGAACATCAGCTCAATTCGCAAAAGACATTAAAGGTATCCGATTATAATCAACTGGCCACGAAAAAATCGGAATACCAAATTTTAATGCAAGCAGACCAGTTGATCGAAAATCAGAAGCAACGCGCTTTAGATGCCGTCAATCAGAGCATCCAATCGCAGATTACCCGTCATGGCATGCTGGAAAGCCAAATTCAATTGACACAAACACAAATTAAACAAATTGAACTGGAAACCCAACAAGCCGAACAATTGATGCAAAATTCGAGTTACGTTGCGCAAGCCGAGAAAAATCTCGTATCTATCAATCTGCAGGATCTGCTTAAATACGCGGAATCGTATTTAGGTACGCCCTATGTGTGGGGCGGCACCAGTCCATCTGGTTTTGACTGTTCAGGATTTACACAATATGTGTTTGCCCATTTTGGTGTCAATATTTATCGAACCTCTGAAGAGCAATTTGCAGAAGGCGTTCCTGTGAATGAGAGCAATTTATCACTTGGTGATCTCGTGTTTTTCCAAACCTACGCCCCTGGCGCCACACATGTGGGGATTTACATCGGCAATAACATGATGGTGGATGCTCAGGACTATGGAGTTTCCATTGATAACATCACCAACTCGTATTGGGGACCAAAGTATTTAGGCGCCAGACAAATCGTCAAAAATTGAGAGATAGTTTACCTTTCTTACAAAAAACAGCGCGAATACAGCGCTGTTTTTTGCTTTTTCATGACATGTATACAAATTTCGTTGCATTCGATGATGTTCGACAGTTTTCGCTCTTTACGAAATGGGCATGATAAGATTTAATATAAATAAGTAAATTAATTAACCAAAGGGTTAAATTAATAGGGAAGGATGGCCCACTTATGAAAAACACAAAAAACCCCATCACGCAGAATGAACTAAATTCCATCTGCCAAGTGTGTGGGGATTATGGTAAAAACATATGCACTTTGTGTCCCATTGAACAACTTCGTCAGAAGATTGTTGTACGAACTATGAAAAATTATCAATTGGAATTGGAAACGAAATCTAACTAGACAAAAACTCAGTAAAGGATGAATCCTAGACATGCTGCGAAGAACCCAATTGCAGCGCCTCTCCAAATGAACGCCTAGTGCATCATGGTTTCACTGTTGCAGGCGCTGCAAATCCCTCTAATCTCCACGTGATAGTCTAATACCTCAAAATGATGCTCTCTCGCTACTCTCTCCACTGGAATTTCTGGCAATTCCACATCTGTCATATTCCCGCAACGATCACAGACAAAATGATGATGTATCGCAGTGTTGATATCAAAACGGCTTGCATGATCTCCATTGCGAAGTTCTTTGACAATACCAGCATCCATAAAAGCGCGTAACGTATTGTACACCGTAGCTGCACTGAGCGATGGAAATTCCTGTTTTAATGACAGATAAATCTCATCTGCTGTGGAATGCACGCGATGAGTATCCATAAATGACAATACAGCAATTCGTTGTGGAGTCACACGTAATCCAGAATCTTTAAGCATAGAAATAATATCCAGTTCTGTTAAAGCCTCCATACTTTTTCCCCTCTCCAGCTTATACTTATTATTATATAAATTTCACGATAAATTACCAGCATTAAATTTACGGTTCCAAAATATTTTTGCAATTCATGACAAAACCTCCGTCCAACCATGATCATGATGAAAGACGGAGGAGATGATTTTAGTTATTTTTCAAATGAAGTGGTCGTCAACACTATCTTGCCTTTTTTACCAGCGTCTCCATTCGTAATTTGTCTGCCACCATGGCAATAAATTCGGAGTTCGTCGGCTTTGCCTTGCTCATGCTGACCGTATAGCCAAATACTTGTGTAATCGCTTCACTGTTACCACGATTCCAGGCCACCTCAATGGCATGCCGAATAGCACGCTCCACCCTGGACGAGGTAGTGTAAAATTTATCTGCAATTTGCGGATACAATACTTTGGTGACGGAACCCAATATTTCCACATCTTCATAGACCATCAAAATGGCTTCCCTCAAGTATTGATATCCTTTAATATGGGCCGGTACCCCAATTTCATGTATGATGGTGGTCACCATTTGGTCAATGGTGCGCCCATAAGTATTGATGGTATGAGTTCTTGACAAAGTGGAAGAGGATGGTTCCGTAGGACTATAGCTTGTAGTGACAGTTGACTTGCCGCGATCAAAAAGTGGCTCGCTTACCGCGACATCGCGAATGCGATCAATCAGCAGATCCATGTCAAAGGGCTTCAAAATGTAATATAGCGCTCCAAGATCCAACGCTTTTCGTGTAATATTTTCTTGCCCAAATGCAGTGAGCATAATAACTCGTGGAGGTGATTCCAAATGCCAAGCACGCAGTCGTTCCAAAACACCGATTCCATCCAGAACGGGCATAATAATATCCAGAATCAGCACATCAGGATGCACTCTATCGATCAAATTCAATACATCTTGACCGTTATTCGCTATCCCTACAATCTCAAGATCAGGTTGATCTTGTAAGTATTCAGACAACAAATCAGCAAATTCTCGATTGTCGTCTGCAATAAGTACACTTATCATTTCCGAATGCCCTCCTCACGTTTATCCTCTATTTATTTCGACAATTGGGTAAGTATTCCTTTGAAATTTTTTCTAATATTTTACGACCATATCAGACAGTAAGAAATCGTGATTTTGTCGAATAATAAAAAAACCGGGTTTCCCCGGTATAAATTGGTGTTATGCAGCAGGTTCAATGGTTTTTGTATACTGTTGCATCCATGCCGCAAAAACGCCATATCCTCTAGATGAATCTGACAAAAAAACATGGGTGATAGCCCCAATTAGTTTGTGATTAGCAATTACTGGGCTCCCGCTCATGCCCTGAACAATGCCACCTGTCGCTTTAAGCAGTTTCGGATCAGTCACCTGAATGATAAAACTTTTAATGCTTGCGGTTTTTTGAACATTTACTTTGACGATGTTTACATCGAATGCTTCGACTTTCTGATCGTGAATTACAGTCAGTATCTTAGCAGGACCTGGCTTTACTTCATTAGGAGAAGCGATCAGCATTGGCATATCGATCAGCGAATTATCGGGTCGTACGGAAAGTCTACCGTAGACGCCAAACGCATTATTTTGCAATACTTTTCCCAAAATTTTGTTTTCGTTTACAAAAGTACCCCTTTTTTCGCCAGGCTGGCCACTCTCACCGCGATCAATCGAAGTCACTGCTGCACGAACAATTTCCCCCTGCCCTTCTATCGCTTGTCCTGTATCCGCATCCGTTACGACATGACCCAGCGCTGCAAAAACATGATTTTTCGGATCATAAAAAGTCATGGTCCCCACACCAGAAGCTGAATCGCGAATATAAAGACCGATTCTGTATACATTTGAATCTTCATCCCACATTGGCTTAATTTTCGTGGATAAAATCTGGCCTTTGCGTTTAAACTCCAAATTAAGCGATTTTCCGTGCGAACCGATGCCTTCTATTTCCCTGGACACCAAATCCACCCTTGTCACTCGTTTACCATCTACTTTGGTAATCAGGTCGCCGATATGAATATTGGCGCGTTCACCCGGACTGAAAAGTTGTCTCCCTGAATGAATAAAGTGATAGCCAACCACCAACACGCCCGATGAACGTAGCTTGATCCCAATCGATTGCCCGCCGGGAATTACTGTCGCCGGCTGCGTAGCTGTTGCCAATGTGGGCTGACCATTAGTAAACCAGAGACCACCAATTAGTCCGATGATTATTATCCATTTTGCAAGCCGCCACACGCTCACCCCTCCTCAGTTGCTTCTTTCGTGGTTCTAGCCTGCCCGGGAGAAACGCGTTGCATGTTGCAAAAATGATGTCTGACTTGCCAGGTTAATGCGTTTACGCCTGCTTTCTCATCAACAACTCGCGTGCATGGGAGCGTGTGGTGTCAGTCACCAACTGTCCCCCCAGCATTTTTGCCAATTCTTCAATACGTTCTTCCCCATTTAATGGTTTAACGATCGTATATGTGCGCTGATGAGATGTTTGTTTTTCGATTAGAAAGTGTTCATCTGCCATACATGCCATTTGCGCCTGATGAGTGACGCATAGTACCTGATGAAATCTGGAAATATCCACAATAGTCTCTGCCACTCTTTGAGCAGCAGTTCCGGATATCCCCGTATCAATCTCATCAAAAATCATGGTATCTGTTGGAGCAGAACCGCTTAGCACCTTGGCCAGTGCCAACATAATCCGGGATAGTTCACCGCCTGACGCAATTTTGGCAAGTGGCTTCAATTCCTCGCCTTTATTGGAACTGAACAGAATTTCTACCTCATCAGCACCTCGTTCATTGTAGGCCACCTTTTGGAATTGTAAGGTCAGTCGTACATGGGGCATGGAGAGTTGCGCAAGCTCGTCTTGTAATTTTATTTCTAAATTTTTCGCAGCACCTTTTCGCAAAGCAGTTAACTGAGCTGCTGATTCGACGAGTTTGAAGTGCAAATCCGCCAATTCCTGATGCCACTCCTCGAGTCTTGCGTCCATGTTTTCAAGTTCGTTGATTTCTTCAACCGCCTGCTTGCGGTAAACCAACACTTCCGCTTCATTTTCACCGTATTTTCGAAATAATTTTTCCAAAACAACGAGTCGATTTTCAATTTCCCCAAGCTCATTAGGATCAAAGCTAAGTTTTTCCCGATATTCCCGCGAAAATTCAGCAGCTTCCGCTAAATGCACCTGTGCGGTCTCAAGATATTCCTTCAATTCCTGAAGATCGCCATCAAGCGCAGAAACGGCCTCGACCTCTCTTTCCAACCGGTATAGTTCACCGTTAATCGCCGGCCTTGAGGCAGATCCTTCATACAAAGCTTCGTATACTCTTTCCACAGTATGCTGCAATCGATCAACGTGCTGAAGGATTCCCCTGCGCTGCCTGAGTTCAGCTTCTTCTCCGGATTTCAGTTTAGTCGCATCAATTTCAGCCACCTGCATCCGCAAAAAATCAAGTCGTTGCACCTGCTCGCGCTGCTTTTGTTCGGCATCGAGAAGCTGCTTTGCTAGTCGCTGGTGCGCTTGGTATAAGTCCTGGTAAGCCCTTAAATGGGGAGTGGTCTGCGAACTATTAAAATCATCCAGTAGCCGCAACTGTTCTTCTTTCTTTAAGAGAATCAAGTTTTCGTGTTGACCGTGCTGCTGAACCAGTAATTTTCCAAGTGTCCGCAAGGACTGAACCGTAATCATCCTACCATTGACCCGGGCCAGCGATTTCCCAGCACGATTGATCTCACGACTAACGATCAACTCATTTCCACCAAATTCAATTCCCAGTTCATTGAGATGATCTGCCATCATGCCCGAAATTTTGGGCGTAACATCAAATACGCCTTCCACAAGCGCACGCTCTTCGCCAGAACGTATCAGTTCTGCACTTCCTCTAGACCCTAAAAGAAGCCCAACGGCATCCAACAATATCGATTTACCTGCGCCGGTTTCCCCCGTAAGGCAAATAAATCCATGATTAAAATCAAGCTGCAAGGACTCAATCAGTGCAAGATTTTGTACAACCAGTGTCCGTATCAGAAAGAAGCCCCCCCCTTATAAAAGGCTTTTTACCCGTTCCACCACTTCTTCTGCGGCAGATTTGGACCGAACGATGATCAGAATCGTGTCATCACCTGCCACTGTGCCCAGAATTTCCTGCCAATCGAGCGCATCAAATAGCACGGCCACCGCATGCGCGTTACCTGGTAATGTACGCATGATGACGAGGTTTTCTGCAGAATCAATGGCGACAAATACATCGTTTAAAAGTCGATGAAGTTTGACCTCTGGCTGGTATGAGGATGGTTCTGTCGGCAGGGAATACTTGTAAGAGCCATTTGCCATCGGGGTTTTAATCAAGTGCATTTCCTTAATATCCCTTGAGATCGTCGCTTGCGTCACATTGAATCCCGCTTCTCTCAACGCATCCGCCAGTTCTTCCTGGGTTTCGATGACCTGCTCCGTGATAATTTCCCTGATCTTAAGCAATCGTTGACCTTTCAAACCGATACACCATCCTAATCTCCGCGCAATTTATCTCGCAAAATTGAAAAAAATGCTCGCTCCTGCCAGCGAATCAGCACTGTATCACACTTTGATTTGCGCACTATCACTTCATCCCCGCTTTGTAGCGGAAATCCTATCTGCCCGTCCACGGTCAACCCCATATCCTGATGGCGTGCGGTCACTTTGACGCGGATCTCCTGTTCTCCGGAAATGATGCAGGGCCTTGCCACCAGTTTGTGTGCACAAATGGGGGTGATGAGAAGTACTTGCATGTGCGGCTGCATAATGGGGCCTCCGCATGATAGAGAATAGGCCGTAGATCCGGTGGGGGTGGAAATAATGACGCCATCCCCGAGAAATTCATCGTATAGGTCACCATTCACGTCAATTTGAACCTGAATCATGCGTGCAAAGGAACCTTTCCCCACCCCAGCGTCATTGAGTCCTACACTTCGATGCACCAATTCCCCGTGCCGCCACACCTCTGATTCGAGCATCATTCTTCTTTCCAAATAAAAATCACCGCGAAGTGCCCTTAGTACCGCCTCTTCTAAATTATCTGGTTCTGTTTCTGACAGAAACCCAAGATGGCCTATATTAATCCCGAGCATGGGCAATTCATGACAGGCAAATTGCCTTGCTGCACCAAGTAGCGTTCCATCCCCACCGAGCACGAAGAGCAAATCCACACGGTCTGAGAATTGTTCTAGAGGCAACCCGATATCCTGTCTATTCAAATCATGAGCAGTTTGATCGTCGACATACACCTTTCCACCACAGCGTTGGATGGTATCCACCAACCGATTGGTGATATCATCCGCATTTTTCTTAGTTCGATTGACGAGAATCCCGATTGTATCTGGCATCATCAACAACCTCTCATTCTACATTCAGCGAGTCGCCAGCGTGATTAACCAGCCCAACACAACACCAATAAACAGCCAGATCAAACGTGACTGCCAACGCTTACGAAAGTATTGTGCCGGAAAATCCATAGCAAAATCAATCCATTCAATATTGCCCATATCACCATCCACATAAGCGATGGGGGTTTGGTATTGCTCATATAAAGGAAAAAAATTTTTTCGCAACCACACTCCGCTTATTCTTTCCGGATCCCGAGTGGAACGCACCTTCACCGGATAGCGCATTCCCTCTTTTTCGATGATGTAATCAGCGATTAAAAAAGTGGTGTACTTTCTGCTGCCAATATAGGAAGAAAGTTCATGACCTACCCGCTCATCCACAATTCGATACCCTTGTTCCTGCAAGTATTCGCAGGCTTTGACCATGCTTTCGCGTTTGGACTCTGGTGCAAATTCACTCCATCCACTTGCTAGGTATTTGTATCGAAAAAAAAGAAAAGCCACAGTTATAAAGGTGAGAATGGCGAGCACTTCCAAGGCAGGCACCTCCAGCATATCCTGTTCGCCTGCTATCCCCCATTTTCCTGCTTATAACTTGTGACTATTATCCATTTGCTGTGCAAGAAGCACCTGCTTCGCAAGGTCCTCTTCAGATATTTGTTTAAATTCAAGAGGTTTACCCTGCAGCAGTATAGACCAAGATAGATACTCGATGTTACCGTCCCCGCCTCGAATTGGTGAGGGGATAACGCCACAAACTGCAAAGCCTTCCGCAGTAAGCGAACCGACCACGCGTTGCAACACTTCCAAGTGCACAACGGGATCGCGTACGATCCCACCTTTGCCCACCTTATCTGGCCCCGCTTCAAATTGTGGTTTGATCAATCCAATAAAAGACGAGCCAGGCAACAACACTTCCTTCAATTTAGGCAAAAGCTTCGAAATTGAGATAAATGACACATCCATCACAGCGATGTCCGGCCGTGGGTCAAACCACGCCACATCTGCATGGCGAAAGTTAACACGTTCCATCACCTTTACCCGCGGGTCTTGCCTAAGCTTCCAAGCCAACTGATTGTAGCCCACATCTACACTATAAACCATACTGGCGCCTGACTGGAGAGCACAATCAGTAAAACCGCCTGTTGAAGCCCCCACGTCAATCACCACTTTATCCTTCATGGACACGGGAAAAACGTCGAGTGCCTTTTCCAGTTTCAAAGCACCTCTCCCAACATATCGAGATTTTTCACCCTTCAACACCACTTCCGCATCGACAGGAATTTTGGTGCCGGGTTTGTCCACTCGCTCCGTGCCGGAATATATTTTCCCCGCCATAATGAAACGCTTGGCCTCCTCCCGTGAGGTTGCAAGGCCAAGCTTCACTACCAATACATCAATCCGATCTTTTTCCACTAGGCGTTCACAGACTTCCTGCGCTTTTTTTGCTGCGTGACATGAGTTAGCATTTGCGTGGCGACATCCGCCAAACCTTCGGCGGTCAAGCCAACATGATGCAATAATTCTGGGCGGCTCCCGTGAGGGATGAACTGATCAGGCAACCCCATCGGGTGAACCGGATGAACTGTGTCATGTCTAGCATAATATTCTAGCACCGCCGCACCAAGCCCCCCATTACCTGAAGCCTCTTCCACTGTCACTATCGGGATTTTGTCTTTTACGAGTTCATCCAGTAGTTTTTCATCGATCGGTTTCAAAAACCGCATATTCACGACTCGCGCGGAGATGCCCTGTTCCGCGAGCATTAGGGCCGCATTTTCCGCCACAGCCACCATGGGTCCTACTGCAAGAAAGGCGATATCAGACCCTTCTCTCACCTTTTCGGATTTACCGATGGGTAATAACTGCAATGGGACATCAAGCGCCGCTCCTACACCATCCTCTCTTGGATAGCGCACTGCTGAAGGTCCGGGAAGCGAGATGGCAGTATATATCATATGACGTAACTCGCCTTCGTCTTTTGGCATCATCAACGTGATATTCGGAACCGTGCGCAAAAAGGCAATATCAAAAACGCCCTGATGAGTCTCCCCGTCTGGTCCCACCAGTCCTGCACGATCAATGGCAAAGGTGACAGGCAAATTTTGAATACAAATATCGTGAATTACCTGATCATATGCGCGCTGCAAAAAAGTGCTGTATACAGCAAAAACCGGCCTTAAGCCGGAAGTGGCGAGCCCCGCGCAGAGTGTCGCCGCGTGCTGCTCTGCAATCCCCACATCAAAACAGCGGTCGGGGAATACTTCTGCAAACTTGTTAAGCCCTGTTCCACTTGGCATTGCTGCGGTGATGGCGACAATTCGTTCATCCGTTTTGGCCATTTCGATCATGGTATTTGCGAACACGCTGGTATAAGATGGTGCCTTCTTAGTTGCCGTTTTTACAGGTCCACCAATGCTGTGCAACTTGTCCGGTGCTTCTTCTGCTGACTTGTAGCCCTTCCCTTTTTGTGTGACGACATGCAAGAGAACTGGTTCATCAAGTTTTTTCACGTGATTTAATATGGTAAGCAGCTCACCCATGTCATGACCAGGAATAGGGCCAAAGTAGGAAAAACCCATTTCTTCAAAAAGGGCACCAGGTACCACCATGTACTTGAGACTATCTTTTAGACGTTCGAGCGTCCCGGCTACGCGTTTACCAATACTGGGTATTTTTAAAAGCATGGCTTCGACGTCATTTTTGAGTCGACTGTAATGCGGATCTGTCCGAAGCCTAGTGAGATATTGCGATACTGCGCCTACATTCGGATCAATCGACATCTCGTTATCATTGAGGATGACCAGCATCTTTTTTTTCAAGTGACCCGCATGATTCAATGCTTCAAATGCCATGCCACCGGTCATGGCACCATCGCCAATAATGGCCACGACGTGATAATCATCGTGATGCAAATCCCTAGCAATCGCCATTCCCAGTGCAGCCGAAAGGGAAGTACTGGCATGTCCTACCCCAAACATATCATGTTCACTTTCTGAACGCTTGGGAAACCCCGCCATCCCTTGAAACTGACGTAATGAGGGGAACAGGTCCTTACGTCCAGTCAAAATTTTGTGAACATATGCCTGGTGACCCACATCCCACACCAATTTGTCTCGTGGTGAATCAAAAAGATAATGTAAGGCTACGGTCAGTTCCACCACACCCAAATTGGCACCGAAATGCCCCCCGGTGCTCGTAATGCTTTCAATTAAAAACTCCCTGATTTCAGCAGACAAATTCACCAATTCATCTAATGTTAATTTTTTCAAATCAGAGGGGTTATTCACCTTTTCCAGCAACACAACGATTGCCACCTTTCTCTCTGACCACCCATAAAGGGACAGCAAACACTAACCCATTCCATTAACATATTCACAATATAATGTTTAAAAAAGTATAGCATAGGCAAGGTTTAGCCTCAATCAAAGTCTAAACCATGCCTGACACATAAATGTTTATTGTTGGCGGTATTGCGGTTCTTCCTGTTGAATGTAATTCAGACGAGCCTGCAATGAAGTCACCACATTATTCACCGATTGAGATAATTGACCAAACATTTGCTTAGCCTGTTGGTCTTGGGTTTCAAGCGCAAATTGTTTAAGATTTGCGGCAACTCCTTCGGCCGAAGCGATGGTTTGTTGCATCTTTACTCCAATTGTCATGTCAACACCACCTCCTGACGTTATTGTCGCCCACCACTCGCAGTGTTACACAGCCAGATTATGGCCTGGTTGTGCGTTAATGGTTACGGTCGCGTAGAAAATTTGCGAGTTCAATCAGCAGCGCTTTGGAGTGATTTAGCCGATGAGTTTCGTTGATTACACCTATCGCTGCATCCGTTAGTTGTCTGACCAATTGTTGGGAGACTTCCACCCCATACAAAGCAGGATAGGTAGCTTTTTGCAACTTGGCATCCACACCTGCAGTTTTGCCAAGTATCGCCGTGTCGCCAACAACATCAAGTATGTCGTCGACAATTTGAAAAGCCAGCCCAATCGATTCACCGTAACTTGAAAGCCGCTGCATGGTTTCTTCATCCACTTGTGCCGCATGCCCAGGTAGAAGGACAGCCGCTCGAATTAACGCCCCTGTTTTATGCTGATGAATAAAATTCACACGCTCTTCTTCACCTAGCTTCCCCTCTTCCAGCATATCCGCTACTTGGCCGCCAACCATACCCGTTGCGCCAGATGCTACCGCCAGTTCCCGAATCATCGCGATCACTGCCCGGGCCGGCAAAGGAGAATCAGTAATGGCCTGAAATGCCATGGTCAATAAGGCATCTCCCGCCAAAATGGCGGTGGCCTCACCAAACACCTTATGATTGGTCGGCTTGCCACGCCTCAGGTCGTCGTTATCCATGGCAGGTAAATCATCATGAATCAAAGAATACGTATGGATCATTTCCATTGCGCAAGCAGCCGGCAGCATAGATTCTTTAGAAAGGCCAAGTGCCTCACCCACCATTAAGATCAGTGCAGGGCGTAAACGCTTACCGCCTGAAAAGACACTGTAGCGCATTGACTCAAAAAGTGGAGCGAGATAAGCATTCTGGTCCAGTGGCAACCATCTGTCCATCGCTGATTCAACAAGCTGCGAGGTGTCTGCCAAGAATTGATCCAGCATTTCACACGTCCTCTACTTCAAAAGCTTCAAATTCTGTCGCCTTTTCGTCGGCCAACACTTTTTCCACTTTCTGTTCTGCCGCTGTCAATTTTTCCCGGCACACTTTTGCCAACTGCATGCCGACTCGATATTGGTCGATCGCCTGATCTAGCGACAAGTCGCCATTTTCAAGTGACTGTACCACCTCTTCTAGTTGCTCCAGCGCTTTTTCAAACGGTAACTCTTCCACTTTCACTTCTTCATTCCCGTTCACGATGCTCATGCACCCCCCAAACTTGACAATCAAGCCATCCATCGGAAAGTTCCACATTGACGGTATCGCCTGGTTGAATTTGATTGATCGATGATACGACTGAAGGCGCATCTCGCTCAAACACCACTGCGTATCCCCGTTTCATGACGGCAAGAGGATTTAAAAGCGACAACTTGTCCACCTGTCGTTCCCAGCTTTTTTCTTTTAATAATAAATAGTTTGTCATCGATTTTTCCAGTTGATTTTGCAATAAAGCGGTTTTGGACGATTCCATCGCGATGCGTTTGCCTAAAGGCACTTTCGCGAGTCGCAATTCCAATTGATTGAAATGACGAAGATCACCTTGCACTTTCCGATATAAATGATCCTTCAATTGCTTTTCAAGTGCATCGACCTCTTCGGCAAGCTGGGCTATTTTGTGCATGGGGTCTTTCAAATCGCGATGTTCAAGGATACGATTTAAGCGTTCCCGTTTGTACTTGACCAGTGCATCTAGCGAGCTTTGCATGCGCTTTGTCAAATGTGTCACATGCAAGAGAACATCAGGCAAGTTGGGAGCGACTAGTTCCGCAGCCGCTGTCGGCGTTGCTGCCCTGACATCGGCAACAAAATCGGCAATGGAAGTGTCGGTTTCATGACCGACCGCTGAGATGACAGGTACAGTGGAAGCGTCGATGGCGCGAGCCACTATTTCTGTGTTATAAGCAAAAAGTTCCTCAAAGGATCCGCCGCCGCGTCCCACAATCATGACATCCGCCAACTTTTCGTCACTAACCAAGCGAATACCCTCGGCAATCTGTCTTGGCGCGTCTTCCCCCTGCACGGCTACAGGAACCACCAGCAAATGACCGATCGGATAACGCCGCCTCAGCGTGGTGATCATGTCCCTGACTGCAGCACCTGTGGCAGACGTGACCAGTGCAATGCGGTTTGGGAAAGAAGGAAGCGACCGTTTTCGATCCAAGCGAAAAAGTCCTTCTTGATCCAACTTCTCTTTTAATTGTTCAAACGCCAGATAAAGGGCTCCAACTCCATCAGGTTGAACCGATTCTGCGTATATTTGATAATCCCCAGAACGCTCAAACACATCCAGAGAGCCCTGCACGATGACACGCATGCCATCTTTCATTTGAAAACGCAAAAAGCGCGCTTTGCCCGCAAACATCACGACACGTAAACGCGCTTTGTCATCTTTTAATGTAAAGTAAAGGTGCCCGCTTGCGGGTTGGCTGAAGTTCGAAATTTCCCCTTGAACTGCGATGCCCTGTAAATCCGTATTGCTTTGTATGGCATTTTTGATTTTTGCAGTTAACGCAGAAACCGTTAAAACTCCTGACGGCAAGCGATTCCCACCTTTTTACGAACGAAGTGCTTCAAATCCAGCAGCAGCCAGAACAGTATTGTGAAGGAGCATGGCAATCGTCATTGGTCCTACGCCTTTTGGCACTGGGGTAATCGCGCTTGCCACTGGTTCTACTGATGCAAAATCCACATCGCCAACCAGTTTTCCTTCGATGCGGTTGATTCCCACATCAATCACCACAGCACCTGGTTTGACCATATCCCCTGTTACAAATTCCGGCTTACCAATCGCTACGGCAAGCAGGTCCGCTTGCCGAGTGATGGAAGCCATGTCTTTGGTGCGCGAATGACAAACAGTAACCGTGGCATTTGCCTTCAGCAACAATTGGGAGAGTGGTTTACCCACAATATTTGATCTCCCAATGACCACGGCATGCTTGCCCGTCATATCCATGTTTTCATATTCCAATAATTTCATGACGCCAAGTGGTGTGCAGGGTACAAATCCCGGAAGACCAATCGCCAAAGCCCCCACGTTGTGCGCATGAAATCCATCCACATCTTTCTCCGGTGAAATAGTGGCAATCACAGTCTGTTCGTCAATATGATCCGGAAGTGGCAATTGTACAAGTATTCCATGAACGGAATCGTCTTGATTCAGTTGTTCTATATGCGCCAGAAGTTCTTGTGCAGAGGTCGTAGCAGGCAAACGATCAATTCTCGAATCGATCCCCACCTCTGCCGCTGCTTTTTCCTTTCCGCGAACATAGACGAGTGATGCGGGGTTATCTCCCACTAACACCACAACCAGTTTAGGCATTAAATCTTTATCCAACAATCGCCTGACTTCAACAGCCGTTTCTGCACGACTAACTGATGACCATTTTTTCCCGTCGATAAGATGAGCCACGCTGTTCACCCCTGGTTTACGCTTTTCTGCTGCTGCTGTGACCGGGATGCAATTTTGAATCCGGATCCAGATAAATTTTCGCGTTGTTGACCGCAGTTGGTGCTTCGCCAAACCCAGTCGCGATCAACTTGATTTTGCCAGGATACACACAGATGTCGCCAGCCGCAAAAATTCCCGGAACGTTGGTCGTCATTTTTGAGTCAACGACAATGCCACTATCTTCAATTTCGAGTCCCCAATCGAGAATTGGCCCGAGGGATGCACTGAAACCAAGACTACTGATGATGGCATCCACTTCTACTTCCTCAGTCTGTTTGGTACGATTTTCAACTAAAGTGACGCTTTTCACAAAATCGTCACCAAATATTTCTTTAATCTCATAGAACGTCTTGACTTCTACGCCTGACACAAAAAGTGTCTTTACATTTTCCTCGTGTGCTCTAAATTGATCGCGACGATGGACGAGCATTACTCGTTCAGCCACCCCATCCAGCATCAGTGCAAAATCGACGGCGCTGTCGCCTCCACCTACCACGATCACTTTTTTGCCTTTAAATCGCTTAAGATCATCTATATAGTAATAAATACCTTTACCTTCAAATTTTTCAGCATTTATTGCGGGTAACATTTTAGGAGTGAATGCACCAATACCAGCTGTGATGATGACAGATCTGGATAAGTGGATTTTCCTGTCGGTGACCAGTTCAAATACACCATCTTCACGTTTGTTTAAATGAAGCACTTTTTCGTTCAGACATACCGAAGGATGGAACTGACTGGTTTGTTCAATCAACCGATCCACCAAATCCATCGCGCGGACTTTGGGAAATCCAGCCACATCGTAAATGAATTTCTCTGGATAAAGTTCAGCAAGCTGACCGCCTAGTTGTGGCAAACTGTCAATAATTTTCGCGCTGGCATCGCGCATACCTGCGTAAAAAGCAGTAAAAAGACCTGTGGGGCCACCACCAACCACCGTGATATCGTACACCTTTTCATCAATTGGCAACATCATTGATCCTCCTTGCAATATGAAAGCAAATTGCGAAAATGCCGTACATAGTATACTACATCCAAGAAACTAAGAAACAACAAAAATATAGACAATGCGTGTATCTTTATTTATAACCACTCACGATTCTTCACAATTACGTGCGATCAGCGCCACGCCATATGCATTGTCAGAAGCGTAATAGGGATCGCAAAAATACAATCTCTGACTTCGCTGCTCCGAATCCCCAAAGCGCATTTGTAGTCTTTGCCTGACCAATTGATTTGATGCTACCCCTCCCACAAATAATATTCGCTCAATGCCAGTTTGCTCCATTGCATAACGGATCGATTTTTCAAGACTAGTGGCCACGACCCGCAAAATGGAGGCAGCCAGCTGTTCTTTGGGAACGCCTTGATCAAGTAGTTTGAGTGCTGCTGTCAGTGGCCCTGAAAAGCTAGGCGATCCAGATTTTACCGAAGAAGGTATCGAGGGGAAATCATTGTCTGACTGCGTGGCAAGCGCTTCAAGTTCTTTGCCAGCTGGAAAAGAAAGGCCCATTGCGACCCCAATTCTGTCGATAAATTGCCCCACATGGAGATCGAGACTGGAATAAAGATCTCTAATCGTATACCCATTGCCATTTTTCTTCACCCACAATAAATCAGTGGTGCCGCCTGACAAGTGGTAAACCAAAAATGGCCGTTCTATTTCGCTATCAAAATAGGCACTTGCCTCCGCTGCCGCGATGTGACCTTCCTGATGCGTGGTTTCCCAGACACTCACATTGGCCCCTGCAGCGATCCCCTTAGCCGCAAGCAGTCCAGGCAAAAAAACAGGCATATACGAGCCTGGACGGGGACGCGGTTTGCTCGATACCCCTACTGCTTTGATTGCTCTTCCCGATAATACATCCTGAAGCACATCGAGTCTGTCAGGCAGGCGCGTCAAATGCTGAAAAAGCGCTGCAGACTGTTGTAATCCATTTTTTCCCTTGGGTACCTGCAGCAATCGACGATCTTCATAGAAAACTGCGCCGGATTCATCAATGGCGCATATCGAAGTGGTGTAGTTGCTTGTGTCAATTCCAACATAGACAGGTGGCATCACGGTCACACATTAAGCGAGGGGTGATTTTTCTTTAATTCCGGAAGTAATTTGAGCGCATTGGACAATACCCCATTAATGAACTTTCTCGACTCAGAAGAAGAATAACTTTTTGCTAATTCTACCGCCTCATTAATCGCTACTGCCGGTGGAACATCGACTTCATAGAGCATCTCGCACAAGCTGAGCCGCAAAATATTACGATCCACTCCTGGCATACGGTCGATTTCCCAATCCTTGCTTAATTGATCAATAACCGAATCCAATTGTTGACGATTACCAAGGACCAAAGTAAGCAACTGCT
Organism: Bacillota bacterium; assembly: GCA_021828865.1. GTDB lineage: Bacteria > Bacillota > Bacilli > Alicyclobacillales > SLC66 > JAJZCL01. The sequence continues at coordinate 212,336 of JAJZCW010000001.1, forward strand.
GATAATACGCTTCGTCATATCCCGAAGATTTTTGAGACTCTTCATGAATCAAATGAGTATACGCAGAAGCGTCTTCTACAGGGACATCGTTGATATCCATCTGAAAAAGGGTCCCAAGCGCGCGTTCACGCGCCGCGTGCCGACTCATACGGATAACATCCTTTCTATTTCCTATTCAAATCGGTCACTGTTCCACCATCGTTCCAGCAGTTCTTGCCAATTGGCACGACCATCGAAAAAACGGCCCAGCGTATAGCCGATCACGACAAATATCGCCAGTAAAAGAGTGGGGAAAAATCCAACGATCTCAATCAAGAGCCAAAGGATTACTCCCGCCAAAACACCAAAATAGCGCTTTGGCATTTGGGCGATTCGCTGCCAAACGGCTAACCACTTTGCCAATTTTATCTCCCCCAAGCAACGCTATTTTTGAACTGGGTCAGGAGCCAAGTCAATGACACTCACATGAACCGCAGCGATGGTGAGTGAGGTCATCTCCCTTATTGAATTACCCACCGTGCGTTGTATTTCTTCTCCCATCGCATTCAAATCCACAGGATCAGCAAATACCGTGACAAGCAACACCAGTCCCTGTGCGCTCTCGTCAATTTTGATTTGCACTCTTTGTGCTCCCCGCACCTGTTTGGCGGCTCTCATGGCGATTTCTTTCACAGTCTGATGACCGATTCGGATGTGACCACCTTCCATTTCCTTGACAAAGGCATGATGCTTGCGCGGGAGCAATCGGAACGCTAGATACCGAATAGAAAGAACCAAAATCACCGCCAAACCAAGCCACAGCCATCCCGTCTGTTGAGCCACCAAATAGGCATTCGTCTGCACCACAGGTGAGAACTGCAGTAACTGAAGCATTATCCATATTGTCCCTATTGCAATTAAAAATCCGTACACGCGCACTAACCAGCGATCAAACGGATACACGGAATGATTCCTCCTCCGCAATGATGACAAGCATTATGCGCTATTCTTTATTCTCTTCCTGAGTGCGCACCTCTGGATGGATGGCAACCCCAAGCACATGGACGTTGACAGCAGTGACCTCAAGCCCAGTCATGCCTTCGATGGCCTCTTTGACAGACTCCTGTATGGCGCGTGCCACGTCAGGGATCCGATATCCATATTCACAGATGATAGAAAGTTCTACGTTGCACTTTCTTTCATCCGGCGCCACCTCAACTTTTACGCCTTTACTGAGGTTTTTCCGTCCCAGGCGTTCCGCGATACCGCCGACAATGCCACCGCTCATGTCCGCAACACCAGAAACTTCTGTAGCAGCCATCCCTGCAATGACAGCAATAACTTCATTGGCAATCTGAGTCGTACCCACACTGTTCTCATCCAGATCTGTGCGAAGAACTCCATCGCTAGCCATGAACGCACCCCCAAAAATTGGTCATATAAAGCCTGTATATTGTTTGATTATACCTTTTCAGGAACTGAAATTAAACCTGATATTCTTCAAGAAATCTGGTCGTGACATTTCCCGAAAGGAATTCCGGATGCATCAACAACCGCTCATGAAAAGGAATAGTGGTTTTAATTCCCTCTACCTTCATTTCACTGAGTGCTCTTCTCATACGTAAAATTGCCTCTTCGCGAGTAGGCGCCCACACAATCAACTTGGCGATCATCGAATCATAGAACGGATTAACGGTATAACCAGGGTACACTGCGCTGTCGACGCGGACACCAAAGCCGCCTGGCGCCAAATAATCCTGGATCTTCCCTGGATTTGGCATAAAATTCTTGTCTGGGTCTTCCGCATTGATCCTGCACTCTAACGCGTGCCCATTTTGTACGATATGTTCCTGCCGATAGGAGAGTTGTTCACCACTTGCAATGAGAATTTGTTCACGCACCAAGTCGACGCCAGTCACCCATTCGGTCACTGGGTGTTCCACTTGGATGCGGGTATTCATTTCCATAAAGTAAAATGAACCATCACTATCCAGCAAAAATTCGATCGTGCCAGCCCCCTCATAGTTCACCGCTTTTGCAGCAGCCACTGCGGCAGCTCCCATCCTGGCACGGATTTCCGGCGTTATCGCAGGAGAAGGGGACTCCTCCAGCAATTTTTGCAGCCTGCGTTGGATCGAACAATCACGTTCCCCCAAGTGAATGGCATTGCCAAAACTGTCGCTGAGTACTTGAATTTCCACATGGCGCGGATGCTCTATGTACTTTTCAAGATACACACCCGCGTTACCAAAAGCAGAACTTGCTTCCGATTTTGCAATCTCAATCGCGGCTACCAGTTCTTCCTGGGTTCTCACGATGCGGATGCCTTTTCCACCGCCACCGGCAGTCGCCTTGATGATAACAGGGTAACCGATTTCGTTTGCTACGCGAATGGCCTCCTCCATATCTTCAACAAGACCATCGGTTCCTGGCACGGTGGGTACACCTGCCGCTTTCATGGTAGCCTTGGCGGTAGACTTGTCCCCCATCTTTTCAATCGCCTGGGCGCTCGGCCCGATAAATTTGACACCAACTGCATGACACACTTCTGCGAAATCACTGTTTTCAGACAAAAATCCGTAACCGGGATGAATGGCATCAGCCCCTACAGAAGTCGCCACTGTCATGATGTTCGCGATGTTCAAATAACTTTGTTTGCTGGCTGTGGGGCCTACACAGTAGGCTTCGTCCGCCAATTCCACATGCAGGGCTTCTCTGTCCGCTTCAGAATAGATCGCAACGGTTTGAATACCCAATTCCTTACAGGCGCGAATAACGCGAACAGCTATTTCTCCTCTGTTGGCGATCAATACTTTTTTAAACATGGCACCCTCCATCAAGTAGTCTTAACTTTAAATAGCGGTTGACCATATTCGACCAAATGCCCGTTTTCGGCAAGGATTTCGACAATTTCTCCTTGAAGGTCGGCTTCAATTTCGTTCATCAGTTTCATGGCTTCGACGATGCACACCACAGATTTTGGCGTCACTTTGGACCCCACTTCGACGTATGCGGCAACCGTAGGAGAGGAAGCTCGATAAAAGGTTCCCACCATTGGTGATTTGATGTATTCAAATCCTGTTTCTTCTTTCACAGGCTTCTGTTCCGCAGGTGTTGGTGCCGCAATTGGCGCACTTGCAACGGGAGCTTCGGCCTTCGCCACCACTTGTGCCGGCGCGGATTCGTGTGGTAAAGCGCTTGCAACAGGAGCCGCAATATAGCCTGTCACATCTGCTTTTTTCATGGTGACGGTGACTTCTCCTGTTTCAATCGTTAATTCATGTACGCTGGTCTCATCAAGTAATCGAATAAGTTCACGAATATCGCTTACTTTTAACAAATAAGACCACTCCTTCCCTGATTATCTCCCATCGAGTATAACACAAAAATAAAAATGGCGCCGAAAGCGCCAATTTAATAGTACATTCATCAACCGCCACTGTATTCATTTTAGGCGTGAGGTGTTACTATCACTTGATTAGATGGCATACCTAGCGTTTCTGAAACCAGATTGATCACTTTGACCGCCATTGTTGGGGTAATCGATTTTGCCTCCACATAGATGTGAACCTGATGTTGCGGATTAAACAAGACTAGTGAATCGGGATAGCCTTCTCCGACCAACAGATCGTGAATCTTACTCGCGCTCTCCTGTTCCGATTGAATGGTCGTTAATTGCTGGTATGCACTATTGGCGGCACTTTGACCGATGCGCGGATCGCTCAGCATGTTTTGCAGGGTCTGGATGACTTTTGACTGCTGTTGCATTTGATCAAGGGTAGCCTGTACAAACCAGTCGCTGGGATTCGCTTTACTTGATGTTGGAGTGGTGGCAGCGTTGTTTTTATTGGTAGCCTGCCCGATTTCCGTACTTGACGCAGGAACGGTATGACCCGTTACCCCAGATAGATTGTTGTTGACTGAACCTCCAAGCGCTGTGTTTTTGCTAGTTGACGGAGGAGTGCCGAGCGTGTAATAACCGATCAACATCAGCGATAACACCATCATCGTGGACAACCACACGGTTTGTCTTTTCACCATTACCATTCTCTCCCTTCAATTGTTCGCTATTTTCGCATCAGTACCGTGATTTCATAACTGGGGATGCCAAGGGCATCCTGTACTGCATTAGTGATTTCAGACTCCATCATGACCTCGTTGCTAGATTTGGCCACCACCAGTACCCCAGTGACTCGTGGCATTTGTTCATCCACTACAACGGGCAACTGATTGCCATTTGAATTTTGGACCGTCACCAGTGTCGTTTGCGTCGATTGCGAGGTGGTGGTCGATCGATTGCCCGAACTGGACTGCACCGTGTTTTGTCTGGTAACGACTGAATTGTGCCCATATTCGTTGATGGGAGTGGACGCCACCGTTACCATGACCATGACGTTGCTAATCCCCTGAATTTGATTGAGCATGTTGGTTAGGGTTCGATCGTAGTAATTTTCATACGCCATGGCAGCATTCAGCGCCGTATCGCCAGTCGCAGTCGAGACGCCAGTACCGGCATTTTTGGCCGTGGACTGCGCCGGAGCGAGCACTGGCGTGGCATTCGTGGAGCCAGGTGGCGATGAGCCTCCTCCGCTTGCGCCAAAAAGCAACAACAGCAGTCCGATGGCGGTGAGCGCAAGTAACCATTTGTTTCCCAACAACTTTTTTACGATGTCATTCATCACGCCATGCTCCTTTTTTTACACCTCACCTCCCGGGTACGAAACGTGTACAACTGCCAGTGAGAGACCCAGGAGTTCTGCTGTCTGCGCTTGCAACACCTGCGCTTCTTGCCTGTTATATTGATAGCCGGACACATTCTGGCAGGCAATGTAGACGCCAGTGACGGCGGTGCTTCCATCATTTTGCTGACTGCTTGAAATTTCGACGGTCAGGCTACCTTTTGGAAGTCCCAGTTCAAGTGATTGTAAAATGACCCTACGCAAGGATTGCGTATAAGAAGCATTTCCGGCACCCGCCCCCCCTCCCAGGCTCGAAGCTTGTAAAAGCGGACCGCTTATTGCTGCCTCCCACTTCCCGGACAAGACGCCATTAAAAAGCGCTCTAATGGGAAGCAGAAGCGATAATACAATCACCAGACCAATCACTGCACGCACGTATTTTTGCATGGTGCTTGACGGCAAAATCATATCGAGGATCGCTGCAAAAAGTACAAGGATCACCATATGGCGCAGCCATCCCGAAATCGCTTCAAGCAACAGGCATCACCTCACAAACGCAGACAGATTGGTCGTCGCAAGCATAATGACAATCGTAAAAAAGAACATGATGCCAACCGCTGAAAGAGAAGCAAAGACGAGCGTCAAACTTTTTCCGATGATGCCAAGGAGCGAAATGACGGGTGTATCACCAAGCGGTTGCATTACCGCCGCCGCACCGTTGTAGATCATCGATAAGGCTAGGATTTTTAATGCGGGAAAGGCGCAGATCAGAAGCACCAGCACTGCACCTGCAATCCCTGTTGCATTTTTCATTAGGAGTGTGGCCCCAGCAATGGACTCGGTCGCATCGGAGACAGCTTTACCCACTACCGGAATCAGGTTGCTAGCAATGAATTTTGCACTTTTCAACGTCACGCCGTCTGCCAGTCCGGATAGGGAACCTTGGACTGACATCACCCCAAGAAATGCGGTCATACCAAGACCGAGTACAGTGAGCAGCACAGTCCTGATCAGTCCCGCCAATTGTGTCAGCTTGTACTGACTGGAAATCTGGCTGACCATGAGCAACACGGTAGTAAAGAAAATCAACGGAAATACCAGATGATCAATGACATAGCTTGTCAGATTGACGATAAAAATAATGAGCGGATGAAAGGCTGCCGCAGAAGTAAGCCCGCCTGAGGCCGTGACGAGTGCCAAAAAAACAGGCATCGATCCCATCATCATCCCCGTCATGTTGCCCATCGCATCAGATGCATAGGAAGTGGCGCTGTGAAAGGAAGACACAGCCAACACACTAATTACCAGATACACCATGAAAAATGCGGTCTTACTGACCATTTGTGAGGCAAACGCGGTCTGAATTGTTTCTAAGATGGAGGCAAGTACAGTAAGCAGCAAAACGGCACCTAGCAAACGCCCGTTATCCATCAGCACACCAAAGAAAAAGTGAAGCAGCCCGATCAGCATCTTACCGATCGAAAAGCCGTTTTTTCCAGGAAAAAAAGAAGGAACCCACTTCCCATCGGGTGTACTTGGCAAGAATCCACCGTACTCATTCGCAAGTTGCTGCCATGCCTGCTCGATGCCATTTTGCGAAATGCTCTGATATTGGTTGGTGACCATTTGTATGGGTGTGAGCGTGACCCCTTGAGCCGATGCCGTAGCAGTTTGCGCATGAACTGACAAGGGAAATGCCACAAATATGCAAAGCAAGCAAATAAGTGCCAGGAATGGTTGTTTGCCTTTGATGGGAAAAGCAATGTGTCGCAAAGCAATCGCCTCCTGGCACCGCGTTTACGGTAAAAGATGCGTCATCATATCGACGACCGCCGTGATGATGGGAACAGCAAGTACGATGATGGCTAGCTTCCCAAGCAACTCGATTTTTCCAGCAATACTCGCCACTCCGGCATCGCGGGCAATTTGCGCCCCAAATTCCGCCACATAGGCGATGCCCACAATCTTTAATACCGTAGCAAAAAACAAGACATTGACATTTGCTGCCTCCGCCAATCTCTCGATGGGAACAAGCAATCCAGTCAATCGTTGCATGACTGCCAAAAACAAGATGGCCGCCACAAACAAACTGAGGTAAAACGACACTTGTGGTGCCATTTCCCTAATGGCCATGACGAGCATGGCGGCTACCACGGCGAACAGGATGGTCTGAAACAGGCTCATCGCACACCTACTGATTGAAAAATACAGCGCGGATTTCGGTAAATAAGTGGTTGATATTCGTGACGACCACAGCCGCCACAAGCACCAAAGCGGTTATTGTCACCAGCGTTGCAATTTCATCTCTGCCGGACTGCTTGAGTAAACTGGCAAGCACTGCCGTGGCGATGCCAATGACAGCAATCTGAAAAATCACATGCAGTTCCAGACTCATGAGCGAGTCCTCCTCCACTACCACAACATGACGACAACCAGCACTCCGATCAGTACACCAGTGGTGCGATAGACCTTTTCAAAGCGATCGCGGTCTGTTACGGCTTCTTTTTCCCGGTCGGAAAGTTCTGCAAGAATGGCGTTGATCGCAGATTCTTGCAACTCTGCATTGGTGTTGCCAATGGTGTGACTGAACTGACGTAGCGCACTGATGTCCTCTGCACTTAGCGACCAAAATTCTCCGGCCTTTCCTAATGCCTCTGCAAATGCATTCTCCGCTTGTGTGCCAGAAGTGGTTAACATGTCTGCCGTTTTTGCGAATAATTGATGAGTACCAGACGGTTCAGGAAAATGCTTAGCTATTTTCAAGAAAGATTCGGGCAATGGAAGCCGATGATAGGCGATATCCGCGCGAAGCATCCGCAAGGCGGTCATCATCTCCCGGAGTTCCAGCGGTCGCTTTCTGTACTTCTTGGCAAAGTCAAAGCCAAACCCTGCAGAACCTAAAAGGAGTGCCCCCGCTCCCACCCATTTCAGAAGGATCCACGCCATGACTTCACCTCGTGCAACTCACTGTCATACACCCGTATAATCGTACCTGGTACAGGCTGGGCTGAAACTTCGACCCACCAGGTTATTGGCGATTCTTGGGAGAGATGATGCATGCCGGATCTTCTCACCAGTTCCGAAATGGCGCCAGCATGCGCAGTTCCTACCAGCGTTACACCTGCTTTTGCCAAATCTGCCACTGCCAGAGCATCTTGCGGTCCACCCAGTTCGTCCGCGATGATGACTTCGGGCGACAATGACCGAAGGGCCATCGTCATCCCCACTTGTTTGGGGCAGCCATCGAGTACATCTGTGGCCAGTCCTACATCAAACTGAGGGACGCCGCTGACGGTTCCCGCAATCTCCGACCGTTCATCAATCAACACGACCCGCATTGGACTGGCAAAAGGAGATTCGCCACTGCCAAGCATTCTCGCTAGGTCACGCAGCAGCGTGGTTTTCCCTGATGCGGGAGGACCAAATAGGATGGCGGAGCCAATCCGATTCCTTTTGTTAAGGATAGTGGCCAGTGTTTTCGCACTTCCACGAACTTCTTTGGCAAGACGAATATTTACTGAACTGATGTCCCTAATAGTTTGCACACCGCCATCCTGACCGAGAACGACTTTACCCGCGATCCCCACCCGGTGTCCGCCAGAGAGCGTGACAAACCCGTTTTTTAATTCAGCATCGACGGCGTATAGCGATGACTTGGTCAATGTGGCGAGTACAAAACGGAGATGGTTTGGCTCTACTGTGACCGGCAAAAACAGGCTTGGTCCCACCAGGTGCACCTTACGGCCAATGCGCAACCGTATTTCTGTGATGAGATCGAGTTCGCGATCACGGCAAGACAAAACGCTCCGGCTGACATCGCCTGGTAACAACTGCAGAATTTCTTCAGGGAAAAGGGAAGTTTTTTGCAATCCTATCACCTCGTCCCCCATAGTTAGTCCCATATATATGGGCAATAGGACAGGGATATACCTCTAACTTTCAGGGATTCTACGGATAAACTGGGGATATGCCTCGCACGAAGTGGTCCACAGACAGATAGGATATAAGGCAGGGAAATACGAGTCGGAAAAGAGGCTACAATTTTGGGAGACGATGTGATGCTACTTACCAGATGGATCGTGGTCTTTCTGATCATATTCGTGTTATTGATGATGCTTGTCATTACATTTTTCAACAAAAAAAGGGCGCAAAACAGCTAGCGCCCCATATGGTTACTAGTTGTTACGCCCTAGAAATGTACAGTCCGCTTCGAGTATCAATTAGAAGCACATCACCAATATTGATGAAAAAAGGTACCTGCACCGTGTAACCTGTCTCCATGGTGGCAGGCTTGCTTCCACCTGTTGCCGTATCGCCGCGAATGCCAGGTTCGGTTTGCGCCACCGTCAATTCCACCGTGTTCGGCAATTCCACGCCGATGGGTTGACCTTCATACAATACGACCACACAATTCATGTTTTCCTTGAGGAAATTCAGTTCGTATTCCAGTTGGTCTCTGCCAATATTGGTCTGTTCGAAAGTTTCCGTATCCATAAATGTAAAGTTATCGCCATCGTTGTATAAGTATTGCATCCCACGATTTTCAATACGGGCTCTAGCCACTTTCTCACCCGCACGAAATGTGGTTTCCTTCACAGCGCCTGTACGGATGTTTTTCAACTTTGTCCGCACAAAAGCCGCGCCTTTTCCTGGTTTGACGTGCATGAATTCGACCACGCGCCAAATCTGGCCATCGTATTCAATGGTCACGCCCGTACGAAAATCATTGCTTGATATCATCGGTTTTTGCCATCCTCCTATTTATTTAGCTTGATCCGCGACATATGACACTCCTTCTTGTAACACAATCCACGCCCTATGCGCAAGTGTCAGGACTTGTCTTCGGCAAATCTCGTCGCAAATGCTCGCAAAGCGCACTCGTAACCAAACGCGCCAAGCCCTGCAATCTGTCCCAGTGCCACAGGTGCTATGACTGAATGATGACGGAATTCTTCCCGCGCGTGGACATTGGACAAGTGCACTTCAATCACCGGCAGATGAACCGAAGCCACCGCATCGCGAATAGCAATGCTGTAATGTGTAAAGGCACCAGGATTAATGAGGATCCCTTGGTATACATCCATGGCCTGTTGAATTCGATCAATCAGTACCCCTTCGTGATTGGACTGAAAGGTGTCCACCTCTACCCCCAGTTCGCTCCCCAACTGAATCAGCCGATGATTGATTTGCTCAAGCGTCAGTGTTCCATAAATTTCAGGTTCCCTTGTCCCTAGCATGTTCAGGTTGGGACCGTGTAGGACCAGAACCTTATGCATCGTCGTCCTCCCCAATCTTTTTTATGACAGCGATGAAGGCAAGTAACGCAACACAGGATTTCTTGCTGCCGTTGTTTCGTCAAGCCGATCAATTACCGTGGTGTGCGGCGCCTGCAGCACCACATCCGGAGTCTCCCTTGCTTCTTTTGCAATCTGTTTTAGCGCACTTGCAAAATCGTCCAGTGTCTCTTTGGTTTCTGTTTCCGTTGGTTCAAACATTAATGCTTCTTCGACATTTAGCGGGAAATAAATCGTCGGTGGATGGTACCCAAAGTCCAGAATCCGCTTTGCAATGTCCAGCGTCTTGACGCCATTTGTCTTAAACGGCTTGCCGGATAACACAAATTCATGTTTGCAGATTCGACGGAAAGGCACTTCATAGTCATCCGCTAGCAAATGCAGCAAATAATTGGCATTTAGGACGGCATCCTCGCCCACTTTTTTGAGCCCATCAGCCCCCATCGTCCGGATGTAGGCATAAGCGCGGAGCAATACGCCAAAGTTCCCGTAGAATCCCTTGACTTTGCCGATGCTTTGCGGGCGGTCATGATCGAATGTATAGGCACCATCCTGCTTTTTCACGATAACTGGCGCAGGCAAAAATGGAATTAGTCCACTTTTTACGCCTACCGGTCCCGCACCGGGACCACCGCCTCCGTGCGGCGTGGAGAACGTCTTGTGTAAATTGAGGTGAACCACGTCAAACCCCATATCGCCAGGTCGCGCATAGCCAAGAATCGCGTTCGCATTGGCGCCGTCATAGTAGAGGAGTCCTCCTGCATCGTGCACAATTTTGGAGATTTCTTCAATGTTTTCTTCAAATAAGCCAAGCGTACTGGGGTTGGTGAGCATCAGCGCCGCCGTATCAGGTCCTACCGCTTGGCGCAAAGCATCAAGATCCACGCCTCCCATCTCATTGGAAGGAATGGTGATGGCGCGAAACCCTGCAAACGATGCACTGGCAGGATTGGTGCCATGAGCAGAATCGGGCACCAGCACCTTGGTTCTATTTTCGCCGTTGTGCTCATGGTAGGCTCTAATCAACATGAGCCCTGTCCACTCTCCGGCTGCACCTGCAGCAGGTTGCTGGCTTACCGCATCCATCCCAGTGATTTCAGCTAAAGATTCCTGCAGTTCAAACATCATCTGTAGTGCTCCCTGCACCGTCTCTTCCGGTTGCAACGGATGAACTCGGGCAAACCCAGGCATCTTTGCAACTTCCTCGTTGCGTTTGGGATTGTACTTCATGGTACAAGAGCCGAGCGGATAAAATCCCGAGTCAACACCATGGTTGCGCCTCGATAGCCCTGTGTAGTGGCGGATCAGTTCTACTTCGTTCACTTCTGGAAGCAGAGGTGACTGGTTACGAAGCAATTTTACCGGGATTTCACCTGCAGGATCAATTTCTGGAACGTCAAGATCAGGCAAGGTGTACGCTACGCGGCCTTGGTGGCTGCGCTCAAAAATCAGCGGATAATCACTCGTTTGTCGACTCACAATAATCCCTCCAATCGAGTCGCCACAGCATCAATTGTCGATTTAGTCATTGTTTCCGTCACTGCGACCAAAAGCCCGTTTTCGATCTCCGGGTATTCATTTTTAAGAGGATAACCGAAGAAAATCCGATCGTCTAACAGTTCGCGATATATGGAGCCTGTTTTCTCTTCAAATGTAATAATAAATTCGTTAAAATATGGCTGCTGATAGACTCGTTTTGCGCCTGCAGCGAGAAAACGTTGGAGCGCGTAGTGCGCTTTGGAATAATTTTGCCTCGCAAGTTCAGCAAACCCTTTTGGACCAAGGCTACTCAAATACACGGTAGCCGCGAGCGCATTTAATGCCTGATTCGAACAGATATTGGAGGACGCTTTTTCTCTGCGAATGTGCTGTTCGCGAGCCTGAAGCGTCAATACAAATCCGCGCCTGCCGCCGCGATCCTTGGTTTGCCCGGCAATGCGACCGGGAAGCCTTCTCATTAGGGCACTTGTGGTTGCCATCATGCCAAGATAGGGACCGCCATATGACAAGGGATTCCCCAGCGACTGCCCCTCTGCGACGACAATATCTGCACCAAGGTGACCAGGTGCCTCTAACAGACCAAGCGCCACAGGGTAGGTGCTGACGATAAAGAGAGCGCCTTTTTGATGCGCCAAATGTGCGATGGCATCCAACTCTTCAATGTGACCAAAGAAATTCGGGTAGCCGACCACTACCGCCCCCACCTCTTCGGATACCATCTGCGCCAAGCGCTCCAAATCTGTGACGCCGCCCGTTTGCGGTACTTCAACCACTTCGATGCGTTGCCCGGAAGCATAGGTGGTTAGCACTTTACGATACTCGGGGTTCACCGCACTGCTGACAAGTACCTTGTCTCTTCGTGTGTGCGTGCACGCCATCAGCGCCGCTTCCCCAAGCGCTGTCGGGCCATCATAAACGGACGCGTTCGAAACATCCAAGCCAAACAACTCTGCCGTCATCGTCTGGTATTCAAAAATCGCCTGTAAGATTCCCTGGCTGATTTCCGGCTGATAGGGCGTGTAAGCGGTGTAAAATTCAGAACGCGAGACCACCGCCGGTACCACACTCGGAATAAAGTGATCGTAGGCACCCGCACCTAGAAAAGACACGGCTTGGTCCACATTCACATTCGCACTTGCAAGCTTCCCAAATTCCTGCATCAATTCCCATTCACTTGCTGGTTTGTTTAGTTGATAAGGCCTGTTCAGTTGAAGGTGGGCAGGAATATCCGCAAAAAGTTCCTTGATATCCTTCATCCCCATGGCCTTTAACATCTGTGTCCTGTCTTCCTCTACGCCAGGCAAATAACTCCATTCGCCCATGTTGCTTCCCTCCTTCGATTACGCTTTTGCGCGCTTGTAAAAAGGTGTCTTCACGACCACAGCACGCGCTTTTTTACCGCGGATTTCGATGTCAAATTCCGTTCCCACTTCTGTGTAAGACAGTTCCACCATGGCAAGTCCTATGCTTTTATTGAAAGTGGGGCTGAACGTTCCACTGGTGACAAACCCAATCGGGCCGTCCGGTCCAAACACCTGAAACCCTCCCCTGGCAATCCCGCGGTCCTTCATCTCAAAGCCGACAATTTTGCGGCGCAGTCCGTTTTCTTTTTGTGACAGCAACGCGTCTTTCCCGATGAAATCAAATTTGGCCGTCTTCACAAATATGCCAAGCCCCGCTTCAAGCGGTGAAATGTCATCGAGCAACTCATGTCCGTACAGCGGTAACCTCGCCTCAAGCCGAAGCGTGTCCCTCGCACCAAGACCGATGGGTTCCAGTCCAAACAGAGCCCCTTTTTCCATTAGCGCCTCAAAGACGCTCATTGCCTGACTTGCATCCATATAGATTTCAAAACCGTCCTCCCCTGTGTATCCAGTTCGGGACACTAAACTCGTCACACCTGCCACATTGACATTGGTCTGAAAAGAGTAATAGCGGATTTGCGAGAGGTCGACCGTGGTCAACTTTTGTAGAATCGTTTCTGCAAGTGGTCCCTGTAACGCTAGTTGAGCGATTTCATCCGACCGATCACGAAGCGTCACGCCCGCATTCTCCGGTTGATGGGACACCATCCACTCCCAGTCCTTTTCACGATTGGCCGCATTTACCACGACCCAATATTCGTCTTCATTCAGGCAATACACCAGCACGTCATCCACAGTGCCGCCTTTGTCGTTGGCAATCGGGCTATACTGTGCTTGCCCAGGCAAAATTTTAATCAAATCATTGGTGATGATTTTTTGGATGAAGGCACCTGCCCCAGGCCCTGTCACCTCAATTTCCCCCATATGGGAAACGTCAAACAGACCTGCCTTTTCGCGCACCAGTTTGTGCTCCGCTACTATTCCGGAAAATTGGACTGGCATTTCGTATCCGGCAAAATCAACAACTTGTGCACCATACTTTTTATACAGTGAAAAAAGTGGCGTCCGCCTTAATTCCGTCACATTGATCGCTCCTCGATAAAGGTGAAAACAAAAAAGACACCGACAAAACACATCGGCATCGTCCCTGTCCTTTGTACCTGAGAGTTCCCCTGCAACCGCAGGTTACCCCTTTGGTGGCCAATCGCTCGGCGCTCTCCAGGTGGCGTCGGATTACAGTACCCTGTACCTGAGAGATTCACGGGAAAGAACCGCTCTTTCCGCTTGCTCCTTCGGTGGCGAAAGTGCTTTCGCGCTCTCCTGCAATCGTCATTCGCAAATTCATCGTTCATTTTTCTTACAACCAGTATAGCTGGAACTGACGCGGAATGCCAACCAATAATTCGGGCATACTTCAACGTAAAGGAGAAGACTTGTGTATAATTACCAGATTCACGATCAGCTTCGAATAAAACTGAAGGAACGCGGAGACGCTGTCAGCGGACGCTGGGGACTTTTTATGCTTGCTTACGAAGCGGAAGAGGATTCTATCGCAGTCAGTTTTGACGATCTCGCGTGCTTAAAGCTGTTGCCAAGCGTCCTCCCCTATACCCATCAGATCGAGACCGCTAAACGCGTCATCAACGAATTGCATGGCAGAGCACTGCTTGCGGACGAAGTGGGGCTTGGTAAAACGATTGAAGCAGGCCTTGTTATCAAGGAATACATGGTGCGAGGACTCGTCAAAAAAGCACTCATTCTCGTCCCTGCATCCCTTGTCCTGCAATGGACTCGCGAGCTCAACGAGAAGTTCGCAGTCAATGCGTTTGCCCAGCGCAATGAATGGTCTTGGACCAATTATGATGTCGTTGTCGCTTCAATGGACACCACCAAACGTGAACCTCATCGCAGCATCGTACTGGGCCAAGATTACGACTTAGTGATTGTGGATGAAGCGCATAAATTAAAAAACAACCGCACTGGTAACTGGCAACTGGTCAACCAGATACGTAAAAAATATTTGCTTCTTGTCACTGCGACTCCTGTCCAGAATGACTTAAAAGAGGTGTACAACCTAATCCACCTTTTGCGCCCGGGACAGCTTGGAAATCCGACGACTTTTGCATCGACCCATGTTTTGGATAAACGCACACCAAAAAACCCTCAGGCACTGCGCAGCGCGTTACATACGCTGATGGTGCGAAACCGAAGAAAAGAAAGCCAAGTAGATTTTACCGAACGGCACGTGGAAGCCATCATGTTGCGCCTGTCACAAGAGGAGATGGAGCTTTACGACGAGGTCAGTGGATTTATCAAAGAAGAGTATGAATACCGCTCCTCGAATCATCGCAGTTTGCTTCCGCTGATTACGCTCCAACGGGAAATTTGCAGCAGTTCATACGCCGCGCTTCCCACCCTGGAAAAAATGCGCAAGGACCCTCACTTGATCTCCTCCGCGCGTGAGCGATTGGAACACATTTATGAGATGGCTCAATCAGTACCTGGCTATACCAAGGTCAACCAAACGATTGATCTTGCCAAACAAATCGCCGACAAACTGATTGTTTTCACAGAATATCGGGCTACACAGGATTTTTTACTCTATATGTTGCGGCGTTCAGGTATCGCGGCGGTGCCTTTTCGCGGTGGATTTAAAAGAGGAAAAAAAGACTGGATGAAGGACCTTTTCGAACACCGGGCACAAGTACTTGTCGCAACAGAAGCGGGCGGCGAAGGCATCAACCTGCAATTTTGCAATCAGGTCATCAATTTTGACCTACCATGGAACCCGATGAGAGTGGAGCAGCGCATCGGACGTGTGCATCGACTCGGTCAAACACGGCCAGTGTACATTTACAATCTGGCGACCAAAGAGACGATTGAGGAGCATATCGTTCAGTTGTTGCAGGAAAAAATCCAAATGTTTGAGGCGGTAATCGGGGAACTAGACGTGATTCTTGGCGCCAAAGCGTTTGAAAAGGAACTATTGCAAACATTTGTGGAAAGTCGGGATCAGAGCGAAGTCAAGGCGCGTTTAAATGTACTGTCCAAGCGGGTGCAGCGTACGCCTTCCAACCACAAGTAGGGAAAGGTAAATGAGATGAAGGACAAAAAACTACAAGAGTTCTGCAAAAGGTATTTTATGCTGGTCGATGCCACACTTCACCCTGCAGACGATTTTGCATTATCTGTGGAACTTCCTAAAGAGGTGGACAAAGAGCTGACGGATCGCCCCTTTTATTGGATGTGGGTCGAAACGCTTGGTGAGACACCGCCGCCCAATTTTTTGTATTTGCTCTTTGATGATTTAACTCCGTCACCAGCGCTTTTGAGTGCGCTAAAAGACACGCAAAAGCCAGAGCGCGTCCTACCTGGAAGTTACCGCATGCAAAAAATCTATCAGAGCGCAAAAAATCGGGGAATGTTTGCTGTGGCGTATGAACCATCCACCCATTTATGGCCGCATGTGCTGATGAACGTCAAGGTGTCTTTTATTTCGGATCGGCAAAAAGATGAATTGTTATCATATTTGTATTTCGTCCATACCAACATCGTCAAAAAAATCGATATGAATCAGTGGAAAGGGAAAAAACTACTCGACCATCAGCCTAGTGAAGCAAAGATTATCCCGCTCCCCATCAGTTTTGATCATGTGTTTTCAGCGATACTGGAGGAAGTACAACACGAAATAAATAAACGGGATCAAGGTTGGGCGCAGGAAGCCTCCCAGCGATTAAAAAAAGAACTAACTGAACTGAATCATTACTATGAAACGATGGACAATAAGGAATCACTGGAGGCAGAACGACAACTTCGCAAAGCGGAAATCACGTGGCGCATGTCTCCACGCGTCGAGGTCAACCCTTTTCAACTCGCGCTGCTCTACCTGTCGGAAGGCATTTGACATCCCCCCACGCGAGAAAACCTACCCGTTATCGATTTCCTCATCCAATAATTCCATATGGGCAATGCGATAATCATCCCCGTCGAGATACCCCACCCGGCTCATCCCGATGATCCTACTTTTTAATGGATCAATAAACGGCAAAAATTCGTCTGACATTCTGGCATAAAGGTCAGGTGGCGCATAGTTGCTGGCATAAAGTGTTGGCAATCGACGCGTGAACCGTTGGTTGACGATGCGAAATAGTTTTTCTAGCGTAAAATGATTAGGCCGTTCCTGCCCTATTTCATCGATGGCAAGAACCGGTACACTAGAGAATGTCTCGAGCACCGGATCGATATCCCTTCCCTCTCCAATCATACTGCGCAAGCGATCGAACATGGCGTCCGCGCTGATGATGATACTGGGAATTCGACGTTCTTCGAGTCGGTTAATGATCGCGTGCAGTAGATGCGTCTTGCCAACTCCAGCTGGGCCAAACACATAAATGCCTTTCATTTCCTGGCCCACTTGATAGCTTTCTGCAAACTGTTCTGCCGTAGCAAACAGTTTGGGTCTCCTCCGCCGCTGCTCATGAGGAAAGTTAGCGAACGTAAGCTTATGATCGTACACGTTTCGCAAGGAAAACGACGAAAACTTTGAAGCCTTCTGAATCAGCACATGATCCTGAAACGGTTTGCAGTAACTGGTTTCCATGATCAGGTTGCCTTGGTAGGAAGCTAGCTTGTACCACATTCCTTTTGCATCGCCAATTTTGCCGCACTTCTCATATCCTTGACAGGCGCCGCAAATCATTTCTTGTTCGTGCAGTTCCAAAATTAGTGATTCTGCCTTCAATAGGTCATCATCCTCAACGGCCAACTCGTTAAGAGGAGGATACAAGCTGCGAAGTTCTAGGGCAGAATAGGATTTAGCACGAAACTTAGCTCTTGGCAGCATGCCTCCAATTCGCTCAAAGCTCATTGGCAACCTCCATTTCCATCAGCGTTTGCTCCCTGCGAATTTTGACACTTTCCGGTGCTTGCGGAACAAACACTCTTGTATTCGTGACAAACGCTTCATACCACAGCAGGAAAATGACAATGGCCCAAACTTTTCTAGCATGGTCCCGAACTCCCGCACGATGCTCTTCCAACATATGAAGCACATGCTCTTTATCAAAAAGGTCATCCAGTGTACTCGAACCAATTAGTTCTCGAACTGGTTCGTAAAACTCTTCCCGCAGCCACGTGCGTAGCGGTACAGGAAAACCAAGTTTTTTCCGCTCCGCCACTTCTTTTGGTAAAATACCGCGGACCGCTTCTCTCAAGACGTTTTTGGTGGTACCGTTCAGAAGCCTGTACTCCGCAGGTATTTGCGAGGCAAATTGAAACACCTCCCGATCCAAAAAAGGCACGCGAAGCTCTAAACTATTGGCCATGGTCATTTTGTCTGCCTTCATTAGGATGTCGCCAGGCAACCAGGTGTGCAAATCAAGCAGTTGCATTTTTGTCACCGCATCATGGCGCTTTGCAAGGTCATAGTACACCTTGGTCACATCGGTAGATCTTTTCAAGTGTTCCCGTTCCGGATTGATGTGGACAAATTCATGCTTATCTCTCTCCGAATACAAATAAGCATTGCCAAAAAACCTTTCCTCGAGCGGCTTGGATCCTCTTAGTAAAAATCCGCGGCCCTTCATCCCATATGGCAACCATTCCGCCACATCACCAAGCGTTTTTCGCATTCCCATCGGAAGGTAATCAAACATTTTAAGTGACAACGGTTCACGATAAATCGTATACCCGCCAAAAATCTCGTCAGCTCCCTCACCAGAGAGCACCACCGTGACATATTGGCTGGCTAGTTCCGCCACGAAAAATAGTGCAATAGCAGACGGATCGGCAACAGGTTCATCTTGATGATAAACCAGCTTGGGCAAAGTCTCCCAATATCTCTTGGCGCTGATCACCGTATCGCGATGCTTCGTGCCAAGTAGTCTTGCCGTCTCTTTTGCAAATTCGAGTTCGCTTTGACTTCCTGCCCCTTCAAATCCTACAGTAAACGTCTGTACTTCTTCCAGTTCTTTTAAAAGCGCAACGATCGCACTCGAATCGACACCTGATGACAAAAATGCGCCTCTTGGCACATCGCTGTTCATATGGACCCGCACTGACTCCCGCAATGCATCAATGGTCCCCTCAACAAAGTAACTCAGCGGCAAGTCCTGAGGTTGAAAATCCAATTGTTCATATCGCCTGATTTCCCAATCGCCATTTTCAACAACCAGGTAATGAGCAGGTGGAAGTTTTTTTACTCCTTCAAACATGGTGTTTGGTTCAGGTACATACTGAAAAGTAAGGTAATTCCAAAATGCTTCCCGATCAATTTCTCTTGACACGGCAGGAATTTTTAACAAGCTCTTGATTTCAGAACCAAATGCCAAATACCTATCACCTGCCGCATAATATAGCGGCTTGATGCCAAAGAGGTCTCGGGCAAGCACTAGTCTGCGCGCTTGGTTGTCCCAGATTGCAATCGCAAACATTCCACGTAGCATTTTGACAAAGTCAGTACCGTATTCTTCATATAGGTGCACAATCACTTCCGAGTCAGTTTCGGTCTTGAATTCATGACCCTTGTCCAGCAGTTCTTTTCGAAGTGTTTTATAGTTGTAAATCTCGCCGTTAAACAAAAGCCAAATGCTCTCATCTTCATTGGCAAGCGGTTGATGGCCCTTCGTTAGGTCAATGATGGAAAGTCTCCGAAAGCCAAATCCAATTTCATTAGAAAAATAATATCCTTCGTCATCCGGACCCCGATGAATAATTTGATCATTCATGGCGTTCAATAACTCATGATCACAGGTTTCACCAAACAAATCCAGATAACCGACAATACCGCACAAATTCTTTCAACCTCTTCTCTTCTCGTTCGATGCAGGACTTCGCTGTACATTCAACGCATCATCCATTTTGCCATTATTCGGGATTCTGCTAAACGCAAATTGGTGCCATCTACCACTGCATGGGCAAAATCATAGAGATGTTCCCTTTCGTTGTATAGCTTGGTCAAGCGTTCCTCTATTTCGCCTTGAAGAAGAGGACGTGTACGATCAAATTCAAGGCGATGCAAAATTTCACTAAGTGGAGTATAGACATGGACAGTAAATGCCCTACTCAAAAGTAACTGGCAGGTTTCAGGTAAAAGTGGAGCACCACCGCCTGTTACCAGCACGCCTATTGGACTAGAATTCACCAAATTGGCAATCGATTCCGCTTCAAGCTCGCGGAATCGTTTTTCACCGAAGTTGGAAAATATCTCATTGATCGACATCTTCATTTTTTTTTCGACTATTTTATCATTATCATAACACGGTAAACCATAATTACGAGCCAAGAGTTTTCCAAGCGTACTTTTTCCAGCTCCGGTAAATCCGATAAGGGCAATCACGCAAATAACTCCTTTTATACAGTCCATGATCCGTGACCATCTTATCACTTCTTTCGCATTCTAACACAAATCTGGCGTTAAGGACTCTCGTTCCAAAACGTTAGATGCCGAGTGGTGGGATCAAAAATAACGGTAGCCGTTGATTTTGCCCCCTGGATCGTGACAGCACTGGCGCTCAGCGTATAAAATCGACTAGTGCTGGTTAATTTTTTACCATTCACATCGCAATATCCATCCGAATCTTGAAAGCGAATGGAACCTGCACTGTGACCGTTCAAAATCGACGACATTTCAGAATTTATGCCCGCGTAAACCAGGTCTCGTGCATGAAGCACGTCTATCCGAAGGTTTACTCTTTCTTGTATGGCTTGAGCTAAGAATAAGCCAGTAGACATCAATAGCCCAAAAATCACCAGAACAAACAACGCGAATGGCAATGCGTATCCCTTCTCATCAAAAACTCGTGATATTTG
>JAJZCW010000042.1 GCA_021828865.1 Bacillota bacterium
TGCAGATCGCAGACGAGGGACTATCCACCTTCGGAATTGATCTAGGTGATTACCTGCTTTTCCGTGAGCAGCGCTGGCCCTCTTTAGAAGGTCAAATCTGTCTTCTCACGATGGGTGATGAAGTGACCATCAAAATGCTGGAATGTATCAACAATCCGACCGTGACTCTTCGCGTGGGAGGTGATCAGATTTTGCCACTTGAACTGGGGACAACCGATTTTTGCGTGATCGGGGTCTTGGATGGTGTAATCAAAAAGGAATTGGCTACATTCACGGTGCCAAAAGAAGATATGTTTGTTTGGGACGAAGCCTAAATAGAAAGGAGATGACTACTCGTGGCGACAGGGCGTGTTCGAAAACGCGGGAATACATGGGGTTACATTATCAACTTGCCTTATGATCCGAAACGAGGCAATTACCCTACCATCCGAAAAAGTGGATTTTCCTCAAAAGATAAAGCCTTTCAGGCCATGACAAAAACAATCGCAGAAATTGATAGCGGAGAAGCGATCTTTGCCACCATGAAAGTAGACGCTTATTTAAAAGAATGGTTAGAACAAATTAAAGACAAAGTATCGCCAAGAACCTGGGAAACTTATCAACACGTTGCCCATACGATGAGTCCCTTTATTGGTGAATTGCGATTAGATAAACTAAATCACATTGCCATTGAAACGATGTATGAGAAGTTGAAAGAAAAGAAATTAGCAGCCTCTTCAATCCACCGAGTTCATCGAGTTTTACGGGCGGCACTGAACCGTGCAGTTAAACGTAATATCATACGGGATACTCCCATGAAACGCGTAGATTCCCCAAATGGAAAGATCGAACGACGTAATGTGCTCTCCGTTGAACAATCTCAACTCTTGTTAAATTGGCTGGAACAACATCATAAGATGAGCTTTTTAGGCGCAACGCTGGCACTTCATACTGGTATGCGCCGAGGGGAAATTTGTGGACTAGAGTGGCGAGACATTGATTGGGAACGAAAAATCATCCGAATTACCAGATCACGTCAGAGACGTCATCGAATCGATTTAATTGGCGATCCCAAAACAGCGGGAAGCATTCGCCCCATCCCCGTCGATGACACGGTCTTGCACATGCTTCAAATTTGGTATCAAAGTTTCCCCCTTGAACCAGTGGACACGCAATTTATTCTTGCTCACTTTGATGGAAACCCCATTGATCCCATGTCGCTTTCTCGTGATATTCGACGAGCAGTAGAATCACTAAATCTACCGAAGATCTCTTTTCACGATTTACGACATACACACGCTACCTTACTACTTCAGGCGAACGTGCCTTTAAAAATTGTGTCAGAACGATTAGGCCATACCTCCATTGCAATGACGGCCGACACGTACTCACATGTCACGGAAACGATGCAACAAGACGCTACACAGCGAATATCCGATTTATTGCAGTCCAAAAAATTCGGAACAAATTCGGAACATGACGAAAAATAGATGATAGACCATGATCAGTCTACCATCCATTTTTCCTTGATCTTATGCGGTTTTCGAAGTCGGAGTTACAGGATTCGAACCTGCGACCTCCTGCTCCCAAGTTCGGTTCCTAATACAAATTGCCATTCAAACATCCTTAATTACAAGGCTTTTTAGCTTCTTTTTACTCACAGAATATAGGTATTTGAAATAAATTTGTAGCTCATTTGTAGCTGGCTTGTAGCTCGCTTCGTCTGTTGCCATTGGATAGGGACCCTGCTGACTGTAAGTCATCCTTGATCATTTATCTCCGTTTCACGCTATACCCTTTAAATAAAACTCTGCCAACACACGGACATCCAATTCCAGTGCATCTGCCAAACGGACGATGATTTCAAAACGGTTATTACGCTTAATTCCTGATTCTATTGCGTAAATCGTGCTAACTGCGATTCGTGTTTTCCCCGAAAGCTCTAGTACACTCAACCCTTTTTCAACGCGACTTTCTTTTAGGATTCCGCCCAAATGTTCCATTACCGTCACCTCAGTTACATTGTGGGCGATTTCTAATTTCGTGTCGATAAAGGATAGGAGATTTTTAGACACATGGTATAAATTCTAGAGCCATATAAATGAACATTTTTTTGTTCAATTCTGTAAAACATTCAATTGGGATCATAATTTTATGGTATAATATGGTTTGTTAAAGGATATAAACCTTTAACTCTTTGAACCTTATCAGTTCAGTCACAGAAATGAGATGATCAGTTGTCCCTTTTTTTATTAATCGCAATCATCGAGTTCATTGTATTTGTCGGTTTACAAATTATACTTGCTTGGATTGGTCAAGCCGAATTCCAGATCAAATAAAAATTACTCACTATGGGATTGGAGAACCATCGGTTAAAACATATCGGAAATCTGCTGTCATTTCTATCGCAATTATATTGTCAGTGTTACAAGGTATAGGCAATCTTTTATTGGTCTTGGCTCATGATGTGTTAAGTGTATTTTTTTTAGGAGGATTCAGTCAATTACTTATTTTTATAGTTTTTGCCATTTTATATAGATATAGTCGACGCTAGCGTAATTCAATTAAGTGGAAACATACATAGCGCATATACATCATGCAAAATGTCCTCCGATTTTTCCACTCCGATCTCTTAATTGGCCTGACTTCTTCAGACTGACCGCACGTATTAAACTGGTTTCACCGTACTTTTCGTGGATGCGATCCACTACCTCGTAAAACTGATTCCGTTTAGGTAAATCCTTAAAGAGTGACAATTGCATTGAACTCTCAACTTGCAACATATCGACTCCAATACTAATCGCCCGAACTCCACTCCCATCCCAGTATCGATCGAGTAGTGCCAGTAATTCAGGATACAATTCCTCCGGTGTATCCGTGAATTTCGATAGTGTTTTTGCTCGCCAAAAACCGCCCGTTAACTTTTCATAGGTCACTCCTAATCCTACCCGCCGTCCAACTTGACGCGCGCGCCTTAATCGGTAACAAACTTCGTCCAACAGTTCTAAGATTACCACCGCAACGTCCGTACGCTCATAATAGTCACGTGGTAACGTGGTTCGATGAGAAAAGCTCTTATGCGGGGAACTATATGCACTGGGATTAATGCCACTGAGATCGATACCATTAGCCCATCGATGGATGATTTCTCCCCAAACACCAAACCGAGCACGAAGATGACCAATCGGTATTTTTGCTACTTCACCGATCGTTTGAACGCCAAATTCGTACTTGAGCGTATCCGCGCGCCGCTTTAGACCCCACATGGTTTCAACAGGCATATCCCGTAATATTGCAGGAACCTCTTCTTCTTGCCACCACACGATTCCGCCCGAAGACTTTTTGGCCTTTGCATTACTCATTTTCGCAATCCACTTGTTTGGCCCCATACCAATCCGACTACGGATTCGAAATTGATCCCATATTTTTTCTTGAATTCTCCGGGCGGCTTCAATCGGGTCTGGAAATAAATTGGACGGCCAAGGGAAAGCAAAAAATCCTTCATCTACTGAGAATTGCTCTTGCAACGGAAACTCCTGTTTCATGAGCTGTTGGATACGAATGCTTACTTGGATGTAGAATTCCATATGCGGTCGAACCACAATCAAATCTGGATAAAGTTCTAGCGCTTCCCCCAGTCGCATGGCATTGCTTACTCCGTACTTTTTTGCTGTGGGTGTGGCGGCTAGAATGATTCCATTTCGTCGGGATGGATCGCCTGCTACCACTAATGGCGGATCAGTCGAGTCGTCAAATTCAGTACGCTGCGCTGCATACTCTTTTCGTGCTGCCACCTCACAACTAGCATAGAAAGATTGCATATCGCACAAGCCGTAAATTAATTGAGTCACATTCCCCACCTCGTATAGAACATGTGTTCTTATCCTATTGATTATACGAAGTACAACCTAAAATAACAAACATATGTCCCTGTAAATTAATTGAATATTAACTTGTTGTGATCTAATACTATGTTTAATCCAAATGGAGGAAGCAGCATCGTGGAACGAGGGCAAAAACGCAACACACCGCTAATTCCTCAGTCAATGCGGGCGCTGGATCAACTCAAATATCAGGTAGCACAGGAATTAGGGATTCAAACTCCGTCTAACGGATACTGGGGCACAATGACAACGCGCGACACAGGGGCAATCGGCGGGCATATCACGAGAAAATTAGTGGCGCTTGCAGAGCAGCCATTGGCGGGAAGGTAAATTCTTCATTTGGACATATCTTAATCGGCCAAAAAGCCCACACTCTTATTAAGGTGTGTATGCTTTTTGGCCAATTGAATTTAACAGGCAGTGAGCAAATTATCGAGCGCATCCCTTTACACATTTTGCCATGCCGTTATGCAATTCCTTAGAAGAGTCTTCTCGCAAAATCGCGATATCTTCGATCATGGATGAATGATGCATTTGCCAATCAATCTGCTATTGTCCTCTTACGAGTACCAACTATAAGCG
This sequence comes from Bacillota bacterium, assembly GCA_021828865.1. Classification (GTDB taxonomy): domain Bacteria; phylum Bacillota; class Bacilli; order Alicyclobacillales; family SLC66; genus JAJZCL01. The sequence goes on from JAJZCW010000042.1 coordinate 4,446, forward strand.
TGAAAGAATGCGCGTAGCTATTGCTCAATTTTTTTATGATCTCCAGTGAAAAGATCTATTTTTCGAGTACCGTCATACTTAGGTCGTTTGTTATGTTCTGTCACAGTTACCGACGAACCATTAACTGTAAAAATCACATCCACTCCCCCACGAGTAACCGCAGCAGACAATCCATCTATAAGTTGGAATAATCGGAACATCGGTAATAGACGCCAAGGCAAAAATTCAGATGCTTCTTTTTCGGAATGATGATGATACTTTATTAAATCAACAACATCATCTGGTTGATGATAAAGATGCTTTGCAATCTCGGCACTACGATAGGCATGCAACTTGCTGTCCTCAAATACTTCCCTGGGATCTACCACATCTCCAATCATTAGATCAGGCTGCACCTTACCAAGATCGTGAAAGATAATTGCTTGCACCAATTGGTCTTTATCAATTCCAATAACTTTTGTTACCCCTTGGGCTGCTAATGAAGAAAATATTTTTAACGAATTTACCACATGACGATATACTCCATCTTTGATAATCCCAGTGATCCGAATATTTTTAAGTTCAGGATTATATTCATCTTGGTATTCTATGGTAGTCTTCATCTTATGTTCAACCTTACTATTTGGTAAGGTTAAGGCAAAAGCCATATCTAGTTCTTTCTCCATTTCAACAAGCTTCGTCACATCTTCCATTGTGAGCATAAGCCCTCTTTTTTCATTATCTATAACAATTGGCACTACATTAATGGATAACGTTTTTCCATTAGAATACTCACTAACCACTCTTGTTAACGGCTTACCATTTTTCACACACTCCAAAAGCATGGATGTGCCCTCTTCATCAAATTCAATAGGCGCTATTTTAACATAATCATGAAAATTTCTTCCATGGTAATCATTTTCATTTAAAAATCCATCCATTATTTGCATAGCAGAACTGTTCATGTATTGAATTGTTAGATCTTTATCTAAAAGAAATAAACCTTCTACCATCGTATCTAAGACATAATGCAAAAGTTCAGGGCTTTTAAGTAGTTCTTTCAATATATATCCCTCCTAAGTACTCATTTAATTGCGATAACTAATATAAATATAAAAGTATAAAAATAAGAAAATATAAATTTACTTAAATTTTACCTGATATATTCTGAATATTTATAAATATTTATTATAATATTTTAACACAACATCTGTCTTTATTGTTTATATTTTTTTATTATTTTTTTAATGTAAATTTGAAATATCAAGACTCCACAGCTGCAACATAGGCGTCCTGCAAGTATAATAGTTAAAATTTTATATTTTGATCCATAATTTATTTTTTAAAACGAGAAAGTTGCATTTCAGCAAGGATTATTGAACTGAGGGTAGTAAAAATAAGCCTGACGAGTTTAGTTCACTGGCAAATAAAGATCATTACAAAGCCCTCTCTCCTTATCTAGCGAGGGCTTTGCTATTCTCGTCATTGGTTATTAGCTTGCAGTAATCCCCTGCCCCAACGCTCGTTGCCATGCTGGAATGTCATCTTCTATTTCCGATTCTGACGCAGGTTTTGACTCGGGTTCCGATTCTGGTCCCAGATCCGGTACCATCTTCCCCGAATTCACATGGCCTTGCCCGGAAAACGTCGCTTTAATCGACTCCTGCACCGCTTGCATGATGGCCTGCTTCATTACCTCCAGCTTTTCATCGATCACCTTATCCATTGACTCGTCTAATTTCTCCAGTATCGGCTCCAACTCGTCTTGGATCACCCTCCTGACTTCTTCACGCGTCATTTCGCTGTCACCGCTCCTGCCATTGTCGCCGATACCCGCATGTTCACTAAAGGTTTGCATCATCTGTGCATCGAGATGAAGTTGGCGAAAGATGAGGTTACGCATCCATTGTGAGGTGGAGCCAGCTAGGGGCAAAGCACGGAGGATAATTTCATCACTGGCATAAATTGGTACGTGAATTAATCGCAAACGTTCTGGCTTGTCAGACATATGGATATACCCCCTTCGATGGTTTTGCTTCTTCTGCCAAGTGAGGATGCGGTGGGAAAAAACACGGAAACTCACGAATTTGTACACAATAAAATGATGGTGCGTGCTGATATTTACGGATTGTCACGTTTTGAGAGTGTCAGTTGGGTGTAGACACGGGGGATATTTTACGTATATGTACGATTTGAGGAAAGAAATGTTATGCGGATGAAGATGATGGTACGATTTAGCACACAATGCGTGACTGAATATTGGGTTCAAAAGTGGTAGATTTACGGATTGTCACGTGCTCTGATATGCGAATTGACGTTTCATCATACCTTCGGACACTTAATATGAGAGAATTTACGAAAAATAACATGTTGCGGAATTGAGAATGCGGTCTTACTTTGAAAGCGACGTGTTCGGCATAATGTAAAGGTGACTAGTATTGCATTGAGTGTAAAAATGTACATTGTACTTTATGAATAGGGATGTAAAACATCAAATTCGCACAATGTAATTTCCAATTTTGGCGCTGTAATCTACAAAACAAAAGGGCAAAATAGGTCAAATACACTGACTTTTTGACCAGTTTTGCCCTTCTCTAATTTTGCTTGCAACTCTGCAACAATCCGCGTCAAATCAACGTTTCCGGCGACTCAATAGTATGCACAAACTATTCACCACATCGCCATTCGTGGCAATCTGCAAAATTGGGAATTTTCGCCGCTATTTTTGTTCCAAATACCATACGCTGCCGTTGTTCTTCCGTTTGTTTTCTCCGTTAACATCGTTGGCATTCAACCAACTCATCGCCTTCTTAATGAGTTGACCAAGTGCATTCGGCGTCCACTCATTCAATGCATCTTCGCTAAGATACGATTCGAGACTGGCGAGTAGTTCACTCGTCCGTCCTTCCCATTCTCCGCTATCCTCAATCATGCCGACAATGGCATCTAAGATGGGCTGTTCCGACTCCGTTGGTCGATACTTTTTCGACTTCGATTTTGCTTTTGGTTCGTCGTCATCTTCATCCTCTACAATGCGAAACTGTTTCAACCAATCCATATAATCCTTGATCTCCGCATCCACTTGGTCACGGTGTGCGCCGTCACGCGATGATAATTCTTTCGCCTTCGCGTGTGCCCAATTTTGTGCCTCTTCCATTTCCTCTCTGCTCTCGTAGGTCGCCAATTTCCCATTCGGCAGATAGATGACAGGTGGATCGGATTTCACCATAAATGAGAATGGTTCCCCATTGATGGATGTGTAAGCTGCGACACGACTGGTTGGCAATCCTTGCAATGTGGAATTGTCAAACGAATTATTCATCATCTTGTTCATGACGCCTGCTGAGTCTGGACCAACTGTGCAAGTTAGGAATGTGCCCATATTTTCTGTGATTGACTTTCGGAGTGAATCAAACTGTTCAGGAAATTGGGTGATCAATCCGAGACTCAATCCAAATTTACGGTCTTCTGCAATGACCTTCTCCAAAACAGGAATCTGTACATTGTGAGCTTCGTCAATCATCAGAATATGCGGTTTGGATATGTCTGCCGGGCGAGTCTTTGCTGTGATATGATAACGCATCAATAGTTGACCACCGACAAGTCCCATATTCTTTGGCTCCAAGTTGAGAACGTTGACGAGGATGATATGCCCATCATCCATCCATTTGCAAATATCCAGTGTCCATCTGGTTTGCCCAAATATTCTCCGCATTGTTGGATTCTGCAAGAGTGGCCGCAAACGGTTAGAGAGTGGATCAAGTTGTTTAGGCTTCAACTCGTCACCTGTGACCTCCCAAAACTCCTCAACAAGCGGATCAACCACATCAATATCCTCACGCATGGCAGGATATTGTAGCACACTCGTTAATCCGAGTATGGTGTGGGTACGGCGATCATCATAAAGTAGCGTCATCAGCCCATTCTCAATCAACCGTTCAGTAAAGATCGCATCACTGCCATAGACACTCTTGATCACGTCGAGCGCACCACCAGCGACACTTGCTGGATCTTCTGCGGCGGTATGATAAATCAAGTTCAATCCCACTGGATATTCCGTTTCAGGCGTTAGGTCAATGTAATGTACCTTTTCCCACGGGATATATATGCCTTGTTGCTCCATGTGTAGCAACCGATTTAATATGATCGTAAGTGTCGAACCGGCAGGGTCAATATAGGTGAACCCTGATGCCTTGTTGGGATTCGCGCCCCACTCATCAAGTAGGGATTGGATCATTTGTACGGCAGTTGACGACTTGCCCGACCCGTTCTTGCCGCCCATAAAGAAGTGCCTCAAAAACTGCTTCGTTGGGATCTTGACGAGACGATTCGGCTTAGTTGGATGTATGAGTCGTCCTACCGCGATACCTTCAGATAATTCATCGTCGCTAAGTGATTTCTCGCCAGGTTTCATATGCGTCACAGAACGCAACATGGTTTTGTTCGTCATATCCGGAAGCGCCACGATAGCGGCCAACTCTTCCTCGCGCCAGAGTGCGTCCGGGGAATCGCTGTTGTTTTTCCAGAGCTTCTTTTTCTCCTCAGCGGCGAGTGAGAGACGATGCTGTTTCTTCATCTGCGTGTTGATCTCGTTGCAAATCGGTTGGATGTGATTTTGCCGCTTGGCGCCGATCCTCACGGTGACACGAAAGTAGTTGGTCGATTCGCTGATGAGCGATTCAACGCGCTTCAGTTGGTCACGGTCTTCGGTACTGAGTTCTTTCTTAGGTGCTTTCCCATCTTTCTTTGCGGATGGTGGTTTGCTACTAGAGAAGCCCAGCAGTTCTTTCCACGCCTCACCAGCTGTCATGGTACTCGCATCCTTACCACCACCACTCGTGCCTCCGCGAACGTGGTCACGCAGAGATTTTTTAAACTCGTGCTCCGGTCGCTCTTCAAAAGTGACATCAATGTACGTTTCATCTTCGAGTGCGTCGAGTATAGCAATCAGATTACCTTTTTCGTTCAGAGTGCCACCCAGTTCACCCACTCGGTTCACGAATTTCTCATCGTATGTCGGCGGTGCGTCTGTTTCTTGCAAGTCCGAATCAGGTACTCGTTGACGCAGCGCCCGGCGTAATTTGTCCGCAGACTGGTGTCCAGCGTAGATGTGGATTTGGCTGCGTTCGTCCTTATAAAAACGGAAATGCACAACTCCTGTGATACTGCCCAACTTTGAGGGCAACTTATCCGCGTCATATGACTGTCCAGCAAACGGGATGATGCGTACCCATTCGATCATGTCACCTTGCGTAGCAAGCTGTTTAGATTTTCGGGTCGCCCAGTCAGGCTTGGTTTGGATCTCACCTAGCTTAAAACGGCTAAAATCAGGTCTTGTTTGCACTTCGGAAACCCGTTGCTTAATCCCATCTGCCAACTTGGAAAGCGTGGATTTTGACTTTGGCTCGTCGGGTTCATCTTGCGGTTTGCGAAGCGGTGGTGGAGTTTTGGACATAAAAAACCCCCTTCACAAGAAGAGGACAGAGTGGGAACAAATTTGTTATCACCAATTTCTCTTTTTTCATGAATAAGTAATCGTCGCTGGTGACCAAGCTGTACCTGTGAACTGTTCGTTAGTGTAAACAGGCTCAGTAGTGTAGACAGGTACAGTTGTGGTTGTAGAAATTGCCCAATCATAAGCTGTAACAATATCGTTAGCTGGATAACAAGTAGAACCAATTGGGATGCCTGATTCAGAACCCCAAGAGTATGTAAGCGCATTTAAGGAACTACAAATGTCCCCCCCAATTGCTGTCAGTGAAGCACCTGATGGGCAACTATCTCCACTGACGCTACCTACTGTACATGTGCCGCTACGCGACACCACCGTTTCCGTTGTCGTTCCCGTTTGTACCTTTTGGGATCCTGTTTGTACTTCTTGATAGTAGGTGTAAGTGTAATAATGTCCTCCAGTAACCGTAACAGACGAACTTTGAGAGAGTGTACTTGCTTGAACGGGAACAAGATTTAACATAATAGCAAGTATTACCCACCACCGTTAATAATACTCTCATCTTACTTCTTTTTGCTTTATGATTTGCCAATTGTACTACCCTCCTATCAAAACACTTCATTCCACAATGCCGTATCGCCACTCGGTGCCCCATTCATCACAAACCATTGGTGATTTTCCTGCATTAATAACGTAGGAACACCAAAAATGTTCTGATCATGATTAGGTACAGTAAAAATCATACTTGGGTGTTTTACTCCCAGTTTAGATAATTCATTCTTTGTACTCGATACTGCTTTTGGGAACGATAGGGACTTAGCAATATGACCGTTTGTTGGATTAGGGACAAAGTTCCAAAATGTACTCACAAATTCGTATTGATCAGATCGGTGATGTTTCGCTATTTCTTTGATCATTATTTGAGATGACTTATCCCAAAACGCAAAAAAAACGATATTTTTATTTGCAGACAATTTAACTGACTTGCCCTTGCTATCGATAAAGGAATCCTGTGTAGTTAATTGTTGAAACCATGACATTTTTACTGGTTCCAGTAGATTTCCATACAGACCTTTCTTTTGACTATCAACATTAGGTGGTTGTTTGTAATTTGTCTCGTGTTGATGATTCACTGATGTCTTAGATGAAGTTTGAGTAGATGATTGTGATTTATGGTTTTGTGACGTTTGATTCACAGTGCCACAGGCGGTCAATGTGCCGATTGACAGTAACGCAATTCCACCTAAAATCCATTGTTTTTTTGTCACGATAAATTACCTCCTCATTTAAGAATAAGAGATTGATGCTTGCGACCATTTTGTTTCATTGAACTGTTCGTTTGTGTATGCTGGTTCAGTAGTGTAAACAGGCTCAGTGGTATAAACCGGTTGGGCGGTGTAAACTGGCACCGTTTCGGTGGTGTAAACTGGCACCGTAGTATAAACAGGTACAGTTTCGGTTCTATTTACCGTTGTACAACGAGTAGGGTGAATGTTATTTCCCCAACAATGACTGGCTTTGACCTGCACCTGTTGCGTGCCTGTTTGTACCTGTTGCGTGCCTGTCTGCACTTGTTCTGTCGTCGTTCCTGTCTGAACCTGCTGGGTCCCTGTTTGTACTTGCTGAGTTCCTGTCTGAACCCGCTGTGTCCCTGTTTGTACTTCTTGATAGTAGGTGTAAGTGTAAGAGTGTCCGCCTGCCACTGTCGCCACTTTACTTTGTGATAAGGTACTGGCTAGAGCAGGGTACACAATGAGTGAACCAGACAATAGGCCAACCAAAATAGCCGAAGAAATTTTATTTGTTATAAACCTCTTTTTGAATTTGAGATTCGCCACCATCTATCACGCTCCAAAATTTTAGTTAATTCGTCACTTCTGCAATAAATTTGTAAGTTGTACCTGACGGAACTGGTACTGTATATGTCAAACTGGTCCCTGTTGTCGTGGAT
>JAJZCW010000020.1 GCA_021828865.1 Bacillota bacterium
AACCACAAGTCCTTGCTTTCATACTGGGCCAGCCTGACGATCAGTTCCTTGCGAAGTTGCTCCGGTGGTACAATCGCGTCCACCACCAGTTCAGACGCTAGTCGGTGGATGTCGATGTCTTTCTTGTACTCCTCCCGCTTCTCTTCCACAAACTTCGTCCGCTCCGGCTCCTCTAGTTCCGCAATCTTGTTCGAGTACACCGCGTTCACCGCCGCCTCCGGCCCCATCACCGCAATTTGCGCACTCGGCAATGCAATGCACACGTCCGGTTCAAACGCAGGTCCCGCCATCGCGTACAGCCCTGCCCCGTATGCCTTTCGTACAATCACCGACAACTTCGGCACCGTCGCCTCCGACATCGCCGCAATCATCTTCGCCCCGTGACGGATGATGCCTGCCCGCTCCACTTTCGTCCCAATCATGAAGCCAGGTACGTCTGCCAAAAATACAAGCGGAAGGTGGTACGCATCGCACAGTGTAATGAATCGCGCCGCCTTGTCCGCAGAGTCCACAAACAGCACCCCGCCTTTCACCCGCGGCTGGTTCGCAATGATCCCGACCGGGCGACCGTCGATTCTCGCGAACCCCGTGATGATCTCCTGCGCAAACAATTTCTTGATCTCAAAAAAGCTCCCCTCATCCACCAAGTGCTGGATCAGGTCGTGCATGTTAAACGGCGCATTCTGGTTCTCCGGGATGAGCTCCGTGATCGGCTTTGGCATCGCTTTTGGTTCCCGCGCCTCGCCAATATCAGGCAACTCTTCAAAGCTTGCCGGAAAATACCCGAGGTAGTCCCGCGCCATCTGCAGCGCTTCCTCCTCGCTTTTGGCGAGCACATCGCCCACACCACTTACCGAGCAGTGCATCCGCGCCCCGCCCATTTCCTCCAGCGTCACTTTCTCCCCAATCACCATCTCCGCCATCCGCGGCGATCCCAGGTACATGCTGGCGTTGCCCTCCACCATGATGACCACATCGCAAAACGCCGGTATGTACGCGCCACCTGCAGCAGACGGTCCAAAGAGTACGCACACCTGCGGGATCATCCCTGACATTTTCACCTGATGATAAAAAATCCGTCCCGCTCCGCGGCGCCCAGGGAACATCTCCACCTGATCGGTGATCCTCGCGCCCGCCGAGTCGACCAGGTACACCATCGGCACCTTCAACTTCATCGCCATTTCCTGGATGCGCAAGATCTTTTCGACCGTCAGCTTGCCCCAAGAGCCCGCCTTGACCGTCGAGTCGTTGGCCATCACGCAGACCGTTTGCCCGTGGATCTTGCCGATTCCGGTCACCACGCCGTCAGCGGGAAGGTCCTCCGCCATTGCATTGGCGTAGAGGCCGTCTTCTGTCTCAAGGTCCTCGTCAAACAGCAACTTCAAGCGATCGCGCACGAACAGCTTGCCCTGTTCCTTGTTCTTTTCGTGGTAGCGGGCATGGCCGCCTTGCTTGATCTTCTCTTCCCAGTTCACTGATTGCTTCACCTTCCTTTGTAAGCAGGCTTCCTTTTTTCTGCAAAGGCTTGGAGACCTTCCAGACGATCTTCCGTGCCAATCACTTTTTCATAGGCTGTCACTTCGACCGCGAGCCCTTCAGCTAGCGACAGAGGATAGCCTGTTTCAATTGCCCATTTTGCCTGCCTAATCGCTATGGGACCACCATCCGATATTTCCCTGGCGAGCGCTTTTGCCTTCTGGTGCACCTCGACATCTGATGCCAGATACTCAGCAATCCCCAATCGGTGCGCTTCTTCACCTGTAATCCGGCGACCGGTGAAAATTAAGTCCTTTGCCTTTGCCACCCCCACCAAGCGACTCAGCCGTTGCGTACCGCCCGCACCAGGGATGATCGCGAGCCTCGTTTCCGTCAACCCAATCGTGGCGGTCTCCGAAAAGACTCGCAAATCACAGGAAAGTGCCATCTCAAAACCACCACCGAGCGCCACACCTCGAACGGCAGCAATCGTTGGGATTGGCAAATCGCTGATCAGATTCATCGTGGCACGTATTTTGCTTACCGCCGACCGCACTTGGTCCTCGTTCATTCCGCGGCGCTCTTTCAGATCAGCACCAGCACAAAAAGCTTTATGAGAAGCGCTTTTTATAATCAACACCCGCGCACTATCGTCTTCCTTTATACGTTGCAATTCGACCATGATCTCATCTAAAAAATTTTGCGATAAGGCATTCATCGCCTCAGGGCGATTCAGTTCCAGTTCAAAAACTCCATCTTGTTTTTCCACATTGCAAAAACTCATCTCTCCACCTCCGAGAACACTAGCGCTGCAGATTGGATTGTTATTCCCACTCCACCAACAGGTCGCCTTCATTGACGAAATCGCCTTCTACCACTGCTACGCGCATAACCGTTCCTGACTCTTGTGCGCTGACTGGGACCTCCATTTTCATGGATTCCAAAATCACCACATCTTCGCCCTCCGCGACTGCCTGTCCCGCTTGCACGAGCACTTTGAACACTGTGCCCGCCATATTGGATGTAATCCCACTCATCCTGTCATCCTCCTCTATTTTGCTAACCATATTTTAAGAAACTGAAATAGACGTCACCATCGAACTATGACCTGCACCACAATATACGTTACAAGCTATGGTATACACGCCTTTGGCTTGTGGCACCCAATAAATTACCTTTTGTGGGTCACCAGCGGTAACAGCACTGGATATATTGGTACCTACAATAGAAAATCCATGCACTCCTTGAATGGATTTCACTAAAAATTTAACGGTTTCTCCATATTTCAAATGCTTGGAACTTAGTGTCCACTTCCAGTCGCTGGCTGTGACCTTTACTACTTGGTATGGGCCAGGTGGAATTTTAGGCGCACTCACTTGTCCGACTGAGCATCCGGTCGGTAAAAACCCTAACAAAACAAGTGATAGAAGCCAAGCTTTACGCCTCAGCACCCATCATCACCTCCCATTTCAAATTAGAACTCAAAATATGTTATGATCACTTCGATATTGACCCTTTTACATTATCGAAATCATCGCGATTTGTACAGGCAGGAGGTTCTCTGATTGAGCGATTCACTCACTTTTTCGACGACCAGGCCGCTTTTTGGTCGCGTGGCTGTCATTACCGGCGCTTCCCGGGGAATCGGCGCCGCCATTGCTATTTCACTTGCAAAAGCAGGGGCCGCCGTTGTCATTAATTATTTAAGCAACCAGGCACGCGCAGAAGCGGTGGCAAACAGTTGCAGAACGTATGGTTCGCGTGCCATAACCGTTCAAGCAGATGTGACAGATTTTCACGCGGTAGAACGTTTAATCAAAACGACCGCAAATGAATTGGGAGAACCCGATATCCTCATTAACAATGCTGGTCGTGCACGCTCAGCGCTGTTACTCGACACCACAGAAGAACTTTGGGATGAACTGATGGACGCCAATCTGAAAGCACCATTTTTTTGCGTGAAAACTGTACTTCCCGGTATGATCAAAAAGCATTTTGGCCGTATCGTCAACATCAGTTCCATTTGGGGAATCTCCGGCGGTTCTTATGAAGTCGCCTATTCCGCTTCAAAAGGAGGTTTGATTGCACTCACAAAGGCTCTCGCCAAAGAACTAGGGCCATCTGGAATCACAGTGAATGCGGTGGCACCCGGTGCTATTGAGACGGACATGCTGAATGATCTGACTGTAGATGACTTAAAACAAATCAGCGAAGAGACTCCCGTTGGCCGTTTGGGAACCCCCGAAGACGTGGCGTCAGTGGTATTGTTTTTGGTCAGCCCTGGCGCATCCTTTATCACCGGGCAAATCATTAGTCCTAACGGTGGGCTTGTTATTTAAAGAGTTACGGTGCGATAGGCGCATTCAGTTGGGAACCGAGTCTTCTCATGACCACTTTCACATGACATTCTACTGGTGTGATAGCCAGCGTTTTTGGCCAGGGAAATTTGGCAAATGCATCATAGGTGGGAAAATCACCTCGCGCTTCTTCTAGGAAGTCAATGGGCGCCACCTTTTTTTTGCGCAAAAGTTTAATAAGCAGTCGATTTTCATACTTCTGCACAGTGTCTCCAATCATTTTTTCCAAAACGGTACGATTATTTTCATCGATATAGGATACATTCCCCTGATCACCCAAGAGTTCAGCCTCCATATTTTGTTGGATTTTAATATGCTGATTAGCACCTTTTAGGATGATTTCTTTTGTGGTAGTTTTGCTTGGCCGGATACCGACAGACAGATATGTTTGATGCTGGTATGGCGATGGCACGGCAATTTCAATTCGCTTGATTGAACCGTTTAAAAGTTGTAAGTACCTGGTTTCCATTCCATCTATCATTCCTACCATTTTATCTTTTTGAAAAATAGCAGTGCCTACACACTCCACAGGATTCCCTCCCAATCTGTCAATGTGTCCAGGAGAAAAATGAAGCTTCTTGTTTTCTTTCTGCGTTTTTTGCTCATTGACGCTGAGCACTGGCAAAACGGGATCAATCACTGGTGAGTACAAGGCGTTTAAATATTGTTCCACTTGTACGCTAGGTGCGTACCCGAGACTGCGATTGGTTAAATGCAAATCTTCTATATACCTGGTGGCAGATAGCTCGAGCAGCGGTTTTTGGCTTTGCATCAGTTCGCTCAAATCGCCGTGACTGACAAAAAGATAATGATTACGTCGAAACTCCCGATAGCGGGAGAGGGTGCGTAAATAAGGTAGTAAACCTTGTTTTGCGGTTTCCTCGCTAAAAATAATGGCACTCAAATGGGAAAGATTTATTTTTCTCTCAATTCCAGTATTCATGAGAGACAATGCCTCATTGATGGTTCTGCCTTTTGCTGCCACAAGCGGCGTCCCCTGCTCAAAGTCTCCGCCTCCCGATGATCCCCCCTGGCCGCTTGTTCCGGAGAGTTTGCTCGGAATCGCGACTCTTGCAATGACATTCACCACATCCGGTTTGGGGCTATCAAAACCCAGCATAATCAAAAAAGCCTGCTCTTCAAGTTCTGAACGATCAAAACATCCGGTAGAGAATAGAGACCCTACGATCATTACCGCCGCGCCGAGCCATCGGGACTTCAATCACATCCCACCTCCTACTTGGATAAATTGGCGTTTTTTTCATCGACTTATGTATGGTGCAGACAGAATCATAAGCGCAATACGGAAATCAGGGCAAGAAGTGTATAATAATAATTAATTGGATAAGGAGGAATTAGTGAATGGCGACAGTGGAGAGACTTAGAGTCAACTTTAAGACCTTGGAAGAATTCAAGCGTTTTCGTGAAAATGGACTTGAGGAATTGTCCATGCAGGAAGATTTAAATGAAAACATGATCGAGAACAGCGTAGACAGCCCATTTTATGGTGTCTATGAGGATGGGAAACTGGTCGCAAGAATGAGCTTGTATTTTATCAGCGCCAAATACGACCAGTATTTCAATCCCCCAAGTGACCACTACGAATTGTGGAAGTTAGAGGTCCTCACCGGATACAAAGGACGGGGGTACGGTACAGCGCTCGTGGAATTCGCCAAGTCACTAGGTGAACCGATCAAAGTCAACGTCAGACGCCAATCCCAATCGTTCTTTATTCTTCTCGGCTTTGAACCAGTCAAATACAATGCCATGCGCGATCGCGGCGAAAATCCCTATATCTGGATTCCGCCCGGTCGTCCTATCACACAAGTCGACGAATAATATGATTTTCTTTCTCTAATTGAGGCATTTATTGGTCATGCATGATCCATTTGTGCTATAATTGTGTTGTCGCTGGAAAGGTTTTTATTTCCATGCTATCGCCAATTTTTAAAAAGAGAAAGAGAGGAATTCATGATGGCATTTCAAACACCGGCACTACCTTATGCAGTGGACGCACTGGAACCGTATATCGACGCGAAAACCATGACGGTTCACCATGATGGTCACCATGTGGCTTATACAAATAACCTAAATGCAGCACTGGAAAGTTATCCCGATTGGCAAACAAAATCTGCAGAGGATATTCTGCGTCATTTGAATGATATTCCCGAAGCAGTCCGTACCGCAGTTCGCAACAATGGCGGAGGTTTTGTCAACCATAATTTATTCTGGACCGTGATGGGGCCAAAAGGCGGCGGCACTCCTACAGGAGATTTAGCCAAAGCCATTGACAGCGCATTTGGTAGCTATGATGGATTCAGGGATCAATTCTCGAAAGCGGCAGCTACCCGTTTTGGCAGCGGATGGGCTTGGCTGGTAGCTGATGAATCAGGCAAACTCAGCGTCACCAGCTCTGCTAATCAAGATAGCCCTTATTCTGATGGCTTCACACCCATTTTGGGACTTGATGTATGGGAGCATGCTTATTATTTGAAGTATCAGAATAAACGCGCGGATTATATTTCCGCTTGGTGGAATGTGGTGAATTGGAGCCAAGTAGCGGAGTACTTCGCGGGACTGAACAAATAAAAATAAATTTCCAAAAGGGCTGTTCTCCTTGGGGTGACAGCCCTTTTTGCTTTACACGTCATGTGGCATGCCAAGTACTCGTTCCCGAGCGCGTTCCACGATTCCTAGCAACGCCATGTAATCATCATGGATCATTTTATACTCTTCGGATAGTTTGTATATCTGCACTTCCAGTTGCTGTTTTTCCTGAGTTAGCCGATCAGTTTCAAAATTTGCGAATTCCACATTCTTTTCTAATTGCTTGATGCGATTTTGCAGACTTTGAAAATCCCTTCGCTGGTTCCTTAAAAACCTTAGTACCTCGGTCCAAGTGAGTGTTACTTGCATCCGTTCGGGCTGGTCGTCATCAGAAAATCCAATTACCTCTATCTCTTCTTTTCGCTCTTTTCTTTTCTGTTTTGCCATTCCGATGTTATCCAAGTACTGTCTTCTCACATTGGCATTCCAACGGTAGCCGCAAGCTGCTGGTGTACGATTCAATGCTTTCGCCACTTCTTCAAAAGCTGCGAGTTGTGTGCTGCCATCTCGAATGTGTCTTAGCGTTGTTTCCGCTAATATGGCATCATCCTCATTCGTCCATGCATCTTGTCTCATTGTCGGGTGCCTCTCCCCCCTCTGCACTCAGGTTCTATAAGCCCATGTATATGCAAGAAGAGTAGGGGCAACACTACTTATTTCAGATAAGATGAAACTTTAATAATCCAAGTAGTATAAAGAAAGCGGCGGCAATAAACAAAATCACAGCTAATCGTCCATACACTACTTCTGATATCCCCTTTCTGCAAGCAAAACAAAAAAACGTTCTCCCATTCCTCCAGGCAATACAAGTGTCTTAATGGCTTGATAGACACTCGGATCACTCGCCGCTCGTTCATTTACGACCTGTTCAAAGAAAGGTTGAGTCACCAGAAACATACCCTGTTTTTTCAATGACGTCCCATACTCCAGCTGTTGAAACAAGGAAATGACAGGACTAAAATCCACATCATACGTTAAGTCTACCTGCCCTTGATAATCTAGGAAACGATCCACCAACTGATGTTCCCGGAATGCGCGAAGTGAGCCATTCGGGCGATCTTCCCCGATGACATCAACGGTATACCCTCCATAATCCACAAGCGCCATGACCCCTGGGTGTATCTTTTCGACCACTTGCGTGACTGCGGCAAGACTTTCAAGAGACACTTCTGCCACCAGCCGGTCTTCCTCATAATCTTGGAAAAGTGGCACCATCCATTTATTCACATACGAGAGTAATTTTTGATCCCCAGATATCTTCCACTCCGTTTGTAGGTACTCTCCCTGAAATGGTCCCGCTACGTCAGATGAGGGCGGAGACGTTTCGATCGTTTTACTTACCCATAAAGACTCTACTAGGCCGTTCCTCGAAACTCTGACCACATCACAGGGGAACGCGTCCAGCCACTCATTGGCAAAAACAAAGCAGCCGTCCCAAGCATCTGGTTGACACTTTTGCAACTCATCCAATGAGCTATAAACACTCACATCCAGCCTATCATCTGATGCCTTATCCCTTAACACCTTTAGCTTGTCCGCCAACCGTTCACGCCCTGCTGGGGACACTTCAATTCCTGCGTAATGGATCATTCGATCATCCATACGAAGTAATGCCGTAAGCAAGCTGATCGCAAAATCCCCGTCACCAGGTCCAAATTCTACAATGCGATACTCGCCCTCTGCCACTTTTTGCATAACAAAAGACGCCCAAAGTTCACTGAATACAGGAGAAACTTGGGCGCTTGTAAAAAAATCTCCGGATTTTCCAAAACGATTGCGGTCTATCATGTAATAACCGTTTAGTCCATAGAGCGCTTCCTGCATATATGCAGAAAAAGGCATCCACATCGAAGTCATGGATACAGCACTTGGTCAATCAAACCATAGTTTTTGGCTTCTTCCGCCGTCATGAAATGATCCCTCTCCGTATCCACTTCTATCACTTCGAGCGGCTTGCCAGATTGCTCCGAGAGTATGTGATTCAATCGATCCCTCGTCTTAATAATGTGTTCCGCCGCAATTTTCAAGTCTTCCGCTTGCCCTTGTCTTCCACCAAGTGGCTGGTGGATCATCACTTCACTATTGGGTAGCGCACTGCGTTTGCCTTTTGCACCGCCTGTCAAAAGCACGGCCCCCATTGACGCAGCAAGTCCCACACAGATTGTGGCCACGTCTGGTTTGATGATGTTCATTGTGTCATAAATCGCAAGGCCTGCTGACACCGAACCGCCTGGACTGTTTATGTATAGAAAAATATCCTTATCAGGGTCCTCCGAGGCCAAGAACAGTAGTTGGGCGACGATGGAATTGGCCACCTCGTCATCAATCTCCGTTCCTAAAAACACGATGCGGTCTTTCAACAGGCGAGAATACAGGTCATACGCTCTTTCTCCCCGACTGGTTTGCTCAATGACGGTAGGCACTACGCTCATACTTTCACCCTCCTTAATGGATTACGATATATTATCATAGCACATGAATAACGAATGTAAAACGCCCCCTCCCCAAGCGAAAAAAATGTAGACGGTTTTTCGCCGGGAAGAAGGCGCACTCACTATTCTGCTAAGTGAAAATTTTAGACCCAAACGCGTTGTGTGCCGTAATCCACCACGTTTTCATTGCCAACAATCGTACGGGCAATGCCCATAGCTGCACCATTTTGACCATGTGCCGATGCAATGACGCGTTCCATTACTTTCACTTCATAACCCTTATCAACGAGCGAGAACATGGTGGCAAGAATCGTTGCCTCTGCATCCACGCCACCAATATGAACTTCTTTGATGCCATTATCCTTCAGCAGTTTTTCTACATCCGGGGTAATGGCGCTGTAAGATGTTTTTTCAATCACTTTGGCTCCTTCATAATGGAGAAGGAGAGGATTTTCGCCTTTGTTGCCGCTATGGCGCCAAAGCGTCAAAATGACCAAGTCGTATTCTTTTCCGTGATCATTTAGGTACCTTTGTGCTATCATTTTAATATAATCCAATTGATTGCGAAGAAAATCTTCTTGCACGTCCGTAAGAATTAACGCTTTTTTCAACGAAAGTTCACCTCAGATCAATCATTTTGTCACCGATATCGTAGCATTCTCTTTTGCAAGGTGTAAACGCAAATTAAAAGTTGTCACATAATGTTAATCAAAAAAACAATTTCGTTATGGGGTTGCCGTAAAGTCAGAAAGTTCGTATGATAAAAATAAGAATTATTCTAAATAAGTTTGATAAGGGGGCTCAATCGATGATCAATCCAACAAAACTCTCAGACCTGCACATTAAAATTCTTCCGCCTGGAGCAGATCGCGTGCTGGACATACTCGAAAAGCACACTGATCGAGTAGAGTTGATCTCTTTTGTCATCGAAAAAGTTCCTTTGCTTATCATTGGAAGACATGGAATGATCGCGCGACTCCCTCAAAACAATGTGATACAAAAGTATTCCCAACCTGTGGAGATCATCAATGCCTTGCGTGATTTCTTTCAGCAGCAGGAAACGCTATACTTGTTTATCAACCTCCCCAATTTGCCTGTTCCAAAACACGTCAGCGAGCTGATCGATGAGGTGGCAAATATGGTGGAAACGATGGAAGGAATCAAACGCAAGATTGACGATGCCCTTGATCGGCGCGACCACGTTGCATTTCTACAATGGACGCAGGAACTGAAAAACTTGGAGAACAAACATACATCGTCCCAATTTTGTGGATCTTAATTCATAGGAGCGAAGCATATGGAACAAAGCATTGACATCATGTACGACGAGACGGAAATGGCACCAGCCAGGTTTATTGGATTTGTCGGTGAACATGGCCGATTTGATCTAGCCATTATCACTACCAATAACTTTTTTGGCAAGAAAATCGTCCACTGCCTGCAAACAGGCAGATCTGCCATCTTAAACGCAGAAGAAGCTGAGCAAGCGGATTATATCCAAACGACTTTTCAAGTGAGCGAAGAAGAAGCGAGCGAATTGTCGCTTTTCCTATCTGCTAACCTTTAATGACACGGGGTCGCACCCCATCCGTCAGGTATCGAAAGAAAATAAGCCCTGATACCGTTCGGAAAATGCCGTTGCGACCCGATCGTGCTCATCTTCCTCTTCCACCGCTTCAAGCGATGCCACAGGCCCTTCTCCCAATACACGCAAAAAGTAAATGGTGTGCGCAGCCTGACCCCGTGGATAATAGGCACCATACCAGGTGTCCTCCACAGGGAAAAAAGCACCTAATGCCAATTTGACCGGTTCTCCGCCAGACTCAGTGAGCTCAACAAAAAAAACAGTCTCCACTTTATCCCGCACTTGTTCCTCGAACAGTTCCCCCGGATATTCGAGTTCTAGGTGATCTTCTTCTGCTTCATGAATTAAGAAAAACAACCAGCGCTCGTCGCGTTCCAAGCGTATTAGCAAAAGTTGGGTATCTTCAAAAAAGAACGCGCATTCTTCCGCATTCCTGAACTGTATTAATGGATTAGTCCGTGCCATCAATCGATCCTACGCTTGTGCTTGCATGGCCTTGTTGTTTTGCTTTTCAAGCGCTTTATTCACTTTCTCAGAGGTGATCGTGTTGCAAATATAAAGCATCACTATTCCCGCAAGCATTGGTGCAATGGTTCCTAAAATCATGCCTTACCCTCCTTTTTATATAGTGGTAAGGTTATATTACCACAAGACAATGATAAAGAAACAAAAAGCCAAGAATCTGTCACGATTGTGTCTGTTATAATAAGAGAAGTTGATAGCGAGGAGTGAACGAAAATGAATCGACCCCTGCGTTTTACCCTTTTTACTTTCATGTTCCTTTTTGGATTTATCGGGTTACTTATCGGAGTACCAGTCATGAAAATTTCAATGATTGTGCTGGCCGTTCTGATGGGGGTTCTTGCTGATTTTATCGACAATTTAAAAGATAGACCGTTTCAGCAGTATAATGAACTTCATGGTCATTATAAGAAATGAACACAAGACAAAAGGAGCGATAGATTTTGGCGCTGCAAAACGATATTTTACTTCGTGCCACCGAACTAGGCAAATTACTGGCACAAACTGAAGAAGTCGCAGAATATAAGGAAGCGGAGAAAAAACTCCTACAGCATCCTGTCGCAAAAGAAAAAATGGATCAGTTGAAAGCAGTGGGGGAAAATGAACAAGCGTTAAACAAAGCGCTGTCTGAACTCGAATCCATCGAGGAAGTGCAAAACTTCCAAAAAGCGCAGGAACATGTACAGGCATTATTACAAACCGTATCCCAAATTGTCGCCGACAGTGTGCTGAATGCCTGATTTGACCAGTTGACATAGCTAATGCTATGATGTATTGGCATAATTGCTAAGAAACGCCTTGAAAAGAGGGATTTACACTTGGCCAAAGACCACGATCACGACCACCATGACCACGATCACGACCATCATGACCATGAGCACGATCATGAGCATGACGATATTGTGATCCTTGAAGATGAGGAAGGCAATGAGCATGAATTCATCATTGCTGAAACATTTGAGGTCAACACCCATCTGTACGCAGTGCTGGTTTCCGCTGACGGTAGCACAGAAGAAGGATACATTTTCCGTATCGAAGAGAAGGAAGAGGACGGAGAAGCATTCCTTGATTTTGTTCCCATCGAAGATGATCAGGAATGGAAAGAAGTAGAACGGGTATACAACGAACTAATTGAAGAAGACGAAGACGCCGACTAAGTCGGCGTTTTTTTATGCTATATCATGGGTGTAGCAATCACATCTCCACTATACACTTTTTGAATTTGATCACCCGCCACCCTCAGGACAAGTGCCCCATCGTCTGCAATATCCTCGGCGAAACCCGTGATCATCCTTGATCCCACGTCTACCTTCACGTAACGGCCAAGGGTGGCACTGTGCGTTTTTATGTAATCGATAATTCCTGCGAATTCCCCATGATGGATGAAGCCTTCGTATAGCTTTTCCATGTTCGATAACACATTCGCCACTACCTGCGCGCGTTTCATTCTCTTCCCAGTCACTTCTTCGAGCGAAACGACCGTCGGTTGCAGTGATTCAGGAATCAGTCGGCTTATATATCCAGTATTAATCCCCACTCCGACAATGGCATATTGAACCATATTGCCTTCCGCACTCACTTCGGTAAGGATGCCGCTGATTTTTTTACCTTCAAACAAAATATCGTTTGGCCATTTAATCTGCACTAGCTTGCCTGACAATTCCATCAGTGCCTGAGCGACCGCCACCGCAGCTAGTGAGGTAATTCTTGGCGCCTCAGCGATAGATAACGGTGGACGAATGATGAGCGACATAAGCACGCCTGATTTAGGAGGAGAAATCCAAGCCCGGTTCAGTCTGCCGCGTCCCGCTGACTGTTCGTTTGCAATGATTAGTGTTCCTTCCTCTGCACCCGCGTCCGCCAATTTTTTCGCCATATTGTTCGTGGAATCAAGGAGCTCAAAGTAGGCCACCCTCTTGCCAAACAATCCAGTACCGACAGCCTCTCTAATTTCATGAGAGGTCACCATATCCGCTTCACTCATGAAAATACGGTAACCTTTGTTGGTGATCGCTTCGACCTGGTAACCCTGTTCCTGAAGCGTGTGAATGTGTTTCCACACAGCGGTGCGACTGGTCTTCAGCGCGGCACAGATTTCTCGGCTAGATACAAACGAACCATCTGCATTTTTTAGCATTTCCAGAATTTTATCCCGAGTCTCACTCAATCCATTCGCCTCTTTTTTTACTCCAGTTCCACCACATTCCGCTGACTTTTCCCGATCAGGCGAGCGGTGGGGTAAATTGCTTTAATGGGAACAACGATCAGTGTAGCGACAATCGCCTTGATCGCATCTCCTGGCAAATAGGGATAGCATCCCATAATCATCGCCTTTGAAAAAGGAACCTGCACTACATGCTGTAGCCAAGGAACACCAGGGAGGTACATGATTAACGACCCAAACACTTCCATGATAACAAAGGCCCATATATAGGAACCCACGCCATGTCCTTTTATTTTATCGATAAATAGTCCAATGAAAAGCGCGGAAAATGGCCAACTCCAGACAAAACCTGCAGTGGGACCAACAATTATCGCAATTCCTCCGCTACCCCCGATAAAAGGGAGACCGATGACCGCGAGTAGGATTACCAAAAGCACGCTGAAAAACCCATACCACGGCCCTAAAAAAGCGCCAGCCAACATGATCGCAAATGTGGCGAGGGTGATCGGAACCGGAGTAAATCCCAAATTGATCGTGACAAAACCAAAAACAACAAGCAATGCAGCAAATAATGCACTGAACACCAATCCGCGCACCGTAATGGAAAACTTCATGATTCCCCTTCTCTCCTATTTTTGATATGCTTAGCACATCTTATTGTTAACCTAAATTATAATTCAAGTTAACAATTGAAGAGTAGCATAGAATTCTAGATTGTAGAAGAGGATATCCTTTGAATCAAAAATGTTTGGTAGAGTTGAAAAAGATAGCGGTCGCTTTTCAGCATGCAGGACAAATACACCGTGCCCTAAACACCATAGATTTATCCATTTACGATGGGGAGTGGATTGGCATTGTCGGCAAGAACGGCAGTGGCAAAAGCACTCTGGCAAGCGTCCTCACCGGCATTTGCCCCACCTCTAAAGGATTTATGGAATATCACGATGCATCAGTACAAATGGTATTTCAAAACCCCGAGGCCCAGATTGTCGGCGAAACCATCATGGAAGAAATTTGCTTTGGTATGGAAAACCAATCGATAGACCCGATGGAAATGCGGGAAAGGGCTGAAACTGTATTGCAGCAGGTGGGATTGACAGAAGCACTCGACCAACCGATCGCCTCACTGTCAGGAGGTCAAAAGCAACTGTTGAACATTGCCAGTTGCCTGGCGCTTCGCGCCTCCGTACTGGTATTTGATGAAGCCACCGCCATGCTCGATCCGCTCTCCAGGCAACGAGTGATGGATATCGCCGTAAAGCTGCACCGGCAGGGACAGACCATCGTATGGATCACGCAGTGGATGGAGGAACTCTCAGGGGTAGACCGCGTGGTGGCACTGGAAGAGGGAAATATCCTATTTAACGGTAGCCGCTCTGAGTTTTTTTATGATATCGCAAGTGGGTCTGCGAAAAGCCCTTGCGAAGCGATGGGATTCACACTTCCCTACAGCGTGCAGGTGGCCAAACACTTGCTGTCTATGGGTTACGAATTGAACGGATTCCCCGTTTCCGCAGCGCAACTGGCAGAGGCGGTGACCATGAGATGAGCATTCGCTTGGAACAAGTCAGTGTAAAAGTAGGAAAGGCCTCCCCCATTACGCTTCTCCATGACATTAACGGGACGATGGAAGACAGGAAAATCACGCTGATCATAGGCAAAACGGGTTCTGGAAAAACCACTCTTTTAGAAGCCATGTCTGGACTCTCACCAATCTCTTCCGGGACGATACGGTCAGTCCATCAACCCCTTTGGGTCGGCAAACGGGTGAACAACGCGCTGCGGCTTTTGACAGGCAACGTCTTTCAATACCCTGAGCACCAACTGTTTGCAAGAAAAGTGAAGGGTGAATTTGAGTATTCTTTAAAACCTTATCGGCTGCCCAAAAAAACCATTGATGAACGCGCCCGATCTTCCTTACAAGCGGTACAGCTAGATCAAGCACTGCTTTCTCAATCTCCTCTGATACTGAGCGGTGGCCAAAAGAGGCGCGTATCGATTGCCAGCACCTTCTCCACCCATCCGGAATGGTTGTTTTTAGATGAACCCTCTGCCGGACTTGATCCCATCGCATTGCAACAACTCATCGCGATGATCCTTGAATGGAAGCAACATAGGCGCGGCGGAATCGTCATCGCCACACACGATCTGGATGCTTTTTTGCCCATTGCAGATATGGTGTTGATGCTTAAAAATGGACGAGTATTCGCAAGCACCACTCCAAATGAGTTGATAAGCCGTATGGATCTCTTGCGAGATGCTGAAATAGGCTTGCCGACTTCCGCTGAAGTCGCCAGGCTTTTTCACGACAAAGGGATAGCAATTCCAATTGGTTGGTTGTCACCTGAACAAATGGCGATGGCCATCGCGAGTCAGGAACCACTTGCTCCCAAAAATAACCCTGAAGAATGTACTCCTGAGTCACCTTTTAAATTGACAAAAGGTCATCATTCAGAAGGGAAAAAACCGCGATCCACTCTGGCAATGTACATCATAGACCTTGATCCGCGGGCTAAATGGGGCATGTATTTACTCTTCTCCATCGGAATTCTCGTTCAACCAACGTGGATGGGACTGTTCTATGCCACCATGGTGAGCGCTCTGGTGATTGGCTTGTCCCAGGTGCCAATTCGTGACTTGCGCCGATTTCTTATGCCATTTTTTGTATTTATCGTCATATCCGTTGGATTTTCGGGGATAACACTCATTTATCACACTCACCGCTTTGCAGGCATTGAATTTTCCCTACCACATGCCATGTATACTGGGAAACAAATGTATCGTATTTTGCTCATCATGGTGCTCGGCCTCTGGTTGCCTCTCACCACCACCCACCTAAAAATAAAAAAAGGAATTGAGCAATCCCTCTCTCGGATTCCCGGCATGGCAACGGTTGCCGAAGCAGTGGCGCTGAGCGCCTCGTTAACCATGAGGTTTATTCCCATGATGCTGAGGGAAACAGACCGTTTCTCCAAAGTGGCCAGAGCACGGGGCAAATCTAATGCCAAACCCGGGAGCATACGTCTACAAGACATCCGCGCGATCATGACGCCGCTACTTTTGGCGGTCTTTCAATTGGCAGACAACCTATCCACTGCGATGGAAGTGCGGGGTTATCATCGACTGGGTTTAAAGCGCACCGCAAGCATCCAACTTAAAATGACCCGTAAAGATGCTATGGGAATCATCATCGGTGCGCTGCTCACCTTGATACTTTTTATCATCAGATGATGAGGCTTGGTCTCCTAGCGAACACCTTCATAGCCGTCAGGGTCGTCAATGTTCGTGATCATGGACTTGTATTCCAGCCAGCGATCCCTTCCCCTTGTCCGCCACTTTTGATCTGCGGACTTATCCATGAACAGGTGGCTGAACCATATCCGGGTTTTTTCCCATTCTGCAAGCCTTCCGTAGAGTTCTCCTATAATGAACATCAGCTTCGAGTCTGGCATAACCTCTTCATCGTAATCCTGCGATTCGTACATGCTCACGTAAAGAGATACAGCGTATTCCAGAAAGCGTTTCTCGTCAGTCGGTCTCTTCTCATAGCGGTAAAGCCAAGCAATCCGCAATGCTAAATTGGCTTGGATCAGTAACTTCTCTTTGACGATTCGACTAGACAAAAATGCTAGTTCATAACTTCTGAGTGCATCTTCCCACGACCTCTCCCCACATAGCTCGGGAATCCGAATCTTGGAAAGGTATTCTTTCTCCAATTTTTCACGAATAGCAGGAAGGATCGGAGAAAAACTGTCCGTAAAGGCCAACCCGCAATGTGGACAAACATTGACATCATAATAGATGGGGTTTTCATTTTTATAATGCGGACAAAAATCAGTGTCCACTTTCTCCATTCGTACACTGTTGGACCTCATCCGCTTGGTTTGAAAAGCTTGTCCACAATTGATGCATTTTACCGATTTGTCATATAACAAGCCAACTGCCAATACTTCCGCCTCTTTTTCTTCCAATGATATCAGCGATTTTAACCATTCAAGTATGAATACTCATGGTGATAGGGTTGTATCCGTCCGTCCTTAACTGATATCATCGTTATTCGTTCAAGTAATCATGGTTTTATTGTAACAGTATCCATCCCTAATTCACTACTTGACAAGAAGCGTTTTATGAGACTTTTAAACAGGTTGCCTTCTTCCCTCACGATCATGCTGATGACGGTACCAATCGCGCCAGATGAGTTTATAAACTGGAAAAACCCTTGGTAAGGAATTCAAACCGGGAATCCAAGGTACAAAAAGAAGAATAAGTACCAGAACCAGAACGGTGTACGCAGCCAATTGATCACCTGCGGGAATGGTCGACCAAGGCGGGACTTGATACAAAAATGTATAGGGAGTAAGCCACCATGGGCCAGGATAGGACTGTTCGTCGTGACTAATCCCCCATTGCTCCCCTAACATATTGATATTGCCAGCAATCTGATGTAGGGGATCGCCTTGTAGAAACAGTAAATCGTTCTGGACATTCCATCGGTATACCCCTTGATTAGTTTCGGAATTCAATACGCCAGACAGCAACCCAGCTTGGGCAAACCTCAATTCAGCCTGCATCAATTGTGCTACAGGACCGTAATTTCCTATTGGAATGTTCACTTGACTTCCTGATGCCGTTGCCCTTGACAAGGCTTGCCTGAATTGATTGTTCCATGCCATTTGCTGTGCATAAGGCGCGGATTGGTAAGTCGTAAGTGCGCTCCTGAGACTGCTGTTGCCAGAAGCCATCGCTAGCTTTGAAAGTGGGGTGAGTACAAAATCTTTCGCTGTATTCACAGGATAGGGTGCACCCCACCACGTTTGTGGGGAAAAACCTCCTAAAGACTGTACCCCAGTCACATTCCCATGCCAACCGTAGTTATACGGAGGTCCATAAGAGGCAATATCTTCTGTGCCATCAATATAGCCAAGAGCCGTTTGTTCAAAAAGAATCGGGTCCCTTGTCGCAATCTCTTGATTAGTGATGGCCGGGCGATAGGGAGCTCCTGCAAAACCGGCCACAATCAATATAATGATGGTGATGATGACCAGACTAACGGTTCCCTCTTTGATCAAATCAAAATCTTTTACTTTAAATCTTCTACTGTCAGGATAGGCCCATTCCTTCAAATCCCGTCACCTTCTTCCGGGGTACCGATAGGGGGCACTACACCACGCCTGCGCACAGCGATGAGGTGAATTCCCACAATGGCCATTAAAATGATGGGTAGTACAGAGACATGCAATCCATAAACCTGGCCGTTATTGAGAATATTCAAGAAACCATCTGCTCCAGCGCCATTAAACGCAT
Source organism: Bacillota bacterium (assembly GCA_021828865.1). Classification (GTDB taxonomy): domain Bacteria; phylum Bacillota; class Bacilli; order Alicyclobacillales; family SLC66; genus JAJZCL01. The sequence continues at coordinate 18,448 of JAJZCW010000020.1, forward strand.
CTTTGCTCTGAACCTGGTTCCATTGGGAGAAGAAATCTCCTCTGCTTAAATAGCCCGTAAATGCAGTGACCACACTAAGCGCAAATGAGATGACCCCCCAAATCCAAGTTGCGCCTCTTCCCTCTCGCCACGACGACATGAAGAATTGCGCCACCAAGTGAAGCGTCATAAAGAAAAAAAAGGACTGAACACTCCAAAAGTGAACGCTACGAACATAAGCACCAAGACCGGACACTTGGTACCAAACAGGATTTTTAGCTGCCATAATGATACCGGACACAATCACTACCGCCAAACTGCTTAACGTAAACACGCCAAAACTGTAAACAAGCGATGAAACATAAATCGGTTGTTCTGAAGGGAGTAATTTGTCCCAAGCCAAGTCAACAGCAATTTTTTCACGGGCTTGTCTTGTCCAGTTCACGCTCTATTTCTCCTTCAAAGGGTATTTTAAGAAAACAAATACGATGAAGACCACGAGCCAAAAGATTCCTACGTAATAATTGATCCATCCGTTGGCTGTATAATCCACGCATTCACCTTCATTCCAAGAAATGTCCTGCTTAATTTGCGTACATAATCAAAAAATATTCGTTACTATTGGTTTTTTATTAAAAAAGAAACCGTGATGATGAGTCTACGGTTTCTTTGATACTAATGATTACATCTTTTAACCTAGGCGGTGTCGTCAATTAAAAAGTCGCTATAAATGTGCTGCCAAGACCTTTTTCACTTTGTACAGTTAATTTCGCTCCATGCATCTCCACGATCCATTTGGCAATTGAAAGCCCTAACCCTGTGCCACCTGTCTCCCGCTTTCGCGCCAAATCCGCGCGATAAAACCGATCAAAAGCATGCGCCATCTCTTTCTGATCCATGCCAATTCCTGTGTCCTGCACCTTCAAGATCGTATGATGGCGTTGTTGGGAGAGGATGACTTTGATCACCCCATCTTCCAGCGTGTACTTGAGGGCATTATCAATGAGAATGATCAACAGTTGTCGTAACCTCGCACGATCCCCTTTGACCATGAAGTCCACGCCAGACTTTGTGTCCTTTTCCATCATCAGTTGAATTTGCTTCACTTCGGCAAGCGGTGAAAAAAGGTCGTTCACCTCCATCACCAAACTGGACAGTTCCACTTCGGTAATTTCGAGAACGGTTTCGTTGCCATCGCTTCTTGCCAGTGTCAACAGATCATCTGTAAGTCTCGTCAAACGTCTGGCTTCCGCCTTCGCATTACTCACCCACTCCAGCACCTCCACTTTCGTATCCTCTGCATGACTCAACGCCAGATCAAGATTGGACTGGATGATAGTAAGCGGTGTTCTCAATTCGTGAGAAGCGTCGGCCACAAACCGTTGCTGCTGAACCCATGAGTTTTTAATCGGTCTGAGCGCCCTTCCTGACACATAATATCCCGCTAAGAGCGCCACTACAAAGCCGATTACTCCCACAGTGGAAAACACTTGCCAAAATTTTTGCAAAACCTGTACCTGTGGGGATATATCCATTCCCAATTGTAAAAAACCTATTCGCCCACCGTTTCCGTTAATGATCGGCACCGTAATCAAACGCAAATGATTACCGCTTGAAGGATCCCGCCAAGTGAGGAATTGAATCTGATTTTCCTTGCTCAGTGAAAAAGGCACCGCTTGCGCCAGTGCTTTATCGTTTTCCGCAAGCAGTTGCCCATTATTTGACCTGATATCGACCAGAAAAAGAGAGTGGATCATATGGGGCGAAATCCGGTTATCTGGAAGATTGTCAGGTTGAGGTTGGTTCAGCGCCAATTTAAGCAAGTTTTCATGATGCAACAATTCCATAGCACCTGTTCGCATTGACCTGTCCACCTGTCCGATTGTGAGCGTGTTGACCACCTCTCCTGCCATCAGAGACAAGAGAGCATAGAGCAAAATGAGAATCACAGCCAGTAGTACCGTTAACTTGATTCGGGTCTTGGTAAACACATCAAACATCCTTCAGGCGATATCCCACGCCTCGTACCGTTTCGATGGCTGGGCTATCTTCCAACTGTGCCTCTGATGCGAGTTGTTGAATTTTCCTTCGAAGAAAGTGAACATAGGATTCTACCACATTGATATCCATGTCCAGTCCCCAAACGCGGTCCAAAATCAGTTCTTTGGGGAGTATGCGATTGGGATTTCGCAAGAACAGTTCGAGCAATTGAAATTCTTTGGGCGTCAGAGCCAAAACATGCGCACCCAAATACACCGTTCTCTCGATCAGATTCAAGCGGAAGCACCCTGCTTCGAGTTCACTCACGCCAATTAAATCTCCAGAACGCCTAGTGAGTGCACGGACTCTGGCTAGCAATTCCTGTGTGGCAAACGGCTTGACTAGATAATCATCGGCCCCGCTATCCAACCCTTCCACCCGATCATGTACCGAATCTTTTGCGGTTAAAAATAAGATGGGCGTCGAATTCCCATCTTGCCTTAGTTGTTGTACAAGTTCATAGCCATTCATGTACGGCAACATGACATCGACAATTAACAAGTCGTAACTACTGTCATAAGCTTTTTGCAATCCCTCTTTACCATCTTCCGCAGTATCCACTTCATAGTGGTGATCTTTCAGCAACTGCTCTAAAACTTGTAATAATCGTTTTTCATCATCAATCACCAAAATACGCAAAAGATTGCACCTACCCCATCTCACATACAACCATCTACCAATATGTCTCTCATTATAGACAAGATTCTTGAAATCCGCTGTATGATAAAAACTTTAGAGCGATGCGATGATGTCATCTGTTTTGCGAATTTTGCCGATGCGAGGGAAGATGTATTTCAAGGTATGATAGTGCTCTTCCGCATTTAAGGCGGTCATGGCATCTTCTACGAATACTTGCTGGTAATTATACTGATAGGCTTCACGGGCGGTTGTCTCGACTCCAATACTCGTGGCGATTCCGCACAAGACGATGGTATCGATCCCCCTTCTGCGTAATTGCAGATCCAGATCCGTTCCAAAAAAAGCGCCCCACTGATGTTTCGTTACCAAATGATCAGTTGCCTTCGGACCAAGTTCGGGGACAATAACTGCCCAATCGTTAGGCCTTTCTCCTGCAAGCGCGGTAGGTTGATCCGTAAGTGGGCGAAGCATATCCTTACCATCCCTAGAGCCCACATTTACTAACACCACAAATGCTTCTTTTTCCCTGAATTCATCAGCGAGTTTGACCACATTGGCCAACACTGTATTTGAATCATAAGGGGCACCTTGCAATCCCACGATTCCTTTTTGCATATCGATCACGACCAGCGCTGTCTTTTTCATATCCAGTTGCAGCCTATCAACCACATGATTCGCCTCCATTACTTCTTTATCCAATAAAGAATATAGCACAAAAGCTGACGTGAACGTGAAATCATGGATGGATATCGCTTAAAAAAATAATGACCATGGACATCCGTCGACACGACTCTTTGACAGATGCCGTATTGTTCAGTATCAAACCTTGGAGGTGATTCCTGATGTATGGAACATTCGGTGGGTATACACGCTGGGCAGTCGTGTTTCTGATCATTTTCGTTCTGTTCTTCTTGCTCGTACCTGCATGGGGCGGAGGTTATGGCGGCGGCGCGGGATACTAATCCCCCGCTCTCAATCCAATAAAAACTGGGGGTAATATGGTATGGATGGGGTATATGGCGGTTACACACGCTGGGCCATCGTGTTTCTGATCATTTTCGTCTTGTTCCTGCTCCTTGTCCCTTACGGCACAAGGGAAGTCTGCAACACCGTGCCGGTTTACTAGAAAAGAGGTGGGCAGATTGGTTTCAGGGTCTGCCCACTTTTACTTTTGTCTAAATAAATATGGTAGTATAACCTTAAGTGCGAATTAAATCGAAAAAATAGCTTTTCGCGATCATTTATTGGTCCTACGAGAAGGTGTACCCATGCGATTACGAGATATCAGATTCGGTATATTTTATAAATTCATCGGAGTTACCCTAATCCCCATCGTCATTCTCCTATTGTCGGTGGTATTGGTCTTACATGACGTACAATCCTCAGCTTACGATTTTGCGCTTGAAAGCAAATCGTACAGTCCCTTGATGATCAGAATGGAGCAACTATCTAGAAGATTTTATCGCTGGGATGACGACCTCAATATGGCCGTGCTCGCATTGCTTGATCATCGTCCGTCCATGGTAAGCCCTCAACTGAATGATGCACAAAATTCGGAAAGTCAACTCTACTCAGATCTCGAATCTGCTAAACAACTTGGCATGTCTACTACAGATTATGCTCGCCTCAAAAAAGAACTGGATATTTATGCGGATTATTCCAATGTCGTCACCCATGCCATTCACAGCAGAAACCTCCCCACGGCAATCAAAACACAACTGATCACCAATGCAAACATTTCCAATACACTGACCACTGACTTAAACCGCATGAAGAACCAATATTATGCACAATATCAGTTACTCAATGAGCGGCTCCATGCAGCAATTCGAGCACTTCGCATTACGCTATACACCGCTTCGGCCATAGCACTCGTGTTGTCGCTTGGCATTGCTATTGTGCTTGCACGACGTCTTGTCGAACAAGTACAGCGGTTGATTCTGGCATTGAAGAAAGTCGCAAATGGCAACAGGCAGATTGACGATTTATATCGCTCCACCAATGATGAAATAGGAGACGCGTTTGCCGCACTGTACAATACAGTAGCGATGTTAAATGAGGCAGAAGGCGATCTTCATGAGCAACTTAAATTTAGAAAACTACTCTTGAATTCGATTCCTGTCCCCGTTTTTTATAAAGATACAAGTGGAAAGTACCTCGAGGTCAACCATGCGTTTGAAGCATTTCATGGAAAGACCATCAATGAACTGGTTCATTTGACGATCCTTGATTTGGCACCAGCACCTTCTGCGGACGAGCATTATCAGAAAGACCAGGAGATCCTCTCTCGCCTCGGTTCTTATGTTTATGAATCGACTGCCTACGATGCGATGGGAAAAGCACATGATGTCATTTTTCACAAAGCGACATTTCAAAAAGCGGATGGGGAAATTGGCGGAATCATCGGCATCATGATCGACATCAGCGAACACAAAGAAGCAGAACGCCACATTAAATACCTAACCCAAATGTACGCAGCACTTGCCCAAACCAACCAAACGATCGTCCATTGCAAGGACGAACAGATTCTGTTCGATGAAGTATGTCGCATTGCTGTGGAGTTCGGTGGCATGAAACTCGCGTGGATCGGCCAACAAGACACCTTAACCGGGAAAATTATCCCGATTGCCAGTGATGGAGCCAAGAGTTCCCTGAATGGATTGGTTTTTTCGATTAACGCCAAAGATCAAACCGAAGCTGGACTCATTGATACTGCGCTGAGGGAAAATCACTACATGATTGTACAGAGCTATGCGGATGATGAGCGACCGCTTCCCTATCGATCGCAAGTGCTACGATACGGATTTGAATCTGGCGCTGCCTTCCCCATCATTCGGGCAGGACAAGTCTATGCGGCGCTGACAGTTTTTCATGGGGAACCGCAAATTTTTGATGAAAACATGATCGCGCTATTGCAGGAAATGTGCATGGACATTGGTTTTGCGCTGGATCAATACGATGTCGAAGCCAAACGCATGGCGGCGGAAAAAGAATTGGAGCTCTCTGCAAAAGTGTTTGAACAAAGTCATGAAGGGATCGCGATCACAGACACGATGGGGAATATCCTCACTGTGAACAAGGCGTTTACTGAGATTACAGGGTATGGGGAAGAAGAAGTCATTGGAAAGACTTCTGGCAGAAAAGACCTTGATTTTTATCGAGACCTTTTCTTTCAGCAAAGCCATCATGGGCACTGGCAAGGGGAAGTCTGGAATCGCAGACGGGACGGAATTGACTATATTGAATGGCTGTCGCTTACGGAAGTGCGGGACGAGCATGGCAACGTGACCAATTACATCAGTATTTTTTCCGATATCACGGAGAGGAAAAGAGCAGAAGAATCGCTTCGCGATGCTGAAAACCGCTATCGAACATTATTCGAAGAATCACAAGATGCGATGATGACGATAGAACCCCCAGACTGGCATTTCACATCAGTAAATCCAGCAACCTTACAGTTGTTCCTCGTAAATGATGAAACGCATTTTCTTCAACTTGGTCCTTTGGACATATCTCCTGAACGGCAACCTGATGGAGCGCTTTCCTCAGAAAAATCATTGGCGATGATCACCCAAGCGATGGAGCAAGGCGCCAATTTCTTTGAATGGACACACAAGCGTTCAAGTGGCGAAGAATTTCCAGCTACCGTGTTGTTGACTAGAATGGAGATTAATGGGAAATTTTTGATTCAGGCAACGGTTCGCGACATCACAGAACAGAAACGCGCCGAACAGGCACTGCTAGAAACGGAAAGACGATGGAAAGATGTAGTGAATTTCTTGCCGGATGCCACTTTCGTGATTGATAAAGAATCCAAGGTGATTGCATGGAATCACGCAATGGAACTCTTGACGGGCATTCCAGAGGCTGAAATGGTCGGCAAAGGCGATTATGCGTATGCGGTGCCTTTTTACGGTGAAAAAAGGCCCATTCTCATTGACCTCGCCTATAATTTTGACGAAAACAACGCGTACCTCTACAACAACCTATGGTTACAAGGGGACACGTTATATGGCGAAACGGTTGCCAATTTGCCGGCAGGGAAAACTTATCTGAATGCAACAGCGTCTGTGTTAAGGTCTCCGGAAGGTGAAGTGATCGCGGTTATCGAGAGCATCCGCGACATCACGGAAAGAAAGTTACAAGAAGCGCAAATTCAGCATTTGGCCCACTTTGACCCACTGACTGGTTTGCCTAATCGTACCTTGCTCACTGATCGCGCAAACCAACTCATCAATTGGGCACAGCATAACAACGGCACTTTTTCACTACTGTTCCTTGATCTTGATCATTTCAAAAACATCAACGATACGCTTGGCCACAAAATTGGCGACTTGCTTTTAGTGGAAGTCGGTAAACGTTTGTCGTCGATGGTCGAGGAGCAAGATACAGTCTCACGCATTGGAGGAGACGAATTCATCCTACTTTTGCCAAGCACAAATGAAGATACTGTAGGCCCACTCGCCCAATCGATGATTCAATCGATTGCACTCCCGTTTAGGGTAGAAGGCTATGACCTGACGACTACCCCCTCCATCGGGATTGCCATTTATCCAGTGGATGGTGACAATTGGGATACTCTATATAAGCATGCAGATATTGCTATGTATCGAGCCAAACACGAAGGCCGCAATTCGTTTTGCTTTTTTACTGAAGAAATGCAAAAGCACTCGGAGCGCCGATTACAGTTAGAAAATGCACTGCGCATGGCACTCGAAAAGAATGAATTCCTGCTTTACTACCAGCCGCTAGTGTCCCTGTCCTCCAATACCGTTACTGGGGTAGAAGCGCTTTTGCGCTGGAAACACACAAAACTTGGGATGATCTCACCTGCCGAATTTATCCCTATCGCAGAAGACAGTGGGCTGATTATCCCCATTGGGGAATGGGCGTTAAGAACGGCCATCCGGCAAATGAAAAGTTGGTTGAATAGTGGTTTCACCCTCAAAACGATGGCGGTGAATTTGTCCGCACTGCAATTGAATCAATTTCAATTTCCTGAAATGGTCCTTCGCATTTTGGAGGAAGAAAGCTTGCCCCCAGACTACTTAGAACTTGAAATCACGGAGAGCGTGGCGATGAAAGAACCCGAAAAGGCCATTAGAATCATGGATGTGCTGCATCAACGTGGCGTCAGAATGTCAATTGACGACTTTGGCACCGGCTACTCATCGCTCGCCTATTTAAATCGTTTTCCCATCGATAAACTTAAAATTGACCAGTCCTTTGTAAGGGATATTGACACAGACCCCGATGACGAAGCGATCGTCAAAGCGGTCATCAGTATGGCGAAAACCCTACGCCTGCACACGCTCGCAGAAGGAGTGGAGACGGAGAACGAGTTGCAACTGTTGCGCCGCAATGATTGTGATGATGTGCAAGGATATTACTTTAGTCGACCTCTTCCTACGGATGATTTAGAGAAATGGCTCAACAACTTTTCGTCCCTTTAATCATTTGGAGCGGGGACAAAAATATTCGCTCTTCTGGACTATACTTTTTACAGAGCGTTTTCCCCAACTCAAACACTTCGTTAATGATGTCTTCTCTCGCTTTCCAGGGCACCATCGACAATTCCTCTTGCATCCAGCCAACCCCTCGAATCACATGTTTTACTACTGTTTCCGGGTCCTTAAAAAAGTTTACCGCCTTGGGTAACAACTGTTTAATATGCAAGTAACCAGCGCTCACAAAATCCGCCAGTATTTCTTCAGGGGATTTTTGATTGTCGATGGGTACCTGATTTTTTGAGTTGTTGCCTATCCTGCTTTTTGCCAGCCTAGTGATCGGTTCCATCCATTCCTGTACCAGTTTGTTCTCAGCCATATTAAATTTCAAAGGATGAGCTGTTGCAAAAAAGCCTTCAGGCCTTATTACGCGCATCACTTCTTGCAAGGCCTGGGGTAAATCCATAAAATGAAGGGAATTAAATGCAACCACTGCATCAAACGAATCTGATTCAAAGGGCAGGTGCTCAGCAGCAGCCTGAATAATCGTCACCCAATGCGCCCCCAGTTCATCTTGGCGTTTATTCGCGCGATACACCATTCCCATCGATGGGTCGATGGCCACCACTTGACCTTTTTCACCGACCAGTTCCGCCAACCCCGCGTCAAATGTGAAGAGGCCATTGGCACAACCAAGTTCCAGCACACGCATTCCCGGGTGAACTCCTGACCACGTAAGAAAATCCTTGCGAAGTTGCGTCATATTGGGCCAGAATTCATTAGCCACTTCCGTGTAATTTTGATAGAAAGTGAAATTATGAATCTGCAGTTGCCTTACTCTGCGAGTGAGATACCCACATTCATTTAAAATGTTTATATCTTCAAGGTATACCCTTTCCCCTCTATCGGTTAACGAAACGAAGCGAGTGCTATCGTGGATTTCAATCTGATAATTCCCTGAAAAAATACCCCAGAACAATTCATCACTTAAGGAATAGTCAACCCATGGTCGATGCCAACTTCCTAAATTGAATGTCTTCTCAGGAATCTTCCCGTAATAATGCAATACCTGTGCATTTTCAAATGAAGTAACAAGACCATAAAGCTTCAAGACATTCCCAAACCCATAATCTGCAATAAATTGATTCAGGAGCCCTACCGCTTCCAAGATTTGTTCGTGATAGATGTCAAAATCGGCAAACTTGTAATGCGCGATCGACAACGCCGTGGAGGCAATAATTTCATAGACAGCTGTTTTGGGAACGCGTTCTGAAAGAGGAAAAGCGCCGAACGCTTCAATTTTTTCTTCTTCGGTCCAGTTAAGATCTACCGTATTGGAGGCAATCTGATCTACCAACGTAAATAAATCTACGTCAAAGCGAGATTCTGAATTCATCATCAGCCACGGACTGATGACTAATCCACGCTGCAAAAAATCCACCAATACTCGTTTGATGTCTTTATTCGCCAAAGGAGCAACCACCTTTTTAGTGACTAGAGTCCAAGATTTTTCGCAATAATCGTCTTCATAATCTCATTGGTCCCTGCATAGATGGCCATTACAGGTATATCGCGAAATCTACGGGCTATTTCGTACTCCACCATATACCCGTAGCCGCCAAAAAGTTGCATACATTCAGCGATGATATCCTTTGCCACATCGGTAGACCACCACGATTAAGTCGGCCTGAATGCCATTGGTGATAAACGTTTTTTGGCCGTTAAGGACATAGTCATGTCTATCTCGCTTGGCGGTGATGATGTCCCCATTTGCACAGCCGGGAGCTACCTCTTTTTTTGCTCCTCCGAACCATATGCTAACAAATAAAGAACGACCACATCGTTGTGCAGGCTGATGCCGACCATCCCGGATCCAACGCGCTCCAACTCCTCATCAATGACCACCGAATAACCGAAATCCGCTTCCGGCCCTCCATACGTTTCTGGCACTGAAGGAGCCAGGTACCTCTGAGTGCCCATTTTCCTCCAAAATTCCTTAGGAATAAAATGTTTCCGCTCCCACTCTTCAAAATAAGGGACCGCCTCTTTTTCTAAAATCTGTGAAACGCCTGCCGAAACTGATGGTGTTCATCAGATAAATATAAATGGTTCAACCTACTACACTCCTTTATCGTTAACGCGGAGCCATGCGAATCGCGCCATCCAGTCGAATCACTACACCATTTAACATGGATTTTTCTGCAATATGCTTGGCCAATAATCCCTATTCACGAGGTTGACCAAGGCGGGAGGGAAACGGCACTTGCGAGCCAAGCAATTGGATGATCACACCGCTATCTCAGGTTGGATCATCATGAGCATGCCTTTGGCGGCGTCTATGATATTGTCACTGATTCATAACGAAATAGAGGAATGGAAGAAGGTCCACCACCATACCCAAGAATCCCCACGCGAAGCATGGGCAGATCAATGGAATGGTAGGTTGGGGATTTATTCATGAAAACGACTAGCTTTTCAATTGGGTTCTGTATGTTTTTTTAAGGTGGCTAATATGTGTTCCGCCTGAAATGGCTTGACGATAAAATCTTTAACTCCAGCTTTCATCGCATCTACTACCATTGCTTGCTGACCCATGGCAGAAACCATAATAATTTTTGCGTCTGGGTCCATAGCCATGATCTCTTTCACTGCGTGAATCCCATCCATATCTGGCATAGTGATGTCCATGGTGACTACCTGCGGCTTAAGCTCCTTGAATTTTTCGATGGCTTCCACGCCATCTTTTGCCTCAGCCACCACCTCATACCCGCCTTTTTCTAAAATCCCTTTTAAAAGCATTCTCATAAATGCAGCATCATCTGCAATCATCACCCGAGTACCCAACTGATAACCTCCTGAAATTATGCCTTTATCGTGATCACTATATGTATTCAGTATACCGTGTTATCAAAATTTCGCCATTGTTATTGTATGCCTTCTTCAGATATAGTGAGAAAGTGCCAACAAAAACTGACAGGAGCGGATACTGTGAAAAAAGGAATGATCGTCATCCTTCTCCTATTCTTTTTAGGGGGTATCTTTTTATACCAATGGCAACATTCTTTAAAAGTAACGGAAGCGGTTTCGAAAAACACTACCCCCATCAGCAAAAAAACACCGAAAACAACTAGAAAATTGATTACAGGCATTCGTGTGATGGGCATTGGCGGATCGATCGCAGAAGGTCACGGCGCACCAAACGACAATGGCTACTTGCAAATGACTTTTCACCATTTTGGCGATCAATATTACAATAAGGCGATTTATGGAGCCAATGGGACACAACTTGCCACGTTATACAAAGGCGACTATCATTCATGGCTAAACCAAATTCATCCACAGGCAGTGGCTATTTCTTGGGGACTATTGAATGATGTGGTTCCTAACACACCTTATTCCAAGTTCAACGGATATATCAGGACGGAAATCAATCAGGCGCTTGCCAAAAATGCGATCGTTTTCATCATTACACCACCTGTCACTGAATTTTCCTATGGGACTTATGGAAAAAAGGAAATCTTATATAGCCAAGAAGAAATTCACTTTATCCAAAAAATGCACACCCCTCATGTCTATATTCTCGACTTGTTTACGCAGATGAAAAGGTACATTGAAAATAATCATATAAGCATTAGTAGTCTATCTTCCGACCCCCATCACCCCAACACCAAAGGCTATCAAATAGCAGCCAATATTTTGGTTTCCGATCTGAATCAATTATTCCCTTGATGATCGAGGAGGGGGGCCTAACCCCCTTTTTAATTCAATTTTATAGGCAAAAGCTGCGAACCAATTCTTCTTATTGTTGAGTCACGTCTTCAGATTGATCGTAGGAACCTGTGGTACTATCTTCGATAGGTTCTATGTTGATCTCCTTTGTCACGTCACCCATATGAAATTGTAAGGAATGCGATTGTAACTTTTCTGCATATTCTTGCAAAGTAGTGCTTGCTGCGGACATTTCCTCAGTCGCCGCATTTTGCTCTTCCGCTGTTGCAGAAACGTTTGTAATTTCGTTCAGCACCTGTTGTGATAATCTGGTCATCTGCTCTGCAGATTGATTCAGTTGATTCACGTTTCCTGACATTACACTCGTTGCATCGATCACTTCACCAATGTGGTTGGAAATCACCAGTACTGATTCAGCTATTTCAGAGAACACTTGATTCACTAACTGCATCGCAGATGAACCACTATTGACCTGTTCTTTCTCAATGTTGGCGGATTCCACCGATTCTTTCATATCACGTTGAATTTCTTCAATTAACGATGAGATTTGGGAGGAGGCCTTTTGCGATTCCTCTGCTAGTTTTCTAACTTCGTCGGCAACCACTGCAAATCCTTTGCCCTGTTCACCTGCCCTGGCCGCTTCAATCGCTGCATTTAGCGCAAGCAGATTGGTCTGTTCTGCAATTTCATTAATCATTTGAATGATTTCCCCAATAGATTGCGAACGCTTGTTCAACCTTTCAATGCGGGAATAATTAAGATCTACATTGGATCGAATTTCGTTCATTTTTTGAATGGCGTCCTTAACAATCGTATCGCCCCTATCCTTGTGATTCACTAACTGCTGGACAAGTCCACTGGTATGTGCGGTACTTTCGGACACCAGATTGATCGCTTGCATCAATTGTTCAATCGCCTTCATCATGCTTGTGGCCTGTAAATTTTGCTGATCAGCAGCTTCATTCACCTGAATCGCTGATTCCGACAGATTCGATGCAGAAACTGCCACTTGGTCCGTGATGAAATGCATCTCATTAGAGGTTGAATATAAGTGTGTAGCAGTTTGCTGCAATTCCCTTATTAAATTGGCAATTGCACTCTGCATTGTGAAAAATGCATTAATCAAATCTCCCGTCTCATCGCGATTGACTACTTGGACTTCTTGATGACTGAAATCTCCTGTTGCCATTTTGTTGGCTAAATCAAGAGATAGCTTGATGTTTTTTGTGATTCTTGACGATAGCCAAACGCCTAGCAGAATAGCAACCAAAGCTGCAATGATCGTGCCTATGATGCCCACCATTTTTGCCAAAGAGATTTGCATGCGAAATTGAGATTTAGCCATTAATTGTTGTTTGGTAATAGAATCCGCGAAGTTAGAAAGCGCTTTCGTTGTTGACGTTAGCGGAATTTGTGCATACTTTTCTTGCGTTTTCATCTGCTGTTGAGTTGACGTAAATGAACTCGTCATATATAAAAAACTATTCATGATATAACTGGACCAGGTAGTTTCAAACTGATTCAAATTATTCGTATACAATGTTTTTGAGGATGGAGGTAACGTATTAATCAATTTTTGTAGCGAACGCTCAAGATTTGCAATCTGACTAACCGCAGCTTGATATTGATTATAATAGGTCGGCTGTTCGCTAGAGGATGCCATCAAGTAACGGGCTCCAATATCATCCACTGTAATTGCTTTTGAATTCAGCGCATTAACCCCTGACAATAACTGATTATCCACATTCATGATCTGTTCACTCAAATTAAGAGATGCGTTGTTCTCACCAATTTGAATGATAATGGTCACCAAAAATATAATAACAACAAATACAAAAGAAGTAAGTAATTTAGATCGTATTGTTTTCATACATGCCTCCGCTTTGTACTGAGAAGATTATAATTTCCGATACACAACTATACATGATTACGATGTTTAATTCTATAGAAAGTTGTATTGAATCTTTTTCGTTGTGCCAATCCTCTATTGAGACGATACCTTTTCATGCCACGAGAACAGACTTAAATGTGGTATAATGGAAACACAGGTGAATCCCCTTGGTAGTTGTTGCTTGACACTTCCATATTACCAAACTGGGACACACCTTTATTATTTTTACTTCTTAAGTTGGCATGGATTTCAACTTGCTGGGAAAGACGATCATTGAAAGTAAAGTGTAAATGAAAGGATGCCAACTTGAAGATATCAAGCAAATATTTTCGACTTTCTTTATACTATTTTTTTTATTTCACCACAATCTCTACATATGCTCCCTATTTAGGGTTGTACTTATCTTTTCGCGGCTTGAGTTATACCGAAGTTGGATTGGCTCTTGCGGTCCCTCCGTTTATTGGATTGTTCGCTCAACCAGTTTGGGGTATGATCGTTGACCACTACCAAAATGAGCGCTGGTTAGTACCAAGTTGGATCGGATTGTCCGCATTGGCTCTCCTGTTGTTCCAGCACCTGTCTGGCTTGGATTGGCTTCTACCGGGATTGGCAGTTTTCGCGTTAATGCAAACGGGAACAGTGCCTGTGGTTGACAGTCTAACCATTCGCGTAACTGGCATTGAAAATTTTGGGAAAGTTCGCTTATTTGGTTCTCTGGGATGGGCTCTTGCTGCTCTGCCAACCGCTTTTATATACCACAAATTTGGTATTACTATGCTTCCGTACACCTATTTTGTCGCAGTTATTTTGGCACTGATTGGCTGGTCGATATACCCAAAAATGATAAGTTCCAAAAGATACAGGAATCGATCTCATCATACTAATAATCGATTGGCATTAAAACGCTTACTTCACAATAAGCGCTTTCTATTGGTATTGCTGGCTACCACTTTGGTAACAACAAGCCAATCAATTAACGGAAATTTCTTTGCTATCTACTATCACGATTTAGGACATCCAATGAACCTATTGGGAGGGATTTATTCACTAGGCGCCCTGTGTGAACTTCCATTTATGTTCTTCGTCGGTAGATTATTGAACCGATTTGGCCCGGGGAGAGTGTTTCTTATTGGAGCCACCGTATTTGCATTGCGATGGGTAACCTTATCCCTTTCTCCGCCAACCTATATTTTACTGCTCGCGCAGTTGACACACGGAATTTCGTTTGGATTTACGTTTCCTGCTGGTGTGGCAATTGCCGCCGGCGTTAGCGAGGAAGGCACTCGTGCCACTGCGCAAGCAATTTACAGTGCTTTTAATACGGGGATATCATTTATTATAGGTAGCATTTTTGGGGGCATAGCGCTTACCTCCTTTGGACCACTTGCTCTATATCGTGAAGCAACTGGACTGGCTCTTATCGGAATTTTGGCGATGGTTTTCATGTTACGCCGATGGGGAGAATTGGTTGCTTCTGAAAATGATCAAAGCATGAACTAATAACGTCCTAAAATCAAATCACCGAAAATTCCCCACTTACTTCCTGTAAACCAAATTGCCACGAACAAAAGTATGTGTCACATCCCATCCATCATCGATGCTAATGATATTAGCAGGAGAACCCACCCTTATTTGCCCGAAGGGAAGATTCAATAATCTTGACTGATTCGCTGAGGTGACTGGGATGACATCCTCTTTTTGTAGAATTCCTAAATTCAATAAATTTTTTACTGCTTTATCCAATGTCAATACACTTCCAGCTATAGTACCGTCCAATAATCGAACAGTTCCATTTTTGACAGTCACAATTTGATTGCCCAACGTATATTGTTGACCTTCAGGCATACAAGCTGCCCGAATAGCATCAGTGATCAGCATGACTTTATCAGTTCCCTTCATTCGAAAAATGATTTTCATCACCGCTGAATTCACATGAATTTTGTCTGCAATCAATTCCGCATAAATATCATCACTGTCGAACACTGCACCAACTAACCCTGGATCTCGATGATATAACCCCGTCATTGCATTAAAAAGATGAGTAGCGCTCTGAACACCCCATACAAATGATTCTTTCGCTTGTTGAAAGGTGGCTGAGGAATGTCCGGCTGAAACGATAATTCCCATTCTCCTGCATGCTTTAATGAGTTCATCTGCCCCGTTCACGTCGGGAGCGACAGTAATATACCGAATCGCGTTGCCGGAAAGCTTCATCCATCTGGATAGCAATTCAACATTGGGTGCCTGTATGAATTCTTTGGGCTGAGCACCTGCTTTATCCATATGAATAAAAGGTCCTTCTAAATGAAAACCAATAATTTCTGCACCGTCTCTCTTTCGATCAGGCCGAAAAGCAGTGAGTGACTTTTCAATGTGATCAGCACGCTCAGTGATCGTAGTTAACAGCAAAGCCGTCGTCCCGTGTTTGGCGTGAGTAGCGGCAATTTGCTCAAACGCATCTTCAGAAGCGTCCATGGTATCGGCTCCCCCACCACCATGGACATGGATATCGATATACCCCGGTAAAAGAGTTCCTGACGTATCCACCAATTCGCTACCCACAGTGGCTATTGTCCCATTATCGCGAATATCTGTAATCAAACCATCTTCTACTTCAATAACTTTAGTGACACCTTCCAGCGTGCCTTTTATCAGTTGTTTCATAATTTATCGCCCCAATTAAATTCTGCCTGTATAAAGGCTCCGTATTTTTGCGTTATGTTCATCTGCCCCATCGACATTTGCACTAATCAGAATAGGTACATCCATTCCTTTTTGTAGTAAATTTTTTGTAATTTCTGCTGTTAAGCATTGTGCTATCACAGCGCCAGTAACAGATGATATTGAACATACTTTGGTGATCAAGGATTCGTCATCCAATATGGCATCGCCGAGAGGTCCTCCATTATCAATGAGATGATCAGCCAACTCGAAAAGTCGCTTTCCGGAAGGGTGCCTGGCTGTCACTTTCGTGGTATGATCCATAGACGTCACCACCACTAAAGGCAATCCCCTCTGTTTTAAAAGTAATGCCATTTCGATGAGGGCTCCATTACGCCCAGAATTGGACACTAAAATTGCGGCATCATTGTCCCGAATGTCATACAAATTAAGAAGTTCATGTGCCACCCGAGGATCTCGTTCAATTTCTGGATTATTGATATCGTCTGCATCTTTTACACCGTGCCTTAACAAATCATCAAAGGACATGGCATGCATTGGTACTAGGCCGCCTGCTCTGTTTGACATTTCCATAGAAAAAGCTCGTGAATGTCCAGAACCAAATATATGCACCACGCCACCCAACTGTATTTGATTCGCCAACATGTCAGCTGCGCGTTTTATCGAATCCATCTGTGTATCCAATGTTTTTCTTAAATATAACTCTGCCTGTTGAAAATAAGATTCAGCACTTACCAATATGTCCACCTCATTTTTTATTGAAATTTTCTTTTCCTTTTCACTGAAAATGCATTTTTTCTTCAAGTTTCAATATTAACCACCCAATAAAAGCACCATCTGCCAATAAAATGAATATTGGAATCTTAACACTAATGACAATCACGAGCAGAATAGCAAAAGTGATCAATATCGTTTTACTAGGGAACATCATTAGCGCACCCCATGCAGTAAACAAAACATCACGAATCGGTCTTTTATCATTAGATAAAATTGAAACAGATTGAATAACAATGCCTTGAAGCAAAAAATTGATAAATATAATCACTCCGATGTAAATAATCGCTAAAATCAAATGGCTTGAATGCAACATGATCTGAATGTTGATCCATGAAAGTGATAAAATGAGCAAATAGGGGATCCCTATCAACAAACCACTGATTGCCCTGTCTGCGAAAGTTTGAAAAAAGATGGTCACCGTTCCCCAATACCCTTGATTGATATACCGCATCGCTCTCGTTGCCGCAATCGTCGCAGGAATACAGGTCACGATGAAAAGTGAACTAAAGATCCAAAGCAGGCTAATTAAAATCCCTACGGTAAGTGTGGTCCAACGGTCTATCATAAGATGGACCCACTTTCCTATCATGCGATCACCCCCAATCACGATTTCAGCGACCCGGCGACTGCTCCTGCAATCAAATATCTCTGCAAAAATACAAACGCAATAATTAACGGAGCTGCCACAATAAATACACCTGCCGCCAATAGTGTCCAATCACTCTGATTGCTACCATAGAAGGTATATAACCCTCTGGTTAAGGGATAGAGAGAATTACTTGCTAAAAATACGACTGGACCAATTAAATCATTCCAAACATTAATCGCGACATATATCCCCACAGTAGCCAGCGCCGGACGAATTAGAGGAATTAAAATCCGCCAAATATAATGAAAATAACCGCAGCCGTCAATTGCCGCACTTTCATCTAATTCAACGGGTATCGTGCGAAAATAACCTACAAAAATGAAAAATCCAAATGTCAACCCGTATTGTAAATGCAAAATAATATATCCCAGGCGATTGTTATACAAATCTAGTAACCGTGACTCAATAAAAAGTGGAACTAATCCTACCGGCAAGAACATGCCTGCCAAAAACAACGTGTAGATGATTTGCGAACCTCGTATATAGCGTCTTGATACTGGAAATGCAAGTAGAGCAGCAAAAAGCAAAGAAATCGCAGTGGAGAAAAAAGTGTAAATAATGGAGTTAAAAAAATACGTTCCCATCGTCGCTTGGTTCCAAGCATCTACGAAATTAAACAATCGAATGGGATGGGGAAAAGAAACTGGATTATTGAGAAATTGCGCAGGCGTTTGCAATGCGACGGATAATAAATAGGTAAGGGGCCCAAGATACAGCAATAAAGCAACCACAGCTGCAACGATGAAAGCCACCCAGTGCCTTTTGCGATTCAGGAACATGGTACTTGCGCTTTTCACCCCAATACCTCCTCGCGCTTTCTAAGTACTTTTTGCAAAACCAAGGCGACAATTAAAGTAATCGCAAACTCGACCATATTGATCGCTGCCGCTAGTCCCAAATTGCTCGATCCTTGAAAAGCAGTGTTAAACATATACATACCAAGTGTATTCGTATGATACAGGCCATCCGTTAACACATAAATTAAATCATAGGTATTAAGAGATCCCACCGCCGCCAGCAAGACATTGACCGTTGTGCTAGGCGCAATCATTGGAAAAGTAATATTACGAAAAATTCGCCATCCATTGGCACCATCAAGCTTTGCCGCCTCATATAATTCTTCTGGAACAGTATTCATTCCAGCCAAATAAACAATGGTTGTGAATCCTAAATTGGCCCATATTTGAACGAATATGACGAGTGGCATAGCCAGGCTGTTAGAACCGAAAAATGCAGAATTCCCACCCCAGAGAGAGAGAAAATTAGCTGCTGGCCCCCCTGATGGATTGAATATAAGCGCCCAAGTCAATCCTATAACAGTCACGCCAAGTGATGCAGGCATAAAAACTAATGAACGAAAAACTGCTCTTCCGGGGTATTTTTTGGTGAACAAATGCGCAAGTCCTAGTGCAAAAAGATTTTGAAACACCGTTACACTCACAGCAAAAACCAGCGTATCTCGTATAGATCCTGTTAATCCTGCAGAATCCAATATAAAGGCTTGCACATAGTTGGTTAGCCCTATGAATTGAGCCGGTATGCCTGGGATGCCTGAATAATTGGTTAAAGAAATCACTGCGGTCGCAACTGAAGGTACAATACCAAACAAAAAGTAAACCAGTAATCCCGGTGCCATTCCTATGCGCATTTGTATACGATCGCGACCACGGTAAATTGATGACACGATTGTCCCCCACCCCAGCACTCTTTTTGAAACAATGAGCGAAAAAAGGGTGTGCTCAAGCTGGACACACCCTCATGCCCATCAACATTACTTCTGAATCTGATTCCAAGCGTTTTGATACATTTGCGCCACTTGTTGTGGTGTGTACTTTCCTTGATACATTTCTAGTTGCAATTGCCACCAGTTTTTCGGTTGCACATAATAAGATCCACTACCAGGTAACGCTGGGAAAATGGTGGCTAATGAAACTCCTTTGCCAAACCAACTTCCCAACGTGCGAGAAGATACACTGTTATAAGTACCCACATTTCTGCTTGGGGAAATGCCTGTGGCATTTACGTATTGTGCATAAATCTTTGGCGAAGCAAAGAAATTCAACCATTTTAATGCAGCTGCTTTGTGAGGACTATTGTTTAAGACAACAAAGGTCAAATCAGGTTGCAGCAAAGATTGGTTCAGCTTAGGATTATTGGATCCTGGAAATGGGAAGTACCCCATATTAATATGAGGATTGGCTTGTACAACAGATGGTAAATCCCAAGAACCATCCAACAACATAGCCGCTTTTCCATTGGCAAAGGCACCCGGCATTTGTTGCCACGGAACTCCTGTAAAGTTTGGTTCTAAATATTTCATCACTTCTTTTTCACGCTGCATGACGGTGATAAAGGCAGGATCTGTCCACTTTGTTTTTCCCGTCCAAAGAGCAGTATTAATATTGCCCACCTTAGGTAACCAGACTTCCTGCATCAATGGATAAGTGATAAACTGCAGATACAAAGGTCCCACATTTTGTAATCCATCAAAAAATGGAACAACGTGATGAGAGCTTAGCACTTTAGCGATTTGCATAAACTGATTGAATGTCTTGGGAGGAGTCAGATGGTATTTGGCGAAAATCGCTTTATTGTAAAACACACCATCCTGGTAGACACCGGAAACCAAGCCATAATACTTCCCTTTATACTGATCATTAGCGAGAACAGAAGAATTAAAGTCTTTTATCCAAGGCTGCCCGTTAAGCGGTGTAAATACATTGTTAACTGCCCACAATTGGGTCGGGCTTAAACTATTTTGATTCGTAGTCGTCGGCAAAGGCTGAATGGGGAACGTCCCCATAATATCTGCGGAGCCACCTTGAACCGCTGTTTGTTGCATGGTAGCATATCCACCTGTTACATCAGCGGTAGTCTGATAATTCACTGTATAGCCAGGATTAGCTTTTTCGAATTCTGTATTGATTTTTTTGAGCACTGCCACCGCAGGTGGATTGACCCATGTAATGAGGTTGACAACATTCTGTGAAGATGCAAGTGCAGGTGCGGTTATTGTTAATCCTGTTGCCATTGTCAAAGCAACCGCAATGGCTCCCGTGATTTTTGTGTTTTTTTTCAATCAAGTTACCCCCTTATTTTCGTTCAATATGAAAACAACATTCCAACAGGATCTTCTAATAACGGTAACCCGCCATCACCCCCTTACCATTAGTAATCTGAATTTTCACTGTTGGCCTTCTTGAATATCAAAATGATAGTTAGTTTCAAGAAGTGATTCAGAGGATCTAAGAAACCCGTTTTTCTCCAAAATAATAGCTACTATCCCTGCAACAGCGGCAAATTCTCTTAATTCTCCGGTTAAAACCAATGGTTTATCGTGTGGAAAATTAATTAGCCTACGATTAATATTTTTTTGAAGAGCTCGCATAAATTCATCGCATTGATCAAAAATCCCTTCTAAAATAATAATGCTCGGATCCGTAGTAGATATCAGAGAAGCGATCCCAACCGCCAGTATCTCAGACACTTGTTCCAGAATCTCAGCAACGTCTCCTTTTTGATAAATGGAATTTAAGTAACTGGCTCGATCAACAATGGTTTCAAAATCATCTTCTGACAATTCTTTTGGTAGATGATCTTTTAGCAAAGAAATAACTTCATGCCAACTCACATAAGCTTCCAAACAACCGATACTTCCACATCTGCATTTTTTCCCATTTAATTCAACAGGCATATGGCCAATCTCACCGGCATATCCTCGACTTCCAAGTAATATGTGCCTATCAACAATGATCCCAGCCCCCACACCTGTTCCGACATGCACATAACAAAAAGAATTCACCCCTCTCCCTCTTCCAAAATAGGCTTCCCCTATCGCAGCGGCATTCGTATCGTTTTCTATAAAAGTAGGAATCTTATGATTATTCATTATATCTCCAGTAAATTTCAAGGATTTCCAAGGGAAGTTTGCTATATTTACTATTTCACCTTCTGAGCGATTTAATATACCAGGGGTGGCTAATCCAACACCAATAACCGTCGATTCATCATGCCCATCCATCAGTTCACTAATCACAGATTGTAAAACTGATCTAATATCATCTGATAATTCAAATTTTTTTTCTGATATTTTTTTTATCTCAGCTGCTATATTGGTTCGAACACCTAAAACCTTATTATCTACGATAGACAAACCAATTACCGAACGAGAATCCCATTGTATATCTAATAGCATAGGGCGCCTTCCCATAGGCGAAACAACCTTTCCCACTTCTTGAACCAAATTTTCTGATTGTAATTCAATAATGGCGTTTCCAACTGTAGTGGGACTTAGCGTTGTCTGCCGGGAAATTTCAATTTTTGACATGGGGCCATGATTTAATAGGGTGTCGAGCACAAGTCGCCGATTCATTTGTTGAACGTACTGCAAATCCCCTGTCGGTCTGTGTCTCACAGTGAAACCCCTTTCAAAAAAATTAAACGAAAAACATTATTTTTTCCAATAGAATAATTATTTAGCTACATAATAATCATGACTCTTTTACTTTGTCAATCATTTTATTAATCCCTGTACTTTCCTAAGAAATATTCAGCAACTCAGCTTTATTAGCCAGTTGTTCCCATAATTTAATGACCTCTCTTGACGAGTAGTCTTCTGCGTAGCGCATTCTTTGTTCGTATTGAATTGCCCGAAGAACAGCCCCCGCAGCAGGACTTAACGTCAGTACAAGAAAAATTGAGTCAGGCATTTTTTGCTGTAATAAGTCTCTCATGTCTGTTGTTTTCGTAAATATACTTCCTGACAATACCACTTTCTTATTGAGGTTATGATTGATTTGGATGTACACGGATTGTATTAATCGTATGTATTGATCTACCGCTTTATTAATAATTTGATTGGAAACTAAATCATGGGGAGAAGACTCAATGACAATGCGTGCAAATGATGCAATCGATTGGATCGGATTGGACGCGCCATAAATAGCAGGCACAATATCAAGAACCTGCTCAATTTGGTAAAATGATTGGACTTTTTGCCACAATATTGTAGCTGTCCCCCTGTGTTCCGCGCTTTGAATAGCGGCTATGATTCCAGATCTTCCGATATCAAATCCACTGCCTTCGTCTCCTACCAGATTACCGTAACCACCGGCCCGAAAGATTTCTCCTGTTTCTGTTTCTCCTAAACATACAGAACCTGTCCCCGCAATCAAAACAACTCCTGGTGTTCCAAACGTACCTGCCGTGAGAGCAGCTAAGGCATCACCGGACACTTCTATCAATGCATTCGTGAATATTGAAGAAAACTTTTCTTTCATTTTTTCAATATGTTCACTACGAGACAGTCCAGCTAAACAAAATGATAATCCAAGTACTTCATTATCACTGGCATTAATTGACTTCATTAAAAAATGAATTAGGTAATCCATCGTCTCTAATGCCGCATCCCAAGGCACAGTGTTGGGGTTGCTTGCCTTTCCAATACAAGTGATTCCAATACGGCGCTCCATATCCATCAAAAAAACCTGTGTCTTAGACCCACCGCCATCTATCCCTACATAAAGGCCCAAGCTGATCACTCCCAAATTGTTATATGTCAGTTAATGCAGAAGCTATAATATTATGCGATTTTTCTCGTAACTCTTTCATGATGAGGTTGTCTCTTCCATAATGAACTCTATTGGTAAGTAAAATAGTCCACAATTTTGATGAAGGATCCATGGTTATACTCGTACCTGTAAATCCTGTGTGTCCCACTGTTGTTGGAGGCCAAAGATCACCGCTATGATCAAAACTATCTCTTCGATACGTCCATCCTAGCCCGCGGCATCCATTTAAACGATCAGTATGACATTGACATGCGATGTGACGAACAGATTCAGAAAGAATGGATATACTCGGAGTCAACCACATTTTTACATAACGTGTTAAATCAGAGATTGGCGCAAAAAGTCCGGCATGCCCCGAAAATCCATCCATTTGATAGGCATTTTCATCATGAACCACTCCCACTTTCACACCAAACCCCGAACTTTCTTCCGTTGCGGCAATCCGATCGCGTAAGTTTTTATCAGGATTGTAATTAGTCTCATTCATTGATAGTGGCTGAAAAATATACTCTTTACTAAATTCAGCAATCGTTTTACTGGTAATTATTCGAACAATTTCACCAAGCAAAATAAATCCCAAGTCACTATAAACCACCCTTGTTCCCGGAGAACACTCCAATTCTTCTTTTTTCACCATACTGATTATTTCATCTCTGGAATGAGAATGTTGATAATATGCTCGATGTGATGGTAAGCCTGAGGAGTGAGTGAGCAAGTGTTGCACAGTCACAACTGATTTTGGATCCGATCGGAAATTAGCAATAAACTTAGCAACCGGGTCATGCAAACGAATCTCTCCATAGTCAATTAACCACAAAATACTCGGTAAAGTAGCAACTACTTTTGTAAGTGAAGCCAGATCGAATATGGTGTCATCTCTCATTAATCGTGTAACGCCATTTTTATTTTCTGCGTACCCACCAAAGCTTTGGTGAATAATTTCGTTTCCTAAACCAACCGCTATAGAATAACCAGGCAAACGACCATCATCTACTTCTTTTCTTAATAATTCATCCAATCTGTAAAGCTTTACTCTATTAATATTCATGACTAAGTCAACCTTTCACTTTAATGAGGGTATTTTTTAAATAACCTTTTTCGTTTTCGATGTAAGTTCTACTTAATTTTCAAATGATTCGCATCTAAATAATCGGTGTTTTTTAACAAATCAGTTGCACCATCCTGATCCAGAATGACCATTACATCTGGATGAAATTGTAAAATACTAGCTGGGATAGTGGTACTAACATTTCCAATCACCACTTGTTCAATGATTTTTGACTTTTCAGTGCCAAAAGCCATCAGTACTATTTTCTTTGCTTGCAATATCGATTGGATTCCCATTGTAATTGCTTGTTTTGGTACCTGATCTTCACTATCGAAAAAACGGGCGTTGCTCTTTATGGTTTCGTGTCGGAGTTCCACCACATGAGTTTTTGCAATTAGGGTATCTGAGGGTTCATTAAACCCAATATGCCCATTGATACCAATACCTAGTATCTGTAAATCAATTGGATAATTTTTTAAGATTTCATCATATCGAAGGCATTCTTCCACTAAATTAGCAGAGGCACCATTTGGAACAAAAGTGCAAGAAGACGATAAGTTAGTTTTTGAAAAAAGATTGCTTTTCATGAAATGGAAATAACTTTGGGGATGCTCCGCGCTAAGCCCTACATATTCGTCCAAATTGATAGTGGTTACATGCGATAAATCAAGACCACACTCATATAAACGCACCAACGACTCATAAAATGGAACGGGAGTTTGCCCTGTCGCTAAACCAAGTACTGGGTTGCGTTTATTCATAATCACGAATTCTGCTAATGAGGCCACATATATGCCCGCATCGTGAGGAGTGTTAAAAACACGGATGGTAAATGTCAATTCAACCCCACACTCCTAGAATATTTATTTTTTCCAATAGAATAAATATTTAGGCAAATATAATCAAGATTTTTTCATTTGTCAAGAGATTAAGCTCTCACTAGACCTTGGGACTCATTCGCATATTACTTGCACAATGGACACTAAAAAACGGAGGTCTCATTTTCTGAGAACCCCCGTTTTTCCTTGATTTATCAAGCTTTTTGGTGGAGCCACTTGGCGGAGTCGAACCGTCGACCTGTTCATTACGAGTGAACCGCTCTACCTACTGAGCTAAAGTGGCAAATGTGGTAGCGGAGGAGGGATTTGAACCCCCGACACTACGGGTATGAACCGTATGCTCTGACCACCTGAGCTACTCCGCCGTGCCATGGCGGAGAGAGTGGGATTCGAACCCACGAGACGCTATCAACGCCTACACGATTTCCAATCGTGCTCCTTCGACCACTCGGACATCTCTCCGTAGGAACGCAATAGATAAGATACCATGAATCGCGGCAATAATCAACCAATCAACGCTTGAATTTTTAATCTTTCTTCGGCGTGCTTTGAATGGCCTTCACTTGCGTTTTATATGTGCGAAGCAGTCCCAACGCATCATGGAACCAAGGTCCTCCATAAGCCACCAGTACCCCGGCAAAACCGTAATCAAGCAAACTCCCCACCCATTCCGGCTGCAAAGAACTCCAAATCGGGCGAAGTTTCAATAATTGCAACGGATGAACCTGTGCCACTCCAGCCAAAACGGCCCCATTGATCCCTGCCAAGAGATGAATATTGACGCGCCGCAATGCTTCTTCATACACTTCATCCCATACCGAGTCATTGGGTTTTGCTTTCGCGTTTAAATGCAGGATGGTAATTCGTTTTTTCATTTGTTGCGTAATTGCCTGAGCGCCCGCTGACAGAGCCGCCATCACCGCGAGAAATTGCATGAGTTCATCCATGCCGATTCCCCCTATGAAATTTAGTTACTATCAGCCTACGCCTAGGCATTTGTCCACTAGTACTTGATCATTCCTGAAAAATAGCCCGCAGCGCCCCCAGTTTGTGGTCGCATTCATTCCACTCCTGTTCAGGCTCCGAATCTGCCACAATCCCCGCTCCCGCCTGGATATAGGCCACTTCGTCCTTATACACCACCGTGCGGATGAGAATGGCGGAGTCGAGGTTCCCCATGTGGTCAAACATGCCCACAATCCCACCGTAAGGCCCACGTAAAAACGATTCTGTCTTCGCCAAAATCTGTATAGCTCGAATCTTAGGGGCACCAGAGAGCGTTCCAGCAGGAAACGTAGCAAAAACAGCCGCAAACGGATTCGATCCTTTCGGCAGCTCCGCCGACACATGCGACACCAGGTGAAACACATGCGAATACTCCTCCACCTGCAGCAGCTTCTCCACCTTTACGCTACCCGGTATCGCCACACGCCCCAAATCATTGCGGCAAAGATCCACCAACATCACATGCTCCGCGCGCTCTTTCGGATCATCAAAAAGTTCACGAATCAAGCGCTCATTTTCTTCCTTTGTCTTCCCTTTGCCCTTCGAAGTCCCCGCAATAGGCTTCATCAGCGCTTTTCCGTTGACCAGCCGCAGTTGCATCTCAGGACTGGCACCAAAGAGGACAAATGAGCCGTAATCCACATAAAACATGTACGGTGACGGATTGATCTTGCGCAGCTTGGCGTATGCCTGAAGGGGTTTTTTCAGGCCGTGCACCCGAATCCGCTTGGACGGGACGCATTGGAAAATATCACCCGCGCGAATATGCGCTTTAATCTCGACCACACGCGACATAAATGCTTCCTTACTTACCTCTTCCACAAATTCCACCTGCCCCAAAGGTTCAGCAGGCGGCAATTCCTTGCCTTTTGCCACCATCACCAAGCGCCAGAAATCTTCAGCAGAAAATGGCGCTATCCCATCGCCGAAGTCGTGCAAAAAAACGCTGGTGTAGTCCGGGTTGACATGGATCATCACCCGGTGCATCTGCAAATCAATATCAGGGAGCCCCCGATCATCCACCGCATCAAATTCAATCGATTCCATATACTTCATCGCTTCAAATCCAAAATACCCCATAAACCCAAATGAAAACGGCGGCAACTTATCATCCGCAGAAAATAACGATAACCACTCATGAAGATGCTCATCGAGATGATTCTCGATGGTTTGACGCTTTGGACGACTGATTTGCGTAAGCAGTGAGTTATCCCCCGTCACTTCAAGCTGCTCATTTTTTACCTTTAAATGGAGCGCCGGAAACAATCCGATCATCGCTTGATTAAAAACGGTGTCCTCCTGAACGTGCGCATCAAGCAGCGCCACATTGTGACTTCCATATTCCTGATTCAGCACCGTAAAAAAACCAAACGCAGAAGCCGTGGTCGGCACTCTGATGACTTTCGTTTTGATGGTGATTTTTTGCGCCGTATCCATTATGCCACCCCGCCACGAACCGCGATATCACCCTGGTGATTCGATGTTTTTGTCATCTTAATAAAATTCCGTAAAATGTCCATCCCATATTCACTTAGCACGCTTTCCGGATGAAACTGTACACCATACACCCGTAGACGCTCATGCTCGAGTGCCATAATCGTCCCATCTTCAGTAGCGGCGGTGACCTTCAGTTCATTGGGAAGTGTATCTGGGTCGACAATAAGGGAATGATAACGAATGGCGTCAAATGTTGGGGGAATGCCTTCAAAAAGCTTAGAGGTTCCACTTTGAATCATGGTGGAAGATTTGCCGTGCATCATGGTGGCGGCCAGTACTACTTGGCCTCCGAATACCTGTCCGATCGCCTGATGACCTAGGCAAACGCCAAGTACGGGGATTTTAGTTGCAAAATTACGAATTGCTTCCATCGAAATGCCCGCATCGTCAGGTGTCCCGGGTCCTGGGGAAATGATGAGACCACTTGGTTGAATGGCCGCCACTTGATCCATTGTCACTTTGTCGTTACGAAACACTGTCACTTCTTCGCCGAGCATATACAGATACTGCACCAGGTTATACGTAAACGAGTCGTAATTGTCAATCACGACGATCATATACAACACCATCCTCCGCTGGAAATAAAAAAAACTCAGCGTCAGTGTCGTCTTGCCGAGTCCATGCGAACAATATGGGTGTTGTTCTCATCTCAGCTCAACTCAACCAACCTAATCCGGCGTTTCGCTCATTGAACGCCGCGATCAAATACTTACAATTTAGGATACCGACTGACAAGCTTTTCGTCAAGCAAAATCACCTGACTCCCGTATGCTTTTTTGATTGCCTTTTTTCCAAAAAAGACTCACGATCACGAGAAAACCAACATAGAACATCACCTGCAACGCCGTTGGACTATCTGCGTACCCGAAAAAAGAGTGCAAAATATCGCCAAACGTGCTGTTTTCACTGAGAAAAGTGGCTGAACTCCACAAAGCATGCTGCCTCGGAAGCCAACCGAGTTGTTGAAAATCCTCAATCCCATTCGCAAGCAGTCCCGCCGCAAAAAACATCAATAAAATCCCCATCACATGAAAAAAATACCCCAGATTGATTCGCTTCCCCAGCACATAGATGAAATAACTAAGCAAAAGACCTAACATGGTCCCCACGATCGCGCCGATGGTGAGCCATAGCGGACTCGAATGAAAGGCGATCGCGATCATAAAAATCACCGTTTCTAGCCCTTCTCTTCCCACCGTGATAAATGTGATAAATACAATGGCAGCAAGCGAACCCGTACTCACTGCATCCTGAATTTTGGATTGAAGTGCACTTTTCAGGTGACGCCCCTGCTTTTTCATCCAAAATGTCATATACGTCAAGACAGCGCACGCGATAAAATACGTCATGCCTTCTATCTGACTCTGCAGGATGGAACCGTCATAACGGTGGATCGTGGTAACTATCGCGATACCACTCAGGATATCAAGCCCAAGCGCCATACCGATCCCTATCCACACCTCCTTAAAGCGATCGCGTCGACCGATCTGCTTCAAATACGATAACATGATGGCGCAGATCATGGCTGCTTCCAGCGATTCGCGAAAAAAGATGAGAACAGATGCCAGCAACAACCCCACTCCCGTCCTAATGTCGACTAATTTAGTCAATTATACTTTTACGATCTTATCGTTTACTTGCTAACCCGTCAACCATTTAACGAATGTGATCATTTGTACAATATCAAAAAATATGATAAACCTATCACTATAAATAAATCATAGAAATCATAATAAAAGGATGGTGTGTTTCTTTGGAACCAATGGATACGCTTACACTTGCGGTGCAAGATTATTATCCTGATGATTTTTCCTATTGCTACGGATGCGGGCGATTAAATGATCATGGCTTGCAATTAAAAACCAGATGGGACGGCGAAGAAACCGTCACCGAATATGTTCCCCGCCCGGAACATTTGGCCATTCCTGGGTTTGTCTACGGCGGACTCATCGCTTCGCTGATTGATTGCCACAGCACAGGTTCTGCATCACTCGCGCTTCATCGCAGAGATGGTCACGAACTTGGCAATGGTGTAAATGTACCCCGTTGTGTGACGGCATCGTTAAAGGTTGATTTCCTCAAGCCCACTCCCCACGGAGAACCCATTACTGTCAGAGGCAAAATCGTGGAAGTAGGACGGAAAAAAGCAGTGATCCACAGCGAGTTAATTGTTGCAGGGGAAGTATGTGTACGCGGTGAGGTGGTGGCAGTCATCGCGCCGGATTCCATGTTAAACGCCGCCAGATAGGGCGGCGTTTAACATCCTTTTTTATCTCTGATTTAGAGAGAAAAGCCTTCTACCATCAATTGCAATTTTTCTGCCAATTGTTCGAACGAATGAGCGGACGCCGCGATCTCTTCCATGCTCGCCAGTTGTCCTTCCGCTTCCTTGAAAATATAGATTAATCAAGTTTACTTTTTTGGAGAATTTCATGTAGTAAAGCTGATTTCAGCACCTTTCCTGTAGCATTACGGGGCAAGGATTCTATCTGCCACCAAAATCTTGGGCGTTTGTACCCGCTCAGATGCGTTTTGATGTACTCATCAATCTCCTTTGCTGAACCGTGGCGATCTACCATCACGATAAAAGCCACAGGCACTTCCCCAAGGCGTTCATCCGGCATCGCCAAGACCGCCACTTCTTTGATGTTCGGATGGCGCTCCATTACAGTTTCCATTTCACGAGGGTATATATTGACGCCGCCCACCACCATTTTGTCATGCTGACGACCCGTCACATACAAATACCCTTCATCATCTATATAGCCCCAATCGCTCGTCGCGAGAAATCCATCTTCCCGCAACAATTTTTCGAAATGTAAGGTGGCATCTGGCCCATCGTAGCCAGAAAACCCCATGGTGCTTCGAACTTGTATTTCATCATCAATGCAACGAACTTCAGCCTTATAAAAAGGTTTACCGACCGATTCCGGTTTCCGAAGTTGGTCGCTTGGGGACAAAAGTGAGACAAAGCCTACTTCTGAAGTCCCGTAATATTCATAAAGTGCAGCGTTAGGAAAGACTGCCATTAATTTTTCCTTGGTGGTAACCGCCATTTTGTCCCCCGCAGTGATCATCGTGATTGTATGCTGATTGGGTTTCTCCCCTTGCGCATTCACCACATCCCGATACATGGTAGGCACCATGTATAGCGTATTCACGTCAGATTCTGTCAAACGTTGACACACTCGCCTCGGGTCAAATGTCTCGTGAACCTCCACCGTAGCTCCGATAAAAAGCCCGTGAAGTCCCGCAATCAAAGATCCGGAATAATACAGCGGGCCGGGAAGCAGCAAAACTGATGCATCATCCATACCAAATTCCTTACTCATGGCAAAAAAACTATCCACCCACGACTTGTGTGTCCGGCGAATTCCCTTAGGGATGCCAGTTGTCCCTGAGGTATATCCGATGTAAAACAAGTCATCTTCACCATCGTAAGCATCCTTATGATCAGGCTTCTTCTTCCAAGAAAGCACCCCAGCTTTCTCCTCTATGATCAGCACCGGGCGAAGCGCCTTGAGCATCTGACGCCTTTCTGAGTCAATAAGTCTCGGATTGATCGGGGAAGCCACCAATCCAGCATGAATGATACCGAGAAACCACACCAAATAATCCAGGCGATTAGGCAAACAAAGCGCCACGCGCTCGCCGGGCATCAATCCTCGTTGAAAGATCGAATCCTTTATTTCCCCTATTTGCCTAGCCAGTTCCGCATACGTGATCGCGCTTCCTTCGTTTCGCAGCGCAATCTGTTGGGATCGGAGGGACGCTTGATAGAGAACTTCTTCATCGATTCTCAATAGCAGACAACCCTTTCCCATACGGAAGCAATTCCAAGCCCTCCGCCAACGCCTAACGTGGCTAGACCATACTTGCCCTTTCTCCGCTGCAACTCATAAAAAAGACGTGTCAGCAAAATAGCACCGGACGCACCATACGGATGGCCGAGTGCAATCGCACCGCCATTTACATTCAATCGATCCATGGGCATCGAAAGTTCCCTCACTGAAGCGATGACTTGGGAAGCAAACGCTTCATTTAATTCAATCAAGTCTATCTCATCCATCGCAAGCTGAGTCCGAGTCAACAATCGTCGTACAGCAGGTATCGGACCAATCCCCAGATAATTGGGGTCGACACCTACCAATTCCGAATCCATGTATCGTAAAACGGGTCGCAATCCCAGCCTTTTGCAGGCATCCCCTGAGGCAATCATCACCACCGCCGCGCCGTCGTTAATCCCGCAGGCATTACCCGCGGTCACCGTGCCATCAGGGATAAATACAGGCGGAAGCTTGGACAATTTTCCTAGGCTGGTATCCGATCTTGGTCCTTCGTCCTGATCAAACCATGTGCCATCCCGTAGACAAAAAGGAGCTATTTCAGGAACCATCTTACTTTCTTTGATCGCATGGACCGCTTTCTGATGGCTGAGTAGCGAAAAGGCATCCTGATCTTCTCGTGACACCCGGTATTGCTTTGCCACGTTTTCTGCCGCGACTCCCATGTCAGGGTCCCCGATCTCATATGGAGCAAACCTTGCCCGCTGGAAGAACGCTGGTCCTATAGCCCCGTACAAATTCAGCGGTTTTTGCACCTTCCAGGGCGCACGACTCGAGCTTTCCACACCGCCCGCAATCACCAAATCCCGCTGACCCATGATCACTTCATAAGCGGCTATATGAATCGCCTGCAGGCCCGATCCACACTGCAAATCAATCGCAACTCCCGGTGTGGTGTCTGGAAACCCAGCCGATAATGCTGATAACCTTCCCATGTTGCCACCTGGGCCTACCACATTGCCAAGGATGATTTCCTCGACTTCTTCTTTTCTAATACCCATCTCATTTACCACCGCGCGAAGCACCGCACTAGCAAGATCCTGCGGCTCGACCTCTCTTAGCTCACCGCCCAATTTCCCAATCGCGGTACGCTTAGCAGCGACGACAAACGCTTCTCGCACTTTTTTTTCCTCCTAACGCATCATCCCGTCTATCTGCGCTTGAAACCTTTCTGCGGTGGCCACCATCTCGTCAAACAGTTCTTTCACACTCAGTACGGATTGAATCAATCCAACCGATTGGCCTGCCCAT
Source organism: Bacillota bacterium (assembly GCA_021828865.1). GTDB lineage: Bacteria > Bacillota > Bacilli > Alicyclobacillales > SLC66 > JAJZCL01. The sequence continues at coordinate 51,336 of JAJZCW010000020.1, forward strand.
GCATACCCATTTTGAAAATCGCCGTCATACACTGCTTTTTTATTCCGTTCACCAGAGATCAGGTGATAAAACTCTTCCTTAGTCAAACCTTCCGTTTCCGCCTCTAGAATGTGCACTGCCCATTCGCCGTTAATGACCCGTCCCGGTGCGCCAATGGAGCGCTTGATCACCTTTGTATCAAGCTCAGATCCCTTCACCAGTCGTGCTTTATATTCGTCGCTGGCGACACTTTCCTTCGTGGCAACAAACCTCGTCCCCATCTCTATTCCTTCCGCGCCAAGCGCAAGAGCTGCAAGCAACCCTCTACCATCAGCAATGCCACCGCTTGCAATAACCGGAATGGCAACTGCATCCACAACACGTGGAATGAGAACGATCGTGCCTGTATCATCACGTCCAATGTGACCTCCCCCTTCCTGGCCTACGGCAATGACCGCATCCGCACCGAGCGATTCTGCTTTTTGCGCCTGCCTCACGGTACTCACCAGAATTAGTTTTTTAATCGGGTGGCCTTCCAAACGCTTCATCGTTTTTTCCGGATTTCCGCCAGTTAGAGTGACTGCGGAGACTTTTTTGTCAATCACCAGATCCACCATATCATCAACGGAATGGTGTTGTCCGATAGCAATATTGACCGCAAAAGGCTTGTCAGTCTGCTCGCGGACGCGATCGATTTCCTTCGCCAATTCTTCCGTAGAGGCGAGTGAGGTGGCCGTAATTTGCCCCAGCCCGCCAGCACTCGATACTGCCGCAGCAAGGTTGGCAAATGCCAGATGAGCTAGTCCCCCTTGGATTATCGGAACACTGATTCCTAGTAGTTCTGTCATTCGCGTTTTCATCTATAAGCCTCCTATTTGTTAACCTATTATTATAATCCGGTTAACAATCACTTTATCATAGATCGATGGCATGATACGAATCTCTTTATTTTCGCACAAAAAAAGTGCCCGTTGCTCTGGCGACAAGCAGATTTTCCTCGTTTACCACCTGGCAATCCGCATACATGAGCGTACGCCCTGTTTTGACTATTGTCGCCACCGCCGTAAGACTTTTCCCCTTTGCCCCCTGCAAAAAAGTCGTATGTAAATCAATGGTCACTGCATTTTGAACACCTGCCTCATCTGCATCCATTAAATTAGACATGGCCACATCGACCAGCGCCGAAATGATGCCACCGTGTACTATCCCTACACTGTTGATGTGAAGCGGCTGCAAAGGCAGCGTTACATGGACTTCATTGGGACTCACACGCTCATAAACAAATCCCAAAAATTCATCAAACGGTTGTTTAATAAAACTCATCAAAATCCTCTCCCGATCATCATGTAGGTATGATCTATTCTACCGATTAACAGGGCAACAAAGTCAAGCAAAAAACCGGGAATCTCATTGAGATTTCCGGTCGTTTTGTAAAACTTTCCCATCATTTTTCAATCTTCAGTGATTTTTCAAATCGTTAGTGAACCCCTACAGGATGCGTGGCGGTGTCGTAGGTATTAGCAAGCATTTGCAAGTACGTGTTTGTCGCCTGTTCACCAGGATAATAGCCGTTTTTCGACATCCAACCCGCCACTTCAAACGCATGGTGGGAACTCATGGTAAACGCGTCTTCCAAAAACTGGCGAAGTTGCGGGTCATCCGCTTCAAATGCGGCGGAAGCATAGTTTTTCCCTGCTGCCTTAACTGCTAGCAAGTAGGAGGTAGCAATAGCCCTGTCATCAAAAGTGGTTCCGCTTGGACTCGGTTTGGCGGCCTGTGGTGGCTTTGGTGTTCCAGACATTTTGGCTGGCATCGCAGGCACTTTCAATTTTTCACTGGAGGTCCCTGTCTTCGCCCACTCCACTTTGATGTTATAGTCCTGAATGTGTGCGGCTAGTTGATTTTGCAGAATTCCCTTTAACTCAGGATCTTTTGCCTGTTGGATGAACACACCCATACTGTTGATCGTATTGACGCAACCCATCAGCAATTCATTTAATTCGTAGGCCTCATGACCACGAAGTGCCATGCCAAGTCCCCCTTATGCGCATTGATATCTTATCGTCAGCCTATAAGGTACCCAACATCGCTAAACTCATTCAGCGAATGATTCCCAGATTGCCCAGCTCATCCCGTATGATTTCTGCCATCGCTTTGTAGCCCGCACGACTCGGGTGAATACCATCATCACTGAGTAAATCATCCAGGTTGCCAGCTTGCTTGAACCTACTTCTCAGATCAATACTGAGCACATTCATTTCTTTCATTAAATTTCTCAGCTGACGATTATAATTGCCATGCCAGTGCTCAATTCCACCGCAAGTGGCGATCCAGTGAGCAATATTTTTCCCATGAAGCAACATGATTTGAGCATAATAGCGAACGGGGTCAAGCGGTAAAACGGTCATCAAGATCGGGGTGATCCCTGCGTTTGTCACATTTTCGACAATTTGGCGCAGATTGTTAAGATAATCATTCAAGAGAACGATCGGTTCATGATCTTCATCCGGCCTTTTTGCCACTTCTGCCCAGTCGAAATTGCAATCGTTGCCTCCCACTTCGACTAGGACAAAATCCGGTTGCTGCTCGATTACATCAGACTCAAGGCGTTCCACCATCAATGTGGAATTGTCGTTAAAGACTCCTTTATTTAATACTTCACCGTTACCCTCACCTATCAATTGTTGAAGTATTGCCGGATAACTTTCTTTTACGATGCGGAGGCGGCCTTTTAAAAAGGTGATGCCTCTAGTGACGCTATCTCCAAAACATACAATGCGCATTTCTCTCACCACTTGTCCCATCTCTCTCACTGATATCTTTATCTCTCATCATGATAACCTGAACAGATTTCCAATTGCAGTCAGCCATTAAGGGATCGTCGCTTCACTTATGCACAGCGTGGAATCATTTTTGACATTGCCAACAAGCGGCGAGACGGGATAGGCCCTCATCTTCTCAGCATCATAAGGACGCAATAGCTGCTTCACGTATTGAAAATCATCCGCAGACAACCAAGCTTCTTCCGCCTCTTTCGTCAAAATGACAGGCATGCGTTCATGGATCGTTGCCATCCATTCGCTCGCAGCCGTGGTGACGATCGTGCAACTGCTGATTTTTTCCCCTTCAATGTTGATGCAAGTGTCGTACAGGCCCGCCATCGCAAAAAGCGGGCGATCCCTTAGAACGATCCGATAGGGAGTGGTTTTCCCTGCTTCCCTTTTCCATTCATAATAACCATCTGCCGGAATCAAGCAGCGTTTTCGGTCAAGCAGTTTCCGATACGATGGTTTGTCCTCAAGCGTTTCTGCACGGGCGTTGATCATCTTGTATCCCACGCTGGCATCTTTCGAAAAATGCGGAATCAGTCCCCACTTGAGTGGCCCTATTCGGCGTTCACCATGTCCGAAAATAATGGCGGTGATGAGTTGGCCAGGCGCCACATTGTAACGGGGTCGATCCGTATACTGTGAAGTGGGAATCAAAAATTCCCGAAGCACCTCCTCCCACTCAGTGGCGAAGGAAAACCTGCCGCACATTTCTCATTCCTCCAAACCAATCGATCATTTGGACCTACCTTCTATCGTACCTCATCTTTCCCGATGGAGCCAAAAAAAAGGACCTGAGCCCATCTACCCGGCTCAGGCCACTTGTCCATTTAGTGAAATACTTTTTACGCACTCTTATGCATTTGCTTAGCTTCTCCTAGGGATTTGGTTGCGTATCCGCTTCGCACACCCCAAATAAAGAACAGTAAAGAGAAAATCGCGACGACCACATTATCCCACGGGAACGGTATAATTTTTTGACCACCAAAACTCCCCATATAAGACATGAGGAGAATAAATAGCAAGTAGACAACCAACCAGATACCTGCTTTGATGTCCCTGCCTAGGTTTTCTCTTAGTTCAGGTTTTTTCATCACAAAACCCACATAAATGATCAAGCCGACGATTTCCATGACGATGAGCGGCCACACGTTCGACCAACCTGTCCAATAGATAATCAGCGTCCCCACAATAAACGCTAAAGTACTGACAAGTGTCAAATTGCGCACGCGAAATGGGGTGGCCATATCCTGTGCGGTGCGTCGGAACACCACCGCAGAAACTGGCCCGATCACATAGGTGAGTACAGTGGCTCCAGAAATAAAGCCGACGAGTGCACTCCATGTCGGAAATGGCGCCGTCCAAAAGATTCCCACAATCAAAGAGAACCAGAGCGCAGCACGGGGAATTCCCGATTTTTCATGAACATTGCCAAATTTTTTCCACCAGTAGTGGTTCTCGGCCATCGCCATGGTGATGCGAGACGTCGAGGCAATATAGACGTTTCCAGTACCCGATGGAGAAATCAGGGCATCTGCATAAAGGAAAATAGCAAACCAGCCAAACCCGACAATGCCGAGCAACTGAACAAATGGCGCCGTAAAGTTAAGCGCGCTCCATCCTCCAGACAAGTTGCGAACGCCGCCGATAAACCCGATCTGCAATAAGGTATAGAGTACTGCTGCAAGTAAAATCGCAATCACAATCGCGGGCCCGATATGTTTTTGCGGGTTTTTTGCCTCGCCGGCAAGTGCGCTGATTTGCCTGAATCCTAGGAAGGCAAACACCACACCTGAGGTTGCGATGGCGGAAAAAATCCCTTTCACGCCAAAAGGAGCAAACTGATGACTCGTAAAATTAGAGCCATGGAACGCTGCCAAAAGCAAAATAATGGTAAGTGTAGGAACGATAAATTTCAGTGAAGTAACGACAGTATTGATCTTTGCAAATAAGTTGACGCCAAAATAATTTAATAAAAAGAAAAGTACGAGTAATCCCACTTCAATCAGCCAACCGACAATGGTAGGCATACCGGAAGCTTGAAATAAAACTCCTTGAGGAAAATATCCGCTCGCGTAGTTGACGACAGCCTGAGCTTCAACGGGAGGGACTGTAGAATAAGCGATCAGTGCGGCGAAACCCATCAAATAACTGGTGAGCGAACCATGCGAATAATCCGGATACTTCACAATACCGCCCGATTCGGGCATTCTGGCGCCGAGTTCCCCATACACAAGCCCAATGAGAATAACTGCCACCGCGCCAATAATCCAGGCAAAAAACGCTGCGGGACCGGAAGTTTTTGCGGCTGCCTGCGCTCCCAATAACCACCCGGAACCAATGATCCCACCTAAACCGATCATCGTAAGATCTAGGAAGCCAAGAGACTTTTTCAGTTTAGATTGACTTAGCACCAAAACATCTCCTTATGAAAATAATTATAATTTTAGAATATATTACAAGTCAAAGCCGATAAATCACCTCATTTCAATGATGGATGTGCATTCAGAATTTCAAGAAATCCCCCTTAAGAATGTAAGCACTTTCACAAAGATTCCGCAAGCATACGCTTTACCGTATCACCGCACGAAAACAAGGGGATGTAATGAATGAAATACGCTTGCCCCATCCTGATGTAGATTTTTTGTTTTTGCGTCCATTCCCACGAAATTGCTGACTACATCTTCACCGCCTTATCATATTCACTCTCCATTCGCCCATGTTCACTAAGAGCTATTGTTTCCAACCATTAAGTCGTCAATGCCCCATGCGTCGAATTAGTTTGCAACAGCCCCGGCGCCTTATGTGATTTTGCGTATAATTAATCACAATTTGGTTTATTGTAACTTGCGCATAAGCCCCCTTATGTGCAACAGACTCTCTGCGTCGATAATCAATGGAATGTGTTTACAGGAAGTATCAGATTCTCCTGTCGACCATTGTAACAGTGCTCAGATATCGCTCATTGCTGCTATAGGCATCAGTGGATTACAACGCGCCTGCATATTTTGCTGAAAGATAAGAAGGAAAAATCGGACGATAATTTAATTCCTCCCTTATACGCGTTGTATCGACCACCATTTGCCACGGGTTGAATTCCTGTTGATTCGATTCTTGTGGGACTTCACTATTATGAAACTGGAATAACTCGCTCACTGAAATTGGAGCATCGTCGGCAACATTATATATTCGCCCATCAACCCCTTGTACGGTAGCAGCGAGATGCAAGGCCTGACTTACATCTGCATGGTGTACCATGTGGAAACGCTGAGCAGGATTCCAGTTCTTCATCATTGGGAGAAATTCGGTGATATGCGGGTCGCTGTCACCATATACAAACCCAAGTCTTACGATGCGCAGTCCTAACCCCTGCCTTCGATAAAGCTGTAGTAGGGCCTCTTCCGCAGCAACTTTGGTTTGAGGATATGGCATGGTCGGCCTTAATAGATCATCTTCGTGGTTAGGTCTTGAATGATTACCAGCTCCATATACCAAACTAGTGCTGGTAAAAATAAACCTTGGCACATCGGCCCTTAATGCAGCATGTGCTAACTCGATACTTGCATCGATGTTTGACCTTCTCGCGGTGTTTTCGTCAACACCGCGGAACTGCGCTGCTAGGTGTACCACGGCATCTGTGCCTTGAAGAGTATTACCCCAGCTTCCCGTTTGCAAGAGATCGCCTTCTAACACTTCAGCCCCTAACTGCTGTAACCAATGCGCATTTGCAATATCCCGAACCAAGCACTTAACGTGATGTCCTTGCTGCAACAATCGCCGGACAAAGCGACTTCCAACTTTACCTGTAGCTCCTGTTACAAAAACGTTCATTGTTTGAATCCTCCCTAGTGGTTTCAGTACTATACACAGGAAGTATGACACGATTTGTCTCTGGTTTCCCTCCTTCGTTTATCGTACGATTGAGAGTGTCAGGATAAGGAGGTGCATCGGAAGTGTTGTCACCCAGAATCTCGTTAGGCGAGTTTTTACGTTCACGTCGAGAACGACTCGTGCCTGAAGATGCAGGCTTACCATCCCATGGACGCCGACGGACCCTGGACTTCGTAGAGAGGAAGTCGCTCAACTCGCAAATATCGGAACATCTTGGTACACATCTTTGGAACAAGGCAGAAGCGTGAATCCTTCAGAGGACGTTCTCAATAACATTGCAACCGCGTTGCAATTAACTGAAGATGAACGTCGCCACCTTCACCTTCTAGCACGACCAGTAGAACAGAGCAAACTTGAAACTTCCGAACTTAGTGTTGCTCTAAAACGGACCATAATCGCTCTTGACCCTAATCCCGCATTCATCATGGAGAAATGGTGGGATTTGCTGTTTTGGAATGAAGCCGCTGAACTTGTATTTCGACTACCGTCGTGCTCGACCAATATACAACAAGGCCCCAATTGGCTGAGACGATTTTTGACGGATCCCGAACTTAAATCGAACACGAGTGACTGGGAAAATAAAGCAAAGATCATGATTGCAAACTTTCGCACAGATTACGCTTTCTACTCTAACGACGAACACTTCAAAAATCTGATTGAGGAATTTACCCAAGTCAGTTTCTTGTTTCGCGATACATGGCCACGACATGATGTTCAAGTCGTTACCGATTGTCACAAGCAGTGGCATGACCCACGTATCGGGGAAATGGAGTTCGAGTAATCTGATAAGTTTCATAAAATGAACTGTTAAAGGCATCGGTCGCTCATATTTCTCATTTCTGTTCGGGTAGCTCTGCCCCCCTTGCGATACCCTCGCATTGAATACTCCTGCCCATTTGTCCCATAAGGCAGGGTAACTAATATCGAATATTCATGCATCGAAGACAGCTACGATTCCTCAAGTCTCGCCAACTTCAATGCAGTTTTCGTCAGGTTCTTAATTTCTCTATGAAAAAATTTCGCATCCAGACAAAAAGAATTTCCGGCAGCAAAATAAAAATCATAAAGTTAATTATAATCAGGGGATACCAACCAAGAATGTCTGTATATCCGGCTTGGTGCGGAGCGATTACAAACCACCAAATTGGAATGGCGGTAGCGACCATGATGACTGTGGAGAGCAAGACATACCGAACGTTTGCCCACAAGACGCAGAAGAGCAGGAGTGCCGCAATCCACGGGCTCAGCACGTCATGCCCATCAAGTATTCCGAACCATACGGCTGCGTACAACACCACAAGAAAGATCTGGACTAATCTCGACTTATAGAGATTAATGAATTCACCTTCCCACATCGTCATTGTACCATTTATACACATATTTATAGTAGATGCGCTATTGCGCATAGCGACCCAAGAGCGTCAGAAGACGCACCTCAACACCTCTGTTTAATTAAGCATTGGACGACCATGCGGCACAAGCTCCACTGTTATGCGGGGTTATCGTTTTAACGTTCACTAAAACGGAAGAATCGAACAAGCTGACAGGATTAAAAAATAACGAAGAATTTTTTTCACAACCGTATAACCAATACGTCCCGTTCATTCTTAATAAACTGCATATCAGAATCTCGTGACACAAGTCCTAATTGGGCATCAATTGCAGTTGCGATGATCAAAGCATCAGGAGTTTTTAATTTTCTGCCTTTGTCACGCTGTTCGCGCCTTAACTCACCTGCCGTTCGAGCTATTGAAGAGGTAACATCTAAACAACGGCGCTTGTTAAAAAGTTGCAAGCCATGTCGCTTTTGTTCGGATGAAATTCCACTAAAAACCTCACATTCGGTGATCACTGAGAAATATAATGGCATCTTGTCGTTCGCTGCCTGTTTAACAAACTCCATTACTATTGGCTCGTTAGCCAGAATCGCAATGGCAATATTGGTATCAAGTAAATACCCGTGAATAGAATTCATTCCCAGTCACTCTCGCGCATTTGGTGTACCATCGCTTCAAGTTTTCGCGCCTCTTCCGGAGTTAGAATTCCAGCGGACTCTAGAATGTCATCAACCGTGTATTCATCTTCTGACTCAATGGTTTCATTGTACAAGTCGACTGTTATCTTTCGACTATTCAAATTCAGTTTGGAAAAGATTTTCCTCAATTGATTTGCCGTTTCATGATCAAGCTTCTTTGAAATCGCCAAAGTCTTCGCTCCCTCCATAAATGAGTGTAGTAATATTATATCTGAATTACGCGATGGAAACCTTCATCAACTAATCATTATGGGCTTACATCTTGTGTCGCATAACGGCCCAAAAGTCCAAGATGACTAATCAGTTGCTTTGGAATAATTATACGCCATAAGTGCACAATCAAAGAATCATCACCTTCAAAGGATCATGAATAGTGGATCGGCTCTTGTGTTATAATCGTTGTAACAAATTGTGTAATGGAGGATCCATAACAATGGAAGTGCGAAAGGTATTTAAAGCTGGGAACAGTTTCGCTGTGTCCATTCCTGCAGATTGGGTTCGCGAAATGCACCTTGAAGATCAACCCGTACAAGTCACGCGAAATGAAAAGGGTGAGATCGTGGTTCGCCCCATCCCGGAATCAGGTTCTGACATCACTCCCGAGTTCTATGAAGCTGTAGACCGATTCGTGACCGAATATGGTGATGTTCTCAAAGGCTTGGCGCACCGATGAAGTTATTAACTGTCGAGGAGGTTCTATACATTCATTTTCAGGTCATTGATCGCTTCGGCGGCCTACACGGTGTCCGCGATATTGGTGGGCTTCAATCGGCTTTAGCTCGCCCTCAGACCACTGTATTTGGAAACGATGCCTACCCGACTTTACTTTTGAAAGCATCGTCCATACTTCACTCACTGATACTCAATCACCCGTTTCATGATGGGAACAAACGGACCGCATTTGCATCTGTTGGGCTATTTCTGCACTTTAACGGTATCAGCATTGCTGCTGAGCACAAAGAGATTGAGGATTTCGTCGTTAGTGTTGCCGAGACGCATTTATCCGTCGAATCCATCGGTGATTGGCTCTCAGATCATGTGACCACTCCCCATACCTAAAGGGATTTATCCGAAAATGCAAAAAAAGAGTCTCTTTCTCGTCACGATCGCATGCAAAAACTCCATGATTTAGCCATTCTTACGTTACCATTTGATACTATAATTTAATGTGCTTTTATTGAACTAATCGGCCCTTTCGTTGAGCAATCCAACAAATACCACGAAATCATAAATATTCAAACTCATAATTCCAAGCCTTGCAGGGTTTGCGCACTATCAATCAGGTAGATTCTACCCAAATTCCCGATAGTTATATACGTCTTTGGTTCACCCCGACCGTACAATTTGCACGAATTTTAAAACTATAAACTTATGTTTTAAGTTTCAATTTTTAGAATACACTTTTCACCCTACTGTTTTATAACAAACAAAACGGCGTAGTTTGATACGCCGTTTAAAATGTTGCGTTTGCCTCTGTTCTTATGTATTGGCAGTGATTTACATGATAAGTTTATAAGCTAAACCAATCTCGCGATTTTACTGATAATGTAATGTAACTACACCGGAAAATTTCGACAAGCTATCGGTATTAATGTCTAAAATTCTCACTTCTGTCGCCCGTTGACCAGAAGCTTCAATAAATTTGTCTACTTTATCGAAAGGTTCTGTTAGTGAAAAATGTTGTTATTGTTTACAAAAAAGCTATTCAGTAAAATTTAATACTGATGTAGTTATATAACATTATGAATTCAGTACCACGAGGTGATTTTGTTGAAAATAACCCCAG
>JAJZCW010000043.1 GCA_021828865.1 Bacillota bacterium
AGGAACGCAGATATTGATTTCGATATCCATTCTTTTGTTAAGCATTGGAGTGATAGAACCTTCATAGGGAAACGTTCCGTACTCGGGCGACACGATGGTTGAGAAAAGACGATTGGGATTGCCCGTCATTTGGGCTGGTGGAGAGTAGACAACCCCATCTCCATACGCCCCTAGCGTATAGAGTTGTTCGAGCACGTCAACAAGAAGCTCATTGAGGATGCTTGTAGGGTCTTTAGAGCGCGTGAACGTGAAGAAAGACATATGACTACTCCTCCCTGTCACAACAGGGCTTTAAAGTCATTAAAACGAGATATCCATCCATGTATTGGCGTCCAAGCCCAAGACGTTGCTAGTGGAGTCGAGTCCGAGGAAGGTTCCTGTTGTTGGGACATTGGTTGTCGTTGGCGTGATGTCTAACAACACCGTCGAGCTTGTGCCAAAAACGATGGTTGTTGAATCTAGCCCAAGGAGAGTTCCGCTAACAAGGTTGGCTGCATTATTAGAAAACGCCACCGAAAACGACGAACCTGGCAGATAGAGTTCAGACGTATTGCTAATGACGATCGTCACGGACAGATCGTTAACCAAATCCACTGGCCCATCGACAACCTCATCGATTCTAAGACCAAGGTTCATGAGCGCATCGAGTCCCGGCAGTATTTCTTGAATCGTTGTTCCAGAAAGAACACTCGAGTCTACAGAAAAATTACTCCCGATAACCTGACCGGCGTCGTATCTGTTGTATTGGAAATTAACCGACCCAACAAAACCTGAGTTCGGTAAGGCCGACATACTGATGGCGGCGTTGAATCCAACTGTTCCCGATACGGTTGAAGGACTGCCCAATACAGCTTGCTGAAAATTGTATTGCCTAAGGTTGTAGGTATTGATAAGATTCAGAACGTTTTGCCGAGACGGCAAAGAAGGATTGGGAGAGAAGGGCATGATTAGATCCCCATCAGGTCAGTCACCCCGACATCCGTAACAAACGAAATAGTGGGCGACGTAGCAGGAGGGACGATCGTGGCCGCAACAGATCCTTCGTAGGCTAGAGAGTTGGGATCTGCCTGTAGAGTCACTGTGTTGCTGGTGATGTTTGTCTGAAGGATGTCAGTGGTCTGAAGTCCCAGCCCAAAAACATTATTGAGGATAGGAACGAGATCCCACGTGGTTTGTGGGTTTGTGGCAACGATGTAAAGTGGCTGGAGGGAAAACAGCGTATTCAGGTTAATACGGTCGAAATAAACGGTCACAGAACCCGTACGACCACCGCCTGCTACTGCGCTAACAACCACGCTGGTGTCGCGAACACTACCCGCCGGCATCGGTTGAGGACTACCAAAACTCACCGTGGATAGTGTTTCTGATGTTCCGTTGGCTTGGTTGATGACGGCCAGTAGAATGTCTGCCGAGGACTGCGAATAGTTAATGGACGTGCTCATGGGCAATCCTCTTTATGGTTGAGTAACCTGAACGACAAAACTTCCAATCCATGCAACGCTGCTGTTCAGGGCCGTGAGTGTATATTGGGTGCCGTTCGAAGACGCAACGACGCTAAAGTCTGACCCCAGCAAGTTAGTGTTGTATTTGGCATTGATCGCGCCTAACAACGTGTCCTGCGAGATGGCCGCTGCCGAAATAGGGACTGGGGTTGTTCCAAAGAAAACCGACGCATCGTAGCGGTTGTACAAAAGAACCACTTGGCCGCTGTACCCAAGCGCTGGCTGTCCTGTGATCGAAATGGACGTATTGGCTTGTCCGCCAACGACAGGCTGCGGGGTACTATTGATAAAGTCTTGGGGAGCGATATTGATCCTTAAGTACCTCCCAATAAGCATAGCTAATGCTATTGGAGCAGGATACTGATAAAGTCCTGTATCCGTGTAGGTTCCGTTTTGGCTGTACCAAAATCCCCACAGAAGCGACGAGTTCAGTGCTACCAATGCTGGCAGGTTATATGCCAATTTAGGAGCTGGTATTCCCGAGAGATACGAGTTAGTGAGGACGAACGGAAAGGTCAAGGACGGCACCACGATTCCGTTAATGGTCGTGTTGACAAATATCTGCGAAAGCGGTATAGGAGCCCCTACCACGCTCATAAGGACAGAACCCGTCCAGCGAAGCGATCCAGACATCGTCTTGAGGTTATACGTCGTCGTATTAGCAGGAATGTGCTCGATGACAAAATCGCTCGGATCGATGTAGAGGTTGTATTTAACCTTTAACGCATTGATGATGTCGTTCGTGGTGCCAGGAAGAGGAATGTTCTGTATCAGATCAGATCCAGAAAAGAACTGACTAACGTCTACTCGGTTATAAACCAAAATTAAGGCTCCGGAATACTGCCCCCCTCCAAAGGGGGGCTGAAGCATCGTTGCCGTCACTGAGGTCTTTGTACCCGATATTGGGGATGGCGTGCTGAAGCTCACCGTACCATAATCGGCCATCATTCCGAAAGTTTCATTCAGAACATCGACCATGGCATCGGATGGCGCCTTGCCTAAGAAACGCAGTGTATCGACCATCTGATGTATTCCTTTTCAGGTGTTTGGCATTAAGAAGGGGTTGAGACAACGCTGGTTGTCGTTCCGGTCAATCCATTCATCGGAATCGTTGAAGGGTCAGTGATCCGAAGATTCAACCGAGCAGTCAGCGGCACCCTAATGGTGTCGTTAAAAACCTCTACTGGAACGACATAACCACTGAACTCCATAGACATCCCATCCGACATACCGTCGCTAACGGTGTCGTCGCTAAAGTTATCCAGCCCTAAGCCGAAACCATCGGCCATTTCTCCTTCTAGATCGATGAGTCGTTCGGTAGGAAGAGGGACGGTTGCGTCGTCGCCAAAAACAGCCAACCATTTACCGACTTGGACGACAGCAGCATCCTCGACAATAGCGGCAGTGCTGTTATTGGTCTGGATATACTGAACCGTATAGCTGCTTAGCCTCTGCATCACCTTTAGCATGGCTGCTTGGATGTCCCCAATGGAATAATTCCCTTGAAGGTTGGCTCCAGTAGCCTGCTGTAGTATCTGATAGGCGAAGGTGTTCGCGTCTGCTTGAGACATGTTAGCGAAGCTAACGCCAATGTTTTGTAGCCACGTGCTGTAGAGCGTTTGCGTAGCGTAGTTGGCGTTGTTGGGATCGTAAGGAGCCAGCGTTAAAAGCTTGTCCTCATAAGGAAGTCTCCCAATGAAACGAAGCTCAGAACAAGCCTTGTATCCGTTGGCGCTGGCGGCGTATGCTCGCGATGCCATCTCTGTTGCCTGTATGATTTCGCAGTTGGTATAGAACTGGTCTGGCGATGTAACCGGAAAGACCGTTGATGCCAAGCCAAGAGCTATCGTATCGATGGCCTTCTGAACCGGATCTATCGTATACCAATTAGTGATTTGGTCCATCACAACGGGAGATGTCTGATTGGCATAGGCAACCATCACCTTATTGTCGGTTCCGTAGTACTGAATTGGCAAGACGCTTTGATCGACAACACTTGCGGCCTGACTATAGGTAGGCAGCGTGTAGCTAGGACCGCTGAACGACAGGACATCAGAAACTCGAAACTGAGGGATATACTGAAACGTAAAAGGAACCCCTGGCTGAATACCGCCGTTGGCAGTCAGGTTATTGCCATAGGCCCATGCGTAGATATAAAGGATAAACGCATTGATAGGCGATAGCAATATAGGAGCAGAAGTTCCGGGAGGAGTGACATAAACGTCCGTTTCGTAGAGGCCTAACGAAGCGAGGTAAGGCCAGTAATCGAAAAGGATATCTGCCAGAGGGAACGTTACAGCGTCGATGGTGTTCTCGTAGATCGATTCCAGAACTTTAGTTGTCATGGACGATTGCACCGATGTTTGCATCGCTTCGGTGATCTCTGTTTCCGTATCAACGACATCAAGGTTCTGGTCGCGGCTGAAAACGACTTCCTTATTGACGATATAATCAACCGTCTCGTTCGAAGACGTATTCAGTGTATCGAGAAAATTCAACGGAACAGAAACCATGTTCACGTTAGGAAGCAGGGATTGGTTGTTTGCCATTGGCGTAAGGTCATGCACGATGTCGTAGCCAGACAACGGGAGATTACCGGCAGTCATGATGTTGGCCACTAGGGCTTCAAACGTGCTTTGTCGGCCAGCATTTCTCTGAACCCACTTAACGTTCCTGTACAGCCAAAGCATTTGCTGGGTGTTCATGTAGGGAACGTATTGCCCAAGCTGTCCCGACGACTCCAAATACTGCTGAATATGGAAACTATGAGCTCGGATTGTATGGCAGTTGCTCAACCGAATATTCATAATCACGTTTGGCATCATGACGTACAGAATACCTAAAGCCGTAGGAACGTAAAGGTCGTCTGTCACAGAGTACTGCGTGTTGAACCAATCGTTGAAAAACATCGTCACCCACGTCTGGAGCCGACTCATGAGGTCGGTTTCCTGTACTTCGATGAACTGTCCGCTATAAGCAACGATCGTTCCGTCGGTGGCGTTATAAAACGAATCCATCCGTCCGTCGGTAATTGTTTGGAGCTCTGCTGCGGAAATAGCTGCTGTCGAGCCGATGGACGTAGCGGTATCCAAAATGCCTTGGATGAGTGCTTCTTGCAGCGGGAAACGCTGGACGAGCGCTTTATAAAGGTAGCTACCATATTCGTAGGCACGGAGCGTTGCTGGTCGCATGACGAGGTTCGGAATATCAAATGCGATAGGCTGCACGCTGCCATCACCTACAACAGAAAGAACCGTCATAGCAGTGTCGACAGGACGCCCGTTTGCGTCAGTGTAGTACAGGCCTGCCAGATTCTGATAATACTTCCATGTTCTCCACGGCGTTTCGTAATTAACGTCGGTACTCGCCGGACTTAAATTGACGGAATACCCTTGATATATGAGGGCCGAATTGATAGCATCGTTAACCAGACCGTGTTTGATCACGATTGTTTTTGCCAGATCGATGGCATTCTGTACAAATAGCTTGTATGATGCGCTGGCGTTGCTTAGATCGGCCATACAGACCCCACTGTGTTTTAGATGAAAACCGGACTAGCCAATGTTCGGGACTTAAGGAGTATTGTTCATGTCTAAGAAGAACTTCTTCCAGGAAACACTAACGCCGCCAGGAACGCCAGCCATGCCTGGAAGAAAGCAAATCGGAATGATGAAACTTTCGCCTCAAACCGAAGCAGTTCTCAGTAAGCTAGTGTCATCGACCCTTCCAGCCAGAACCGGCGTAAACGGAAAGAAGATGTCTCCTTCTCCTTCCCCGGAGCTAATTCACAAGATATCCGACGCCACTGCCGACAATGTAAACGACTCGGAATCGATCATGCAGATCCTTCCGGATCTCAAGATGGTGAAGAATATTCTGATCTCGTCGATCATTTCTCCTAACGATATGGTTAACTCAAAACTGACCGTAAGTGTGCCGGATTCTGAGATCGACTCGAAACTCACGGCAGCCTTCGTTGAGATCGTCGACGAGTTTATTACGAAGGAATATAGGCTTGCCGATAAGCTTCAGAACATCCTCGAAAACGTCCTTTTCACAAAGGGCTGTCACCCAATGATTGTTTTGCCAGAATCGTCTATCGACGACCTCATTAACTCGCCTGAACGCGTCAGCATGGAGAGTATTCGCGGCAGCGGTTTACAGCTCAGTGCCGAAGGAGAACTCCCCTTCAAGGGATTCTTAGGGCCCAATGACATAGAGCTTCAGCAATTAAGAGGCGTAGCTTCTCGCGGAACCTTCGTGAGCGAAGAAGCGAACAAGTTCTATGGTCTTTTGGGCATGGAATCGAAGACAGTTATCGACGTTCACAAGTCTAGGTCTGGAACGGTCGTTAAGATCGACGGAAAACCGGCTTACTCCGTCACGGATAACCCAGATATCCTGAAGGTGCCGTTACTGAAGAAGCGTTTTGTTAATGACCAGGCTTCGGCTTTGTTAGGGGAAAAAGCCAAACGTACATCCATTTCAGATAGAGACGTTGAGGGGCTGTTCTATCCAAACAGACACTATAAGATCGAAATGGCCATGGCGGTTAAAACGCAGGACCAACTGAAGAAACCGACTGTGGGCCATCCGATCGTCATGACGCCTCCGGCGGAGTCTGTTGTTCCGGTCCATGTTCCAGGAGATCCATCGCAACACGTAGGTTATTTCTTGTTACTAGACGAATCTGGTCACCCGATCAATAAAGCAGAAAACGAGAACTACTACAACGATCTGTCGGTTAACACTTCCGGACAGAGCCGCAACATGACCTCTCAGCTCATTTCGAACGTACGTCAAGCGACCTTAGGGATATCTCAGAACATTGAGGGGGATATTCGCGAAAACAATGCTCTTTTCACGCAGATGATCGAAGACGACCTCATGCAGCGCCTGAAGAATGGTCTGTACGGGAATGGTGTTAAGATCTCGAATGTCCAGAACATTACTCGCGTCATGATGGCACGGGCATTGTCGAAACAGCTGACGCGTGTTCTTTATATCCCCTCCTCACTCATGACGTATATCGCCTTCGATTATAACCATCTAGGCATCGGCAAATCGCTGTTAGAGGATACGAAGATTCTCTGCGGCTTGCGTTCCATGCTTCTGTTTGCCAATACAATGGCCGAGATCAAGAACTCGGTTGGCCACGAGGTACTGAAGATCGAACTGGACCCAGACGACCCGGAACCAGCCAGAACTGTAGAGTTCTTGTTGCACGAGTATTCGAAAAACCGCCAAACGACCTTCCCTCTTGGTGCGTCGAATCCCTACGACCTTATTAACTTTATGCAGAACGCAGGAGTCCAGGTCGCTGTTAGCGGAAACGAGGCCTATCCGGCCACCAACTTTGATGTCGAGGACAAACAAAGCCAGCGTCCGGAAGTCAACACTAACCTGATGGACGATCTTCGTAAACGTCACTACAACTCCTTTGGCGTTCCGCCCGAACTCGTCGATGCGGCTTCGGGTACTGAGTTCGCTACAACGGCAGTCAGAAACAACATCATCTTTACGAAAACAACCAAAACCTATCAAAACAAACTGACACCGTCTCTAACGGATCATGTCCAGAAATACATCACGAACGACCAATGTCTCATGGATAACATTCGTAAGAAATACGACGATATTATCGGAAAGCCGGCTGGTGTTGACGATATCCAAAAGAAAGAAACCATCATTGGTCTCTTAATCGATGGCTTGGTGCTCGAACTTCCAACTCCCGACACCATAGAACTCACGACCCAGCTCGACGCCTTCCAGGAATACAACACGGCTCTCGACGAAACACTCAAGGCATACTTGAGTGAAGAAGCTTATGGGGAGACGCTGTTCGGAGACCTCGCCAAGAGCATCCCGGCTGTAACAGCAACCCTTAAGGCCTTCTACCAAAGGAAGTGGTTACGCGAACAAAACGTCATGCCAGAACTTGAGGAGATCGTAACGTTCTCAGAAACAGAGGGCCCAGGCATAAATTTGCTGAAGGAACAGCTAGCTCATCTGGATGGCCTTAATAAGACGCTTGTTCCTTTCATGCTGCATATCCTTAAAGTCCAAAAGAAATACAACGCAGAACTCCAGGCAGCTGGAGGAATCGATGGTTCTGGCGGCGGTGGAGATTTCGGATCTAGCGATGGGTCTGGGGACAGCAGTGGAGCAGATGACGACTTTGGCATGGGGGATGACGATAGCGCAGGAGGAGAGGACGATGCGGGCGATGCCGGTGCTGGATCTTCAGATGATGTGAGTGGAGACGCTACTTCAGACGAAACAGGAGCCTCCTCAACCGACGAGGGTAATCCCAATGGTAACGAAGAAACCGAACCCGAAGACGAGTCCGAAGGAACGGGCGATGAAGAAGGTAAGGGGACTGGCGGATAAGATTCTGCAAATCCTCGATATACCTGCTACACCGATGACGAAGCCTAAAGAAGAATCCGATCAAAAGGATGAGACTTCAGGCTCCTAGCAGCACAAAAAAAAAAGAGACTTCCGCAAGGGGGTCTCTTTTGTGCCCTGGCACATTGAAGAAAAAAAAAAGACTCCCTAAGGAGTCTTTTCCTGGCCTCGGGAGGAGGGTTTCAGGCAAATACCTGAAATCCCTTAACGGCCACGACCCCAGACGGGGCTAGCGTAATGCTAGCCCCGTCTTCACCCACCACCGTGATGGCGTGGGGTGTAACATTGATTAATTTCATCTTAAAGCTCCTCGCCCCTTTGGGGCATTGATGAATGAATGAGAAGCAGGATTGCTTCTCCTATTCACTAAAGTACTATGTATCTGAAAAATCTGCAATCAAAGAAAAAGAGCATAAGAGGGAGTCCCCGAAGGGACTCCCGTTTTGTCACTCCTCTGAACACCTTCCTTGGAAACGATCTTTCTACACGCCATGTACGTGTTCGGCTATTCGTCGCTGTCCTGCTCGACTATGTCGTCCGTGTAGTCTTCGTCGTCGAACATGTCGGCTGACGTGATGTTATTGATGATCGAATTGACAATGTCGTTGTCGACAACACCACTGACAAGGGTTGCCGCATAGCGCTGTTGATCGACAACAATCACTGTCGTGTTCGATCCCTCATCGGAGGCATCCTCGAGAACGTCTTCGTCGGTGATAGGGCCCATTAGAACCATGCTGCACGGAAGATTGCTATGGCAGCCAACGGGTTCTGGCGGCATCTGGTCAAACGACACGACAACTTGAGCTTCAGGAACGTCATATGGCCCAGTGACCTGAATGGAATCTGGACGTGTCTCCAACAAAGCTGTCAAGCAGTCCCACTCGGCCTTCTTAAGGTCTCTGAAGTACGAGGAGAGCTCAGGGTCGGTGTCGGCTGTACTCGGACGTTCTATCGAATAACAAACGCGCGTTACAGCGCCAAATTCCGGGAGGAACACGGTAAGAACCCAACAAGAAAGCTCCATTGGGTCGTTAATGAGTTTCATCGAAAGCTCCTAAGGGTAGACAGTATATGGAATGGTCTCGACTTGGACGGCTACAACAATCTGCGCATTGGAACCGTTAGCATCGATTTGAGAGTAATACTGGGTAGGCGACAAAGCGTCTCTTCCTATCACGCCAGGCGTATCGATGACGCAGTCGGTGCCAAAGGCGCTTTGGATTGCCGTAACAATGACCTCTCGAAGCGTATCTGCCCGGTAGTTGACTGGCACCATGATGTTAACGCCCACGACGGGCAGGCTTGTAGACGGCATGTGCTGGCTTCCTGTTTTGGATGGTTATTCGTTTTTGACTCTAGCCATGAGACCTTTGATCTCGTTGTCCTTGTCAAAGATGGTCTGGTTGAGTGTGCCAATCTTAGCCTGAAGAGCTTCGTTCTCTGTCTTCAGGCTGCGCGTGGTCTTACGGTGATCTTGAAGAATCTCTTCGATGGCCTGGGTATTAACTCGGTGGTCAGTGATGTGTTTGGCGCCTTCGACAATCTGACGGCAGTGGGTCTGTAGGCCAGCTATGCCAAGGTCGTCCAGATGTTTAACAACGGAGGCGCAGGCTTCCTGAAGCGCTTTGCGATGGCTGCGCAGATATCGTTGGGTGTTGTCTATGACCCTTATGCCTGCCAGCTCCATCAGTTCCATGAGTTCGTAAACCGTAACGAGCGGCAAACGCATACCAGCAGGATTGTTGCCGGCAGAAAAAACACCGTCCAGAGCTTCGAAAAAACGCCAGTTGGGCGTAGGGAAATGTGCGGGGCAATCGCCTATCGGAGCAATAGAGAACGTCAACGGTATGTGTTTAAACAACCCGTCGTAGATGGCGGCTGTGTCGAGTTTGGCTGCGACGCCCTTACAGAGCGTCTCTACAACGTAGTTGGTCACAAGAAGAGCAACTGTTTCTGCTGCGTCTCGACTATCCATGTCGAGAGGGTCGTATAGGAAGGTGGGGATGGTCAAACCAGACGCAATAAACTGTTGGTAGACTGACCGAACGTTTTCGTGGGACGTCAGCAACATAGCCGCACTGGCAATCTTCGATAGCTCAAGGGTGGTATAGCGAGCAAGATCGCCCACGTAGACGACAGGAAGTACAATCATGGTTAAGCTCCGACGGGTTAATCGTTTCCAAAGCATTGTTGTCAGAACGGCAAAAAATGACGGAGTGCTCTATTGAGCCTCCGTCTATTTGCTGCATCAGTCCCAATGCAAAACAACAGCCTTGTCAGTCATCATGCCGAGATGAGCACTGAAGCGTTTGTTGTCACGTGTCTTGAACTCGATCTTCGAAACTCCAGGCATACGGTTCTCCAGAAGCTTCAGGAGCGTAGCATGCAGTTCCGGATGCCGGCTAGGCAACAACAACCCACAGTTTCCGACATACGCCAACGTAAAGTCGCTGCTCATGACGTTAAGGATGACCATTTCGTGGGCGTATCCGACAACGCCACCGAAGTTCTTGTCGAAGACCTTTTCGCCATCGACCTCATTCTCGAATAGGAACTCGATAGAGGAGTTTTCGGAGCCAGACAGTATATGGTACGGCACGTACGTGAAACCCACCTTAACGGCCTCTAGAAGTCCCTTCTCGACCATGATACGCATGTAGGCATCGAACTTCTTCTGAACGTATGCCGGGAGTAGTGGCATGTCGTCGTAGACACTATCGATCGTGATGTTGATCGGTATCTCGATCGTCAGAAGCTCATTGACCTTCTGCTTAATGCCGTCGGCCACAATGGCCCATTGCAGTTCGGTAAGAACCACACGCGCCTTCTTGATCTCCTCGATAAGGACATCGAAGGTTTCGGCCTTTTGCATTCGGACTATCGCCGCTGAAGCTTTTTCCATGAAGAACTCCCGCATCACTTGGACATAACGCAGGTGTATGGAGTGGTTGTTGGCGACGTTGTTGAAGGATGCGTGAGCAAATCCGGTGATCAGAATAGCTGAGTCTTCGTTGCCCGTGGTGTGAACAACCATGTCGATGTTAACAACCTCATGTTCTTTGAAGCTGAAGTCAACATCAGCACCGAACTTCTCTTCGTGTTCGGCCACCAGAAGCTCCGCGCTTCGCTCTTCGTTCAGGCGATGGAACTCGGCAGCTGCTTTACTGAAGTCATGGTGACGGTTTTCGGAGATGGAATCGCGGGCACGGAAGAAGTATTCCGTTTCGTGTTCTTCGTAGTTCACTGATTCGCTCCTTTCTAAAATCGCGAATGACCCATCAGGGGTCTTAACGGCCCGGTGCGTGTTGCTATTGAAGATAGTTCCCATCGTGGGGGTCTCCTTGCTGCCATCGGCTACAGGAGCCGCAACAGCCACGACCTCAATGGACTGAGGTTTTGTTTCTTCAATAGA
>JAJZCW010000021.1 GCA_021828865.1 Bacillota bacterium
TGGCGGAGGGGACACACCCGTACCCATCCCGAACACGACGGTTAAGCCCTCCAGCGCCGAGAGTACTAGGACCGCAGGGTCCTGGGAGGCTAGGACGCTGCCAGGCAAAGAACACAAGCGAGAAGCACGGTAACCCCGTTCTTCTCGCGTTTTTATTATTATTTGTACCTTAGTTGACAGTAACCTTTACACTCGTTAGACTTACACGTAATCCGCTTTGGTCGGAAAATGCAAATTGGGGGTAATTACAATATGAATTGGGCCAACAAGTTTGGACCAGAAGCCTTAACTTTTGATGATGTACTGCTTAGACCAGCAAAGTCTGATGTGCTTCCTCGCGATGTTGACACTTCTACTAATTTAACGAAGCGTATCCAATTGAATATTCCTATCATGAGTGCAGGGATGGATACTGTCACCGAGTCAAAAATGGCAATTGCTATGGCTCGTGAAGGTGGTATAGGCATTATTCATAAGAATATGACTATTGCTCAACAAGCTGAAGAAGTGGATAAGGTGAAGCGCTCGGAGAGCGGGGTTATCACTGATCCGATTTATTTAACTGCAGAACATCCAATTTATGATGCAGAGGCCATTATGGCCAAATATCGTATATCAGGCGTGCCTATTGTAGATAACGACAAGCACTTGGTGGGGATTTTAACGAATCGTGATTTGCGGTTTGAAAAGAATTTTAGTCGATTAATCGGAGAAGTTATGACCAGGGACAACCTAGTCACAGCTCCAGTGGGAACTACATTGGAGCAGGCAAAAGAAATCCTCCAATCGCACAAAGTCGAAAAACTCCCCATCGTCGATGAAAAATACATTTTACGTGGCCTAATTACCATTAAAGACATTGAAAAAGCCAAACAGTATCCCAATGCAGCAAAAGATGTGCATGGAAGGTTATTGGTCGGTGCTGCTGTCTCTGTTGGTCACGACACCTATGAACGTACCGCAAAATTAGTAGAGGCAGGCGTAGATGTCATCATTGTTGATACTGCTCATGGGCACTCACAAGGGGTGATCAGTACCGTAAAAAAATTGCGTGAAGAGTATCCTGAACTCAATATTATTGCGGGTAATGTGGCGACAGGAGAGGCAACTAAGGATCTGATTGAAGCAGGTGCTGATGCGGTAAAAGTAGGGATAGGGCCAGGCTCCATTTGTACGACACGGGTCGTAGCAGGTATCGGTGTTCCGCAAATCTCTGCCATTTACGATTGCGCTTCAATTGCAAGGGAATATGGCATTCCCATCATCGCAGATGGAGGAATCAAATATTCTGGAGATATTACTAAGGCGATTGCTGCCGGTGCGGATGCGGTGATGATTGGTAGCTTGCTTGCAGGTACGGAAGAGAGCCCAGGAGAAATCGAAATTTACCAAGGCAGAAGTTTTAAGGTTTATCGTGGAATGGGATCCATTGCTGCCATGAAATCAGGCAGTTCAGACAGGTATTTTCAAGAACAAAATAAAAAACTTGTGCCAGAAGGTATTGAAGGTCGAGTGGCCTACCGTGGGATGTTGAGTGAAATTATTTTTCAGTTGATTGGCGGTCTTCGTGCCGGAATGGGATATTGCGGTACGCGCAATGTTTCAGAATTACAAACCAATACCCGATTTATACGAATCACTGGTGCGGGACTACGCGAAAGCCACCCTCATGATGTGCATATAACAAAAGAGGCACCAAACTACAGCGTCTAGGGGTTGGGGACTTGGAAATATGGGCACATCGCGGGGCTAGTGCTTTTTTTCCTGAGAATACGATGTTGGCGTTTGAAGAAGCGTGGAGAAGTGGCGCGGATGCCATTGAAATTGACGTGCAAAGAACGAGAGACGGAGAACTCGTGGTGATTCACGATGAGACCTTGAATCGCACCACCAATGGGCGAGGATACGTGTATTCGTCATCGTATTCATGGATCAAGACATTGGATGCAGGAGGGAACATTCACCCACGTTTTCGTGGAGAAAAGATTCCAACACTTCGAGAAGTGTTGGATTACATTCAATCGACAGGTATGCGTCTCAATATCGAGATTAAAAACGAGCAAGTGAACTATGCGGGGATTGAAATGCAAGTAATTAGGACGGTTGAGCAATTTAAGCTTATTGATCGGGTAGTCATTTCTTCATTCAATCACCACACTGTTCAGTTGGTTAAAAATTCAGCTCCGCAATTGGAAACAGCTTTATTGACGGGAGCATTTACGCATTATTCACCGATCTACGCTCGCCATATCGGAATGATCGGCATACACCCTGCAAAACGCACTGTGAATTCAGTGTATATGCAAGAAGCATTGCTGTATCAAATGAAAGTCAGGCCATACACAGTCAACGAACCTAATATGATTAGGGTATTTCAAGCTCTTGGGGTGGATGCAGTTATCACTGATCACCCCAAGATGGCAAGAAAAATTATTAATAATAACGATATAAGTTGACGTTGTGGTATAATTAAAAAACATGCTTGAAGGGTGTGTGTCTTAGGTGTACCATATGACTCTCCCCTATATTATTGTAAACATCGTGCTTATCGTCGTGGTATTGACGGGTGGTTTTTTTATGTTTAGAAAATTTCTGCGTCAAATGCACAACGATAAGGACAAATAGTTGAGAATATTTATTCAATGAGGTTACAATGTAATAATGAATACACGATGCAAATTAGAGAGGATGGATCGCGCGTGGCAATCACGGGTACAGAAAGAGTAAAGCGTGGAATGGCGCAAATGCAAAAAAATGGCGTCATTATGGATGTAATCAATGCAGAACAAGCCAAGGTGGCAGAGGCAGCAGGAGCTGTGGCTGTGATGGCACTTGAGCGAGTGCCATCAGATATTCGTGCTGCAGGCGGAGTCGCAAGAATGGCTGATCCTACGATTATTGAAGAAGTGATGAAGTCGGTATCGGTTCCGGTAATGGCAAAGTGCCGTATTGGACATATTGCTGAAGCTCGAATACTTGAAGCACTTGGTGTTGACTACATTGATGAGAGTGAAGTGTTGACGCCAGCTGACGACCGTTACCATGTGAATAAAAGAGAATTTACGGTTCCTTTTGTCTGTGGAGCCCGTAACTTGGGGGAAGCGTTGCGTCGAATAGCTGAAGGTGCTTCCATGATTCGCACCAAAGGGGAGCCAGGCACTGGCAACATCGTTGAAGCAGTAAAACACATGCGTGAAGTCCAGGCGCAAATACGTAAAGTGGCTTCAATGTCTGAGGACGAGCTGATTGCAGAAGCCAAGAATATTGGTGCACCGATTGAGTTACTGCTCCAAATACACAAAGATGGCAAGCTTCCAGTAGTCAATTTTGCTGCGGGTGGAGTGGCCACCCCTGCTGATGCGGCTCTGATGATGGAACTTGGCGCAGACGGTATTTTTGTGGGATCAGGAATTTTCAAATCTGAGAGTCCGGAAAAATTTGCTCGTGCGATCGTCGATGCCACCATGAACTATAAAGATTACGATTTGCTTGCAAAACTTTCTCATGGCCTCGGAACACCCATGCGTGGTATTGAACTCTCTACATTAAACGACAACGAACGGATGGCTGAGCGCGGTTGGTAAGCGAGAAACGTTTGAATATTGGTGTCTTGAATGTGCAGGGAGCCGTCAGTGAGCATGCTGAATTTGTCAGGTCTTTGGGAGATAACGTGGTTTTGGTCAAACATCCCGAAGACCTTGATCAAATTGATGGATTGATCATACCCGGCGGAGAGAGTACCACAATTGGAAAATTGATGGATAAATACCAATTATCAGAAACTGTTAGAGAAAAAGCCAATAAAGGATTCCCTCTGTTTGGCACATGTGCAGGCTTAATTTTGCTTGCTGATGAAATCGAAGGCAATGAAAAAGCTCACTTACAACTCATGAATATTACCGTGAACCGCAATAGCTTTGGCAGGCAAAGAGAATCATTCGAAACGCTTTTAGCTGTGAATGGTGTTGCAGAAGATTTCCCTGCAGTCTTTATCAGAGCACCACATATTGTGGAATTTGCTGCAGATGTAAACGTTCTTTCTGAATATGAAGGAAGAGTGGTGGCAGCTCAACAAGGTAATTTATTAGTGACTGCTTTTCATCCGGAATTGACAGAGGACATGAGGATTCACCGTCATTTCAGGCAAATCGTGGATAACTACAAGAAAGCGCAGCAATAGAGTATAAAGCGATAAAATTGCCTTTTGACATCCAAAAATGGCCGTGTCGTTGCAGGAGGTCGTTTTCTGTGCATGTTGGCATAGCTAGTGTGAATGATTGGGCATTAAAACGCATACAAAGATACATTCCTTCTCCACATAAAGTGTATGCTGTCCAACAAAAGGACAGCTTACTGCAGCAATGTGTGGATTATGGTTTGGATGTGCTTTTTTATGAAGTGGCATATGTCACCAGGTCGCAATTAACCATTTGGAGGAATATCGCAAAAGTCCCCAATACCAATCTGGTATTGATCTCTCCAGTTCAAAATAGAGAAATCGAGGAGAAAGTCCTAAAACTCGGGGTATATGATATTATTTCAAAGCCATTAAACGACATGGGGGATGACATTCAACGGATCTTAAATGCACTCAACAAAAAAGATGCGTTGACACAAAAGTATGAAATGACCATGCGTTCGTTCCATGATGCTATTGTGAATGTGCGTGGAAAACGCATCAGCCTCTCTCATACCGAACTTGAATTGCTGCAGGCGCTTGTATCTGCCAAAGGGCAGTATGTGACAACAGAGCAATTGATCAATAAGGTATGGGGTGCGTTAGGATCAGGAAAAAAAGAGGACCTATACGTATATATATCCCGTCTTCGTGAAAAAGTGGAGGAGAATCCTGCCTCCCCACAACTGATCGTGTCATCGAGGGGATTTGGTTATACTTTTAATGGCGAAGTATCCATTGAGCGAGAATAAGGAGACGCGCAGTATCGTAGTGAGGAGTTGAACCAATGCTGGATGCAAAACTGTTACGCCAAAATCCAGAGATCATCAGGCAATCATTAGAAAAGAGAAATGAACCGCCGGAAACGCTCTCCTTGTTTGAGCGGTTTTTTTCCGTGGATAAGGAACGCCGAGAACTTATTCTCCAGACTGAATCTCTAAAAGCAAAGCGTAACGCTGTTTCGCAAGAAGTGGCGATTCGTAAACAAAACAAACAGGATGCCGATGATTTAATCGAGGATATGCGCACAGTTGGCGACCAGATCAAAGCGTTCGATGATCGTCTAAAATTATTGGACGACGAGCAAACTTATATTCTCATGCGTCTACCAAATATTCCTCATGAAAGTGTGCCATACGGTAAATCAGAAGAGGATAATCCAGAGATTCGGAAACATGGAGTACTGCCAACTTTTTCTTTTTCCCCCAAACCACATTGGGAACTTGGTGTAAACCTCGGAATTCTTGATTTTGAAAGAGCGGCTAAGGTGACCGGGTCAAGGTTTGTGTTTGCATCCGGGTTAGGGGCAAGACTTGAGCGGGCACTGATCAATTTTATGATCGATGTACAAACGGGAGAACGTGGCTATGTGGAAGTTTGGCCACCGTATTTGGTCAATAAAGATAGCATGACAGGCACAGGAAATTTGCCGAAGTTCGAGGAAGATGTATTTAAAATATCGGATTGGGATTATTATCTCATTCCAACCGCCGAGGTACCGGTCACGAATTTGCATCGCGACGAAATTCTTTTGAATGAGCAATTGCCCATAAAATACGCAGGGTTTAGCACGTGTTTTCGGTCAGAGGCGGGATCAGGAGGCAAGGATACTCGAGGTCTGATTCGTTTACACCAGTTCAACAAAGTGGAACTTGTCCGTTTTGTTTTGCCAGAGGACTCGTATGAGGCATTGAACTCGATCGTGGAAGATGCAGAAGTCATCTTGCAAAAATTGAACCTTGCTTATCGTGTCATTGAGATCTGCACAGGAGATCTTGGCTTTAAGGAAACCAAAAAATACGACTTGGAAGTATGGTTGCCTTCCGCCAATACTTACCGCGAAATCTCCTCTTGTAGTAATTTTGAGGATTTTCAGGCCCGTCGCAGTAATATACGTTTTCGCAGAACTGAGAAAGCCAAGCCAGAGTTTGTTCATACGTTAAATGGCTCAGGATTGGCAATTGGCCGCACAGTGGCCGCAATCCTTGAAAACTATCAGGAGGAAGATGGCTCGGTTCGTGTTCCTGATGTACTAAAGCCGTACCTTGGCGGACTCGATCGTTTAACCAGAGCTTAAAACAATTTATGGTTGGAAAAGTGCTATGGCTGGTTGCCATCATCATTCTCATCGTATCGATTGTCATTCAATATAGGGCATTGAATCGTATTGCCTTCAGTCGATCAATGTTTATCAGTGGAATGGCGTTTTTAACTTCTTTTATTGTGACGTTAACACCATTTTCACGGGTGGCGGTTTGGATTTTGTTTATCTTGTTTGAGGCGATAGGATGGATTTTCCTATTGTTTATAACTTATAAATCTTGGGTACGACTTCGCTCCACTCGTTCGTCAATTAGAAAATAATAAGCAGGGAAGTATGTAAAAGTCGGTGGTGATCATCGGCTTTTTTTGTCGTTTAGGTGATTACCTACATATAGTGAATAAGCGATGTCGTTCTGCTTGATGCGTTGTATTGCCAGTTCAATAATAAGGGGAGAGGCACGGCTATGGCCAATCGAATGAAGACGAAACGCCGCTCATTAACAATGAATCATCCAAAAAAGAAAAGAAGCACGGGCTCCAAAAGAACATCAGGATTAGATCATCAGGTTACTGGGGAATTGGTGAATGATCCAGTGACAGTCATCGAAAACAAACAAGTAGAGGAGATTCAGACAAAGCCTTTGGAGAAACAGCCGGCACAAATTACCCTCCGACCGTTATCTCCAGTGGATCAGGCGTGGATCATGCAGGTGACCAAAGAAGAAATGGGGCCCATTTTTCTTGAAAGTTACGGGTATGAACTGAATTTGGACAATGTGATGCAATACGTGCATTCAGCTCAAACCAGAATCATCTTGGTCAATGATCAACTCGCAGGATACGTAAGTGTTGTGGTGGATGAAAGCGGGAAAATGAATGTGGGTTCCCTAGTATTGACTGGTTCACACAAGAGGCAGGGGTATGGTACCAGAATCATGAAACTGCTTGAACAAGAAGCGAGAAGCATGGGACTGATTGAAATGGAGGCATTTGTTCAATCCTCCAATCAGGCTAGTTTTCATTTTTTGCAGAAGCTTGGTTACCAAGAAGTACCTTCCATGCAAGCACAAACGAAAGTACTTATCAAAAATTTGCGCATCACTTGATCAAGACGTAGTGGCTGTCCAAAATTGTAACAGGACAGCCACGATTGAACTTTACCACCAAAGCCATGGGTATAATGCACCAATGGCTAACCAGGGCAAGAAAAAGAGTGGCCAAAAAACGAGTTCAGCAGAACCTGCATCGTTTGCCTCTTCTTCTGTCGACGTAAAGCCAGCCTGACGAACGCGACTCAGGTATAAACCATCATCATTGACAGAATGCAGAATTCCATAGTGAGGTCTGCCATGTGCATGAACTACTACCGGTTGGCCGACCAACGATCGGGCTCGATGATATAAAGGATGCATCTGTGAATCCCTCCTTGGGTTCAATAGATGCATCCCATAATAAAAGTGACATGGATATCTGCCACCAGGGCGTGATGCTGTCCTATTTTTTTAACAATTGCTTCATCAATAGAGCTAATTCTTTTGTCTGTTCCACACGGGAGAACTGACGTATTATTGCATGATTGGGTTCAAAAGGTCTTTTGGTGGCAAATGATTGATACAATTGTAGAATGGCAGCTGCAATTGCTTCGGTATCTTTTGGAGGGACAACCACCCCTGCACTGGCAGAACGGATGATACCGGCTCCCTCCCCTTCCTGCATGAGCGCGAGGATCGGACGGTGAGCGTATAGATATTCATAGAGTTTTCCGGGGATATACATGGCGGATTGCGCCTGACCTTCACCGATTAACAGCAGCGCATGGGACTTTTCCATCGCTTCAATGACTTTATCATGGGAGAGATAGCCCAAAAGCTCTACGTGATCCAACAAACGATGCTTTTTCAGTAATTTTTGATGATCATTTTTCCCGGGATAATCAAATACACCTGCAAATTGAACGCGAATGTCTTTGGCAGGAAGTTGGCCCGATTGAAGCAATCCAGAAAGAGCCTCAAAAAATGCGGCAGGCGACCTTTCCGGATATAAAATACCCGCATAAAAAATAGTGAATGGCCCCTCCGTTGGTGCGGGAGGAGTTTCCGAAGCGTAATCATTCGGGTCGACGCCGTTACGGATCAGTGAGATTTTACTTTTGGATCCAGGATATTTCCCTGCAAATAACTCACAAAAACTGTCCGTTACCGTCATGATGGCATCTGCTTTTTCGAATACTTGCTTCTCCATCCTGGATTCCAATTCTCTGCGCACTCCAGTGCGGGCATAATGCATATTGTCCATCCATGGATCGCGAAAGTCAGCTACCCACTTGACGCCAGTCCATCGCTTAATGAGCAGACCGGCAATGTGGGTGCTATTGGGCCCTGAAGTGGTATAAATACAGTCTATCTGATGCTTTTTAACGAGTGAGCGGCCTTTGAAAGCGGCCTGTAGCGCCCAGAGCACTGACTCATCAGGAATGAGCAGATAGTCTTTTGTCGCTTTCAACCATTGCCCCAAGCGTTTCTTTAATGAGGGCGAATTGGCAGTAGATGCCCCGCTCGCATGGGATGCTGACGTGTTCTGGCTCGTGGATACTGGGCTAGAAGGATTTCCGGTGATGAATCTGCCGATTAACTTGGACACCATGTCGCGGACGCGCACCACTTGAACCTCATTTGGTATTTCACTCAACAACTTTTGGTCCATTGTGGCGGAATAAACGCCATCTGTGGTAAGGACCGTAACGCGCCACTCATACTTGCCCAAATAACGGACAAATTTGAGCGGCCTTTGTACGCCGATTCCCCCCACCGGAGGAAACAGGTAACTGATCATCAGGACGTTGGACGGTGTACTGTCACTTACGTCCGGCGGGGAAGAAATCATCCGTTTTTCACCTCAGAAGGATACGGTGCGACATAAGGAGTCAGCCTGTCTTTCAAGTCCACTAATACTACATCCGGCTTGCATTGCCGTAACGCTTTGGCCCAATCTACGTTTGAAAATTCAGGTTGCCATGTGCCGACAAGGATGGCATCTGCTCCGGTTAGGCATTCTTCGAGCGATTCGACCTGATAGGGAAGCATTTCCGTGACAGTGGGATCATACGCTTTGACTTTGGCCCCATAGGAAATTAATAGTTCCGTGCAATCTACCGCAGGACTGTTGCGTGTATCATTGGATCCATCTTTCATGCCAAGGCCGAGTACAGCCACATGGCTGTTCGCGATTGATTTTCCAATGTCCGTTAATTCGCCAGCCATCCGATCCATCAAGTAGTTGGGCACATAAGCATTGATCTGGCGCGCCAAGCGAAAGAGTGGCATGGCATTTTCATCGTCAAGTGAGGCATTCAAATAGTGATACGCGTTCGGAATGCAATAGCCCCCTACGCCAATGCCGGGTTCAAGAAGATGTACGCGTGGGTGCGTGTTGGCCATTCTAATCAGTTCATAGACGTTCATGTTGCGCGCTTCCGAATAACGAGCGAGTTGTTGCGCGAGTGCGATATTCACGTCACGTTGCGCGTTTTCTACCACTTTAACAGCTTCTGCCACTGACAACGTGGTGATATGGAGTTGCCCCGAGGTCAACTCGCCAAGCAGTTCTTTAGCCGCCTGTGCACAGGACTCCGTATAGCCACCAAGCACAATGTCAAGTGTTTGGAATTCGTACATGGCTCTGCCTTCAGCCACGCGCTCAGCTGCATAGGCAACATGAAAATCAACGCCGGGTTCCATTCCACTTTTGGCTTTGAGCCGGGGAATCAGTTCTTTTTCCATCATGCCGGGAACGAGTGTGCTGCGAATCAACACCAAATCTCCTGGCTTGATGGCTTGTCCCAAATCTTCCATGGCGTGAAAAAGAGGGGCGGTGTTGAGTTCACCGTCAAGACTTACCGGAATCCCCACAGTAACAATGAAAGCTTGACTGGCGCGGGTGTCTTGCCAACTTGAGGTGGGGGTGAAACGTCCACTTTGCAAATGCCTTTGCAGGATAGAAGAAAGCGTTTCTCCCTGGTAATCTTCGTGGACAGAAGTTTGTCCCTGTAATAATTGTTCAATTTTCCTGTGGTCTACATCGATCCCGATCACTTGAAGTCCCTTTTCACAAAAAGAAAGTGATAGCGGTAAACCGATGAACCCCAATCCGACAACGCTAATTGTTTTTTTCATCTACTTGGTGATCCTCCAGACTAGTTTGATTTCATTATATAAACGTATCACATCAATGTGTATAGGATGTGAAAAATAATATACATATTCATTAAAACAAAAGTTAACGTTGACGTACGGTTAATTGCTTTGCATAATCAGAATATGATCATTTTTATCACATTCTAATACATGGAGGGAAGATCGTGGGAATTTACTCTGATTGGATTCGGTATGGACAAAATGAAAGGTACACTGGCTATCTTGCTAAGCCCGAACGGATAAGTGAACCGCATTCTGTAATTATTGTCATACAGGAAATTTGGGGTGTGGATTCACATATCCAGGAACTGACAAGACGCTTTGCATCTGCTGGATATGTAGCGATTGCCCCTGATCTGTATGCAGATTTTGGCAAACGTCCTGAACCATTAGATGCGTCGAGAATTGAGAAAATCAAATCTTTTTTAGATTCTTTACCTCCCAATGCATGGTTTGAAGCAAGTGAAAGGGAAAAGGCGTTAAATCAGTTGCCCGAAACGGAAAGGATACATGTAGGAGAGACGTATTCCACACTATTTGGCGGATTAAAACCTGCGGAGTATTTGGAGAAATTGGTGGAGACTGCAGATATTTTGCGTGATTCCTACCCTGCGACCAAGGGGATGGATGTGGCTTCTGTCGGGTTTTGTATGGGAGGCGCTTTGTCCGCACAACTGGCCACGAGGGATAAGAAGCTGAAAGGCGCGATTGTCTTTTATGGACAGGCTCCCGCAGAGGAGCAACTACAGGCCATCGAATGCCCGGTGCTAGGCTTTTATGGGGGAAAAGACCACCGAATTACAGGCGGGGTCAACGATTTTGCAGAAGCGATGAAAAAACACGGAAAATCGTTTGATTATCAGATTTATGAGGGCGCCAACCATGCCTTTTTTAATGATTCAAGAAGTTCTTATCACGTTTATGCGGCAAGAGATGCATTGGTCCGTGCACTATCGTTTTTTAATGCTACACTTAGGTAAATAATGGTGAAATGAAGAAAGGAAGTTATTCTTGTGAAGGTTTCTGAAATCATGGTGACCGATGTATATGCAGCAAATGAGAATGACACCGTTCGCAGTGTATTGGAGAAATTCGCGAAGTTTGGAATAGGTGGCATGCCGATCGTGAATGACGACAATTTGCTTGTAGGGTATATCAGTGACGGCGACATCATGCGCCATTTGGGCAAGCATCTAAATCGACCACTGAATTATTTTACAATGGCCGCTGAATATTATTCGGGAATTGGCTTAAACTCCAGTACGGGAATTGAATATGATGAACTTCGGGAAAACCTTCAGCAGGTAGTGGGGCTGAACGTTTTGGCAGTGGGAGTGAAAAGAGCGATTACCGTTAAAGAAAATGACGATATCGTGGCAGTGGCTGATTTGTTGTCTAAGCGCAAAATCAAGAAGGTACCAGTCGAAAGAGACAGGAAACTGATCGGCATCGTCAGTCGAGGAGATGTCGTTCGTGCGGTGGTGAAGACGTTCCTCGCGCTGAATTCCCCAGAGGCATAATTACAATCATTTACTATGAAAAAAAGCGAACCACGGACCTATTATGGTCCATTGGTTCGCTTTTTGACAAGTAGCGGGACTTATGACGCCCTTATACTTCGTCAGGAACGCGTACCAGTAACTTTCCGATATTTTCCCCATGAAATAATCCGATGAAAGCCTCAGGGGTGTTTTCAAATCCTTCGATAATCGTCTCTTTTTGTCTGATTTTGCCCGCTTGATACCACTTTGCAAGCGCCGCATGCGCTTCGCCAAATGATTCGACAAAGTCAGAAACAATAAAGCCCTGCATACGGATTCTACGAGTGACAAAAGTGTGAAATACGTTTATCGAGATTTGTGCAGGCTTGGTGTCATTGTAATGGGCAATTTGACCGCAAAGCGGTATGCGGGCAAAATCATTCATGGCATAGATCACCGCTTCTGAAATGCTACCGCCGACATTGTCAAAATACACATCGACACCATTGGGACACGCAGCCCGAATGTTTTTATGAAGATTTTCACGGTCTTTATAATCGATGGCCTCATCGAAACCCAACTCATCTTTGATATAGGCGAGTTTTTCTTTGGTTCCTGCAATCCCCACTACCCGGCAACCAAGTAGTTTGGCAATTTGCCCAACTACGCTACCAACTGCTCCCGCCGCACCGGATACCACCACCGTTTCGCCTGGTTGCGGGTTCCCGATTTTAGTGAGACCGAGGTAAGCGGTCAAACCGGTCATTCCCAGAATGCCAAGTGCTGTCGAAGGAGGGGCAAGGTTTGGGTTAAGCTTTGATACCCGCTTGTCTGCTTTTACGACATTATACCGTCTCCATGCCCACTGGCCGGCTACATAATCCCCCGCCTGAAAATCAGGGCTTCGAGATTCCACTACTTGTCCGACCATTCCGCCGTTTAACGGCTTGCCAATCTCAAAAGGTGCAACGTAAGAGCGTGCTTCTGTCATCCGTCCACGCATATAGGGGTCCACTGAGAGATACACAGTTCTGATCAGAATGTATCCATCGTCGACCGTTGGTACCTCACATTCTTTAATTTCAAAATCATCCGGGTTTGGCAATCCCACTGGTCGATTGACTAACAAAATCTCTTGATTGGTCATGTGTCGTCTTCCTCCCTTATTTATCTCGCTGCTGCCACGCAATTGCAATGCGATCTACAGCGTCTTCAATATAAGCTCTAGGACACGCCATATTCATGCGCATAAATCCTAGTCCTTCCTCGCCAAAAATATGACCTTCATCCATGGCAACGCCCGCTTCCTGCAAGAAGAAGTGATCCATTTCTTCTTTGTTCAGTCCCATTTCCCTGCAATCAAGCCAAGTTAAATAAGTGCCCTCTGGTTGAATGACCTTTATTTGTGGCATTTTCTCTTTTAGTAACTGTTGTAATGTGGCTAAATTGCCTTCCAAATAATCCAGCAACTCGTCGAGCCATTCCTTGCCATGCCGATAAGCCGCTTCAAGCGCGATTACCCCGAAGGTGTTGGCGCCTTCCATCGAGTATTTTTGCAACACTTTTCGGTACTTTTTCAGCATTTCCGCATTGGGGATAATCATGGCTGCAGTCTGAAGACCTGCCAAATTAAAAGTTTTACTCGGCGCGATGGCGGTAACGGTGATCTCCTTGAACCGTTCATCCAGCGATGCAAAAGGGTGGTGGCGATATTGTTGATAGACAAGATCATTGTGGATTTCGTCGCTGATCACCGTGACATGATACTTCAAGGCCAATTCACCCGCCGCACGAAGTTCTTCCTCTGTCCACACGCGTCCCACGGGGTTGTGTGGGCTACATAATATCCAGGCCTTGGCTCCCGCCTTAAACTGATCCTCAAGCGCATTCAGGTCCATCTGGTATCGTTTGCTGTCAAAGGAAAGGGGGGCACGCAGGACTTCACGATCAAAACCGCGAATG
Source organism: Bacillota bacterium (assembly GCA_021828865.1). Lineage (GTDB taxonomy): Bacteria > Bacillota > Bacilli > Alicyclobacillales > SLC66 > JAJZCL01. Next base: position 13,857 of record JAJZCW010000021.1, read on the forward strand.
ATGCGCTCAAAAGGGTGGTAGACAGGTGGTTGGATCACTACCTTATCGCCAGGGTTGGTAAGTGCTTCGATCAGAAAGCCTGTTCCTGGGACGATACCAGGTGCATGGGCGATCCAACTGGTTTCGATCGGGAAATGATGTCTGTCCGCCATCCACATTTTGATGGCTTCGTGGTAACTGTCCGTACGAAGCGTGTAACCAAATACGCCGTGCTGGACCCTTTCCTGCATGGCATCGAGTACCGCTTGGGGTGCGGCAAAATCCATATCCGCTACCCACATGGGAAGTGCCTCGTCCACATGAAATCTGTTTTGCAGTCCATCCCATTTGACGGATGCGGTATTTTTTCTAGAGATGGTATGGTCAAAAAGGGATTTCATAAGTATGCCTCCTTAAATAGCAACGTTACAAAATAGTTGGTTCCTGAATCGAAGGGTCTTTGCACATCTTTGCCACAATATTAAGGTTGTCGGAAGACCCTATGCAGATCAGTTTATCACCTTGTTTGATGATATCCGCAGCGGTCACCGGAAAAATCGTGTGCATCTCGCGTTGGATAAGCACGATCTGTACACCGCACCTTAATGGGATAATAAGTCTATGGCGCCAATGATCCCCATCGATAATATACTAGGTTTAAATCCTGTAAACACATTATCTCTCTTAACCGTTAATTAACTTTTCCGATTAATCGTATTATAATCTATGAATTGAAATTCCCCCAGTATTATAGAGTGTGGATGAAAATATAATAGTACTTTAAGCAGGAGGTCGTCATTATGTCTATTTTAGTAACAGGCGGTGCCGGTTACATTGGTATTCATACGGTGGCAGAATTGATCGCTCATCAGGAAGAAGTGGTGGTGGTTGACAATTTGGGACTTGGACACAGAGAAGCGGTTCAGGCGCTGAATGTGCCATTGTATGAAGTGGATATACGGGATAGGGACAAAATGATCTCCATTATGAAAAATCATCAGGTGGATACAGTGGTTCACTTTGCCGCTTTCTCACAAGTGGGGGAAAGCGTTCGTTTGCCGCTCAAGTATTATCAAAACAACGTGGCAGGCACGACGGAATTGCTCGCAGCAATGGTGGAGGCAGGTGTTTTGCGCATTGTTTTTTCATCTACAGCAGCCACCTATGGCGAACCGGAAGCGACCCCCATTGTGGAATCACATCCGAAGCATCCCACCAATCCCTATGGGGAAACCAAACTTGCCATTGAGCGTATGCTTCATTGGAGTGCAGAGGCACACGGAATGCAATCAGTCAGTCTGCGGTATTTTAATGCGGCAGGTGCTCACCCTGATTTGCCTATTGGTGAGCATCATGCGAACGAAAGTCACTTGATACCGATTGTATTGCAAACGGCACTTGGATTGCGCCAAAAGGTGACGGTGTTCGGAACGGATTATCCCACGCAGGACGGTTCCTGCATTCGTGATTACATTCATGTAATGGACCTGGCTAGCGCCCATCGACTAGCTGTTCAAAAATTGCGAAGCGAGCATGCCGGCGCAGTGGCTTATAACTTAGGTATTGGCAAAGGGTATTCGGTGATTGAGGTGATTGACACATCGCGGGCAGTGACAAAAAGGGAGATTCCGGTAGAGTGGGGGACGCGAAGAGAAGGAGATCCGGCGGTGTTGATCGCCTCTCCTGATTTAGCAAAACAAGCGTTGCATTGGTCACCAACCTATCTTGAATTGTCAAGCATCATTGCATCGGCGTGGGCTTGGCATCTCAACCACCCTAATGGGTATAAGTCCTAAATTTGTACCAACTTATTCTTAGAAGATGGATTTTCCTTTTGATGTTTTGATGCGTGCATTCGATGCATACGTAATGCTAGCTCATAATAGTGAAGTAGTTTTCCTGTAGGGGAAATCCAATTTCTGGATTCTGCGATTTTTCTTGAATTGATCCCCAATTGTCGTCGAAGCGAAGGCTCTGCCATCAATGTTTCAATCGAATGGATCAGGGATTGCATATCACCAGAACGATAGACGATCCCCGATTCGCCATTTTGGAGCATTTCCTTAGTGGGAAGACTTTCTGCGGCAATGATTGGTAATCCGGAAGACATGGCTTCAAGAAGAACTAGTCCCAGTGTCTCAGTCGTTGAGGGGAAAATGAACCCATCTGCAGAGGCATACGCCGCAGATAGTGCTTCGCCGTGTAAAAACCCAAAGAACTTTGAGCGGGTCCCGGCAAACACCTGTTCCAGCTTGTCCCTCTCAGGACCGTCACCGACGAATGCAATGCTGAGATTTGGCATTATGTCAAGTAATGGGCGAATTTGATCGAGATCTTTTTCATGCGCCAGTCTACCGACATAAAGTAGGATAAACTGCTCAGGATGGCCATCTGTAAGCTGGCTTCGCATGGCTTCAGAACGGAATTGAGGATGAAAACGGCTGGTGTCTACGCCACCCTCCCACCAACGCACATTGCGATAACCTCTGTCCATCAATTCATTGACCATGGTTCTCGAAGTAGCCAGATTCACAGCCGCTAGATTGTGGATAGTTTTTAAATAGCGCCAGGCTACAGGGGCTAGAAATGGTACGTGGTAGGTATAGGCATAAGCAGCAAGATGAGTGTGAAAAGAGGCGATAAGCGGGAGTCGCATTTTTTTTGCATAATAAATACCTCCCAGTCCAAGCACGACAGGGTTGACCACATGTATCAAATCAGGCTGAAATTCGCGCAAAAAATTCCCCATCTCCATGGTGGGGAAGCAAAATTTGATTTGTGGGTAAAAAGGGTAGGGGAACCCTCTGATTGGCAATACGGGTATCCCCTTGTATTGTCGTTCGCCTCCGTAGGGAGCAACAATAGCGAGTTCATGACCCGCTTCCAACAAGTAATCGATCGTGGCCAGAAGTCTAGTCACGATGCCATCAGTAGAAGGTAAAAAAGTCTCTGTAAATAAAGCAATTCTCACCGCTTAACCTCCTGAGTAGATGCACCCGTCAACGCTGCTTTCTGTCAGGCATGATAAACAAAGTTGCGTAATATCACATAGCTGACCCCCGATGAAATGGCCATCGCGATGACCTTCGAGAGGTTGCTACTGATGATAAAAGGCATGTCAATAGAATACAAGATGCGTGAAACAAAGACCAGCGCACTGTTATTCAAAAGTACATTCAAGATACCTTGTGCAAAAAAAAGATGCTGCTCTTTCCGCGGATTTTTACTGCGGTCTGAGAAAGTCCACCGTCGGTTAAGTTCATAGCTAGTGACGATGGCGCTGATGACTGCGATCGTGTTATATAAAATCAACAGTCCAGGAGACTTTGTCGGATTAATCAGCAAACATAGGTTGAGCACCAGTAGGTCAACCACTGCGTTGATCACACCTACAAGTATAAATTTCAGGTATCTTCCTCCGCCAAACCTCAGCAACCAAAGCCTAGCCGTACGTATCACAAATATCCCCCAGATGAATTCTAATTATTTACCTCCATGATACGGAAGGCATGATTTTATCGAGTCTTATATTGTCTTTATTTGCCATCGCGATTTGAATAAATGACATGATGTCTTCTTCCTGAAGTAGATGAGGTTTCAGACCCAATTCCACCAGCTTGGTGTGCGCAGCATGGTAATAATGTTGTTCTAATTCTACGCGTGGATTCGGTAAATGTTCGATATGGGCTTCGATATTCAGCTTATTTGCGGCACTTTGGACTTTATTCGCCAAGTCTTGAACGGAAAATTCTTCTGTGAATTGATTGAATACGCGAAATTCTCCTGGTTTCGCCGGATTCATCGCGGCAATTTCGATGCACCTTACCGTATCTTTGATATTGATAAATCCTCTGGTTTGACCGCCTTGTCCATAAACGGTAAGAGCATGATCAGCAGCCGCCTCTACACAAAATCGATTGAGTGCAGTACCAAACACATCATCATAGTCGAAGCGGTTAGTGAGCAGGGGATGCATCAGCGTTTCTTCTGTTTGAACGCCATACACTACACCTTGATTAAGGTCGGTGGCACGTAGATTCCAGGATTTGCATGCAAACATAATATTATGGCTGTCATGTACCTTGGATAAGTGATACATGGATGGCGGTTGTTTAGGATAAGGCAGTGTGTCTGTTCTGCCGTTATATTCGATGGTTAAATAGCCTTCTTCAATATCTATATTCGGCGTACCATATTCGCCCATGGTACCGAGTTTGATCAAGTGGCAATCAGGTACGATTTCTTTCATGATATATAACAGGTTAAGTGTGCCTACGATATTATTCGTTTGGGTAAAAACGGCATGCTCACGATTAATCATGGAATATGGTGCGGAGCGCTGTTCTGCAAAATGGACAATCGCTTCCGGTTGAAACTCACTGATCGCGTTCACTAACTGATCGTAATCCCGCATATCGACATGATAAGCGCGAAACGGTACAGGAGCATGTTTTTGCCATTCGTTTACCCGTTCTTCCATTGTGGGTATGGAGATAAGAGAAGCAATACCAAGTTCTTGATCCCATTCTCTTCGGATCTCATTATCAAGAATCGCCACTTCATGGCCTTTATTGGATAGGTACAATGCGGTGGGCCAACCACAAAAACCGTCCCCACCAGTAATTAAAATACGCATGGTTTCACCTCTGAAGATTTCATACTCAGTAATTTTCAATATATCATACTATCCTTAAAACTCGCTTGATAACCAATAAAACTTTTTCCATTAGTGAAAAAGTTGGCTTATAATATTGAAAAACAGCAAAAACAGCACGTGGAGGGAGATGGTCAGTTGCGCCGGAAATGGTGGGAAAACCGCAGACTGTTCTTACTCTTTCTCCTCATCATGCTAGTAGGCATGTTCACCATCTTCATTAATGAAGTGACACAAAATCAACATCTACAACAAATGAGCGAATTTCAATTATACACCAGTCAATACGAAAATGCGCAATCTATCGAGTTGAATTTAGACAACATTCTCGTACTCAGGCGCGTGAACCCATTTGCTCATCAGGTGCAAATTAAATTAGCCAACCTGATTGCCAACGAGGAGTCTTCCGACTTAACTGCGCTGGCCCAACAAGCCAATATAGATGTGGTCAGGCAAGAATGGAAAAAAGCAATCGATGAGATTGTACATTACAAAAGTCTAGTGCACAACCGAATTGGCCAAGCCATGGATACCATGATGCGTGACATCCGGTTTGAAAAAGCTACGACCATTTATTCGTTGGGGTTCGACATCGTTTTAACAATGTTGCTGGTATTTTTTATGATTAAAGAGGAACGAGGGCAATTAAAGCAAACTCGGAGGGCGTTGTCGCAATCAGAATCGCGTTTGTCTGCCGCCATGATGAATTTGCCTGTGATACTTTTTGCACTGGATGCCAGTGGCACATTCATTACAGCCATGGGCAAGCGGTTAAAGGATATAGAGATTCAAGCCGAATCGTTGATCGGAGAAAATATATATGAAATGTATACGGACTATCCTGAGATAATAGCTCATATCAGACTGGCCATGCAAGTGACCACTAATGAGGTAGCCTTCACTGATCAAATTACATTTAATTCGAGAATTTTCGAAATTTCCTATGTGGCATTGGATGAGGATGAGCACCATCATAAAATTCTCACAGGAATCGCACTGGACATCACGGAGCACAAGGCGGTAGAAGCTGCACTCCAGCAAAGTGAAGAACATTTTCGTATGTTGTTTGAAATGAACCGTACAGCACCGGCGTTTTTGGTTGATCCCAAAGATGGAAAGTTGCTGAATGTCAATGAAGCAGCCATTGAACATTATGGATGGAACCGAGAAGAATTTCTGGGAAAAAACGTTTTGGATATTAGCCAGATTTCAAGGGAAGAGCTGCACACTAATATGCTTGAGTTCATGAATGGCGATAAAGAACGCTCCATTTATGAACATCGCCTCGCCTCTGGGGAAAAGCGACTGATGGAAGTGTATTCTGCACCTTTTTATGACGGTAATCGTCAATTGTTGTACTCGGTTGTGCATGATGTGACAGCTCGCAAAAGAATGGAGGAGACACTGCGCCTAGCCGATGTGGCGTTTGAAACTGCTGATGCGATGACCATCACCGATGAAGATGGCATCATTTTGCGCGTCAATCAATCGTTCACCAAAGTGACAGGATATGAACAACACGAGGTGGTGGGGAAAAATCCGCGCATCCTTCAGTCAGGACTACACGACAAACTATTTTATGAACACTTTTGGGAGAGTTTGAAAAATCAAGGCACATGGGAAGGGGAAATTTGGAACAAGCGTAAAAATGGAGAGATATACCCTGAATGGATCACCATTCGCGCGGTCAAGGACGAAACTAATCTGATCGTCAATTACATTGCTACATTCTTTGATCTCACGGAAAAGAAGGTTCTCGAAGCCAACATTGAACGTTTGTCTCACTATGATCCGTTAACGGGCCTTGCCAATCGCAGACTGATCATGGAACAACTGAAATTGTCCATGGAAAATGCGCGGTTACGACAGAATATCGGCGGATTGATATTGATTGACCTAGACCGGTTTAAGTATTTGAACGATGCTCGCGGCCATGAAATGGGCGATGTGTTGTTAAGTTTAGTCGCGCAAAAATTGGAGGGAATCCTCTCTGCTGATGCGGTTGCCTCGCGATTTGGGGGAGACGAATTTGTCATCTTGATGAGTGATTTAGCAAATGAGAAAGAAACAGCCTGGTCTATGCTACAGTACGCAACGAACGATATCTTTCAAGCACTCGTGGGAAATTATCCAATAGGCGATAGTATGTATGCATTAACAGTAAGCATAGGTGCCACTATTTTTTCCAATAATAATCAGACTTACGAAGATATCGTCAAAGAAGCGGATATGGCGATGCATGTGGCAAAAGATCGGGGAAGAAATATGATCGTCCTGTTTGAAGAAGAAATGATGACGGCAACGGAAAATCGCTTCAGTTTGGAAGAGGATCTCTATTACGCGCTGGATCGAAACGAATTGGAACTGGTTTATCAACCGCAAACGGATCATGATGGTAATTTGCGGGGGGTAGAAGCACTATTGCGCTGGCATCATCAAAAGCGAGGATTGATCAGCCCGGAACGTTTTATCCCGATTGCTGAAGAATCGGGATTGATTGTACCGATTGGTGAGTGGGTATTGAAGCAATCGTGTCTTCTTTTGCGCCAACTCATTGAATCGGGTCAGCAAGTGTTTGTATCCGTTAATGTGAGTCCCAGACAGTTTCATGAAGCCAATTTTGTGGAAATGGTGATGGGGATTATTGCAGAAACTGGCGTTGATCCACACTATTTAACCATTGAGGTAACAGAAGGCGTGCTCATTGACTATGCGGAAAATACGATTGCCAAAATGCAACGCCTCAGCCAATTAGGAGTTCATTTTTCCATTGACGATTTTGGGACAGGCTATTCTTCGCTTGCTTATCTGAAAAATTTGCCCTTGAATGAACTAAAGATTGACCGCTCGTTTGTCGTGGATATGATGACCATTCCCAGTTCGGAAATGATTGTGGAAACCATCATCGCAATGGCTAGTCATTTGGGATTATCCGTTATCGCAGAAGGGGTGGAATCAGCAGATCAGGTCAGGTTTTTAGTAGAACGAGGTTGCAATAATTTCCAAGGTTATTATTTCAGTCCACCTCTACCTTATGAAAAATTTACTGCATTTGTTGCAGAGGCTCATTAAAAGAAAGTCACCGTCTCAAAAGAGACCGGTGACCTTTCCACTTTGATCCACATCGACTCGCAGTGCATTAGGCTGTTTTGGCAATCCTGGCATCGTCATGATGTCTCCTGTCAAACAAACCAAAAATCCTGCGCCTAAGTTTGGGTGGATTTCTCGAACGGTGATGGTAAACTCTTGTGGGTCCCCCACTAACATGGGATTATCAGAAAAGGAATACTGAGTTTTTGCAATGCAAATCGGCAAATGATCCCACCCATTACGCTTGCATTCGTCGATGTTGCGACTCGCTTCTGGAGTAAATTCTACAGCAGATGCGCCATAAATTTGCTGGCAGACTGTCTCCACTTTTTTCTCAATAGACAGGTTTTGATCGTAAAGTGGATGGAACAAGAGCCTTGGCTGTTCGATTTTTGCGATCACTGCACTGGCAAGTTCAATGCCACCGCTTCCCCCTTTTTCCCAAACCTCTGTCAGGGCCACAGTGAAGCCGGATTCCTCGCAAAGAGAATTGACGAGATCGATTTCTGCCTGAGTATCACCAGCAAAACGATTGAGTGCGATAACAAATGGGACGTTGTATTTTTCAATAATAGCAGCATGGTGTTTTAAGTTGGCAAATCCTCGCTTGATGGCCGTTAAATTTTCTTGCGTCAGTTCTTTTTTGGGGATACCACCATGGTATTTCAGAGCGCGAACAGTGGAGACAATTACCACCGCGTCGGGGCTCAAACTGCCTTTTCTACATTTGATGTCAAAAAACTTCTCCGCGCCGAGATCTGAGCCAAACCCAGCTTCAGTCACGACTATTTCTCCCAGTTTGAGGGCGAGTTTGGTGGCCATTAGACTGTTGCAGCCATGCGCAATGTTAGCAAAAGGGCCACCGTGAATAAATGCCGGTGTATTTTCCAGTGTTTGTACCAAATTGGGGTGAATAGCGTCTTTTAAAAGGGTGGCCATCGCCCCTTCTGCGCCAAGGTCTTTGACGTATACGGGATTGCGATCATAGGTATAGCCAATGAGAATACGGGATAACGCTTCTTTTAATTCGGATGTGGTCTCGACTAGACAAAGGATAGCCATGATTTCTGACGCGACCGTAATATCAAATCCAGACTCTCTCGTGACACCGTTCTTTTTGCCACCAAGTCCGATGACCACATCGCGAAGCGCGCGATCGTTAATATCGAGCACACGTTTCCACGTGATGCGGTCCGGGTCGAGCTGCAGGGCGTTGCCTTGATAAAGATGGTTATCAATTAAAGCGGATAGCAGGTTATGAGCAGCAGTGATGGCGTGAAAGTCACCAGTAAAATGCAAATTGATGTCTTCCATGGGAACGACTTGAGAATATCCGCCTCCTGCTGCGCCGCCTTTCATCCCAAAATTGGGACCGAGAGAAGGCTCTCTTAATGCTGCGATAGCACGGACTCCTATTTTGTTTAGCGCCTGCGATAAGCCTACGGTAACGGTGGATTTGCCTTCACCTGCTGGTGTAGGGCTCATGGCAGTAACTAGGATAAGTTTTCCATCCGGCTTGTTTTTTAGCTTATGTAAAAGTGTAAGGTCGACTTTTGCCTTGTCGTGTCCATAAGGAATCCAATCTTCTTCAGCAAGTCCCAATTGATTAGCGATGTCCCTGATAGGGAGAAGGTGTGCATCTTGTGCAATTTCAATGTCTGTTTTCATGGATCTCGCCACCTTTGTCTGAAATATGACAGTAAATCATTCACTCTCAAAGCACCCAAGCTTCATTTTAACTCATAAATATATCTCCATGGTCTGTTAGAAAATTGAGTCTTATTTGAAAACGCAAACTTAAAAGTTGCATTTCCCAGCGTTTCCATTGAAAATAGAGGTGCGGACCTAGAAGGAAGTGGGAAGATGGATATTCCAAAATTTCCGATAGATGTACAAATGGAAGGTATCACCTTTACTGCGACAGGGCTTCGAAAAGTGAGTGGCAGAAGATGGATTGCACAGGCGTACACCATTCATCCAGTGCTTGGGAGACAAGAGGTGGTTAGTCCTTCAGTATTGTATCGATTGGCCGAACAAATTCTGAATGGAGCGCAATAAAAAAAGGCTAGATCGGTTTTCACTGATTCCAGCCTTTTGTATGCGACGAAATTATTCTATAATTCCCACAGGTGGTGGGATTCAATTTTTGTAATTTGATTTTTTCCGTCCACATGCACTACGTTTGCCGTGGTATTTTCATATTCTTCATCCGTGACGGTGGCGAGTGACAAAATGATCACGAGATCTGACGGTTGAAACAAGCGTGCCGGTGGCCCGTTCAGGCAAATCGTACCGGATCCTGCCTCTGCAGGGATGGCATACGTACGCCATAGCACGGCATTGGAGACATTGGTTACCTGCACCATTTCATAAGGGCGCAGGTTTGCCGCATCCATCAATGCGCGATCAATCGTAATGCTGCCTACATAGTCTAGCGCAGCTTCGGTCACTGTCGCGCGGTGAATCTTACCTTTGCATATTTCACGAAACAAATTCAATCAACCTCCCCGATTATTGTAAAGGTAAAATCAATACTTGGAAAGTATAAAAACAGGTAAGGGGGCATGTACTTGTCAGATTCAACTCAACACGATGTGACAATCTCAGATGATGCAGGCACTGGCGGCCTTAAACGCAGTCTGTCCAATCGGCAAATCCAGATGCTCGCCATTGGCGGCGTCATTGGCGTGGGCCTTTTTTATGGCGCCAGTTTATCCGTAAAGCTTGCAGGTCCTGCTGTCATTATTGATTTTATCATTTGCGGTCTGCTCGTGGCTATTGTCATGCGAACCCTAGCCGAAATGACAGTGGATCAGCCTATTGCCGGCTCATTTAGCGCTTATGCTAAAATGTGGCTTGGTGAGCGGACAAGCTTTATCACCACGGGAATGTGGTGGTTTTATTGGGTCGCCACAGTGATGTCAGAACTCGCTGCCATCGGAAAACTCATGGAATATTGGTTTCCTTCACTTCCCGCGTGGTTGCCTGGACTTATTGCGCTTGTGTTGTTTATCATTACAAATCTACTATCGGTCAAGATATTTGGTGAAGTAGAATACTGGTTTTCCGTCTTAAAAGTGTTTGCTGTCACTCTGTTTATGGTGTTCGGCGCGCTGATTATTGCTACCGGGCTTTTTAACGCCGGACATCCGGTGGGTTTCGTCAACCTCTGGGCACATGGTGGTTTTGCTCCAAGTGGGTTTATGGGAATTGCGATGGCGATCTCCCTCACAGTACAAGCTTATAGCGGCGTTGAAACCCTTGCCGTAGAGGCGGCGGAAACACTGAATCCCAAGAAGAATATCAAGCGTGCGTTCAACACGGTGACGTGGCGGATTGCGATCTTGTACGTCGGCTCTATTTTTATCATGTTAAGCGCATTCCCTTGGAATTACCTGATCAATCATCAGGGCAGTCCTTATGTGCTCTTGTTTGCCAAAATCGGCATTCCTTTTGCCGCTGGCCTTGTGAACCTCATTATTATTCTCTCTGGACTTTCGTCTTGCAACACCGGTCTATATGGAGGCAGTCGTATTCTCTTTGGCAGTGCTATTGGCACTCGGCATGAGCAGTTTGTGGGACGACTGAATCAGCGAAAAGTACCGCATATTGCTGTCTGGCTGACTGGTCTCGCTATTTTAATAGGAATAGTCGTTACGTATATTTCACCCAACAACGTGTATGTCTGGATCACCAGTGCGTCCGCTTTTGCAGACCTGTGGGTATGGGGCGTGATTCTGGTGAGTGAAATGGTTTTTCGCAGTCGTATGAATAAAGAAGGCAAACGACTTGATTTCCCTGTTCCATTTTGGCCACTCACCCCCATACTGGGGCTGGTGCTTGTCATCGCCTCCTTTACTGCTATTCTGATCTCGCCATTGACAAGAATCTCGGTGCTTACCGGGGTTGTGTTTTTAGTCTTACTTTGGCTATATCATATACTGACTTATAAAACAACGAAGGCCTAATGAATTTGAAATAAGCCTCTTGGTTTTCGTGAATATGACGGGAACCAGGAGGCTTTTTTATCTTATAAAATTGATTCGATGGCTGATTTTAACGTGCTTACAATGGTGATGAGCTGCTCTTCTGTCGTGATGAGCGGTGGAGCAAGCGTAATCACGTTGTTGAGCCCAGCTACCGTATCCCCGTTTTTCCCGATAATTATGCCGGAATTTTTACAGAAAGCAACGATTTTGTTCATGAGATCCAAAGATAACGGTTCGCGAGTGTCACGGTCCGCAACGAGTTCAATGCCGGCGAGAAGTCCAAGTCCCCGAATATCACCGACAACAGGGAGTGATTTCAATGCTTGCAAATGATTCATCAAAACAACTCCCATTTCAGCAGAGCGCTGAACCAGATCCAATTCGTCAAATATGGCAAGGTTTTCAAGTGCCGCCGCACAACTGACGGGGTGTCCGCCAAAGGTATTGACGTGACGGAACCGCGCATATTCGCCTTCTGCCTCTGCAAACACATCATATATATCATGGCGCACCGCAATCGCGGATAATGGAAGGTAGGCGCTGGTAATACCTTTTGCCATGGTGACAAAGTCAGGCACAACGTGGCTGTGTTGAAAGGCAAAGTTTTTACCCGTTCGGCCAAATCCATTGATGACTTCATCAGAAATCAGCAGGATGTCGTATTTTCGGCAAATGGCGGAGACGAGTGGCATATAGTTGGCAGGAGGGATCAACACCCCACCGCCAGTAATGATGGGTTCCATTATCATGGCCGCAACTGTTTCGGGACCTTCCCAGAGGATCGTTTTTTCCAGGTCACGAGCCATTTTTTCACCATAGGCCTCTAGGTCATTTTCCGCGTGGTCACGGTACGGATCGGGCGGATGCACATGGATAAATCCAGGCATCAAAGGCTCATAACCGTATTTGCGCTGCTGTTGCCCGGTGGCTGCAAGTGCTCCTAGCGTATTGCCGTGATAGGCGCGATAACGGGAAATGATTTTGAATTTGGTGGAGTTGCCTTTTAAGAAGTGATATTGCCGGGCCATTTTAAAGGCGGTTTCATTCGCTTCTGATCCGCTGTTGGCATAAAAAATCCGGTAGGGCGCCCCCAACAGTTCGTTCAATTTGTCTGCCAGTTGGGCGCCAGGGATATGGGCAGCAGTCATCGGGTAATATGACAATTGAATCATTTGTTCGTAGACTTTTTTGGCGATCCGTTCGTGGCCGTACCCTGCGTTGACGCACCAGAGTCCGGACATAGCATCCAAATAGCGATTTCCATCGACGTCGGTTACATAAGTGCCTTCCGCTTGCTCGACCATCCAAGTGTCGCCTTTTACAGGACCAAAAGCGTGCCACACGTGATTGCGGTCATGTTCCTTTGAATCATGCCATGGATAGGAGGTTTTATTTTCAACGATACTCATCGTCGCGCGTCCCTTCTTGACTTGGAATTAATAAATTTGATGGCGTACAGTAATTACTTTGGTATGGCTCATCAGATCAACGGATACACGAGCCCCTTCTTTGCCGATTCCACTGTTTTTTACTCCGCCGTATGGCATCGTATCAGGGCGCGCTGTGGAAGATTGGTTGATGTTGACGCTTCCTATTTTCAGTCCATGGGCAATGGCAAAAGCAGTTTGCAAATCATTCGTGAAAACACCAGCTTGCAGCCCGTAATCACTGTCATTACACCTCTCGATGACTTCCTCAACCGTTTCATAAGATAAAATATTAACCACGGGACCAAAAAGCTCCTTGCTCATGACATCCATATCAGGTTTTACCTGTGTGAGGACAACGGGTGGCATCAATTTCCCTTGCCTGTTCCCACCTGATAGGGCGACAGCTCCCTGTTCGACGGCGGCGTTTACCCACCGCTCAATCCGCAGTGCTGCGCTCGTATTGATGAGTGGACCCACTTCTGTCTCGTCATCCATTGGGTCCCCCAGGAGAAGGCTACGAACGCGGGCCATAAAGCGTTCCAAAAAGGCATCGAGAATCTCCTGATGAACAAAGATGCGCTGAGCAGAAACGCAAACTTGTCCGGCAAAGGAAAATGCCGCTTTTACCAGTGCTTCGACCGTTGTGTCGAGATCGGCATCGCGGTGAACAATGTTTGGTGCATTCGAACCCAGTTCCAAAATCACAGGCCGGAGGCCGGATTTGGCCTTGATGTCTTCGCCGACAGCTACGCTGCCAGTAAACGTATAAAGCGCGATGTCCGGGTTTTCCACCAGCGCCTTTCCGACATTAGGACCTCCAAAGACCAGGTTGAGATAGCCTTTCGGTAATCCCGCTTCCATCATCAGGTCGACGATAAAGGCGCCGGTTGCAGGGGTGGCATCCGCTGGTTTTAGGATAACGGCATTGCCGGCAGCAAGCGCTGGGCCAATTTTCAGTGATGTGATATTCACTGGAAAATTGAAAGGAGTAATGGCGCATACGACGCCGAGTGGTTCCTTTACGGTCATGCTGAGAATCCGTTCGCCGTTTGCCGCTTCCTGCTCTTCGGTATAGCCTTGAATCCTTGCCGCTTCTTCGGCAGCTGCTTTATAATTTTTAACAGCTCTTGAAACCTCTAATCTCGCATCGCGAATGGGTTTACCCGTTTCCAAAGTTAAGAGGCGCGCCGCTTCTTCGCTGCGCTCTGCAAGCAAATCCGATGCTTTGGATAAAATATCCGCTCTTATACGCGGCGGTAATGGATGCGATACGGCAGTTTGCGCTGCCTGTATGGCTTCATTGATGAGATCAGGTCCGGGTTCTGCATAAGTAAAAACAACTTCATCGCTCCACGGATTTCTGATGTGGATAAGTGCATCTTCTTCCACAGCTGCGGTGCGCCATTCGCCATTGATGAAGCAACATTTTGCTGTGATGCTCATCCTCATTCCTCCTACTTACTCACTTGGTTGCCGAAAATGCATACGTCCGTGGGGTTTCTGTAATTTGGTCGGTGTATTTTAATCCTGATCCTGTGTTCATCACGAGTACTGTTTCGTCAGGGCGAATCCAGCCTTGATCCCGTAATTTGCGAACACCGGCGATTCCGGCTGCTCCCTCGGGGCTTGCATGAAGGCCGTCTCTTCTCACTACATTTTTTCGTTCTGCATGGATGGATTCATCATCTACACTAATGGCAATGCCATCAGTCTCACGCAAGACATCAAGGATCAAGAAGTCGCCAAGCGCTTTTGGAACGCGCATGCCAAATGCGATAGTGTGCGGGTCTTGCCACTCTTTGGAGAAGCGTTCCCCTTTTTGATAGGCTTCTACGAGTGGGGCGCAACCATCGGCTTGAACGATGGCAAAGCGAGGCATGCGTTTTTCCATCCAGCCCAGTTCCTGTAGTTCCAACAGGGCTTTGTAGATACCTACCACGCCCGCGCCACCACCTGTCGGGTAAACGATGACATCGGGAACGGACCAAGAAAATTGTTCTGCGATTTCAAAGCCCATGGTTTTTTTGCCTTCGAGCCGGTAGGGCTCTTTCAGTGTGGAAACATCGTACCAGTTGTCGGTATTCACTAATTTAGGAAGGATTTTTCCCGCATCGCCAATCGTGCCTTCGATTACGTAGAGATTGGCTCCGGCTATTAAGCACTCTTTTTGTGGTGTGATGGGTGCAGAATTGGGCATCACCACAGTGATGTCGATGCCGGCTTTTGCGGCATAAAGAGCCCAAGCTGCGCCGGCGTTACCATTTGTTGGGATGCCAATAGCACTGACGCCCATTTCTTTCGCCTTGGAGATGCCAATAGAAGCGCCTCGCGCTTTGAATGTTCCTGAAGGCAGTACGCCTTCATCCTTAGCATAGAGACGGGTCATGTTCATGCTTGCGCCTGTTTCTGACAGTGGTACGATGGGGGTGAATGGTTCATTGAACGATACAATATTTGCAGGATCATGCACAGGCAGTAATTCATGGTATCTCCAGAAATTTTGCGGTCTGCTTATGAGGGAATCGCGATCGATGCTTTTTTTCATAGATGTAAGGTCATAACGAACAAATAGTGGGTAACCACAAGATTCGCAAACTTGAATGATACTGTCCGCTTTGTATTCTTTGCCGCAGAATGAGCATTGCAAGTGCGATATAAAACTATATGGGCTCAATGGGGCACCTCCGGATTGGTTTAACAACTGCCACAGATATCATAACTGTCTGAATTATATTGGGGAAGATTTAAAATTAGCTTTATATGGGTTGATATTTTATTAATAATGCAGGAGGTACCGGAATTGCGGGAAATACTGGACAAAGCCATCCAATTTGCTGCGAGTATGCATGAAGGACAGTATCGAAAGGGAACAAGGATCCCCTATATATCCCATCCCTATGCGGTGGCGATGTTACTTTTGTCCTATGGATATCGCGCTGAACTCGTGATTGCAGGATTGCTTCATGATGTGCTTGAAGATACTTCGGCTACTTACGATGAGGTGGTTCAGTTATTTGGGGTGCAAGTGGCCCAGTTGGTGGATGCTGCCTCTGAGCCTGATAAGTCACTATTATGGAAAGAACGCAAGGATCATACACTGGAAACATTAAAAGTGGCTCCCATGGATGTAAAGGTACTGGTGTGCGCGGACAAACTGCACAATCTGCGCAGCATCTTGGCTGATTTAGAAACGATTGGTGAGGCGGTTTGGGGTAGGTTTCATTCTGGAGTAAAACACTCGGGTAGTGAGGCGCAAATCTGGTATTACACAGGAATACTTCACAGTCTGTATGCCAATCTACCGTATGAACGGGATATGCCGATTTTTTCCGCTTATCGAAAAGAGGTGCTGATGCTTCGCCGCTGGGGGAAAAAAGTGATGGATGTTGAATCGTCTTTTGGCGGAGATGAAGCACTGCATTGGATTTTTCACTATATCGAAAGCGCCTATCGCGAGACGGGAGAAATTCCTAGTGATCTGAATGCGGATGATTTGCAGGCGGGGCTCTATGTGCTTTCAAACGTTGGCATACAGGACTGGGGAACCAATGACCGGTTGGAACGCGCATTGTTAGGGCATATTCGCAAAAGGACAGTGAGACAGATTGAGTGAAAATGAGATCGTGCGCTGACTTTTATCGCGATAAAGTTGGCTGATTAAACAATATTGTCGAGATAATGTTTGAAAGCTTTTCTTCAATATCTCCGCTGACAATGGCCACCTCTTGTTTCAACCATTCGGCCTTCTTATCCAGTTTAGGTTCAATTCCATAAGGAAATGAGAGAATTACTTTAGGAAATTGCCCGGATACCCACAGTTGTCCATAATCATTAAGATAACCCAACGCCTTGTAGACACTATCACTGGCATAAGTGCTCAAGGCGGATGTGTTTTTTGCCTCTACTATCAGTTTAACTTCCGGTCTGCCTTTTTTGATGATTTTCAATAAAACATCCGGACGACGAGAATTTCCGGTTATACCATCATAAAGATCAATGATTTTTCGATATTTAGAAGCACTTTCTTCTTTTCCAAATAAATGAGAAGGAGAACGATCGAAGGAAATCTCCGCTGTAAAGTTTGTCGACTGTATTCGTGCAATGATTGGCAGGCCATTAGGGCGTACAACGTTGTACTTCGTATGAAATTCTCCATCTTCATGTAACAGCAATTGTTCAGTTGCGGAAATGGTCGAGATCAGTGTGTAGAGCTCAAATAGGTCATCGGTGTTTGTTTCAATTTTGGGGCGAATCCATCCCTTGGACAAAAGTTGTTTCAAGCTATTAATATTGGGATAGAGAACGGTATTTTCAAATTCTAACCAAAGTTCTGCAAGCCGATAATAAACTTTTCTTTTATGACGATAAGCTGCATGCACCATCACCGCAGTTGGATAATGAGGAACCGATATATCTCTCAGATAGGGTGAATGTAGTAATTGAATTGAAGTTCTGATCACATCGTTGATTTGAATCCCAATTGACTGGTGACTTGAAGGGTTTTGAGATGAATAAACAATATTTGAAAGTTGTTTTAAGTAGAAAACGAGCAATCTATTCTCTTGCGTATTGTAATCTTTCTCGGGATTTTAAGTCACAAACACAAATGGGTTCCCACTAGATACTCTTCTTCGAAACGTATCATGCCAAAGGATGTTTCCTTGTATTCGATCACTGATGACAGCTTGCTTATTCATAGACCATGCCATGGAATGAATGTATTCAGGAAGTTCGTTTACCAGATAACCCCAAGCGCCTTTGGTATTAGCTATGTGATAGAGCCTGGCTAACCACCTGATATCTTCGCCTGTGAATTTTGTCAATAACAATAAAAATGGATAAAGACTGTTATTTTCTATGGAGATGGTTGAGTCCCATTGAGCATCAAGTCTTCCAAATAGGTACCTTTCTACTCTCGAAGCCCAATAGGCAGGCTGATAAACGAATGTGTTTCCCATTAAAATTCCCCAGCTAAAACGCCTGTCCAGGCAGCGATACTTTGGTCCACTAAGGAGTATTCTGGAGTTGATTTGTCGATTCCCAAAGCTGTAACAATGACTAGTACAATGTTGTCATGCATCCGTCTCCGACCTTCAAATTGTGGGTAGAGATACATACCGAATGATTCCAAAAGAATGGGATTGATGCTGTCCGAGGTGAATGCCGTGCCGTTGGTTGTCGTGTCACTGCGATCCTCATCATCAGGTACTAGATGGGAAAAATAATTCATCATTGAGTCGGGAAGCAAAATGCGCTTTTCTGTGTATTTGAGAATACTAATCGGAATCGCAGCCCCGAGCGCCAATCCAATCGATGCTAGCCCCCTGCAAAAGATACTTTCTAATACTTCCTCTACATGGTTCCTTTGGGGATAAGGAATTTCGTGATTATCCAGCCAGTTTGAAATAATTTTCTTCATTTCTTTATTCGTAGGAGCTGGAATTTCAATGAATGCAAATCTTCTCATAAATGCATAGGAGAGTTGTTGGAGACTGCTCTTGTCGTACGTGTTCATCGTTCCTAACATTCGCCAATTTTTATATACGATAAAGGCGTCTTCTTCATCCGAAATGCTTGATATCATCTTTTCAGGAATGATTACAATACGTTTTTTGATTAACGCATGATTTGTTGAATTTTCTGAAACGATATGATAGGGCAGTCCTACTTTTTTGTCAGTCAGAACTGTGAATAGCTCTCCAAATGCTTTGTCCATATCAGCACGGTTGAGTTCGTCGATGATTACCCATTTATTTGCCCTCAAGTTTTCTGTAATCAAACCAGGTTCAAATCGTAAAGTTTGTGGGTTCGATGGGTCGGGTAAATAGCCTCCTATGACATCATAATTGGTCCAAGATGAAGTGGCTGTATACGTTTCATAGCCGTTTGGGTTCATTTGCTTTGCAATCATAGTGGCCAGCGTAGTTTTTCCCGTGCCCGGTGGACCTGTTAGAATCACGTGATTTCCTGCGATCAACGCAGCTATTATTCTTTTGATTATAATTGGTTGTACTGTAAATGGGATATCATCTTCGTTGGATGCATCAAGTATATCCACAATATCCGGATTACTTTCTCCTATCACCGATTCCTCATAGGTTATGGTGATGAAGGAAGGGCTTATGGTGTACATGAAAAGCTTATCTTCTTTGCAGAAAAACGATATTGACCAATTCATTGGTATCGCGGCGTGTGAGACTAACCATTCCACTAAATCAGGTGTATAAATGGTTGACAAACCATTCTTCAACAACAGGAGTGGATCGTCGATGAACTCCAGTTCTTGATGCCTGAGCAAAAACACAATCAGCGGAAAAGTGTTCAGCCCACAAATGCGATCTCCAAATACTGTCTCTAAATTTGTCATCCAATCGGGATGTTTTGCAACTCCCCATCTCTTGCCTTCCAGTGGTAATCCAAGTTGCAGCAAAGGGGCTTTCGGCCTACGTGGCCAGTCGCTGGGATTTGCTAACTCAGAGGCTCTCTTTAGCCCCGTTGTAAGGAAATTGGAACTTAATCTTGACGCCAATTGCCTTGTTCCTGCATCTTGTATCCATCCGAAATCCACGACTTCATAAGGCTTTCCATGTAGTTCACCCATCGTTAAGCAATCATGATAATAATTTTTGATTAAATTTCTGGCAATAGTTCCATCTGACAAATCAATGGATGCAGCAGATAAATCCCTTTCGAGACGATCAAATGATAGGAAGGTAGCCAAGATGGAGGTCCTCTCCATTCCTGTCTTACCTTCAGTTCGTTTCATCTGCAATTGTCCATAGAACTCATTGAAAACTTCTGGAGTGAAATACAAAGGATCATCTTCTTCCTAACCTTCTAAATGGGGATCGATAACTGCTCATATTGTTCCTGCTTTTTGTCATAAACAACCTCAGCATCACTAACCCTTACAGGCACTTCTCCAAATCGTATGGATGAAAATTTACGCACTGGCTCATCTGATATTATGTCTTCACCAATAAGAACGGTCTTAAACGCGTTCGCAAAAACTTTGGCCAACCTTGGTGGCACTGCATTTCCGATCATTTCGTAAATTGCTTTTGTACTTTTTGCTTCAAAAATAAAATTATCAGGGAAACTTTGAATGCGTGCGATTTCGCGTGCTGATAAAACTCTTTTTTCAAATGGATGCCAAACCCCGGCGTTTTCAGGCTTAAAGGCTGCCGTCACTGTTCCAGCTACTTCACTTCGGTGATAACGACGATAAAAATTAGGCCATCTGTACTTTGCCATATCATCTCTAATTCTCTTTAAGCGAGCGGGAAGTAATTCATAAGGAATATCCTTCCATGAACCACCTTCTGGTACCAATCCTCCAAGATACACAGCTTGAGGATTCAAATGCAAGAATTGATCATGGTTTGGGGTACCTTCTTCAATATTTGAAATACACGTTCCTATGGATAAATCCCAATCTTCAACCACATGAGGAAACTTAAATTTACCCAGAGAATTGTCACTTAAAATGCCTACGATAAAAACTCTCAATCTATTTTGGGGAACACCGTAATGTGACGCATTGACCAGCTTGAAGTGCACTTCATATCCCAATTCAGTGAGTTCCATACAAATATCTTCAAGCAGGTAACCGTTTTGGGTTTTTGTGGAAAGCAATCCTCGTACATTTTCAAGCAAAACGATCTTAGGGTGTAAATGAGAGATAAATTCAATGGTGTTCATGTAAAGTGTGCCACGCTTCTCTCCTACCCCTTTCCGATTGCCGGCGTTTGAAAAAGGTTGGCAGGGGAATCCGGCAATAAGGACATCTAGATCAGTAATTTTGGGGATTTCGACATCATTGACATCTGCTTCGATAATATCACCGATATTTTTTTTATAGGTTAAACATGCATCAGGGCTGATGTCGTTTGCCCAAACTATGTCATATCCAGCATTTAAAAATCCCAGATCCATTCCACCGCAACCGCTGAACATGCTGAGAACGGTGGGACGAAAGGAGTGATGTCTTTCGTTTTTAGCTTTTTGCATCTCTAAAAGGCACCTCCAACATGCCATTGCCTTGAAGAATTGATACTGTCATTATACTATATTTAATTAATTTTTGCGAACAAGTGTTCGAATAAATGTATAATTAAATGTAATTATACATGAATTTAATCTGTGCTACTCTATCGATTTATATTAATAAATCAACAAAGAACAATTTAGTAGTCAATGTGCCAATTAAACGATTTGGTAACCAAAGCTGGTTTTTTCCGTCTATTTTTTATGGAATGAAGGGGGCAATTTTAAGACATGCCACATAACAAGACGTGGGGAATGGCGATGGCGGCACTATTCATGATGACCTTGATTGCAGGTTGTGGGGTACAGGCGAATGGTCCCATATCATCAGCAAAAACGGCAAGGAAGCTGAATATGGTGATGGCGGTTGTTCACCAGACTCAAAATGCAGAAAGTTCTATCAACTCCGTTTCCTTCGTTAATTCGTCGCGCGGTTGGGCGGAGATTGGACAAACGATTTTTGCTACCACTGATGGCGGGCACACTTGGCGTCGATTAGCAAAAGGCGAAGGGATCGGGAACATCGGTTTTGCTTCCAAGCAATTTGGCTGGTTATTTACCGGAAGCAAATTAAAGGTCACGGTAGACGGAGGAAGAACATGGCATGATCAACACATTCCTCATGTGACGGGCATTCGCTTGGAGCAAGCGCAGTTTGTGGACAAAGAGCACGGATGGCTGATGGGAACGGGGCAAGGCGCTTTTATTCCCAATCCGAATCAATCGGGGAGCGGTGAAATTCCTTCCGTTCTAGTTTTCTGGTCTACGGACAATGGCGGTACAACTTGGACTCGGTTGGATGTCCCCACATCGATTGCAAACCATGAGTTTGAAGGCGAATGCGCTTATAGTTTTGTTTCGCAAAAACAGGGGTTTATGATCATGGGTAGCCAACCTGGTGCAGGTGAGCAAGGGAAATCTTTATATCAGACGATTGATGGCGGGCGGAACTGGTCACTGGTAACCGCAACAGGGTTTAATTCGTCTGGCCCTCAAAATGGATTGCCTGGCGGTGGGTACATTGCCAGTCTTAATTTTTTGAATGCGAAAGTGGGTTGGTTATCTGAATCACGTGGACTCACCTATCTCACTACCAATGGGGGGCATACCTGGAAAGCGCTCGGAGGTTATCGTGACGACCCGATGGGGGATCTTCATTTTCTTAACCAGAAATTTGGGTACGCAATCTACCATAACACCTTGTTGATCACTCATGATGGGGGAAGCAACTGGCAACAACTTTATCCTCGTCTCTGGCCCACTTTATTTACCGATACCCGTTTTTTCAACTCTCGGGATGGAATTTCCGTGGGCACATTAATGGATCCTGGCGCAATCCTAAAGACCATCGATGGTGGCCATACGTGGATTCAAACTGGCGATGTATCAGGGGATGTCATTGCTTTTAGCTTTTCAGACGCACGGCACGGTTGGGTCATCACAGATACATCCAATGGTACAGGATTGCAGCGAACCATTTATCGGACCTCTGATGGGGGCTTTACTTGGCAAAAGGTCATCAGTACTAGTGAAGAGAAAAATTTATATGCTTCGATATCGTTTGTGAATGACCTCACTGGATTTGTGCAGAGCGGGTGGGGGCATCTTTTTGTCACTCACAACGGAGGAAAAACACTCCAGATGGTGAATGGCCAAGATTCAGACGCGAGCAACATTCAGTTTATTACTCCTGTTTTTGGTGGGGAGATCATGAACCGTCATTTATATTCCACAATCGATGGTGGGAAAAAATGGCGAATTTTGTTATCTAACTATTTAACCGAAGAGTTTGATATGGTTTCAAAAAGCGAGATCGCGGTAATTGCAACAAAAGGAGCGGGAATGCGGTCAATTTTGATGACCACTTCAAACGGGGGACAGACCTGGACGAGATATGATTTTAGCAAGATCAATCCGTTAGGCGTGGTGTTTTCAGATTCGGAACACGGGTGGTTGGTGGATGATCAAAATAACTATTACTACACCACGGATGGGGGTAGTGCTTGGACGCAAATGAACCCAATCACTCCATGATCCCATGTAGTACTGGTTAAATGGCAAGGTTTGTTGTGAATTTCTGTTCTGTGCTATGATCGTAGAAAATGGCTGTTGCATCTACGTTACAGCGTCTTTTAGAGAGGTATTATGGCTGACTCAACAATGACAAATGCAAAACCGCTCCCCATATATCGGCGTGCAGTGTTTACCATTAGCGGTGCTCATTTCCTCAACGACCTGGTGACGACCGGTATGGTACCGGCGCTCGTCGTGCTGTATAAACAAGCATTTCAACTGAACTATACCCAGTCCACATTAATCGTGTTGGTTTCCTACATCACCTCCTCTGTAGCTCAACCCTTGTTTGGTATGTTTACGGACCGTCATCCACGAGTATGGTGGTTCACCATCGGCGTATTTTTATCTATCACTGGGTTGGCGCTTTCGGGAATCGCGCCTTCTTTGCCATGGTTGTTGCTATTTGTAGGGATATCAGGACTCGGTTCTGGGGCTTTTCACCCTGAGGCATCGAGAGGAACCCATCTGGCATCAGGTGGCAAAAAAGGTTTGGCCCAGGCCATATTTCAGGTGGGAGGGAATACTGGTCAGGCGGTGGGGCCGCTGATGATTCCGCTTTTTCTCGTGCATACAGGTATTAAAGGATTGGTTTGGTTTTTGCCTGTGGCGATTCTGTCTTTGCTCTACACAGGCCAATTGCTGAGGTGGCTCAACAGGAGTGTCAAAGAAACTTCAAAGTCGCAAATGCAGTTACAGGGCGAAAACAATCTGACAGGTGTCATTTTGCTGTCAGCCATCATCATTTTGCGCTCATGGTGTCAGATTGGCGTGGTGGTATTTCTACCTTTCTATCTTCATCACTTGTCGATCCAAGCCTCGGAAACCTTGAATTTTGTGTTTGTCGGAGCGGGCGCTCTGGGAACCTTTATCGGGGGGATGTGGTCGGATCGCCTTGGCTTGAAACGCCTGCTCCTTGTCTCGATGTTTGTGGCGACCCCCTTTGCCATCCTGTTCCCTTACTTGAGTGGATTTCTATCCTATGTTGATCTTCTGTTATTTGGATTTTCTGTGCTCTCTTCTTTTTCGGTAACGGTTGTGTATATGCAAAAACTGTTGCCTAAAAACATCGCGCTCGCCTCTGGATTATCGATTGGCTTTGGTGTTGGTGCTGGGGGGATCGGTTCTATTTTTATGGGAAGCCTCTCTGATTGGTTGGGAGTTTCCATTGTGTTTGGACTATTATCCATACTGCCTCTTCTTGGTGGGATCATCGCCATCTTTTTGCCATCTGACCGTTCACGTGCTTTGACTGCTCATTAACACCGGATCTAATGAAGTATGAGGGAAGGGTTTAAAGCGATGCCGTTCTCGATCCGCGAATGGACATGCTCGGAATGCGGTACTCATCATGACCGCGACCTAAATGTGGCGAAGAATCTCATGAAATTGGCCGTGAGTTCCACGGTGTCAGCCTGTGGAGAGGACGTAAGACCTGCTCATACAGAGGCGGCCTTAACGAAGCAGGAATTCAACGTCAAAGCTACCTATGTGTAGATTTGAGTAAGTTTGAAAGAACGGTGAGGAATGATGAAGGTAACTCCCATCGAGTTAGTTGGGCAAAAGGTGAAAATACGCCCCATGGAACTAAACGATTTAAATGAGTTGTATGATGCGGGGAACAGTCAGGAAATCTGGGCTTATATGCCAATGAGCATGCAATCATTGGATGATATGAAGCGACTTATCGATGATGCACTTCAGGCAAGAGAGCAAGGAACCGAATTTCCCTTTGTGATCATTGCTAAGGATTCGCAAAAAATAGTTGGGAGCACTCGTTTTCTTGATATATCTCCTGCCAATCGTAGCTTGGAAATCGGATGGACATGGCTGTCTCCTGTGGTATGGCGGACCAGCATCAACACGGAGAGTAAGTATTTACTTTTAAGACATTGTTTTGAAACGCTCGGGACTATTCGTGTCCAAATCAAGACAGATGGACGCAATCAAAGATCCCAAAAAGCCATTGAAAGACTGGGTGCTGTCAGGGAAGGTGTACTTCGACGTCATCGAATTATGTATGATGGATTCGTCAGGGATTCGGTGTATTACAGCATAATCGACCAGGAATGGCAGTTGGTGAAGACTAGGTTGGAGAGTATGATGCGATAGTAAGGGAAAATCACCCCACCCTGAGCGATAATCAAAATCAATCTATCGTGCATAGAATAAGACAGTTCTGTGACTTAGGCACTCACAGAATTGGTTTGGAGAAAGGGCTACCCCAAAGCACAATAGTGCTATGGAGGCAGCCCTTTTTTTAGGCACTAACAGTATTGGTTTGTCAGACCATTAGCCTACCCTGATGGCCAAAATCTGAGAAGCGTTCAAATACGTCAACCCGCCGTCCAGCGCACCGCCGCTAAAAGCTGCGCTAGTGCCGTTAAAGAACTGGAAGTAGGTGGGGAGAAACCCTGAGCTGTCGAACCAGACTTGCACCACTGAACCTGGAGCTAGTTGATTCAAAATAGCCAGCACTGTCCCGCTTGTCACTTATCAATCACCTCCTTTTATTTTGAGATCAATGGCAAACCATCGGTCAGTGACCTACTTTAATGGCTAAAATTTGCGAGACGTTCACATACGTTAGACCACCATTCAGCGCGCCGCCAGAAAAAGCCGCCTGGCCGCTATTCATGAATTGAAAGTACGTTGGCAAAAATCCCGAGTGGTCAAACCAGATGCTCACCGAACTTCCAGGAGCTAAATGATTGAGAATGCTGAGTGTCATCCTTTCCTATACACCTCCTTTCGATTTGAAATGTGATTGCTTCCTGTACCCCCCCTCTCGTTTTGAGATGTTCTATCGTATGTCGTTCTTGTTGGAAATGAGTGGACAAACTGCCAAAGAGGTTAGTCCAAACTTAATGGACACGTTTGGCATATTGATGATTAAAGCTAAGAATCCGAAAAATGGAGGTGACTCTTATGACATCACAGAAAGACGAGGATGCTAAGGATAAGGAATTGGAAAATCGCATGAAGGAAATTCGCAGACAGAAGATCGAGGTGAAAAGTACAGAACCTGCACACCCAGCTATTAACGAACTGATGTCATGGATTCGGCCAGTGGTGGATAAGTTCGTTGCAGGAGATGATGCACTAAACATTCAATCATCCAAACAGGACCAGATGTTTGTGAGTTATGCATATGTATCCATTTGTCAAATTAGAGTAACAGCAGTGGCAGATCATGTGCGGATTGATGTTCGAGGGGAGCCATACGGGACATTTTTGCGCAGTGTGATGTTCTCTTTGCCGGCTGATAAGGACAAAACCAAGGATTGGGTGGAAAAGTCGCTTCTAGAATGGTATGAAAGTTTATTTTAACGTTGTGTTGAATTTCAGTAGTAGTTTGATTTGGGGGATATATTTGCATGTCTGTTTTTTCATGCAGAGAATCCCCGAATTTTTATGTTAATCTATTTTTATTACATTAAAGATTCTGGTAATGCAAACTTGAAAAATGCAGGGAGACGAAAGTCGGTTGTACTTCCATAGAGTGATGAGCCTATTTGGCATAAAAAGTTATGGCATATTGGTAATATGCATTGGAATGATGGGTGTCGCAATGTCGCTTAGCTTTCCGTATCTGTCCCTTTATTGTACGGGTGTCATAGGGATGACCCCGAGCGAGTTCGGTATCCTTCTTGCGGTCAATTCTATTTGTGGTGTATTGGTAAATTTATTGGTTTCGAGAAAAGTGGACGGATTAATTGATAGGAAATACCTCATCATGACTGCCCTGGTTTCTTTGTCATGTGTCTACATTACCTATTTGTTGTTCCACAACTATTTCGCCCTCTTGATTTGTATTGGTGTTCTTGCCGGATGCGGTGCTCCAGCGATGCCCCAAATGTTTGCTTATGCCCGAGAGTCAATGTTGGTCGCGAAGTCCGAAGACCGTACGTTTGCAACTTCAACGTTGAGGTCACTGTTTTCACTTGGATTTTTACTTGGCCCGTTATTAGGCACGATAATATTAGGTGTTTTTGGGTATCGTGGATTATTCATCGGGACGTCAATGATCCTAATTAGCATTTTCTTTGTTGTCTTTGCTTACCTTAGGCGCAGATCGAAGGAAGAGAAAGATACTTTGTCTGTTACAATGCATTCCATTATCCCAAAGGCCCCTCGTCCAGCCATTCGCAGACCGTTTATTGCCTTCATGCTATTATTTGTCTGCTCATTTGCCTACAATCTCAACACTCCTCTTTTTATCGTACACACCATTCATGCACCACAGCATGATGTAGGACTCGTCATCAGTTTAAGTGCAGGACTTGAGATTCCCGTGATGATTGGACTGGGTTCACTTGCGAAAAAGGTCTCCAACCACACGCTTATGTTATTCGGGTGCATTATCGGTATGGTTGATTTCTCAATCATTGGGCTATCCTCGCACATTTGGATCATCTTTGCTGCTCAGCTTCTCCAGGCTTCATACATAGGCATTGTGATGGGGAATGGGCTGAGTTACTTTCAGGACATACTTCCGGGGTCGCCGGGAGTTGCTACCACTATCTATGCAAATGCACAAAGTATTGGAGTATTAATTGGTAATTTGGCGGGAGGCGCAATGGCTCAATATGTGGGTTATCGCGATGTCTACTGGCTGTGTTTACCCTTAATGGCATTGGCTTTCGTGTTGTTTCAAATGTCAAATCGAAATAAAATAATTATTCAATTATCTTCTGCTATTAATTGAAAAGGGGCTTTATCACTTAGGAGTCCAAAGTCCATATGAATTTCTTTGCTATCAGCTAGATCTTTCTCCAAGAAAATTTTTAACATCTTGGTAATTTAGCCACGCAACGCCGTGAACCTATGAATACAGCAAAAGGGATATTGAGGAAATTGCATAATATAGTGCCTAAGTTTTCGGAAGTAGCGCTGGAGATAATTGATCAATATGAGTAATACGAATAAGTGGTCATACACACTACGAGTAAAAAAAAGCATCATTCAGACTTACTGATGCACTGAATGATGCACTGAAAATGAAACGCACTATGGAAAAATCCTAATTTACTCGGAAAAATAAATGCACCCGGAGGGACTCGAACCCCCGCAAGACGCGGTTTAGGAAACACCTGAGCGCTAGTCCATCTAGTGTTGCTGTATTATGGTCAATTATGGCATGTTCGTTAGAAGCGTGTTAGAAGTTCAATCAGAAATTAGAAATTAGATAAAGAACGTGTTTTGGACGCGGGTTCGGTGTGGCGAACCGCAGCAGGACAAAACCACGACCTCACTGCCACAGAAGATTGAAGATATTTTCAAAAGGAGCGTGTCATCTTACTCTATTTCCCCCCGGATAGACTTGCATACGTTCTACATCAATGATTAATCCCGCCCTCTGGATAAAATCAAATCCAATGATTCCATCGATCTTCATACCATAATCCATACTCCCGACTTCAACTTGGAAATGATCAATCCTAACACCATCAAAATCAACAGAATCAAAATCTTTTGTGTATACGTATTCGATTCCGCCAACTCCTCTGATCGTATCCACTATATCCTCAGATTCAGGAACCACTCCAATTTTACCAACAACATCCGCATTAAAAATTGTTCCTGCGGATCCTGTATCTAATAAGACTTTTTCCAATGTCAGTTTCAATCCTCGAAAATAAACGGTGACTGACACAAAAGGCAGACCAAAGTTCACGTTGAGGTTCATCTAGACCCCCGAATGCCCATGAATCGTTCACGGGCAATTAAATTGGGGCGAGAGGTATGAAAAAAACAGTATTCACGATGAGGGTTCTGTTTGTGCAATTCACTATATTGACGCATCGCCGCCGTCGAATCGTCAAATCGATCAACGACAACCACCTCGTCAATGTAACGGTTTCCTTCCAAGGTATGAGCCTTCATCACCTCAAGAAGCACCCATTGGTTGGGAAATCGTTCCTTCACTTCTTTCCAAAGCATAGTACCGCCCCCTATAGCCCTCATTAAAAAATTATAACATAAGCAAAAAGGGCTATGGGCCATTGCTTCGAGTTACCCGCGCTACCCATGGCTGGACGAAGCGAAGTTTGACATGGAGATGGGAAAGTACTTTGACCAGGCCGAGTGCGTTCGCCACTCCGAATCGGAAGACGATCAATCGGTGCTGTATCAGTTTCGCTTCTTCCGTGGCGCCAATCGTCCCAGCGAACATTCCCCCACATCCCCCATCATCGATAAGGACGATTCACCGTTTTGACCGTTCTCGACCGCATGCATTTTACCACTTTCGGCCCTGCCACCGGCTGCCCCGCTTCCTTATTCTTGGATGTATATGATAATGCCCGACCATTCAGATCACGCAAAAGGAGGCATCACACTTGACCACCACGTTTGCAGACGCGCTATCGGAGCGCGGCTTTTAGACAATCGACGATGCCATTACTTCGCTGCGACGTCAACGCGTCGTCGACATCATTGAATATACAGGCGACATCCGTTTTCCCGCTTGGGGAATGATCGCCGTCAAACGGGAAAAGGAGTTCCCGCTGTTCCGTACCAAAGGCAAGGTGGTGCAGGCCATCCTGAGCCCCAACTACACGCCCATCACCAACCTCGACATCCTGACCGCCGCTAGCAAGGCCATGGACATGGCGCAGGTTTCCGTGACGATCTTTCGCGGCTACCTGCGGCTCACCACTGTCACAAAATGAATCAAGCGACTTCCGCTCATCACGGAAAACCGCTTGTTTCACGCCTTTTCAGGACAAAAATAAAACCACCCACTAACAAAATACTTTTTATCAATAGATGGTAGATTATCTGGTGGAGGGCTTTGGCTTCTCCGAGTACGGAGTTACTGTGTAAAACACCCCACCGTTCCAGTGGATAATCTCTGTCCCACAATCACACTTAAGAGAATCCTTATCTATCATGATGATATGATGTTTGGTTACCATCCATTGCTTCCCGCACTGCGGACACGCCCACTTACCTTCCAGAGTAACCCCCCTAGTTAGCCAATCATTGCAAAAATATCCTCTATCCTCTGTTGCGAAAAACCCCATGATTTCGGTATCTCGTCCGTAGTTCCTGCGGCGAACGCTCGGGGTCCCCAAGTGTGCGATTCGTATAATATGGTTTCTCCTCTCTCGCTCGTGCTTTCCTTTAGCCTTACTACAACATCCTTCAAGGTTGCAATATACACCCGTGGCTGCTCGTCAATGCTTACGCCATTGAATTGCACGAAAGCCATCACTGTACTTGGACCATGTTTAGCGAGCCATTTCTCAGTCGCCCCGTGATAGTCTGCATTCGAGATGTGGGACTGTGTCAGTCCCCAACTGCCGTCCTGACTCCCTTTTACGGATACTTTCATAATCTTTGTCGCTCTGTGCAACGATTAAGCCGTATTCGGGTTGATTCGCCGTTCTTTCAAACTTACTCAAATCTACGCTTAGGTAGCTTAGACGTTGAATTCCTGCTTCGTCGAGGTCGCCTCTGTATGAGCAGGTCTTACGTGCTCTCCACAGGCTGTCACCGTGGAACTCACGGCCAATTTCATCAGATTCTTCGCCGTGTTCAGGTCGCGGTCATGATGACTGCCGCATTCCAAGCATGTCCATTCGCGTATCGATAGCGGCATGCTTTCTTGTTTTGTCCCACACTTCGAGCAAATTTTACTTGATGCAAACCACCTGTCCGCTACGATGAGGTCACCACCATGCATCGCCGTTTTATACACCAACTGCCGCCGAAACTCGTGAAAGCCCATATCTCTCACCGCTCTTGCCAAACGATGATTCGCCATCATTCCTTAGACGTTCAAATCCTCAATGACGATCACACCGTATTGACTTGCCAGTCTGGTGGTGAGTTGGTGCAGTTCGTCGTTGCGGATATTGGCTACCTTCGCGTGGAGCTTTGCGAGTTTCCGCTTGGTTTTCGCACATTGGCGGCATCTCTTCTGTATCCACCGTGATACTCACAAACCATTTGTCTGCCTTACGCGAAATGGTAGCGGATATGATCTTGCCAGAGAACCGCAACACTTCCCGCATACGTACCCATCCCAGATTCGGAATGCGAATGCGCTTGTCACTGACGGAAAATTAATCATTCGTGAGCGTAAAACTGTCATGAATCCCTTTCTTTTTGAAGGCTGGGGACTTCGCATCGCCTCGAAAAAACCGCCCAAACGGATCACCAAGGGGAATCAATTCCATTTGTGGCGCATTTTTGGTGACTTCCAGCATCCAAGGGAACTGTTCGCGCTTAATCGCGTTCAGTTGCCGACGAAGGGGAGCTTGCGTTGGTTTTTCACCCATCTCGTATTGGCGCTTCCGCTCCGCAAGCCCCCAGTTGTAGGCAAACCGAGCCACACCACTGGCTTTAGCAACATAGGTGGCATGCTGATGGTTTGGATCAAGCGCAATCTTATGGCTTCTGTGCAACGTCCACCACCTGCTTCATGCCTTCAATCAATTTCTGGTTTTTGCGTGACCGGGAACCGTAGAGCCGCGCAGAAAATATCGTAATGATTTCCAGTACATCTTTGGCAAGATCCTCTTCCAACGTGGTGTCTTTAAGGTGGCCCCATTTGTCAAGACACGGTTTTTAAACTTATGGTTATTTGGCTATCTTTCAGTCAAGGAATCGTGGAATACCGCAGCGTAGCGAGGATATGCCACGAAAGTCCTTGACTGGTTCAGGCCTTACCACCATTGCGTCCGGGAAGAAGACGACTATAGGGAGGGTTCTTCCGTAATTACTACGCTCTGCAAAATCTCTACACAACAGCCGACGATAATGGCGTCGAATCTTGGTTTTCGTGGTAGACCGTAGCCGGGTACTGATCATCCAGTGATTGGTGCGGTCTTGTGTGGTTGTACTCCCGTATAAACTCCGTGATCCGCGTGCGAGCGTGCCGAGGCGATTCGTATTCGTGAAGGTATACCTCCTCGTACTTCAGCGTCCTCCAGAAGCACTCTGTGATAATGTTGACGAGCGCTTGCCCCTTCCCATCCATGTTGATCTGTACACTGGCGCCTACGAGTAATTCGATGTACTGAGGACTCGTGAAATGGTTACCTTGGTCACTATAAAGAATCGTGGGTTTTGCGGTCGCAAGCGCCTCCCTTACTGCCTCCAGGAAAAATGGCATCTCCAACGTCTGATCGAGTCGCTAGCTCACCATTGAGCAGTATCATTTTTGTTGAGTCAGTAAACTCGTAACTCTGGACACAATGATAAAAAAACGAAAGTAGGAATCCAGATGCGAGTGTATGACAAAGAATTCAAAGAAGAAGCACTGAAACTAACTGATGAAATCGGACCATCAGCGGCATCCACACAACTGGGAATCCCAACCACCACGCTTTATACATGGAGAAGCCAGCGGAATCAGCACGGGGCCTTGGCCTTTGTGGGCAGCGGTCACCAGCGGATCGATCCGAAAACGGCGGAATGGAGGGCGTTAGAAAAAAAGATCAAGGAACTAGAATCCGCCAATGATATCTTGAAAAAGGCACTCGCTTTTTTCGCAGAGAGCCAAAAGAAGTAGCGGCACGAGAATTATTTCGATTTATTTGGGCTCAAAGGGAAAAAGAGCACACCAAGCACCGCGTGAAAGTAATGTGCCAGGTGTTACAGGTCAGCGAAGCAAGCTATTATCAGTGGCTGCGTACCCGAACCCGTCTCCATCAATACGATGATCTTTTGGCGAAGATCCGTCAGATTCGTGCAGAAAATAAAGACTACGGTGCATACCGCATCTTTTTGGCCTTACCACTGTTCCACGGATATAACGGTACCTATTACGTCATTCTGAAACTTTGCAAAATCTATCAGCTCATGCTGAAGAAGAAATATCATGCGAAGGGAATCACCAAGGCGGATCCCACTGCACAGGCCAGTGAAAACCCCATTCAACAGGATTTCAGTGCCGCTGCCCCCAATCAAAAGTGGTTGGGAGATATCACTTAAATCCCGAAAGCAGATGGCAAGCTGTATCTCAGTGCTGTCTTGGATGGTGATGATGTCGCTATTGTGGGGTTTAAGATGACGAGCCTTATGTGGGCAGAACTCTGTGTTGATGCGTTCACTCTGGCCGCCTTGCAACATCAAGCCTATGGGATGCTATTTCATCTTGATCGCGGCAGCCAAAATACCAGTAAGTGTATCGGGAAACGCTTGCCAGGTATGGGGCGGTACAAAGTAGGCGTCATACCGGAAGATGCGATGATAACGCGAGAATGGAGTCCTTTTTTGCCACATTGAAGAGGGAGACGGTGAAAAGCATGGTGTTCCGATTCATCGAAGTTCACGATAACCGGAAACGGATTGACACCACGAAAAGTGGCTATCCCCCTCTCATGAAACGTGACCAGTATTACCGCAACCAGCTGCCACAGGTCATGTAAGGGCGGGTAGCTAAGGTCTTACTCCCAAGAGCTGTCGCAAGACCGTTTCCCATTTTGTTTAGGGACTAGTTCGTCAAGGTCAGGTCGTATTTTCCAGGAAGGTTCGCCTGGAAAATCTCCACCTTTCCCCTGACTTCACCGACTGATCGCTTGTATTGCCACTTTCCAGCATTACGAGTTTCATGACTAAACTAAATTTGACAATTCCAGACAGAATAAAACACAGAAATGTGTAAATCTATACTGTGCCGCAAGAATTTAGTCAACGTTGGTGTTCGACGGGAAATAAAACCGGGTCAGTCGGCGATAGTTATCGTTGATGTCGAGAGTGCATCGGATTTGCAAATGATTTGCAAACGTGCAGAAAAAACAAAAGCACGGGTTTTCATCATCGTGAAAACCCGCGCCATTTCAACATTTTTAATGCACCCGGAGGGACTCGAACCCCCGCAAGACGCGGTTTAGGAAACCACCGCTCTATCCACCTGAGCTACGGGTGCGTATTTAGCTCAAACAGTATACCACAAGTGTCATATATGCTCAAACCCAAAGTCTGCAAATCAAGCTATGCGCTCAGGCTATTCCATGTTATTTCGCAATTAGGCGTGAACGCAGCAATCCAGCGATTTTTTGCCTTTTTCATCAATACCCCGGTAACGACAACAATTCCTCCACCGCGCGGTGAACCGTGCGTCCGACACTGGCATGGATCACCAGATCCGCACGTTCATCCATATAAGTGTCTTCCAGGTTGATGATGGCTAGCTTATGGCCATGGGAGACAAATTGCGGCAAACTGGCCACGGGATCCACCGAAAGTGAAGTTCCCAGAATCAACAACAAATCAGCGCGAACCACCGCATCGAACGCCTCGTCCATATGACGTACCATCTGGTCAAAGAGGACAACGTCCGGATGAAGAACAGAGGCACATTCGTTGCCCTTCATATCGTAATAGGTGCAATACGGCACTTCGTCCGCCGTGATATGCGTGATACCGTAGCGATTGTGGCATTTGGGACAGTAGGCGTGGCGGATATTGCCATGCAGTTCATATACATTCATGCTTCCCGCCATTTGATGAAGACCATCAATGTTTTGGGTGAATATCTTAACCTGTTTTCCCACCGCGGCCAGTTCAGCCAAGGCTAAATGCCCTTCATTAGGAAGCGCAGCCATAAACTTAGGATTCATAAATGCCTTTTTAAAATGTACCCAAAAATCTTCAGGGTGTGCATCGAGATAGGCATCCGACATCATCGCCAAGAGGTCTTCATTATCCCAGAAACCGTTTTCAGAACGAAAATCAGGAATGCCAGACTCGGTACTCATGCCTGCACCAGAAAGGACGACTGTTCGGTGACTGTGGTGTAGCAAGTTCTTTAATTCATGAACTTGTGCGTCATCCGGCTCAACGATCGGCAAGTACGAATGATTGTTATGTTGTAAATGGGCCTGCGATGATGGAGATAGCTCGGAGTTATGTCCCACACTTATGCACTCCCTCTAAGGAAAATCTACTTTTTTATAACATTACCACATCACAGGCATTTCCCAGAAGTATTATTAATCTCTGTTATTTAAACGAAACCTCAACTGTTCCACTTGAATTCCGGATGCAGTCATTTTCATTTTATCCACCCGGATGCGGTGAATTTCAGGTACTGCTTCAATCAAAGACGATAGTCTCAGCAAAAATCCTGCCAGATTTTTGCCTTCCTCCTCCTTTAAGGCTTCGTCGATAGAGGACTTGGACAAATAGTACGTGGTGATCACAAGTTCCCTGGCATCGATGTCCGTCAGGGGCATGATCCGGCTTGCTTCTTTGATTTGAGGAATCGCATGGGTGTCACGATCGACGCTATGGAACACGCGCAGCGTCATAATCGGACCAAACAGGTTATCGTAAGTGATGTCAATCGCCACTTCCCGATTATAGACGGGTTTTTTCTTGTGCGTGGTGGTGTGGTTTTCTGCTTGAGTGGCATCGGAAAACGGCTCAACAACGTCAGCAGCCAGTGGTGTGCCAAGCATCAGCAATACCTGGCGCGATGCATCGGTTGATAGGTGAGATTCTCCATTTGCTACAAACTGTCGTACATAAGTGCGGATCGCATCCAGGTCGACATCTTCAAAAATGGTCGAGACGCCCTGCTCTTTTTCCTTAAATTCAGCATAGGCCACCACCTTAGATAAGGCACGGATGGCGTGCTCCGGAAAGGGATACACAGGAACCCGTTGTGGTCCAGCCTGAATGTAGCGTACAAGGAAATCGCCTTTCCACAAAAAGTTGGCGACCACCGGTTTTAAAATGGGGTTGCCTGATTCATCCAACTCCGCTTCTGTCACCACCTCTTCGATAGCAGAGGTGATGGCTTGAATGATTCCTTCCTCATCCGTGAAACCAACGGGAGTAAAAATGACTACTACCGCATCAATAGAAGGATCTTTTAGCACTTGCGGCAATACTTCGCGGTAACTTTCCGCCAGTGCTTCAAATCCCAAATTGATGACGGGACCGATAAATTCGAGACCTTCTCGGACGATCGTGTCGACCGTGATGACGGCACCGCCAGCAGTATTGGTGACCACCGCAACGCGTCGCCCGCGCGGCAGAGGGACAAAAGAAAGCAATGCGGCGACATCAAATAATTCCTGAAGTGTATTGACGCGAATGATCCCAGCCTGGCGAAAAAGTGCATCCACGGCCACATCGCGGGCGGCGAGGGTATTTAACCTCGTCTTAGAGATTTCAAGTGCACTAGGCGTGCGTGCACTCTTAACCGCGATGATTGGTTTATTGCGCGCGATCCTTCTCGTGATTCTCCAAAACTTGCGGGGGTTACCAAATGATTCGAGGTAAAGCACGATCACTTTCGTGTTTTCATCGTCTTCCCAGTACTGAAGCAAATCATTGCTGGATACATCTGACCGATTACCAAGGCTGACAAAGCTCGAAACCCCGACTCCAATCCGGGTGGCATAATCAAGGATGGCGATCCCAAGCGCACCAGAATGGCTCGCGATCGCGATGCTGCCAGGCGCTGGCATGATGGAAGCAAAACTGGCATTAAAGTGAACGCTTTGTTGGGTGTTGATGATCCCTAAGCTATTGGGCCCAATCAGTCTTCGGCCCGCTTCGCGTAGCTTCCTCAAAATGGCTTGTTCCAGGTCTCTGCCTTCCGGTGAAGCATCCGAAAAGCCTGATGTGATGATCATGACCGAACTGACCCCCGCTTGGATGCTTTGATCAACGGTGGTGAGCACCTGTGAGAGCGGCACCATGATGATGGCCAAATCTACCGCCTCAGGGACAGACTGGACATCTGGATACGCCATCACTGCGGAAACAGAAGTCGCCGTGGGGTTGACCGGGTATACCGTGCCAGAGAACTCGTTTTGTAAAATATTTTTTAATAACAGATGCCCAAGGCTACGGGGATCGCGGGAAGCACCGATCACCGCAATGGTTTTTGGTTCAAAAAACGTCCTCAGTGAAGCAATGGTGGCCTGTTTCTCGCGCCTTTCCCGTAGTGAGCGGAATTTTTCCGTATGGTTGAGAGAAAGGTATAAATGAAGAGTGTCCGATTCAAACTCGCTGACCAGTTCATAGCCGCTAGCGCGAAAAACGCTGAGCATCTGATAATTTTCACGAAGTACATAGGCTTCAAAGCGGAGAATACCGTGATTCCACGCCACCTCGGCGAGGTACTCAAGTAGCAGCGTACCAAGTCCTTTTTTCTGAATGCGGTCATCCACCAAAAAAGCGACTTCAGCCGTTATTTCATCGACGCGGATGTAATTGCCGACTGCCAACAGTTGATCGCCAGCAAGGCACATGAGAGCAGCACCATTATCTCCGCCATCGCCGATCATCGTGGTAATAAAATCATTCCTAAGTTCGGCTACCATATGCATGAATCGCATATACAGGCTTTCCTTAGAAACGCGCTTACCTAGATCGTGAATTAATGCACGATCGTGTTCGTTGTTCGTAGCTAGTCGCATCTCTGCCACACGACCGTCTTTTAAAATGATTCTTGTGAGTTTGGGCCCGTGTTGACGCGCCATTTTTATCACTCGCCATTCGCACCAGGATATAGAATACATTCGTGAATGAACAAAAATGTTCCTGCCATCAGGAGACTTCCGTTAATTTTCTATATGGAAAAGGGGGGCAGCAAAGGTAAAAGAGAAGCCTACGGCAGTCCACATACAGGCTAGCAACAGCCACCATCCGATATGGAGTGCTGCGGTGGAGGGAGAAAGGTTGCCGATTGACACCAAATTAAACGTTGCGCCACTCACTGGAGGATGCAGTGCAATCGCAAAAACAGCCACCAAAACACCAGCCACTCCGCCGAAAAACGCGAGCAGTCCCCACTTTTTCTCCTGCTTGAGCGGGAGAATTTGATCTTGGAAGGATAGCAGTGTCGATAATAAGTCATCCGGTATTGGGAATGGGTTTTGAAAAGCAGCGTGCAATGCCTGCTCAGTCTGATCCATCTCATGATGGGTGCCCATTACTCTCGCCATCCTTCCCGTTCTAAATGTTTTTTGACATGCTGACGTGCACGGTATAGATTATTTTTCACTTGAGAGATCGGTTTACTTAGTGCAATGCTTATTTCTTCATAGGACATGTGATCGTCATAATAGAGGATCATCGCCATTTTTTCGTAAGGGGAGAGCGAATCAATTACTTGCCATACCGCTTTCTCCGACGATTGTTTCAGGTATTCGGACTCTGCGCTGGATGACGTCGATGATGCTGTGGGTGATTGGGCTATTTTCGTTCTTGTCTTGCGTCTCTTTTCAGACTTGACGCAAAGGCGAAAAGCGATTGTCAAAAGCCAGGTCTTTGGCGATGACTCAAAACGAAACTGATGGAGATGCCGAAAAACCGCGAGAAATGTTTCCTGCGTTAAATCCTTGGATTCCTCTGCGTCTTTGGTGTATCGATAGCACCACCGGTATACATCGTGGTAATACTCGGTTACCCATTGATGGTAGAGTGGCAAAAGATTTGGCTCTGTCATACACGCTCCATTGCTAAGTGTCGCTTCCCACTTCATTATGCGCCAATTATTTTTCAGTGCAAGTGAAACCTTTAGGGGAGTGGGGGATCTAATCTGTTTAGGCGATGCTAAACAGGGGTGAGTAGTTTGGTCGGATTGACGAGAAGGATGAAGATGACGCTTGTCGCTATTTTTGTCATCTTTTTTTTGGTGATTCTCGTTCTTGCGGTACTCTCTTTAGGGAGTTCTGTTGGATTGGTGAAAAGTGGTCTGTCTCAGGACAATTCGTTTGAGGGGCCTTTAGCCACCTCATGGAACAATTTGGTTATCAAAAAAATCAAGCAAACGTATTCCCTTACAAATGGAGAATCGATTGATTTTACCGCCAACATTGGCAATGTCACGGTTCGACAAGGCAAAAATAATCAGGTTCATGTAATGGCGAAGGTTGGATTCGGAGGATTATCAACGCAGGATGCAAAATTGCAGGCGGAAAATTTTCAATTGACAAGGTCAGGCGCTTTTAACGGTCTGCGCCTTACCTTAGGAAACGTGGCGGAATTCAATCATTCGAGTTACATACGCAAGGTGGAAGTGCAAGTGATCGTGCCAGCTAATGCGGTGCTGCAGATTGAAGATCATTTGGGCAACGTCAATGCCACCGGAAAGTACCGTTCTATTCAAGTGCAGGATGATCTTGGCAACATTACACTAAGCGGCAATGCTGTGTCTTCGACCGTCCTAAGCGATAACATGGGCAATATTTCCTTCCAGGGTGATCCCGGCGTATCTTCTAATTTCACCAACAATATGGGCAATGTATCGCTGGTGTTCGTTGGAAAGAGAAACTTGCAGGTAAACGCCACAACCGATCTTGGCAACATTTCCGGTGCTTTGGGGCAATTGACCGTTCAGTCTTCCCATCACTGGACAGGAACGACTGGCCACGGTAATGGCGGAACGCCATCAGGCACGGTATCGGTCACCAATAATCTTGGCAATATCTCGCTGAATGAGGTGAATAACGGATGAATGGTCTTGGAGCAAGCCCAATCGTCAATTCGGCGTTTGGCGTGGGAATGGTAGCAATTTTGTTTCCCGTACTATTTTTGGCAGTGATCCTTGGCTTTATCATTTTAATGCGGTATTTGCGGTATAAAGAAAATTTAATGATGATCCAGCGCGGATTGCAACCTCCAACGAATAGTGAGCGAAGAGCCATGCGTTATGCCATGCCAGGCGGTCGGTTGCGTGGCGGCATTATCACGTCTTTTGTCGGGTTGGCATTGTTTTTTGGGTTGCTGACGATGGGCTGGGGACCGTGGCTTCTCGGAGGGTTGATCCCGCTTGCGGTGGGTGTTGGGGAAATACTCACCTTTATACTGATGACACCGACGAAAGAAGACCGTTTTAAGGACCGTTTTGACGATAGGGAATAACTAGCTTCCTATCGTTGTTGACATGCTGTTGGGGAGCCTTCATAATATGTGAAAACCCTGGGAGACCAGTGAATTCAGGTGAGGGATAAATCGATGGTTCCCGAAATATTTATACCATTTCATCCAGAAGACCAAAGACCTCGAAACGGGTATTTTATCATCCTGTCGGGCCCTTCTGGAGTAGGCAAAAACACGCTACTAAACCGCGTATTGCAGGATTTGAGCGGCGTTTATTACATGCCTTCGGCCACGACCAGGCCGATGCGGCCAGGTGAAAGCCAGTTAAACCCTTATGCGTTTGTTAGCACCGAAGAATTTGAGGCAATGATTGAACAAGGACAATTTCTTGAATGGAAAAAAATCCATACGAATGCCTATTATGGGACACACTTACCTACAATACGATACGCGATTGATAATGGATACGATATTATCACCGATATGGATGTTTTAGGCTGTGCGGATGCGATGGAAGCCTTTCCCCAACACATCCGCACTATTTTTATTACGCCGCCGTCTATTGCGGAACTGTCCCACCGCTTGTATGGCAGGGATTCTGACCCTGTCAACATCGAGCAGCGCCTGTCGAGGGCGGAACTGGAACTGAAGTATCAGGACAAATACGATTACCTGATCGTCAATGATGATCTCGACCAGAGTGCAGAAGAACTAAAAGAAATCATCCAAAAAATCATTCTGAGTTGAATTGGTAGCTGGTTTTTGTGATCACCTTAAATGTCAAGGAATCAGTTGAATGCGGTACGTCCTCAGCCACTCGTTCACCTGGACAAGGTAATCAAACATTTGCGGGATCGCCATAATTTGGCCAAACCACGGACGGTGTTCTGTGGTTTCTTTGCTTCGCTTGACTAGTTCCTCGAGCCACGGAACGTTGATGAGATCAAGCAATGGGGAACTCGGTTCGTGAATGACATCCTCAAATTGCGCCCGAACCGTATTTAGGTATACCGGATCTGGCGTGGAGGGATAAGGACTTTTTTTGCGGTTGATGACGTCCTCCGGTAACCATCCCTTTAACGCGCGGCGCAAAATGCCCTTGGACTGGTTGCCGTCCATCTTCATGTGCCAAGGAATATTCCACACGTATTCCACCAATCGGTGGTCGCAAAACGGAACGCGCACCTCAAGTCCTGCCGCCATGCTCATCCTGTCTTTGCGCTCTAAAAGAGTCGGCAAAAAACGAGTGATGCTGAGGTACGAGATATCGCGGATTCTCGCTTCTTCTTGGCTTTCGCCAAGCAGTATCGGCACCTCGTCGAGCGCAGCCAGGTAGCGTTCTTTGACAAATGTGTCGGGTGTCATGGTTTCGAGTAACTCTGGGCGAATCCATCCCGTCCGCTCGTGCAGTTGTAGCGACCAGGGGAAGGTGTCAGCAGTAAGTGCCTCTTCGCGGTGAAACCATGGGTAACCGCCAAAGACTTCATCCGCTGCTTCGCCGGAGAGCGCCACGGTCGCATTTTTCTTGATTTCCTGACTGAAAAGAAAGAGCGAGGCATCAATGTCAGCCATGCCTGGGAGGTCTCTGGCGTAAAGCGGACGCAGGAGGTGATCGGTCATTTGCCTGGTATCAAGGATGACCGGATGATGAACACTTCCAATGTGATCAGCTACTCGCTTAGCCCAGGGAGCATCCCGCCCTGTTTGAAAGGCATTGGCGACGAAGTGTTTTTCCATGTCGACAAAATCTATTGCATACGTGTGGAGAGTC
>JAJZCW010000022.1 GCA_021828865.1 Bacillota bacterium
CGAGCCGGCTGGGGATCGAAAAGCACCTGGTGAAGCCGGTGACAGAGTCGCAGTTGTTTGATGCGGTGATGGAAGTGGTGGGGGTAGAGGAAGGCGCTCGCTTAGCTGTATCCTCCCATGCGGAAGCTGTAGCTACGGTGAGGGACTATGGAGCGATGCTGCAGGGAGCGCATCTGCTCCTGGTGGAGGACAATGAGATCAACCAGCAGGTAGCGAAAGAACTATTGGAGCAGGCTGGGGTAACGTTGGACATCGCGGGGAACGGAGTACAGGCGATTGCGGTGCTGGAGGAACGTACGTACGATGCGGTGCTGATGGATGTGCAAATGCCGGTGATGGACGGGTACGAGGCAACGAGGCGGATACGGGATGATGGGCGGTTTAAGGAATTGCCGATCATCGGGATGACGGCGAACGCGATGAGTGGGGACCGGGAACAAGGGCTTTTGGCGGGGATGAACGACTATGTGACCAAGCCGATTAACCCGGGTCAGGTGTTTGCGACACTAGCCAAGTGGGTGAAGGTGCCGGCGGGGCGTGCGGACAGTGAACGATTGGCGGCATCAGGGGCAACGCGCTGGACAGGCCTGATGGCAGGAGAAACCACCGAATCGAGAGCGGATCAGCCATGGCCGGAGTTACCGGGGATCTCATTGGAGGACGGATTGACTAGAGTGGGGAACAACCGGACATTGTATCAGAAACTGTTGAGTCAGTTCCGCTCGGGGAATGAGGAGACGGTAGTAAAGATTCAGGAGGCGATGGAAGGAGGGGACCTGCAGACAGCAGCAAGGCTAGCACACACAGTGAAGGGCGTAGCGGCGAATTTGGGGGCTGATGAGCTGGCGGGAGCGGGGGCGGAACTAGAGAGTGCGTTCAAGCAAGGGGAGCTGGAGGGTGTGGAGGGATTGATCACCTCGTTTGCAAGGGAACTTGGCGAGGTGCTGGAGGGGATACAAGCGTTTGAAGTGGCGCTGGCGAATCCTAAAGAGGAAGCAGGTTCCAGCGAAGGCGAGGCGATGGACGTCGAGGTGGTGCGCGAGCAGCTGGGGCAACTGGCGGAGATGCTGGAGCATGGGATGGTGGATTCGATGGAGCAGATCGAGAAACTGGATCGGCAGTTTGCGCACCATGAGGTGAGGCCAAGGTGGGAACGGTTAAAGCAGCAGGTGGATCAGTTTGACATGGACAGCGCACTGGAAGAATTAAAGTCGATTGCAGTTATACTGAACATGGCACTCAAGTAACGAATCGATTTTAATTTCAGCAATGCTTATTTCTTTTAATGATTAGTCACAATTTAGACAAATAATACATGTGTCCTAATTCCAGCAAAGTTTTTATATTTTTCTTTTAAAATCCCTAATAATCCATAGTAATCAGCATTTTTATGGATGTATATATCGAATTAAATGGAAATTCTAATAAACGAGACTCCTTTTTTTCTCATAATGATAACATTGAATTCACATTTTTATCCGTTTTATGATGAATCATAACAAGTGTGTAAACCTTTCCAATTTAATAAATGTGATTTTATTCATAATAGCGAGATAAAGGTGGGGGAATAATGACTGCAAAAAATAGTTTCGGAAAAAAAAGTGTAGTGACCCGTGTTACTTTTGCTGTTATTGCTATTTTGATTGTGGTCGTCATTAATGTGGTATTGAGTTTTATATTCAATCAACAAATTATAAAGAGTGCCACCTCTTTTCAATCTAGTGTGCTTTCATTTGGCCATGATGTGAGCAGTTTAATCGATAATGGATTCTATCAGATGGATGGGCAAGCCAACGTATGGATTGCTGCAGAAGCAATTCCTGGGTATAAAAGCCTTGCCAACAACACGTTACCCGTTGTTATACAGGGCGAGCAAACCATGAATTCCGATTTGACACATTTAATTTCATTGGCACCCACCACCACACTTCGTGCGGAAGTAATCAAGGCAAAAAACGATGCTTTACCCTATGAGAAATATTTCAACCAATCTTTAGCAGAAGTGAAAAAGGGCCATATTCGTAAGGCGGTGGCCAATATACTTGTCAACAATTCTTCCGCCTCCAATGCCTTTACGAATGACCTGCTGGCATTAAATCAAACTACTCAAAAATTAATGAATTCCCCTGCCACGTCTACTATTCAACAGGCAGAAGTGTCCAAGGAGATTACCTTAATAGGGAAT
Source organism: Bacillota bacterium (assembly GCA_021828865.1). Lineage (GTDB taxonomy): Bacteria > Bacillota > Bacilli > Alicyclobacillales > SLC66 > JAJZCL01. Next base: position 2,186 of record JAJZCW010000022.1, read on the forward strand.
CTGGTGATTCTTCTTGTCAACATCCTATTGCTTATATTTTTTCGCCGAGTAGTGAGACCGATCCCCATTGTATCATCATCTCTCAAAAGAATTGCGAATGGGGATCTTACTGTAGAGGATGTCCATACAAAAGCTTCAGATGAAATAGGGGAACTCGTTCATTCCACCAACGCAATGGCGCAAAACCTACGCCATCTTATCGAACAAATTCAAAAAAGCGCAGAGCATTTAAGCGCTTCATCTGAAGAGTCAGCCGCCTCCACACAAGAAACCACGGCGTCGATCAGCGAGATTGCAAAGCAGATGCAGGAGGTGACCAACCAATCCGTCAAGGGGACGGAGTCCGCTGTGGAAATATCGAAAGCGTTATTGACTTTATCTTCACTCATTCAACTTTCAAAAGACAAGGCAGCAACGGCCACAGCGATTACAAGTGAAACCAAGATGGCGGCAAATTCAGGGAAAGAGACCGTGGACAATACGATTCAAAGCATTCAACAGGTTCAGCAGAAGACATCAGAAACGGAACGGCGGATGACAGAGCTTCAGCAATATTCAAGGCAGATTGAAGAAATTGCGTCTACAATCAGTGATATCGCCAATCAAACAAATTTGCTTGCACTCAATGCATCCATCGAAGCCGCAAGGGCAGGTGAACAAGGGAAAGGGTTTGCAGTGGTAGCGGAAGAAGTAAGAAAATTGGCAGAGCAAACGCAAAATGAGTCTTCTCGAGTGGGTACTATTTTGTCTAATATCATATCGATCACAGAAGCCGGGGTGCTGGTGACGAAAGAAAGTCAGATGGCAGTCACCGCGGGCGTCGAGATGGCCGTTCAATCGGGTAAGGCCTTGGAGAAAATCTTGAGTGCGGTGGAAACGACTGTCAATGAAGTTAATGGGATTGCTCAATTGACGCAAGATGAAGTGGCTAATTCGGATCAGATCGTGGCACTGATCAGTACGGTCTCCGGAGTGGTTGAGACAACGGCAGAAAGCGCGCAAAACGTTGCAACGGCCACAAGAGAAATCAGCAGTGCAATGGAGACTATTGCGGCAAGTTCGCAAGAATCCAACCAACAAGCGCTGCATTTGCATGAACTGATGATGGAGTTCAGAATGGTATAGCAGACAATTAGTAAACATTCTCCGCTTTTATCTATATGGAGAGGAAAAACACATGAAACCAATTCTGTTGGGGATCCTAGCTTCCTTCTTCTTTGCTGCCACCTTTGTTCTCAATCGCATGATGAGCAATGCGGGAGGAAGCTGGATCTGGAGTGCGTCACTGCGGTATCTATTCATGATACCGCTGTTATTATTGCTCGTATTGGCAAGAAGAGGGCTAGGGCAAATCTTTCATGAAATGCGTCAGCATGTTGGCCGATGGCTATGGTGGAGTTTTGTAGGATTTGGGCTTTTTTATGCACCGCTGTGTTTTTCTGCTTCTTTTAGTCCCGCCTGGTTAGTGGCAGGTACATGGCAGATCACCATTATTGCTGGCTCATTGATCGTGCCTTTTTTTTATACAGAAGTGGTAACTCCAAATGGATTGGTCAGGATGCGAAAACGAATTCCTTTTAAGGGAATGGGGATGTCCCTGATCATCCTGTTAGGGATAGGGATCATGGAATGGTCGCAATCCACAAGCGTTACACTTTGGCACTTGCTACTTGGTGCTCTTCCGATCTTGATTGCATCCTTCGCATACCCTCTTGGAAATCGAAAAATGATGGAGGTATGCGGTAATCGATTAGATGCCTATCAACGAACACTTGGCATGGCCATTGCAAGTCTGCCGCTATGGCTGGTTTTGTCGGTTTATCAAGGGATGACGCACGGGCTCCCGAGTGCAGGACAATCTCTGCAGGCATTTATTGTGGCGCTATTTTCCGGGGTGGTTGCCACCGTGCTTTTTTTCTCCGCGACGGATATGGCAAGAGGGGACGTCCATCGACTTGCGACTGTCGAAGCCACTCAGTCTGGTGAGGTGGTGTTTACACTGCTCGGGGAAATGTTTTTTTTACCGGGGACGATGATCTCTATTGTGGGGTTATTGGGGATCGTACTTGTTGTGTTAGGAATGATTTTGCACAGCCTTTATTCAATTGGGCTGCAACCTGTTGAATAAACGTTTCCTCTCTATTGATTTATGCGAACACATGTTCTATGATTGGTTTGTATCGAATATGTGTTCGTGTATCCGCCTGGGGGGAAGTAGAGTGAATCTTAAACGTATCATTTCAATTGTCAATTTGGCATTAATCGCGTCAATTGGATTGACCGTCTACTTTGCTGATCGGTTTTATCAAGAGTGGTATGGGTTGATGCTCCTCGGCAAGGAATCAATCACTTCAATTGAAATTTACCTTTGGGAATTTGGCTTGTGGGTTTCTGCCTTTTCGTCTATTTTCCTTTTGACGATCTTGTTTGCACTGTGGATTCGCAAGCTGCAACACCGTTCAGGGGATCATGTCAGGGTGAGGAAAAACTCTTCCCTTCCGTCTGAATATCATCATCATTTGCGTCATCATGATTCTATCGCATAATAGTGAGTATCAATGATGACAGGCTGGTGGTAACGGTGAATCGGCAGCAAAATAATCATCATGATGTGACTCCGGCATCTATGGTGAAAGGGTTCGGGGACTCATTGAATAAGGATGATGCGAAGCGGATCGATCGGATGGTAAACAATTATCAAAGCAGGATATTGAACCATTTAAATGACGAGTACGTCCGATCTACCAGATGGTCAGATCGTTTGGCAGATCGAATGGCAAGTTTTGGCGGTAGTTGGCGTTTTATTATTATTTTTGCATCTTTTTTGGTGTTATGGCTAATTTGGAATACTCTATTCACGATCCGTTTTGATCCACCTCCATTTATACTACTCAATTTGATCCTATCATTTATTGCATCATTTCAGGCTCCAATTATTATGATGAGTCAAAATCGTCAGGCTACTCGTGACAAGCATGAAGCCATCATTGATTTTGCGATTAATTACAAAGCAGAGCATGAGATTGATGACGTTCAGGCTCATTTGCATCGAATGGAGCATGAGTTAAGTGAGGTGAAAAGTCTACTGCAACAGGTACTGTCAAAAAACAATTGAGTAATTTCAAGATGATAATTATTATATATTTATCTTGTTGTATATAGTGCAGGGGGCGAATTCCGGTGCGATGGCTTCGTCATGGTAAATGGCCTAAGTGGATGGTTCACCTCCATTACTTTGCAATCGCTTCTTTTATTCTATTGCTGATAAGCGGAATGGCTTTATACTGGCCACCTGTGCATACCATTCTCATTCCGTACTTACCATACCTCTATTATTTCCATATCGTTTTAGGTACTCTATTTGGTGTGGCGATCCTTGTACCTATAGTGAGCAGATTTTCCTACAAGAAACGGATCAGAAGATTGGATTGGCTGATGCCCATGTTGTTGGGATCAAGCATTGTCTTTACCGGCATCATGATTTGGCAAGTGGGAATATTTTCGGCAACGTGGGGAAGCGTTGCATTTCGCTGGCATGGTTGGATGTCAGCCGTGCTTCTGGTATGGGTGTTGATTCATTTCGTTTACAAGTGGGTGAGCTATCAACCGAATTCTGATGGTTGGAACCCTAAATTGGTCCCATCAAGAAGAGGGTTTTTGCGTTGGGTGGGGACCGGTGTGGCAGGAACGGTAGTATTAATGTTTCTTGATCCCTATCGTTGGTGGGGTGAGGTCATATCGTCTTCCCGACATCCAATGGGGGAAGGGACACCTTCGGATTTTGCCGCTTATTATACCGTTACGGGAAATTACCCATCTGTCGATTTAAGTCATTATCGATTAGTAGTGGATGGTTTGGTGCAAAGGCCAAAAATCTTAACTTGGCGCGATGTGGAAACATTGCATTCGTTGGAGGAAAGTGCAAATTTCCATTGCGTAACAGGTTGGACAGTACCTAACGTAAAATGGAGAGGATTACATATCAAAACACTGGTTGATTTGGTTGCGCCACGAGCAAATGTCAATTACGTGCATTTTTACTCATTGGATGGAGTGTATTCTGAATCCTTATCACTTCAAGAAGCGCTTGACCCCACTGTTCTTTTAGCGTTTGAATTGGACGGGCAACCCTTATTAGCTCAGCAAGGGTTCCCTTTGCGTCTGGTCGTACCCAAGATGTATGGCTATAAATCGATTAAGTGGGTGAATCGGGTGGAGTTTAGCGATCAGCCACTTACCGGTTACTGGGAGGCACGTGGATATCCTAGCGAGGCCTATATCGGTAGTGGAATATAAGGTGCACGTTATTTTTTAAGCCAAGTTCCGAGATCTTTGCCAATGAGTTTCTGTAATTTTAAGATATCAGGGCGGTAGTATTGAATCAGTTCCTTCTTTGTGGATGAACTCATATCGATTGGTTCAAGGAACATCGTTTTTACCTTATGACCGAGCCTTTTTCTTGTGTTTTTAGGGATAAAAGGCTTGAATACTTCCTTGATAAAGTGGGGTTTGGCAAAAAAATCAAAGGCTTTACGGGAAGTAGGCACACCGGATTCGCTTAACAACATTGAGGTGTCCATTGGCACATTGGAATAGAGGCCCAAAAACCCAAAGATATCCTCCATTGTCTCCTGAACATCATTGATGAAATCATCGTAGAGGATAATTTTTAATTGATCCTTACTGAATTGATCCGTATAGCGTTTAACTTGCTCATAGTATAGTCCCAATTCCCGGTATAGCCACATTGGCTCATAATCCTCTTGTTTGCGTTGTGGTTCTGCCTTCAACGCTTCTACAAAAGACAATGTCTCCCTATTTTCTCGAAGAAGGTAGGTATAGGAAGAAAAAGCTCTCTCTACCGGATTCCTTAGCATGATGATAATCTTCATGGTATGTCTGGCCTGAAAGATTCTCGCAGCAGTGCCAGGGTAGTATAAATAAAACCCAGAAGACTCCCCAATGGCGCGTTCCTGTTTGACTTCATCAAATAGCATTTCATATCGATCCCAGGTGCGGATGACTTCTGTATTCATTCCTTCATCTCCAGGTCCTTTAAAGAGAAATGGAAAGTCAGGGGTGGCAAAAAAATGCGATTCTCCACGGGGTGGCAAATAGATATCCGGATGCTGGATTAAAAATCGGCTCAGGTAACTGGTGCCCGCTCTAGCCGAACCAACCACAATAAAATTGGGAATCAAACCAGTAAAGCCTCCTGCAAATGGGATTGCACGTGCTTATTAAACCATGATCCCCATGCTTGCGCAATAACCATGTATAATCTTGCTTATTTGGTAGGATACTTTCAAAAATCAATCAGGTGGCATTGGCAGTGGTATTGTGAATTGTTGAGAGAAACATTTGAATGATGCTATCGTATTGAGGTGAGGAATTTTCATTATTTATCAAAATTTCACGCAACCCATTGGTTAGGGGGGCAAGGATGATCGTATAGGTAGAATTACCTGAAAGGTGAAATTCCAATTCCTGACCAAGGCTGGTGGGATTATCAATGACAAGATTATTTTTCCCATATGATTGGATTAATCTTGATGATTCCTTATCAACAGTGATGTCTGGAGTGTGATTGATTTCTACGCCAAGCAATAACTCATATTTAGTCTTTGTCGAATCAAGCAATGCTCCTCCTGCGATTTGAACATTTGGTGAGCCGTCGTTGGCTTCTACAAAATTGGCAGGGTAGGCAAATGACACCTGATTATTGATGCTGTGCACACTCCATCCAGATGGAATTGAGTTTGCCGTAGCAACGTGCGCAATCAAGTATGCACCAGCTAAGGCAGCCATCAGGAAAATGGAGAAAAATGTAGCTGAAGGCTTTCGATAACTCATACCCAGTTCCCCCTCGCTGGTTCCTTTCAACATATTAGACGCCACATCACCCATTAAAGTTTCGCCTTCTCCTCTTTATCTTAAACCCATTCTGCGAATAGGAAAATGGGATTTGTTGCAAACTTTTCGGGAAGGGGTGACGTGTTCAATGCCAAATACCATGGAGTTAACCTTTCCAGAAATAGCTTCAAAGCTTGATCAAAACGATGAATACCTGAAAAAGCTTTTGGGTGTCGGTGTAAGCTGGGACATGCTAGCAAAGCCGTTTGTGTTCTCAGGCCAGCGGATGACAGCCTACACAGCTAACGGTTTTTTTCTTACTATGAACATGGTGCTTATTTTAGATAATTTGGAGAAAACACTAAGGCAATACTTTCAGGATCAGGGAAACGAACCATTTCATATTCAAGAACTCATTGAGTATTTAACAGTGACCGTGGGTTTTGTGCAAGTGCAGGCAGTGGATAAAATGCAAGACGCAGTGAGATATATTTTATCTGGTCCCATGGTCCTCTTTATCGATGGAAGCAATGTGGCGGTGTTGATCGATACCCGTATTTATCCTATGAGAAGCATTAGCCAGCCGGAAGTGGAGCGAGTGGTGCGCGGCCCCAGAGATGGCTTTATTGAAGTTATGCTGATGAACGTGGCATTGATACGCCGACGACTGAGAGATCCAAGATTGCGTGTGGAATTGTTCCAGATTGGAACCCGCGCACAAACAGACGTCAGTCTCATGTATTTGGAGGATGTCACCAACAAAGACTTGGTCAGGGATATCCGCGAAAAAATCAAATCATTTCCCCTGGATATTGCCGCCATGGGGGCACAATCGATGACCGAATGGATCGGTCAGGTGAAGTGGAATCCTTATCCCATCTTTCGGTTGACTGAAAGGCCAGATGTGGCAACGGCTGGATTGATGGAAGGACAGGTGGTAATCGTCGTCGATACGACCCCTGAAGTAATGATTGGGCCTACGACGATTTTTCATCATATTCATCACCCTGACGATTATCACAACTATCCGTCTGTCGGATTATACATGCGTATCGCTTCCTTTCTGGGGTTCCTATTTTCTGTGTTTGGCCCCTCTTTATTTATTGTGCTCGCGGCAGAGCATGATCACTTGCCAAAAAGTTTGATGTTTTTGGGAACGCCCAAACCGTTGCCACTTTCACTCGGTCTTCAGTTTTTCATTACACAAGTGGTAATTGATTTGTTCGAACGGGCGGTAATCAATACGCCTTCGACGCTCGCTACTGCGATCAGTATCTTTGCGGCCATCATCTTCAGCCAATTTGCGGTAATGATGAATCTTTTGTCTCCTGAGGCACTGTTTTTTGTAGGGACTGCTGCCGTGGCACAATACGCCACCTCTTCGAGAGAACTAGGTTCTGCGAATCGCGTAGCTCGTCTCTGGATGATCGTTATGGCATGGGGACTTGGTGGTAAAGGGCTGGTTATTGCCTCCATCATTTGGCTGTTCGTGATCTGGCGTACCCGTGCTATGGCAGTTCCTTATCTTTGGCCGATCGTGCCTTTTAGCTGGAGAGGGTTAAAGGGGCTTTTCTCGAGAAATCCGTTATATCAATTGGGAAATATCACAAATCCGTTGCGCCCGCAAAGACAATCTTCAAAAAAATAAACATGCGGGCTGTTCTCCTCTTTAAGAGCGGCCCGCATATTTTCTTTACACTTCTCTGTCCCTGCGAAAATCGGTGAAAAGTAAACTGATGGTATAAATCCCCGCCAATCCCACCAGTGTATACACCACGCGGCTCAGTATTGCTGTTGGGCCACCAAATATGGATGCGACGAGATCAAACTTGAATAATCCCACCAACAGCCAGTTCAGTGCTCCAATGATGACTAATACGAGTGCCAATCTGTTCATGTGCATCCCCCCTGATACTTACATAGTATCTCCTGTCCATTAAATTTATCCCTCATGGAAAATGACAACACAGCTTGGTAAAATAGTCGTCAAATTGCCAAACATCTCATCCTGTCTTAGTCATGATGCCTTTTGGTGTAATGAATTTAAGTGGTATCCTATGTTTAAAGGGATTCACATGACTAATTGACTAAATGGGGGATTACCATGAAGGATTTCAAGCAAAGTGTACTTGAACTCATCATTGACACTTCAACCAATTTGCCACCTGATGTGAGAAGGGCATTGATTCAATCCCAGGTCAAGGAGGAAGTTGGTTCTCGAGCAGCAATTGCATTGCGGACTATCTTTGATAACGTTTCCATGTCTGAGGAACTTGAGGGACCAATTTGTCAGGATACAGGACTGCCCACCTTTATCATTCATACGCCTATAGGCGCTAACCAATTGGTGATGGAAAAAGAGATCAAAGAAGCGGTTGCGGAAGCCACAAAATTAGGTAAGCTTCGCACGAACTCTGTGGATTCTCTGACAGGTGCCAATACGGGGGACAACCTGGGACCGGGCACGCCAGCGATACACTTTCACCAATGGGAAAATGACGATATTGAAGTGAAGCTCATTCTAAAGGGTGGCGGTTGTGAGAATAAAAACATTCAATACAGCCTGCCAATGGAAATTGACGGACTTGGCAAAGCGGGTAGGGACCTGGACGGCATCCGCAAGTGCATTCTTCATGCTGTGTATCAGGCCCAAGGCCAAGGGTGCAGCGCTGGTTTTATCGGTGTTGCTATCGGGGGAGATCGCACGACAGGTTATGAACATGCGAAAGCGCAACTATTTCGTAAGATGGATGATGTCAATCCAATTCCTGAATTGGCGGAACTTGAGAACTACGTCATGGATACCGCTAACGAACTTGGTATTGGCACCATGGGATTTGGCGGAAATGTGACGCTACTTGGATGCAAAATTGGCGTATTGAACAGGCTTCCCGCCAGCTTTTTTGTATCTGTTGCTTATAATTGTTGGGCGTTCAGGCGCCAGGGAGTTTTGCTAGATGGACAAACAGGAGCCAGAAAAGCATGGTTATACAAGGATGAAAAGGTGAAGATGCCGACTACTACTTCTTCTTCTTTTGGCGAATCAGCCGTGGTACTGAAAGCGCCGATTTCAGAAGAGCAGATTCGCAAATTGAAAGTGGGCGATGTGGTGATCATCGAAGGCGAGATGCACACCGGTCGTGATGCGCTCCACAAATACTTGATGGAACATGATGCGCCAGTCGGTCTGAACGGCGGAGTCATTTATCACTGTGGTCCTGTCATGCTAAAGGATGAAGAAGGTTGGCACGTCAAGGCGGCAGGTCCGACGACGAGTTCCAGAGAAGAGCCATATCAGGCGGAAATCATTAAAAAATTTGGACTTCGTGCCATCATCGGCAAAGGCGGTATGGGACCAAAAACACTTGCTGGGCTTAAGGATCAAGGTGCTGTCTACCTCAACGCCATCGGCGGAGCTGCACAATTTTATGCGAAATCAGTGAAAAAAGTGACGGGTGTGGATTACCTCGAACAATTTGGTATTCCTGAAGCCATGTGGCACCTCGAGGTCGAAGGATTCCCAGCCATCGTGACAATGGATTCTCATGGCAATAGTTTACATGCAGAAGTGGACGAATTGTCGAAGAAGAAGCTGGAAGAATTTGCGGCACCGGTATTTAGCTAAGCCTATACTATAAAAACGGCCATAATGGGGAGAGCACCAGCTCCCCCATTTTTTGTGCCAAAGAACGATGATTCCATTCATCAAGTTGCAGTTCCTTGCAATAAGTCAGGTCATGTTGAAAAACTGCCTCTACGCATGCTGCCATCTGGTCATCCAATATTTCCATGTTGATTTCATAATTGCCCAACAAGCTGAGACGGTCCAGATTGGCTGTGCCTATCGTTGTCCAAAGTCCGTCGATGGTCGCGGTCTTAGCATGGATCATGCCTCCCTGATATAAAAATACACGTATCCCCTCTTTGAGGCACTGTGTAAAATACGTGCGTGCCAGCCAATCAGCGAGAAGGTGGTTGGATCGCTCGGGGATTAACAATTGAACATCTACACCGCGGTGAGCAGCGCGAATGAGTGATCTGAGCACATAACGGTCAGGAATAAAATAGGGGGTAGTCAGATACACTCGGTTTTTTGCCAGATCAATCGCGTCGATGTATAACGAACGTATTGGGAAAGTAAGTTGAACGGGGTTATTTTCATAAAGGCGAATATTAGGGATAATCGATGCTGCAGCTGGATTGAGGGGAAAACTTTTTTTTCTTGCATGGTCATTCCAAAAATCTGTAAAGGACGCATAGAGATTTTGGGCACTTGGTCCGTCTACTCGTATGTGAGTATCTCTCCATTTTTTGCCATATAAATCGCCGATATTGTAGCCACCGGTATAACCGATTTTACGGTCGATTACCAGCAATTTGCGATGGTCGCGTGCCAAACGTCGCGGGTCTAAAAAGTCTAAAAACCTAGCCCACGAACGGTAAATAAGAACATGCACCTCACTAGGAAATTGCTTGAATGCGCTTGGTACCACCAAATTAGCAAATCCATCGAAAATGACGTACACAGGTACGCCGGATCTGGCTTTTCTGATCAAAGTCTCCTTGAATTGATTTCCGATCATATCGCCTTTCCATATGAAGGATTCGAGGCAAACCGATTCTGTGGCTGCTTCGATATCCTTCAACATGGCGTTGTAAAGGTCCATACCATAAGTATAAATCTGAAGTTTATTCCCATTAATAGAAACGGGTGGTTGATTTGTTTCCCCAAAAGACAAGTGTGCTCTTCTTCTGCGAAACCTAGTAATAAACGCTGAACTGATGATCACAACTAATTGAGAAATAACAACTAATAGGATGATAAAAAAGATAATTCTTTCGAGGAGCACATAAATAGGCAAGCTGTCTCACTCCCCATTGCTAAACTAAACTTATTAATCCTATCCGATCAGTTATTAATTGTCAAAATCAATTGCTTAGAGTGAGTTATTCCAAAGTAAATTCGGCCATGTTTTGTGAATGGTTGGGTCCCTTCTTGTTAGTCGAGTTGGAGGACCGGAATATGGAAATTAACATGACCAAAATACTGAGAATGGCAAGTCCGATAATGGTCGTATGGAAAGAGTCTACCAGCGCATGAACAGGTGCATTGTTCATCGTAAACCCAAGTACAATCGTCACCCCTTGGAAAATGGCGAATGCGAGTGCAATACCAACGCTTTGTCCAAGCGAACGAGCCATATTAAGCATGCCAGATGAAACACCGAGCGATTCAGAGGGTGTACTTCCCATCACTGAACTGTTGTTAGGAGGGGTAAAGATCCCCATCCCCACACCGATGATGAATAATAGCAAAATCATGATGGCGATGGATGAGGTTGGCGATAGGAATATCAATCCGGTAGTACCGATGAACATCAAAACGGCGCCCATCACAGTAGGTATTTTTTCTCCCAAACGGTCAGCGATGCGCCCTGCGATCGGCGCAAGTATCATCATGCCTAGCGGCAATGGAGAGGTCAATAACCCGGAATGAGCAGACGGAAACTTCAACACTTCCTCCAGGTAATACGGAATGATAAAAAGTACGCCGTACATGACTGCATAAGTGATAGCGCCAGAGAGATTGCCCCATGTCAGGTTTGTGATCTTAAATAAAGCAAAATCAATGATGGGGGCTTTATGCCTTTTTTCCTGAAGGTAAAATCCGAATAGCATGATGATACCAAGGATGATAGAAATGATGATGACTGGTGACAACCATCCGCGTTCGTTGCCTTGGTTAATACCATAAAGCAAGAATACCAAGCTGACAGCAATCAAAAATGCGCCGACAAAATCAAACGGTCGCCTGACCTCGGCTTTTTTCAGATTATCTCGTGGGAGAATCATGGCTGCAAGCGTGGTACCGATGATGCCCACAGGAACGTTCACATAAAAAATCGAACGCCAACCGAAAGTCCCAATGAGAAATCCTCCGATTGTAGGACCAAGAGATAGGCCAACCGCAAGAGCGGTTCCTTGTATGCCTATGGCCTTGCCTCGGGAATGTTCTGGCACCGCTGAGGTGACGATGGCGATGCTATTGGATTGCAACAGTACGGCACCAATGGCTTGCAGGATGCGGGCAATAATGAGTACAGTCAAATTTGGGGATGCGCCACATATGGCAGACCCAATGATAAAGACAGTAAAGCCAATCGTATAGAGCGGTCTACGTCCAACAATATCTGCAATTCTGCCGAATATCGCCAAGAGTGCAGTGAGTGTTAACAAATAGGCGAGTGCCACCCATGCGGTTACACTAATCGAATTATGAAAATCGTGCGCAATGGTGGGTAATGCTACCGTAATGATGCTGGTATCAAGCGCAGCCATAAAAGCGCCGATAAACACAGTCCCCACGACGTACCAAGGATAATTGGGACGGTTTTTGAAAAATGCCAAAGGTAAATTATCGAATTTATTCACTAATCTCTTCCCTTTCCATTTTCCTAGTTAAGCGAACGCGATAGTCATAAAATTTTGGCCGATACTTCGCAATGGAGTATTCGATGGGCTGACCCATTTTATCTCTGGTTACCCGTTCAACATAAAGTACTGCATCTCCAGGCTGACAGTGGATGGCTTTTGCAGTCTCTTCATCCGCGTTCACGGCCGAAATAGCCTGTTCGCCTGCAGCAATCGAAATTCCGTGAGACTCGAGTATCGAATAAATACTTGTCTTGCGAAGAGTAGGTTCATCAATTAATGGCAAAATCTCATGTGGCAAATAGCTGATATCAGCCATGATCGGGTCCCCATTTTCACAAATGGTGCGGGAGATTCTTGCGACCTTTGCGTCAGTTGGGATGCGTAAGTGTAAAGCAACATCCGGCGTGGCATCCTCTACCTCGATGGTGAGTTCGCATGCATAGGCAGATCGGCCGTATAATTCCAGTTCTTCACGAAAACCATATAAAGGTGAAGAGGTAAAAAGCTGTTCTCTCTTGGCTACATAGGTGCCCCTTCCCTGTTTCCGAACCAGATGGCCTGACGCAACAAGATCAAGAAGCGCTTGGCGAATCGTCGTCCGAGAGACGTTGTGAGTGGTGATCAGCTCACTCTCACTGGGGATGAGACTGCCTTCAGGCCATTCCCCTGATTCGATTCTTTCGAGAAGCCAGGTTTTTACCTGTAAATAGAGTGGGTAACCAGATCGTAACTGTGTCATGCCCTTCTAACCTCTCATCATAATGTTATGACATTATGATAAATGATGCTAAGCAATTTGCCAATAGTTGATTAGATGTTGACCTTTCAATTTTCAACCGTTCCCTTATAAAATTCCCCGTTCCCAGTGTAAAATGCAATGTATTCTCATGAGGAGATTCGTGATAAAGGAAGTGTGAGAAGGAATTTAAGCGCGAGTTGATGATTTCCAGCACGTTTACAGCCTTATTCGATATGATGCAGGCAAATATAGGAAAGGGATGTGTCAATCCCGTGAGGAAATCAATTCAGTCATCGGTCTCAATCGGTGTATGGGTAATGGTGTGGATATTGGTCGCCATTTTTGTTGATGGGGCAGCTTTTCTATTGTTGCGTAGTCCTCTCTACCAGAATCAAGCTTTATGGTTAATGAGTCGTGCTAATGCCGTTGCTGCCTATCTCATTTTTACTTTGGTCACCATTTTGGGGCTAATTCTCAGTCATCCTCAAAATAAACAGTCATGGAAACAATCGAAATTCATATTGCCGTGGCACCAGGCGCTCATTCCTACTTTTCTAATGTTGATGGGATTTCATCTGCTCTTTTCAATTGGGGATCCAAAATCCGGTGTGGCTTGGTACACCTTGTTTTTGCCATTAACTTCTGTTTATACGCCATTTGCCATGCTTCTTGGCTCAATTAGTATAGGCTTGCTCATTATAGTCATCATTTCGACTATGTGGAGAGGAAAGGGGCGAAATTGGCTCAAAATTCATCGAATCTCACCTCTCATTTGGTGGCTTGTATTTGCTCATAGTTTGTTGGCGGGAACGGATGTACACGTGCTACTTCCTGTCTATGTTGTCACAGGCATTTTGGTGGTTGGGACGATGATATGGCGCTATGGAGTAATTCCAACGCATCACGATCCCCATCCCTTTATGATCTCCATCAAATGGGGGGGATTGGCTCTGGTTGGGCTTATGGCACTCTCGCCTCTTGCGATGGTTCCTCCGGCCACAACGACAAGCGTATCGGTGCAAGTCAAACAAGACAAACAAACAGTTCAACAGTTAAAGCAGCAAAATCAGCAAGCAAAACAACAATTACAGCAGGCAGAATTGCACTTGTAAGCTGATTTGAGCTTGGGAATGGAATTAAATCGAAGTGAAGGAGTAATATGTCGTGAATAAAAAACATCCTTATTTCATGGGGGCCATCTTTAGCGTGTTGATATTATCGTTTTTTCTCTACGGATTTGCGCTTTCTTATAAACAATCACCCGTTAATACGAATCCAACCCTGGTTCAATTGGGGCAAGAAATCAAAACATTGCAGGCGACCAATCAGCAGTTGCAAGCGCAGGTTCAATACGTAACGAATTTGAATCAACCACAAACGACTTCTAATACGCAACCGTTGTTTCAAACGATGACTGGGGCATCGTAGTAGGAAAAACAGGGAAAAAGGTCTTGCGACCTTTTTCCCACTACGTTATTGCGCAGCTTGGGTTTGCCTGTTTCCCGGAAGAATTAGGTTAAAAAATCCTTTTCGTAAGCCTTTGCTACGCATTAATCGTGAAGCGGCAATCCCTAATCCAGTACCAAGCAAAAGTGCCGAGAAGAATCCCATGCCATTTCTTTTTTGCGGTCGTTGCCAATTGCGGGTCATGCTTTGCCACATTCTCATCATGGCTTGTCACCCCCTCCTCGGTTAGGTTGTGCAACATATCGCTTTGCATGCACCTGAATGACAGCCTAGAAATTCCGAAAATACTTTGCTATGGTACTGATGGGAGGCGATTCTTCATGAGAGATGAACGAGCAAAAAAGTTGGCTAATTTGATTGTAAATTATTCCGTAAAAGCAAAAAATGGCGACAAAATTTTGATCGAGATGTTTGGCCCGTCCACTGATTTGGGCAAAGAAATCATCGAGGCTGCTTACGAGGCAGGAGCTATTCCCTTTGTGCAGGTGCGTGATCAAAATGTCTGGCGATCTTGGATAAGAGGCGGTAATGCGGAGCAATTTATGCTGGCTGCCAAATTTGACCGCGGATTGATGGAAGAAATGGATTGCTATGTGGGGCTTCGGGGCAATGACAACATCAGCGAATATGCAGACGTACCTAGCGACAGAATGGCTTTGTTTGATTCACACTATGGGACTCCTGTTCATTCGGAGGCACGTGTAAAGGGCACCCGTTGGGTGGTGCTGCGTTATCCCAATGCATCGATGGCACAACTTGCTAATATGAGCACGGAGAGTTTCGAGGATTTTTATTATCAAGTCTGCACACTGGACTATGGAAAAATGAGAAATTCAATGGAAATATTGAAAAATTTAATGCAAAAGACCGACAAGGTTCACATTAAAGGGCCGGGAACCGATCTTTCCTTTAGTATCAAAGGAATACCTGCCATTCCATGTGCAGGCGAATTGAACATTCCCGATGGGGAAGTGTATACCGCACCAGTTCGCGATTCTGTCAATGGCGTCATCCGTTTTAATACGCCTTCGCCTTATCGCGGCTATGTGTTTGAAAACATTGAACTGCATTTTGAAAATGGAAAAATTGTCAAATCCACAGCCAACGATTCAGATCGAATTACAGAAATTTTTAACACCGATGAAGGCGCGCGTTACGTGGGCGAGTTCAGCTTTGGCCTGAACCCTTACATTAAAGAGCCGATGAAGGATATTTTATTTGATGAGAAGATCGACGGCAGTTTTCATTTCACACCGGGGAATTGCTATGACGATGCTTATAATGGCAATCACTCGGCGATTCACTGGGATCTCGTGGCGATTCAACGTCCTGAATACGGTGGTGGCGAAATTTGGCTTGACGGAATATTGGTCCGCAAAGACGGGCGGTTTGTGCTGCCGGAATTGGCTCCGCTGAATCCTGAAAATCTGGTCTAAGCCTGATGAGTTTGGAAAAAGCGTGGGTACAAGACCTTTTATCTTGGTATGAAAAAGAGCACCGTGCGCTTCCTTGGCGGCAAAACCGCGACCCTTATCGCATCTGGATATCTGAGGTTATGTTGCAACAAACCAAGGTCGAGACGGTAATTCCCTACTACGAGCGATTCATGAGCAAATTCCCCACACTGGATGATTTGGCTGCTGCGCCTGAAGATGAGGTGCTAAAAGCATGGGAGGGACTTGGCTATTATTCGCGCGCTCGTCACTTGCACGCTGCGGTGAAGGAAGTGTCGGCTAGGTACGAGGGTCGGGTGCCGGATGCCTATGAAGCGTTTCGCGCTCTTCCAGGAGTCGGCGATTACACCGCGGGCGCTGTGCTATCTATTGGATACGATGTCCCTGTTCCTGCGGTGGATGGAAATGTGCTTCGAGTATATGCTAGGTATGTGGGAATGAATGATAATGTGCTGTCTCCTAAAGTGCAAAAGCGGGTGCGCGAAGCGTTGTATCTCGTGATGCCGGAGGGGCGTTCCTCTGATTTTAATCAAGCAATAATGGAGCTTGGTGCGCTGGTGTGCAAGCCAAAGTCGCCTCGTTGCGATGACTGCCCACTGCACTTCACTTGTGTGGCTGCCAGATTGCAGATGCAGCATGAATTACCTGTGAGAACGAAAAGTGTTTCTGCAAAAGTGGAGCATTTGGCTGTTTTGATCTTGCGATCTGAGGACAAATGGCTGGTGCGTAAACGCCCCACTCGCGGACTCTTGGCCAATCTTTGGGAACTTCCGTACGTGGTGATGGAGAACCCCCAAATAGATGGGAATATTCTAAAAGCACTGCATCAATTTTCGAATCAATTGGGGGCATCAACCAAAGATTTTGTATGGGTCGGAGAATATAAGCATGTTTTTTCCCATTTGACATGGGAGTTAAAGGTATACAGCAGTGAAGCAGAACCTTTTGAAGTGATGATGCCTTATCGATGGATTGATGAGAAGGATCGACAGACTATGGCTTTTGGCCAGGTCTTCAATAAAATCCTATCAGCAATAGAAAAGTGGTGACCAGAATGGCTATCCCTGTCGTTGTCATTGACGATGAAGGCGCCCGCCGCATGCATGAGATTATTCAGGAGGAACACGCAGAGGACCTGTATGTGCGGATTGAGGCGTCACCGGGGTGAGGGGGAGTGCGTTTTGCCATCGCTCTGGACGAGCGGTCAAACCGTGATGTGGATGTACTCGTCAAAGGGATCCCTTTTATTATAGATTCCTTCACATTAACATTGCTTCGTGAGGACGAGGTGGTCATTCAATACCAACCTGATCGCGACAGTTTTATGGTGGCCACCAGGCATCTACGTGTAGGCACCTGTTGAGTGCCTGTCGTGACAGCCAGGACAATTCATTGTAATATAAAGTAGTGTGCCAATTAAAAGGAGGAATTCTTGATGTTTGGTTATTCCAATCCGGAAGTTCGCGCGGTGCGCAGTCGGGTGTTCCTGGGATTGTTTGGCACGCTGCTTGCAGCTGCAGCGGGATCTGTGATTGGTCAGTATGTTCCGCCAACGCTTACGATGTTCTTAATGTTTGCGGAAATTGTGATGGTATTTGTGGCTTCCTTCGTCAGTCGCAGGCGTGCTGTCGGATGGACATTTGTTTTTGCATTTTCTGTGATATCCGGAATTACCCTTACGCCAATACTCGCGTATTACACACAGGCGATTGGTGTGCAAATGGTGCGGGAAGCGTTTATTGTCACCGCAGCTGCATTTGCCGTCACCGCATTTGTAGGATCCAGGAAATCACTCGATTTTGGTTGGCTTGGCCACTTGGTGTTTGCCGCGTTAATTGTGCTTTTGGGGCTTGGGATCATCAGTTTCTTCATTCCCTTTAGCAGTAGTTTGTCATTTGTCTATACCTACCTTGGCATTGCCGTGTTTGTTGGCTATCTGCTCTTTGATGTCAATCGGCTGACTCGTTACGGTGTCAGCGCTGAGCAGGTGCCAATGGTGGTGCTTCAATTGTATTTGGATTTCGTGAACCTCTTCCTTTTTATACTGAGGTTATTCGGGTTAAACATTAAACCCCGAAGTTAATCAGAATTACTGCATAGGTCAGGACGATATGCATGGCAAAAAAAGCCTTGTACTTTGAAGTAGCCAAAAAAATAGAAAATGCGATTCTGCGTGGCGAGTGGGCATCAGGGCAAAAGCTTCCCTCAATCCTTGAGCTTGCCACGCGTTTTTCAGTTTCAAAAGCGGTGATGCGAGAGGCTTGCAGCCTACTCGTTGGTACTGGTGTACTTGAGTTGCGTCATGGAGACGGCACCTATGTCAAAACATTGACATTAGATACAATCATGCCTCCGATACAGGCGGCATTGTTGTTAGGCATGTCTGATCTTTATTCATTGCTGGAGGTCGGATTATGGCTCGAACGTGGTGTGGTGAGTGTTGCTGCCGCTCGACGAAATGAAAGGCATATTCGCGAATTGGCAGAGTCCCTTTTTTTGATGGAAACAGGGGAAGACCAATTTGCTTCCGTCATCGCGGCAGAGCGCCAATTCCACGGTGTACTTGCGGAGGCGTCTGGTAATTCAATTGCTATTAATTTGCTTCGGGTACTCTACCCATCTCTTGCAAGCGCGTTGGAAGTTTTGGCTGAGGATGGTGAAGTGCCTGAGTTAGTGGTGGCCGTGCACCGTGTTCTCTATGACAGTATGGAGAAACGGGATACAGAGGCGGCGGAGCGGCAAATCGTCATCTATCGTCGAGCTTTACAGGATCGAGTTCTGCAAAAGAGGGAGCAAACGGCCCGTAATCCCATACTGTAATTTGCTGACTTCAGGGGGGGAGAGCTTGGGTTCTCAAAAGTCAATTTTTGTCATCGATGATGACGAAAGTGTGCGCACTGTTATGGAACGCTATTTGACCAGAGAAGGTTATGCTGTTGAAAGCTATGCCACTGCCGAAGCGGCAATGCTGAAGATGAAACAACAACTCCCTGATATGTTGATTCTTGATATTATGCTTCCGGGAATGAGCGGATACGACCTTTGCAAATGGATCAGGCTACGCAGTGAAGTTCCTATCATCATGGTTTCTGCAAGAGATGAGGAAGTGGACCGGATTTTGGGATTGGAACTTGGATCTGACGACTATCTTTCCAAGCCGTTTTCTCCTCGGGAATTGGTGGCAAGAGTGAGAACGGTGTTCAGCAGAATGCGTGGTTCAATGAATGTCATCGAAAATGAAGCGGAAAGTGTGGCTGCTTTTCCTAATTGTGCAGACTTGGTGTTGCGCGAAGAAGAGCGGCGGATTATGTGCAAAAATACTGAAGTAAGTTTAACTTCTAAAGAGTTTGAATTGCTTGCATTCTTAATCAAACATAAAAGTAAAGCCTTTACTAGGGAGCAATTGCTCAGTCAGGTATGGGGATATGAATTTATTGGTGATGAACGGGCTATTGATGACTTGGTGAAGCGCCTGCGAAAGAAAATCAGTTCTGTCAATTCAACGGCAGAAATCGTGACAGTATGGGGATTTGGTTATAAATTGGAAGGTTAGCGATATGAGGTGAATCAATGCGAGTGTCCGTAGCCTTTAGGGTGGTTGCTGTTTACCTTGTGATGAGCGCAATTACACTTGGTCTAGCCGGGATTTTAACTAATCGCACCATTAAAGTGTATGTGATCAACTCAACGAAGGGAGCACTGATCGCAGACTCTCGCTGGGTAATTGCCAAATTCGAAAACTATCATAAAAATGATAATGCTTCATTGACAAACCCATTATATTTAACTAATACGATGGTCGCCGCGCAATTAGTGAACAGTGAATATATGATAGTGAACTCGAGTGGTAGTATTTTACTAAATAATTTTTCTTCCAAATTTCCACGTTGATGGGCATATTGTTGACAAGACAAATCACGAAACCGATCACAATAATAAAAACTGCCATCGAGCACGTAAAGAACCGTGACTTTTCAGCTGTTCCTGAGTTAAAAAGCAAAGATGAATGGGGGAATTTCGTTCATGCGTTTGCAGCAATGGTTCAATCATTACGCGCTTTTGACGAAGGGCAAAAGCGGTTTTTGCAAAACGCATCTCATGAACTGAAGACGCCTTTAATGGCAATTCGGGGTTATGCGGAAGGGCTTCGTGATGAAGTATTCGACCCTGAGGAAGCCCACCGGGTTCTCGACATTATCGCTCAGGAAAGCGTGCGTCTCAAAAGAATTGTGGACGACCTTATTTATTTGTCTAAACTTGAAACATTAGATGAAGTTTATCATTTTGTGCAATTCGATATGGCAATTGCCATCTATAAAACCATTGAACGAATCCACCCATTAGCCAAAGAGAAAGGCATCAGGATTATGCCTGATGTCCCAGAACATATGGTATTTGCACTGGTAGATAGGGACAAAATTGTACAGGCGCTGTTAAATCATGCAGCCAATGCGATACGTCATGCAAAACGGCAGATTTATGCAGAAAACATCGAAGGCGGCGGCGCACGTTTTATCATTTTGTTACCTGCATAAGGTAAAAGAACGGTGAGTGGAAGGCAGGATTCCGGGTGGACAACGAACGAGTTGCAATGAGAGCTTATTTTTTTAGGCTATTAGAGATTGTAGCCATCATTTTATTGATGTTTCTATTATTCTTTGCATTTGCAAAAGTGTTGACTTATATTCTGCCTTTTGTGATTGGCTTTGTCATTGCTGTAGCGCTGCTGCCTTTGGTTAAATGGCTGGAAAAAACCGGCATACCAAGAAATGTAGCCATTATTGTGGTGATGGTCGTGGTGCTTGGCGGACTCTCGGCGGTGCTTGTCTTTTTGGCGTTTCGAGGGACTGAAGAGGCGGTGAATCTGGGAGCTATCTTACCCCATTATTTTAGCAAGTGGAGAAATTGGGCGGAAAGCGCGATCCAGCAGGGGATGTCAGTGTACGCTCATTTGCCGTCAAAAATGGTTTCCGCAGTGCAAAGCACTACCAATTCAGCGGTGGATCAGGTGAGAGTTTTTGCAGTTGGATTATTGACAGGGATTTTTACAGATGTGGCGCTGTTGCCAAGTTTTATTGTCATCCTGATCATTTCCATAATTGCCAGTTATTTTATCATGGCAGAAAGAGATGCACTGGTCGCGTTTACTAGGCGAATTCTCCCACCTGGATGGGCGCCAAAACTGCGCATTGTGGTGACGGATGTCAGTCGTGCCATTTCTGGATTATTAAGGGCACAACTGGTACTTATCGCAGTCACCGTTGTCGTGGGTATTGTAGGGCTCGCGATTATGCGCATAGGCTACTCGTTGATTCTAGGTACGGCCATTGGACTCACAGGTTGGGTGCCAATTGTGGGATCGGGGCTGATCACTTTTCCCTGGGCGCTTGGTGCGCTAGTCATGGGCAATTATATTCTGGCGATAAAAGTGCTTTTGCTGCAGGCCATTGCAACGAGTATCAGGCATATCATCGAGCCCAAATTACTCGCTTCCAACATGGGGTTAGGGACGTTTCCAACACTAATCGGGATGTACATTGGGCTTACCAGCATGGGGATCCTAGGGATACTCCTTGGCCCTATCATGATCATTGCTTTACGGTCGCTCATCAGGGCGGACATCTTTTCAGATATTTTGCCGGAAAGAAGTACCTTAGAACGAAAAGAGGATATTGGGGGCAAAGAGAGAAACTCATAAACAATATGCATGTCGGACCTTTATATGGGGATGTTTATATGGCTGACCAAAATGATAGTTGGCGTATCATGAGCCATAAGTATGACGGTAAAATCCATCGAGTATGGACTTGCGCCTATCCAATCAAGAAAAATTCTACGTATCATGATGAATTTGTTCCTGATTTGATGTTGAGAATACCGGCATATGCAAAAGTGGTGGAAGCAAATGGGAAAGAATGGTCCAGCAATTATGACGTGATTGCCTGTTTTTATGAGCGAATGTATTACCAGGTGATGGTGCTTCGAAAAGGGCACCACAATGAATATTATTGCAACAGTTGCGCAGTGGCGGAGATTAGCCAAAAAAGCAAGACGGTCAGCTTTATTGACCTCGATCTTGACCTTATAATCGATAAAAATCACATCATGAGAGTCGTTGATCAAAATGAATTTGAGGAAAATTCGATGCGATATCAGTACCCTGAAGAACTTAAAATGCGAGTAAAAAACGACCTTTCAGAGTTAATGAGGCAGGTGCGTCAGCAAAAAGGGGTATTTTCCCATCGTTTTACGTTTCCAGAACATCAGATAAATAACCAATAAAAACAGTGGTGGGCCAAAGACAAGTTGGCTACACTTTGGCCCATGTCCAAATAGTCCGCTTACTCAGTGTGATTCGGTGCATAGTCTACTGACATCCACTTTCGGGCACGTTCCATGATTTCGAGTAATGCTTTTGAATCGGCCTCGAGTTGTTCCGGTGTGGAGATGGTAGAGGATGTTTCTACGCTTTTTTCTGTCGCATCTTGCAATCTCTCTTCCAAATCTTGATTTCGTTGCTGCGTGCGAAATAGTTCTTCATGCATTTCCTGATATCGGCGTTCAAAATCACGAAGTCCGCGTATCAATAGATCAAAAGTTAGCTCTTTTTCACCACCGAGTGGAATCGCTGTCCGGCCTGGTCTGCGATGGCGCCTTTCCTCCAGTGCTTTTCTGCGAATCGCTTTCGCCTCTTTTACGGCGTCATCATAGTGTCTGCGCACCACGCCATTCCAGCGGTATCCACAGGCAGCCGCAGTACGACCGAGCAAATTCGCCGCTTCTTCAAAAGCGATTAACTGTGTACTGCCTTCACGGATATGTCGTAAAACCAGTTCGGCTAGTGTGACATCATCTTCGGGCGTCCAAGCGTCTGACCGAGAAGCCCACCTTTCCATTAATTCCATGCTGTACTCCCTCCAAGCATTGATACTCTCGTTATATCCTAAAATTGGAAGAAAGATACATACTCTTACCTTCTCAATTTCATCGTATGTTTATCATAGAGAGGGGTGCATGGAGGAAAAGAGATTTAAGAATTTTCGTTGATATCCTGAAAATCAAGTGCCAAAATGCTATCCGTATTCTCAATCAACTTTGCGTAGACTTTTTGATGCTCAGG
Source organism: Bacillota bacterium (assembly GCA_021828865.1). Classification (GTDB taxonomy): domain Bacteria; phylum Bacillota; class Bacilli; order Alicyclobacillales; family SLC66; genus JAJZCL01. The sequence goes on from JAJZCW010000022.1 coordinate 25,254, forward strand.
ATGAGGGGAATAAGCATTCAGACTCTCCTGATCGATAAATGTCGAGGAAATGCCAGCATGGTATCCTAGGCTTCTGCTGGAAAAATTATGACCGACCTGATAGCGTACGATTCCTGGAATCTTGTGTTGCAACTCAGACAACTCATGCAAAATGGCATCGATTTCTTCTTTGTTGGAGCTTTCCTTCCACTTAAATAGCACAATATGTTCAATCATCTTTTTGCCTCCTTGGTATTGATTATAAGCATAGCCATCATAAAAAGATAAGGTGATGTGCGATCGCTTTCTCAGTATGATACACTACCATAAAACAACAACAGTTGCGGAGGGGTTTATGTGGTCGGCGAAGCCGTGCTGGCGTATGTATCGGATCAGATGTTTGCGGTAGATTTGCGTGAAGCAGCAGCACAAATGGGAATTGCATTATCTTTTGCATCAAGTGGCAGCGATTTCAAACAAAGGTTGGATCAGGTTCACCCTACGCTTGTGGTCCTGGATTTGACGGCGGTAGGCGCAGAACTGGATTGGATTGTGAAAGAATGCAAGTCCTTGAATGGCAAAGTGATCGCTTTTGGTCCACATGCTCAAGAGGAGTTATTGAATAAGGCAAAAGCGGCTGGTTGCGACGAAGTGTATACAAATTCTGTGTTCAAGCAACAACCAGTGGAACTCTTGAAAGAATGGTTTGCGATGAATGAACAATAAGGATCATTTGACGCAAAACCGCTTTCCAGGCTTTGAAGAAGCGGATTTTGATGTTTTTGCGGTACCGGGATTACAAAACCGGATGGAAAAGCTAAAAGCACACCTGCGCCCCAAGTTGGAGCTGTTGGGTAGCGAACTTGCAGAAATGCTCAGTGAAGTAACGGGCAGAACCATCTATGCCCATGTGGCAAAACACGCGCGTAGAACCACCAACCCTCCGAATGATTCCTGGGTAGCTTTCTCTGAAGAGGCAAGAGGGTACAAAAAATGGCCCACGTTTATGGTGGGCGCTTGGCAAACGCATGTATTTGTGCAATGTGGCATGATTTATGAATCTTCTCGTAAAAGTGAATTTGCACAGAGGGCAGCAGATCGAGGGGACGATATTCTTGCTCTGTTGCCAGCTGATTATATCGTCTATGATGATCACACGAAGCCATCAGGCGTGTTGCGTAGGGATTTGGATTTATCTACTTTTAAGGAATTGGTATTAGCGACTTCAAAAAAAAGACAGGGAGACTTGTTGTTTGGCAGGGAGCTATCCCGCAAGGAAGCAGTAGCATGGGAGGGCGTGCCTACACTGGCATGGATAAAAGATACGCTAGTCACGCTGGCCCCTCTTTTTCAAATGGCAGAAGAAGGAAGAGGATAGTGTTGGACTACAAAAATAGAGACTTGGCCATGCAGCTTTTAATGGAGTACACGGAAAATCCAAACTTATTAAAGCACGCTTACGCGGTAGAAGCGGCGATGCGGGCCTACGCGAAAAAGTACGGAGAAGATCCCGAAGAGTGGGGCGTGGTGGGGCTCTTGCATGATTTTGATTACGAGAAGTATCCTACTCCCGCTGAACATACCATTGTAGGAGCGAAGATTTTAAGGGAAAAAGGCTATCCGGAGCACGTGGTTTATGCGATCTCCTCTCATGCGGATTACAATGGACTAAAAAGAGAAAGGTCCATGGAGAAGGCGCTTTTTGCCTGTGATGAACTGAGTGGCTTTGTCACGGCAGTTGCGTTGGTGCGCCCCACCAAAAGTATTTTTGATGTGGACGTGAAAAGCGTAAAGAAGAAGTTGAAGGATAAGGCGTTTGCGCGTGGGGTGAACCGCGAGGAAGTGTATAAGGGTGCGGAAGAACTGGGTGTGCCGCTCGATGAGCACATCGAGTTTGTCATCGAATCGTTAAAACCCGTTGCGAAATCCCTGGAGATCGCGGGAGTAGAGTCGTAATTGAATTTAGCCGGAAGTGTTCTTGACTTTGCTGGAGGAGAGGCCATTGCGGCTGCATATTTTACACACCAATGATGTTCATAGCGCGTTTGATGACTTTGCGAGAATAGCGCATCAATTAAAATCATTGAGAGAAAGGTGGTTAGCTGAAGGGGAACCGGTTTTCGCATTTGACCTTGGTGATCATGCGGATTTATCAAATCCTCTCAGCCTCGCCACGAGCGGGCGGATCAACGCCGATATGCTAGGCGCATTACCCTATGACGGGTGGGTGCTTGGGAATAACGAAACGGTCACGATTGACCAACACATATGGGCCGACTTGACACAGCGTATTCATGCCCCGCTATACTGCTCTAATCTGCACTTTCCAGGTTCGGAAAAGAATCTGACGGAGGGCTATATTTATCATCTTGGTGATTTGAAGATTGGCGTTTTTGGCGTCACGGTACGCTATGAAAAGCTCTTTGACAATCTTGGAATTGTTGCGGATGACCCTGTGGCAGTCGCCTGGCAAGTGGCAGAGGAAATGCGCAGTCAGGGAGCGGAACTGATTATTTTACTCTCCCACCTCGGGCTTCATATTGATGAAAAGCTGGCACGCGATGGGTTGCCCGTCAACCTGATCGTGGGTTCGCATACGCATCAGTTTCTAGAACACGGCGTACAGATCGGTAATACGCTAATCGTTCAAGCGGGTAAGCACGCGCATGCACTTGGTCACGTAGTATTGGACATCGAAGGGTCACAGGTGCAGGATGCGAAGGCGGAACTGCTATTGGTGACGGAATCGGATGTGCAGGACCCCAAAATACTCGATATTATCGATAGCGCGGAGGAACAGGCGGCGGTATGGCTGGATACACCTATTGCTTCTGTGACGCCTCCCCTTACGCATCAGCAACACGGCGAATCGGAAATCGTCAATTTGTTATGTGATCAAATGCGCAAAGAATTCCAAACGGATGTGGCGCTCATTAACGGAGGTATTATCACTGGAGCGTTGCCTGACGGCGGTATTTTAAGGAGGCACTTGTTGGGAATCTGCGCAACGCCGATGCGAGTGGTCACCATGGAAGCAAAAGGTGATCTTTTGTGGCGACTGATCAGCCAGGGATTGAAACCAGAACTATCCGACAAGCGTGGGTACGGGTTTGGCTTTCGCGGCGATCATATTGGTCAGATCCATGTATCAGGGGCAACTGTCATTGTTAGTCAAGCTTCAAGTCAATCAGGCACTATGGAGGTCGTGGAGATTTGGGTCGGTGGAGAACCGTTGGCGCTCGATCGCACTTACCTGATTGCCACGGGCGAATTTATCGCGTTGTCGCCAGATATTGCGGTGCCTAAAAGCATCCCATTTCACTATCAGGAGACGATGCTTCGCGACTTGTTGCGCCGTGCACTGGAAAATTCGGAGCAAATTCATGGCGCGCGCGTTCATCGCTATCAAACCAGAATCAGTCAGGCTTAGAGGTGATGCAAATGGCGATGCCAAGAGTCAACGTGAAGGAAATTCTGCGAATCCTCGAAGATTTGTATCCTGAAGCCACCTGTGCGCTTCATCACCGCAACCCTTATGAACTACTTGTCGCTACCATTTTGTCTGCTCAGTGTACGGACAAACGAGTCAATGAAATGACGCCGGCATTATTTGCTAAGTATCCCACGCCGGAAGATCTTGCAAAGGCAGATTTGTCGGAACTGGAGAGAGATATCGAAGCGTGCGGATTATTTCGCATGAAGGCAAAGAATCTCCTTGCTACAGCTGGGATATTGGTAGAAAAATACCAAGGGCAGGTACCACAAACGAGGGAAGCGTTGATGGAATTGCCGGGTGTGGGTCGGAAAACCGCCAATGTGGTGCTCTCCAACGCGTTTGGTGTGCCTGCGATTGCGGTGGATACGCATGTCCAACGGGTGTCCAACCGCTTGGGGCTTGCCATGAGCGATAATGTATCAGAAACTGAGCAGCAATTAATGGACAGGATTCCAGGAAATTTGTGGAGTTCAGCACATCATTGGTTAATCTATCATGGTCGCCAGGTTTGCCACGCCCGTTCCCCAAAGTGCGAGATATGTTCGCTGGCTGAGCATTGCAAGCATTTTAAGGAGCTGGTCAAAACAGCAAAAAAACAGGCGTAGCACTGTGATGGATCTTATTCCACCACTTTGGCGACAAATTTACCATTTTCCCCCTTGACCATTTGAAGGGGTTTTTTGCAATAAGGACAGTTGTCTGATTCACCAAGTAACTTGACAGTTTTTCCGCAATGAGGGCAATCGACTTTGGGCACCCGCATTGAGATCGAGCCAATGCGAAAATAAAGAAACATCGCAGCAAGCGCCACTAGAATGCCGATGATGAGGCCGATGGGAATCAGGAATTTCGTCGCTGGCGATAATTTGCCAAGTGTACTGACATACATAATGATAAACGCCACAAACATTAGAAATAACGCAAAATTACGCAACCGGTTAAGCTTCATCGTGGTAACTCCTTTCCTTGTCCATCCTACCTTGCGACACGAGTACTGTGCAACTGTTTTGCGAATATTGCTTCCCCATTTTTGGCATATTGACAAGTAGAACTTGCTTTTTTAGTCATAGATGGGGGATTGTAACGTGTGGTGGGATAACTGGAAGCATTTATTTGCTATCAATCAAGTCACACTTGACCATGAGTTCAAACTGGGGGAAGAAGGGAACACCGAGGGTATTGGGGATGCGCCAGTTGGGGGAAAACCCGTCAGCGTTGGTCAGGCGCTCCGACCCACTCCCGGATATTCGCATCATACGCATGCCGTGCAAAACCATTTTACGATGCCTAAATTTATATCTCCGGATATGAGGACAAATAGGGTGACGCTGCAACATTTATTTTATTTGCCTGAAAATATGGATATTGTGTTGCGAGAGTTTCGCTTGGGAGGGCCCCATGTGGCCACTGTGCTGGCTGTTTTTGTGGATGGGCTAGTGGACAAGGCGATTATCAACAGCCATTTGCTTGAACCGTTAATGTTGCTTGCCAATCTCGATGAAAGCCAACCAGAAATGAAGCTCGTGGATTGGATTAAGGGGGCGCTGTTACCGGGAAATCAAATCATGGAGCTCGACACCTGGGATGGCGTGATGCAAAACGTACTGGCTGGGAGTACGGTGATCCTGATTGAGGGGGTGGATAAGGGCATTTCAGTGGAAACGAAGGGATGGGAGCATCGCCAGGTCTCTGTTTCGCAAACGGAAGCGGTGGTGAGGGGGCCGCACGATGCGTTTACTGAAAATTTTCGCTCCAATACAGGACTCATTCGCGCGCGGCTACGCACTCCCAAACTGATCACCAAAATTGTTCAGGTAGGAAAACTCGCCCGAACAGACGTGGCCATTATGTATATCAAGGATCTCACCAATCCTAAGTTGGTGAATGAGGTGCTTCGAAGGATTGAAAATCTGGACGTAGACTATTTGCCTGACACGGGGATGTTAGAGCAACTAATAGAGGATCCTCCGCTTGGTGTGGTTCCCCGGTTCCTTGCCACAGAGCGGCCTGATCGGGTGACATATGGGCTAACAGAAGGGCAGGTGGCGATTCTCGTTGGCCATACTCCCTATGTATTAATGGCACCCATTATGTTGTGGTCGCTGATGCAGGCGCCGGAAGACGCCTATTTGCGGTGGCCGTTCGGTGCATTTATTCGCACCATTCGTTACCTGGCGATGGGAATGGGACTGCTGCTGCCGTCTTTTTATATTGCGGTGACGAATTTTCATCCAGAAATGTTGCCAACAGATCTGATGCTGGCGATCGCGGCATCGAGGGAAAGGGTGCCGTTTCCTGTAGTATTTGAGGTGCTGATGATGGAATTTTCGCTGGAATTGATTCGCGAGGCGGGAATTCGAATTCCTTCCGTCATTGGGCCGACGATTGGCATCGTTGGAGCCTTGATACTAGGTCAGGCTGCCGTTGCCGCAGGCATCATCAGTCCTCTTTTAATCATCGTGGTAGCCGTCACTGCACTCGGATCTTTCACCATTCCAGATTACAACCTAGGATTTACCGTTCGTGTGCTTCGATTTGGTTACATCATCTCAGCCGCATTTTTAGGGTTTTATGGCATATGCCTTGGGCTCATGGTGCTTCTGGCACACCTTGTCTCCCTGAATAGTCTAGGCGTTCCCATGTTAGCGCCTATTGCGCCGAAGGGCCGCTCCTCCCCCGATATCATCTGGCGCGCTCCCGCTTTTCAGATGGTTAGACGTCCCGAAGCGCTTGGCTCCAAAAATGTGATAAGGCTCGGATCACCTCGCAGGCTTGGGACCCGTGATCCACACGACAAAAACTGACCAATCCCAAGATGGAGGAGATATCATGCCAAAAAAGCGTATGCCTTCATTTCGCATTGGACGCCTTGGCGTTCCTGAACTCACTTCGCTTTTGATCATCTACTCCGTTTCTGATGTGTTTTTAAGTTATCCCTCCCGCATCGTGACAGAGGGTGCCACTTCAGGGTGGATGATCCCGCTATTAGCTGGTGTCATTGTGCTCGTTGTCTGGCTTGTGATTGACCGTATATTAAAAAAAACCAAAACAACCAACGTCATCGAATCGCTTGCCACATGGGTGCCTTTTCCCTTGATCAGTGTGGTGCTTTTGATCTTATCGATCTTTATTTTACTTCAAACCTCCCTCATTTTGCGGGAATTTACAGAAGCAGTGATCGCGACCGTTCTTCCGAATACACCCCCTCCTATTGTTGCACTGACTTTTTTACTGGTGGTAATCTATTTTAGTACCAAAGGCGTCGAAGTGATCTCTCGTGCGGCACTGATGTTTATGTATTCTTTTATCGCGGGAATGGTCCTTCTCCTGGTGTTGCCGCTCTCCTGGTTTCACACTGTGCAATTATTGCCCATTTGGGGAAATGGCATCAAAAATATCGCAGCCTATGGCATGATCAACACCAGTACGTTTTATCAGATACTCATCCTGCTCTTTCTGTCTCCTGCGCTTCGCAAAGAATCGCTGCGCACGAAAGTGGGAATCTACAGCATTATTGTCAGTGCGGTGCTGGTCAGTGCCTTTGTCATCGTGTTGCTCGGCACCTTCACCATGCCAGTCACCGAAAAAATGACCTATCCCATCTACCAACTCTCTCGGATTATCTACGTTAGCCGCTTCATCCAACGCCTTGAAGCTATTTTTGTGTTTATCTGGACGTCTGCCGCCGTGATTAAAATGGGGCTTGGCCTGTGGTTCACTGCTTACTTGTTTGCCTATGCGCAAAAAATACCCGTCTATCGGCCACTCATATTCATCTTTGCGCTCATTTTGTATATGCTCACCTTTTTACCGCCAGATCTGCCGACAGTACTCAGCTTGGCCGGCAGCATTTATGAAACATACGGAGGACTCATCACGATCCTCTTGCCTGTCCTGCTTGTTTTATTTGGCTACTTCAGAACGCCCACCGCAAAGTTGCGGTACCAGCAGGAAGAGGGGAGGCGAGGGTAGTGCAAGTGGTCGAATGGTTGCTGCTCCTCGTGATTCCAGCTTGGGTGGTCACTTATACCATCAATTTCGCTCGTTATTTATGGAAAAGAAGTTTTGTGGGCGCCGCGATCAGCAGTTTGGTGCTGGCCGTTTTGGGTGGACTGGGAGCAGTGGTGTTTTTTTACTTTCAGGTGTTTGGGATGTGACCCAACTGGATTGCACCTTTCCCCCCTCCTTTGCGATAATGAAGGCACCAATAAACTGAAGTGGGGCCACTCATTTGAATTTGACGGAAGTGGAACTTTATACGGACGGCGCCTGTAGCGGCAACCCGGGTCCTGGTGGATGGGGGGCCATTCTGGTGGCTGGCGCGAAGGAAAAAGAATTGGCTGGTGGCGAAGCAGATACCACGAATCAGCGCATGGAATTGCAGGCGGTGATCGAAGGACTACGGGCGTTAAAACGCCCTTGCAAGGTAACGGTCTTCAGCGATTCTGCCTATTTTATCAATGCACTCGAGAAAAAGTGGTACGTCAATTGGAGAAAAAACGGTTGGAAGAACAGCAAAGGGGAAGCGGTGAAAAATCGCGATCTTTGGGAGGCGTTGCTTCAGGAGATGGAGAGGCATCAATTGTCGCTGCAAAAGGTGAAAGGGCATAGCGGTCATCACTACAATGAACGCTGTGATGCCTTAGCAAGAGCGGCAGTGCCGAAAAAATAGGATGAGAGACTTGCCAAACGATCGTTACGATATTACCATGTCTACGCTGGAACTTGCTGCGAACACGGTGGGGATCGAAAAGTTTGGGGTGACCTCTGCTGAACCCTTTCACACGCTAGTCCCCTTTTTGGAAAGTTACTATGAGGAGGGTAGGGACACCGGGTTTGAACATCCGATGTCTGATTTTCGCTGGAATCCCCGTGCTTATTTTACTGAAGCGAAGTCTATTATTGCGGTGGCGGTGCCCTATCAAACGAAGCAAAGTCAGGCGATGCAGCATCCATCGGGGCGAACAGGGGTCGTATCCCGCTATGCGTGGGGTCAGGACTACCATGTGGTGATGAAAGCGCAATTGGAGCAACTTTCAATGAAATTGGCAGCGCTCCTGGGAGAGCCTGTGAAGGTGTTGGCATGCGTGGATACCACACCGCTCGTGGACCGTGCGATTGCACTTCGCGCGGGAATTGGGTGGATAGGTAAAAACGGCATGCTGATCACGAAGGAATACGGCTCCTACGTGTTTTTGGGAGCACTTCTGGTGGATAAAAACATTGAACCCGCACTGACTCCTTCTGTTCCCATCGATGATTGCGGGGAATGTAACTTGTGTTTGCAGGCTTGTCCGACAGGGGCGCTTTTAGACCAGGGGAGGCTGGACGGGAAAAAATGCCTTTCAGGGATCACCCAAATCAAAGGGATGATCCCCGAAGAGTACCGCACTAAACTCGGCAGGAGAATCTGGGGTTGTGATACTTGTCAGACCGTCTGCCCCAAGAATCGCCATACGCTGGTCAGCATGCGCGAGGAATTTGAACCAGACCCGGCGCTTGGATTCCCTGATTTAAAAGCACTCCTTCACCTTGGCGGGCGTCAGTTCAAGCGCTTATACGGCCATACGGCAGCCGCATGGCGCGGTCATCAGGTGATCCGGCGCAATGCTATCATCGCGCTTGCGAATGCCGGAGATACCGAGGCCGTTCCTGATCTTCTCCCTCTTCTAAACGATCCTCGCTCCGAAATCAGGGGTTTTGTAGCATGGGCGCTACATCGACTCGCTCCTGAAGATACCCGCGAATTGGTATATGTTGCCTGGAAAAAAGAGAGCGATGAATTGGCGAAAAAAGAAATGGCCTGGTCACTTGAAAGCTAATCCTCTCCCCATTTGCGACGAGTGACTTGTCTCGTATAGGAATGTAAAAATTGTTGGCGGTCGGTTTCCATCAAGATCGCTTTTTTTAAGTGCTGAAGCTGAAGCGGTGCCCCTTTTTGGCTCCCCTCGTCCATCAAATAGTGCAGTTTTTGCAGCCTGTGAAGTCGGAAGGGAAAAGTCAAAAGTGCCTCGAGCAGCAGGTATTCGCCGTGTAGTAGTGGCTGTGTGCGGTTATACGCGACAATCGGGATAATCGCTACTTCACTGGACCAATTGCCTCTTGCCTGCATGGCTCTTCTCATCAGGTGACTGAGGTCGACGACACGAGGCGCATAATTCATCAGTTCCATATCAATCAATTGCACGGCACCATTGGAATGGACAATTAGGTTTTGCGAAGTGACATCCAAGTGACAAATACCGTCTGCGTGGTTTTGCAAGATGGCTTCCACCTCTGGTTGTCGAAGCAAAGCCAGCGCGTTTTCACCTTGCCGAAGTGCTGTCGGAAGCTGGCTTTTTACCAGTTGGTCAAATTCATCCAGTTCGTTTTTGGTTGGCAACGCCTCTGATAATTCAATGAGATCTTGCTGCTTTTGTGTCAAATCCGCAACGAGCGGGTAGGGCTTGATCGAGTTTCGCATTAGGTTCAGTTGGCTAGTCTCTTGGTGGAATTTCGCCAGTGTCCTTGCTGCATCTCCCAATTGTCGCATCGAATCATAGTGTAGCGGTGTCCCGTTTACCCACTCATATGCGTAATATAGGGATTCTCCATCGAAGACAAAAGGCTTGCCTGTACTGGTTTTTAAAAAATGTGGGACGAGGGTAAATCCACGTCGATAAAGGGAATCGCAAACGTTTGCCATCCAGCGAAGTCGTTGTAGTGGGACATGAGCTTCTTTTAGCGCATAAATTTTTCCGTCTGCTGTGGTCAATCGCCAGATACTGCTGACGGGTTCCACAGAAACGATGCGCTTCTCCCAGCCCTCTAAGGTAGAATCGGCAGGACGGCGGTTCTTGCTTCGTTCCATTCGTTTGACAGGCATGGTGGCAGTAGCGCTTCTAGCTGCGGGCACTGCATCTGCCTGGTATACACTTTTTGGCTTTTGGCGTGGTTTTGACGAGTGTTTGGGACGAGGCTTGCTGACAGGGCGATTGGTGCGTTTTTTCGTGAAATACTGGCGAGTGAGCCGTTCCGCTTTTTGCGCATTGTGGCGGGGTTTTTTGTCTGCATCGTCAGGATCTGTCGGGCTTTCTGAGGGCTCGTCTGACGATTCCTCCTCTTCATCGTGCGGTGGGGGGACAGGCCTAGATTTTGGAGAAGGCGTATTCTGTAGTGAGGGGTCTCGCAAAATAGCAGGCGGTGTGGTCAGTTCGTCCCAAAGTTGCTTGAGCCATGGGGGCAGTGGTTTTTTATCCATTATCATCACCTGCCCTATCCTATTCAGCTCATGTTAAAAGGGGAAGACTTTCCCAATCAAATTTGCACTATCGACGCACGCCACAATAAATCGCTCTAAATTGGCCTCGGAAAAGCGATCGACCGGGCCTGACACGGAGAGCGCTGCTGAAACCTGATTTTGCCGGTTCATGATAGGCGCTGCCACAGCTGCCGCACCCGCTTCGCGTTCTTCAAAAGTAACTGCATACCCGCGCTTGCGGATATCCTCAAGTTGTCGCTCAAATTCAGCTTTATTAAAATTATTCGGAAGGGCACCCGCCGATTCCATTCTGTCGAGCAAGGGTTCGTTGCAAAACGCGAGCAGCACTTTGCCAGATGCCCCGATGTGGAGAGGAAAGCGCATGCCTATATTGGCTACTCTCCTAACAGCATGAATGCCTTCAACGGCCTGTATACGAATCCGTTCAAAACCGGATCGCACATAAAGACTCACCGTTTCTCCAATTCGATCCCTGAGGGCGGTCATCTCCGGAAACACCACAGTGGAAAAATCTCCGGAACGATAGATGCCGCTCGTGAGTTCAAGAATGCTCCAACCGATTCGGTACCGATCTGACTGTTCTCTTCTCACGAAACCACGGGTCTCGAGGGTGGCAAGCAGTCGATGCACAGTGCTCTTGTGCAAACCGATCATTTTGCTGATTTCCGTTAACCCCAACTCGTCTTTTGCGCGAAAACACAAAAGCACATCAAGGGCGCGTTCTACCGCTCTCACAGTACCTCTGTCTTGCATCACTGATTTTTGTTGGTCAGTCATGCCTGTTCACCTCAATTCGGTTGTTTCACACCATAAAACGCTGGTTCAAAATTAGTGTATCATAATCATCGTGGATCACCAATTCCGGGGCTTGACTGGTGATTCCTCATCGGATTCGCTATGATGATAGCGGTGTATTTTCACACAAGAGGTGTCTTAACATGCACATTGTTTTATTTGAACCGCAAATTCCGCCCAATACTGGTAACGTGGCAAGGACATGCGCTGCCACAAGCACCACGCTTCATTTAGTGGAACCGCTCGGCTTTCGTATTGATGACAAGACGCTAAAACGGGCAGGATTGGATTATTGGCACTTGGTGGAAGTGAAAGTCCATCCGAACTTGCATGAGGTGATTGAGGAGGCAGAGGCGGCGGATGCCAATTGTTATTTTTATACTAAATTTGCGACAAAGCTCTATACGGAAGCGAATTATCAGTCAGGAGATTATCTGGTGTTTGGAAAAGAGACGACAGGTCTGCCTACTTTTGTCCATGAACATTACCCGGATTCACGCTATCGACTTCCCATGGGCGAAGGTCTGCGCTCTTTAAACCTCTCCAATTCTGTCGCGATTGTCCTTTACGAGGGGCTGAGGCAATTGAATTTCCCTGGCTTATCCTGAACGGGAAAGGCCAGAGATGATGAGTTGCTCCATCGCTGGTGAGAAGCTAGTTAGATTCTCGCCGGAACCCGTAAAAATATGGTGAATGGCGCGGATGCTAATGCCGCCAAAGATCGACCATGCGGAAGTCTCTGGGTCGCTAGTTACAAATTCCCCGTTGGCTATGCCGTTTTCCACGATCGTCTGAATAGAACGGACATAGTGGACGAGCATACGGCGAAACTCACGCTGCCGTGTATCTTCTCCCCAGGCTTCACGCAGGATAATGATGCAAAAATCGCGGTATTCTTGGAAAAATGCGAGTTGTTCGCGGATGATTACGCGTAATTGCTCAGTGGCGGACGCTTGATCGGGGAGCTTGGACAACACACTTTCTCCAAGCAGTTTGGTGCCTTCATCGACGAGAAAGACAAACAAGTCTTCTTTGCTCTTGAAATGGTAGTAGATCGTTCCTTTCGCCACTTTGGCTTTGGCGGCGATTTCGTCCATGGTCGCCTTCTCAAACCCCCGTACTGAAAAGACATCCACCGCTGCATTGAATATGGCGCGAGTTTTTGCGATACGCATGGTTCGCCACCCCTTCTTTCTGATTGGAAAATTACCGCATCTGCATCGTATCACACTATTAATGAAGATGCAGCGCGAAGAAATCGATAGAAGGATTCTATACTAGTCATTTTTGTAATAAATACAATATAATAACCGTTGCGTCATATATTTTTTTATGTAATAGTAAATTCGACAGAATGCTAATTTTATACTTTTAGGCCTTAAAGCCGGGTGGGTACATTGAAAAGCAAAAATGAAATAAAGGTTTTATTGACGACAGAAGGAACGTACCCATTCTATCAAGGTGGCGTAAGCACTTGGTGCGATATGTTGATTAAGGGGCTTAAAAACGTTGATTTTCATATCGTTTCCATTACCCCTGACCCTTTTGTTACGCAAAAGTTTACACTTCCAGTCGGCTCCAAACTGATTCGCGTTCCTCTATGGGGGACCGACGAACCTAGTGAACATTTGGATGTTCCGTTTAGCTCTACTTATTTAGCAAAAACGCGAACTACGGAAGATGTCATACAGAATAAATTCATTCCTCTTTTTGACGGATTGGTCAGGCAGATTTTAGCTCGTGAAAAAGAACCTACCAAATTGGGGGCCATTCTTCTTCAATTATATGAATTGTTTCGACAATACGATTACAAATCTTGTTTTAAGTCTGAATTTACGTGGGAACGATACAAACTTATACTCGAAAAAGAAGTAGAAAATCCAGCAACAGGATGGGAACAACCAGATGTGTATAGCCTTATTCAAAGTCTGGGCTGGCTGTATCGGTTCTTTAATGTAATCAATACGAATGTGCCACGGACTTCCATCGCTCATTCCACTGCGGCTGCATTTTGCGGACTTCCTTGCGTGATTTCAAAGCTGAAATATGGGACCCCTTACTTGCTTACTGAACACGGTGTATATTTACGTGAACAGTATCTTTCATTATCAAAGCGTGGGTATTCATCGTTCCTCAACACGTTTTTAATCAGAATGATTTGGAGTGTTGTAAATCTTAACTATTTCTATGCAGATCAAATTTCGCCCGTATGTGTCTATAATACACGTTGGGAAAAGCGGTTAACAGATAGAACAGATCGCATTCGGGTAATTTATAACGGCGTTAATCATAGACTTTTTGAAAAAATTGTTCCCCGTAGTATGTTAAAACAACCGATAGTTGTCGTTGTGGCTCGCATTGATCCTATCAAGGATTTATTAACCATGATTCGCGTTGCGGATGTAGTGAGAAATACGATTCCGGATGTGCTTTTTTTAGTATACGGAAGTGTATCGGTGCCCACCTACTTTGATGAATGTCAAGCGCTTGTGGAAGAACTCGCCTTAAATTCTGTTGTGAAATTTCAAGGTCATATCACCGATTTGACGACAATTTATAATGATGCAGATTTGGTTTTGCAGACCAGTATTTCAGAGGCCTTTCCTTACGCTGTTGTAGAGGCGATGTTTGCTGGAAAGTGTGTGGTAGCGACTGGGGTGGGAGGAACCCCTGAGGCGATTGGAAATACTGGGGTCATAGTAAATCCGGGGGATGTTGATGATATTGCAAATTCCATCTCGGATCTACTAGTAAACCATGAGAGACGCTTAGAAATGGGCGAAGAAGCGAGAAGCAGGGCGTATGACTTATTTACCGTGGAGACTTTTTTGTCCGAATATTTGCGTTCATACATCCGCCTGTCGGTCGTTAAGAGTTCGTTGGTGGGAAAAAAATCAGAAAATGTGCAACAGAGGGACCGTTCTCTCAGATCTTCCGATGTATCAACGAATAACGAGGTAGATTATAGTGATTGGCGAATGAGTTCTTCGAGAAACAGACGACTGGCGATGGAAAAGGCGATGGCATTGTTAATGGCAGGTTATCCGGTTCAGGGAACTCGCCATCTTCAGGCATCAATACGATCTCAATCTCCAAAAGTGTCTGATGTTGTTAAACAAGCCTTACTGGAACGTATTTACAGTCGTTTGGATTGGCAAGAGTATAGAGAAAAAGCAACCGCAGAATTGCAATTGATGGAAGAGTCGTTCCTAAAATTAAAACACCAATTATGGATAGAGAAAGCATACGCTTTTGAAGCCAATGAAGCGACGCATTGGGCCATTCAATACTTTGAACGCGCAGTGGATACTAAACCGAACGCTATGGATATGATCACTGTGCTCACGGAACTAGGTCGTTTATATGAGAAAATAGGAAACCAGGAAAAGGTGAAAGAAACAAAATTAAGAATTCAACGAATGCAACAATTGGCTCAATGATAGGGAAAATGAGGTGACGAATAATGGAGAAGTCAAGATTGTTATATTCGTCGAGTGGCCTTTGGGAAGACGTCGAACAATATGTATATGAGATTTTTTTATACGATGTCAATAAAAAGCGATCCACGATTCCATCGCAACCTCCTTCACGTAGAAAGTCAGACGTCGAATCAAAACCAAGGGTTGAGGCTGAAGTGGAAGAAATAGAAATATCGAATGAATTTTACCCGGAAGTTGCTACTTCTTTTTCCGAAGATATTGAGGATGTGAAGAATCGATATATTCTTGGAAAAATTGTCGGGCGCAATTTAGTGACAAAAGATGGACATACTATCGCTTCAAGTGGAGAGCGCATTACCAATCAATTGATTCGTCAAGCGGAAGAAGCGGGATTGCTAGTAGAATTAATTGAGTATATGACATTTGACTCTTTTGAGGATTAAAGCCCTATGGTCACTAGTGAACCTACTCGCCAAAACAATTTGACTTTATTATGGAACCAACTGCTCGAACATAATCTTCATCCAGAAGATGAGTTTGAAATTGCAGCTTTATTGGAGTCGTTTGGTTGGACAGACAAACGTATAATGGAAGAATTTGGAATTCTAAATGTTTTTCAGTTAGCAACGGAACTCAAATTACTATTTCAATCCGAAATAGCTGTTTCTTCAAACAGCTATGCTGAAAAAGAGACGAAGTGGTCAGCTTTTTTCAGATATTTTCGGGAATTTATGCGGGGAATGATATTTGCTCTGCCCATGGGGATATCTGTTTTGGCTATGCTTTCATTGCGGTTTTCGCTTTGGTCGTATGTCAATTTATCCACTCGTACTGCTACCTCCATTGCGATAGGGACTATTCTCAGCTTCATGACTGCAGGTGGATTTATGCAATCAATGGCCAAGCAGGGGTATTTTTACATCTTTCAGGATAGCTTTCGCATGTTGCGTAAGATGGTTTTTCGTTTGATCATCGTTGGTGCGATTGTAACTGTGCTTGTTTCCTTGGTGGGTATGGTTTTAGATATTCTGTATCCCGAATTGCCGTACGATATGCTCTTGATCGCGTTACTTTTTTATATCGTCTTAAACACCCTTTGGTTGAGTGTGGCAGTTTTATATATTATCCGTAAAGAATTATGGTTCACACTCCTATTAGTGATCGGTATAGCTTTGGTGTATGTCGGCTTTCGATTGGTACATATGAATATCATTGTTGCTCAATTAATCGCCATGATGATTGTTGTTCTACTTAGTTTGTTCTTGCTCAGGAGTTTCTTAAAACGAGCCGAAAAAGAAAAAGATCGGGGGATCAATCCCCGCTTGCCTAAAGCGAGTGTGACAGTTTATAATTCAGCCCCTTTTTTCCTTTATGGATTTTTTTATTTTACACTTCTTTTTATGGATCGCGTGATGGCATGGTCAGACAATTCCGGAATTGTTCCTTTTGTCATTTGGTTTAGGGGCGATTATGAGCTTGGGCTCGACTTTGCCTTGATTGCATTGACAATTCCTATGGGGATCAGTGAGATTATTGTTTCAAGACTCATGAATACCGTTTGGAGTAGTCAAAAAGATTATCTTGCCAAGCAATATCAAAAAATGAATAATAATTTTACATTGCAGTACAGACGAAATATCATACAAATGGCGATGGTGACATTGATTAATTCAGTTGTTGTCTATTTTTCTATCCATTGGATTTTTAGTCGACATTTTTTATTTTTAGCAGGTCGCGTGCAAATTGATTCCATCACCAATCAAGTCTTCCTTATTGCTTTAATTGCATACTCATTTTTGTCGATCGGGTTACTTCATTCTGTTGTTTTATTCTCTTTATCTAGAGCGGACCTGGTCATGCGTCCTATTATGTTGGCGGTGGTGGTGGATTTGGTAGTGGGTTTTCTACTCAGTCGTTGGTTTTCCTATCCAGAAGCTGTATGGGGACTCGTAGCTGGATGTGTGACTTTTTTGGTCTTAACATCAAGGCACGCCTACAATGTACTGCACCATCTGGATTATCACATGTACTATTTATCGTAATACATTGTAACAATAAAGGTTTAGTTAATTCAGGAGTTGTTGCCATGAATACATTAATGAAAAAGTTTGACCAAATGATGACTTGGTTGAGTTACTGGGTTCATCACCTGTCTCTATTCGTATTCACCCCTCATAATAGTTTGAAAAATGGAACAATTTTCCCGATGAAGTATTTGTACATCCTTGTAATAGTAGTAATCTTAGTAACAATTGTATGGGCATTGATACAATATCGAACGAAGGTACGAATAAAAGAACGACTTCACTATATCAAAAAGTTATTTGAAGTGTTAAGTATGGGTAAAAGCATTGAGGAAAACTTAGGGGCGATTTTGGACGTTTTCAGTGAGATAATCAAAGCCCCTTATTTGGCGTTTTACATTTGGGACGAGACTAATTCCACTTTTATTTTGCGCGCAGTAAGTCATCCCTATGACTTGTTTGAAGGAGTCTCTCCTTCTTATAGTGGCTTGGCTTTGCCTAAAAAGGAAGAATATTTGCCTCCATCCACTTTGGAATCCCCAGATGTCAGTGATGATGTAGTTCATTTTCGTGATGGGGACGTGCCATTAATCCTTATTGCGATTGGGAAACAACTGGCACTGATTCGTATCGGTCCTGTTGAAAGTAAGCTCTCAAAAAATCAGTTGCATCAACTGCGTGAATTATCCGAAATGCTAGTATCTTCATTAACGGATTATTTAAAAATAGAACGGTTTAATGTAGAACTGGAAATAAAAACATTGGCAGATAAGGCAGTTAATAAGATTGCTGGCTTATCCAGCAACACTAAAAACTCTATTACATTACTGATCCAAGCTTTTACTGGTATTGTTGGCGGGATTGGCGGATTTTATATTGAGCGTGATATAGAAGGTAACATCACAATTCATGCGCCAGATGAACTCTCTGATATATCCCGCGAATTGGAGAGCGAACCGGAAGCGATGCAGTCAATTGTTTCTTTATCTGAACTGGGGTATGAGCACATTATCCAAAGGCAAGAAGACGAGTTTTATGATCTTCCTGCACCTCTAGTCGCACTGGACGAAATTCAAGCGGTCATCGTTGTGCCACTAAATCGACTCGGCACACTATTTATGCTACAGGATCGGCAGTTTTCAATAGATCGTTGGAATAACTTAGGGAAACATCAATTGCAATTACTCACTGAACAAGTGAATCAATTGTCAAGACGATTTTCATCGCAGCAGAATTTTTCCAAAGGATATATTCGCATTCTTTGTGAAATTGCTGATTTTGTTGATAATCTAAATCCTTATACAGTGGGCCATTCGGACATGATGATGCATTATTCACTGGTAATCGGTCATGAAATGGGATTGAGCGATACAGAAATGCGTGATCTCGCTTTAGCAGCTCGGTTGAATAATATTGGCGTGATTGGAATGGATACAAGGCTTCTTGTGAAACAAGGAAGGTATACCGATATTGAATACAACTTAATGAAGCATCATCCAGAAATTGGGGCATCGATGATTGAATTGGTCGCGGGTAATCTTAATGCAGCCAAATATGTGCTGTGCCATCATGAAAGAGTAGATGGTCACGGTTATCCAAAAGGGTTGTCTTCTTCAAATATACCTATCCCATCAAAAATCATTGCTGTGGTTCAAGCTTTTTTAGCAAAGATTAACGGACGTTCATGGAGAACGCCTCGTACATTTAGTGTAGCCATTCAGGAACTTCAATCATCTATCAACACTTCGCTTGATAAAGACGTCGTAACGGCATTTATCAATTGGTGGGAAAAGGCAGCGAGAAGACGAGGTTTTAAGGGAAATAATCTGGGGTTTTGTTTTGAGATGTGTTGTGTTCCCCAATACATCTGCGAACAATGTCCTGCATCATTTCAACCTTTACGTTGTTGGGAAGCAAAAGATAATTTATGCCATTTGCATGGCAGAGAATGTAGTACATGCTTTGTCAAGTCAGAGTACGAACATCGAACGAAAAACAGTTTTGGTATTGTCATCAATGATGGAGGAATTGCTAATGTCAAAACGTGAGGAATTTCTTCGCGCAGAGAAGTTTGCAATTTATTATGGGAAAGGCGCTCTAGACCGCCTGGTTCAATTTGATGTGGTTATCATTGAACCCGGACATCGAACAGCAGAAGAAATTCAAGAACTAAAAGCAAATGATACAGTGGTTTTGGCTTATGTCAGCGTCATGGAAATTCATCACGAACACCCTCTGCGGTCTTACGTTAAAGAAAATTTGTATCTTAGAGAGGCGAATCCGCCATATGGATTTATAATTCAGAAAGAATATCAGAATCGTATCGTTGGAATGGATTCCTCTACCTGGCGCGGACTTCTTCTGCACCATATCGGAAGATTGCTTACCCGCGATGGATATGACGGTGTATTTTTAGATACGATAGGCGATGTTGAAATTGCTAACATCCCGAATCCAATGCGGCAGATAGATGGGGCAAAAACGTTGGTGGAGCTCATTCGAACCACATTTCCCAACCATATCATTGTACAGAACAATGGGCTCGAAATACTATGCAATTATACGGCACCTTATCTTGATGGCATTACATGGGAAAATCCTCCTATAAATATAAAAGAAAGCAAAAAATGGGTTAAATTGATTGCGGATCGATTATCTGAACTTAAAAATAAATTTTCTCTTAGGGTCATTGTCATGTTTGAGGGGAAGCGACAAGAAAGTCGAGTCGACTTTTTACGAGGTCGATCATTTGCTCAAGAACACGGGTTCACTCCATATTTCTCCCCACTTCACTATCTTGATTTTCATATGTAAACGAAAGAAGAGGATTGAATATTTATAGTGCATTCGGTAATCAAATTTACCAATGGGCGCATTACATTTTGGGATTTTTAACCATTTATGTTTTCATTCCAGGTTTTATGTTTCAAGACGCGAATGGCAGTGTGCTTGATAAAATGATTGCTAATTTTATGCGTATGGTTTTGTTTGTGATTTTAACTGGATACCTACTTGTCATGACTAAGTTATTTGAGGTTATTGGAATTTTGGGAGTGGTTATTATATGGATAATGCTTCAACAATCAAGGCATTCCGTACAGAATGTGTCGAGATCCTATGCAATCTCAGTTTTTTTTGATCTCATCGAGTTTCCGCAAACTACTATCCGCTTCATAAGAAACGTGCCATCTCGCCTAAAAGGGATCGTTTCCCTCTCTATACATAGAGTTCGGCATCTACGAGTGACAAATACTAGTGTTACAATATTATTCACAGTAATTGTGATTGGTATTAGTGTTTGGATGCGTTTGTATGTTGGCGTTACTGATCCAACGCCAAAAATGTCAGATGGCGATTATTTGCTAGCATGGATAAAGTACATCGACCTTCGTTATCTAATGCATGATGGGTTATATCCACAAGGATACTTTTTTTATATGGCCGTCTTAGGTAAATTTGCTGTGATCAATCCCTTATACATTTTAAATTTCACTGGGCCGCTAAATTCTGTATTGATTCTCATCACCATGTATTATTTCGTGAAAAAAGTGACTCAATCTCACTTGGCTGCACTTATTTCGATTACGATATACGGTATTTTGGGGCACAGCTTATTGTTAGGGGAATGGATTCGTCAATCAGGGTCGGAAACGCAAGAGTTTGGTTTTATTTTTGCATTCCCTGTCATGTATTTTCTGCATCGATATTTAGAGACAAAACAAAAGACTGATTTTTGGGTTGCAGTGGCTGGGCTTAGTGATGCGGGGTTGGTGCATCCCGTTTCTTATGTTTTGGCTATAATAGGATGTTTTGCAGTTTTGCTTGCTCACATGATATCGAAAGGCAGAGCCATTTTCCCACAATTAACATTACTAATATTATGGGGTATTGCATCTGGCGTAATAGCACTAATACCTTATGGTTTAGCGTTTATTTATCGATTACACCCAACACAAATGAATCAAAATTTTCTTACATCAAAAGTTAACGTCCCAATTATTTCTAATTCCCATACTATCATAGCAAAACTTAATAATTTTATTGCGCTTTTGCAGCCTGTATCTGGATGGGATATCGTCGCCATTGGTTGTATTGTTTTACTGACGATCATTAGTTTTTGGGGATGGCTACATCACCGCCCCGATCCTATATGGATAACAGCTTCTCTGTTAGGGTTGATTAGCTATTTTATATACGAATTTGGTGTAGCCATTACCAAGAGCTATCTGGTTTCCACGAGGATGATTGATATTTGGGCTATATTCCAAGCTGTCGTTATTGGATTTGGAGTAGCCGTAATCGTGCGGAAAGTGAAAGTTCTTCAACGCAGAAAATGGGTTGAAGGATTGAGTGCTTTGTCATTTGTGACATGTTCAGTTATTATTGTTCCGCCGAAACCTATTATTCCTTATGATGTGCAGTGGAAGTCAGACGTGAATGCATACTTAAAGATCAATCAGGAATACGAACAATTGGGTTATATGATTGTTTCGCCCGATTATGAATACGCATTGGTATTGGGTCAAGGCTATCACATGCAAGTTAGCTACTTTGTCAAAGCGTTTAATCCAGCTCAAACACCGCTTACCCTACGAGGGAGTAAAGTCGTAGATCACAGTCTTGCACCTTACGTGTTTTTATACGTGTACAAGCATATATTCAGTATTCCAAAAAATCTAGGGATTTATAGTAGCTATACATCACCATACAAAAATGAAGCAATCGATAACCAGCAACTAATAAATTGGTTACAATCCTTTAAACATAATCATCCTGGCAAACTGTCAGTGTATTTTCAATCCAAAAATCTTATCGTATATAAAATTGGGATTAATTTTTAAGCGTTAACACTTGTTATATAAGTTATTATTTTAGTTGTGCTATCTATTAGGTTCTATTATAATAACGGCAAACAGTAAGATATGATTTTGTATATTGGGTTAAAGGTGGAAGAAATATGAAAATAAAAAGAAATCAATTGGGGAAATTTATTCTTATTGCTCTGCTAGCCGTCGCATCGACAGGATTTGTTTCGCTTCACGCATTTGCTGACAGTAGCGGAAAAGGAAATGGTGGAAACGGACAAGGAAATGGTAATGGAAATGGTACGACCCATACTGATAAGGGGAAAGGCAATAATGGACAAGATAATGGCAATGGTGGTAATAAGACAACACAAGTACCCGAAACTCCATATGCAATGATCCTTCCAATAGCTGCAGTTGGTGTTGTCTACTTGGTATTAAACAAGAAAAAGCGTAAGGCTGTGTAAATATTGGTCGAAATAAGAGAAATTAATCGGTTCATGAATCGCAGGGTGCTGTTATGGTTGGTAACCAGTATTGTGCCTGTGATCCCTTTCCTCATACCCTTGTTCCGTCAAGCCTTTGCTGATACGCCTATTGCCTATTTAATATGGATACCTATTGTCGCCTTTGGTTGGTCAATTCGAAAACTATCATACACAGAAGAAAATACAAAAAAAACGAACGATCGCTATCGGTGGATGGGGATTTTTTTGTCTATTGGCACTGCTCTAATATGGATGGTGGGTGCCTATTATTTTGGCAATTTCTTTTTTCAATTTACATTTGGGCTTTTATTGTGGGGACTTTGGTCGATTTCCAGTGCTCTCGTATATTGGGGGGGGAAGGCTGTATCTGCTATTACTTTTCCTATGTTATATCTTACTCTTGGGTGGCCACCCATCTATATGACGTTGATTGATTGGGTCAATCCTATATTGTCCAATTTGGCGTTACGTCTCCTTCTGAGCTTCACAACGCTTGAAACGTGGATACAATTTAAGGGAACAGATATTTTTTCTGTGGTTAGTCGAATTGGTAAACCGGTACTCATTTCTGTGACCTATGGATGCAGTGGATCGGATAGTGTGCTTACCATACTTGTTTTATTTCCAGTATTATTTCTTTTGATGAGAGGGAATGCACTTCTGAAAATTGGGCTTCTGATTGCGGGTTGTCTAGCAGTATTTATATTGAACATAATTAGAATTTTTCTAATTATTTTTGCACTTCATTGGATTGGATATGATTTTGCTTTTTATGTGGTTCATCCATTGTTGGGAACAGTATTTTTCGTGATGGTGATCTTCATAATAGCGTTGTTTGGATTGCGAGCACCTCTGACAACGGCACCTCCCAAACCTGCCAAAATGAGTGTACTGCCATCGCATTGGTTTTCTCGTTTATTGATTGCTACTTCTATATTGGTTACCATCGTGCTCATCCCGTTTTACTGGCACCTCAATCTCATTCCTATCAGCCCCTTGCTTCTTAATTCTTTATCAATTTTATAAAAAATTATTTTCTGAACAGGAAGAGAGGGAGAGTTTTGAAGTGTGATGTGGCAATCATTGGAGCGGGACCTGCAGGACTTACCGCAGGTTATGAGTTAGTTAAAAATGGAAAGTCTGTAATTGTTCTCGAACAAGATGCAGAAAAAGTGGGTGGAATATCGCGAACAGTTGATTACAAAGGATTTAAGTTTGATATTGGAGGCCATCGTTTTTTTTCCAAGAGCAATGAAGTTGAGGACCTTTGGACAGAACTGTTAGGGAAGGACATGCTGGTTAGAAACAGACTTTCAAGAATTTATTATAATGGAAAATTCTATAATTATCCACTGAAACCTATTAATGCCTTCATGAACTTGGGGTTTATGAATACGCTATGGTGCGTGATGGACTATGGCCGCTCAAAACTTTTCCCAAGAAAACATGAGAGGTCTTTGGAAGATTGGGTAATTAATCACTTTGGTAAACGCCTATATCGTATATTTTTTAAAACATATACAGAAAAAGTATGGGGTATTCCTTGCGATCAAATTAGTACGGATTGGGCTGCCCAAAGGATCAAGGGTTTGTCTCTTTGGAGGGCTATATTCCATGCTTTTAAACCGCAGAATTCTTCGAATAAAGAGGCCGCCATAAAAACGTTAATTGATCAGTTCCGCTACCCAAAATTTGGTCCAGGCATGATGTGGGAGGAAGCGGCTAGACGGATTCAATCTGTCGAGGACAGTGAAGTGCGGTTGAACGAGAAGGTAGATCGCATACAACATTCTTCCGGGAAAGTTTTGGCAGTGCAAACTAGTAATGCAAATGGGACTCGCCATCATCAGGAAGCTGATCATTTTATATCCACAATGCCCTTAAGGTCGCTTGTCAGAGCCTTGGATCCAAGTCCTCCTAAAGCTGTTTTTGAAGCTGGTGAAGCATTAAACTATAGGGATTTTATTACTGTCGCGTTAATTATTGATCATCCTCACTCATTTCCTGATAATTGGATATATATTCACGACCCTGCTGTAAAGGTAGGGAGAATTCAGAATTTTAAAAATTGGAGCCCTCATATGGTGCCGAATGATCTTCAAACGTGTCTTGGTCTTGAGTACTTTTGTTTTGAAGGGGACGGGTTGTGGCAAATGACAGATGAAGAACTTATTGATCTAGGCAGTCGTGAACTGAAGGCTATTGGGATATTGAATAATGCAAGTGTAGTAGATGGCACTGTTGTAAGGGTGCCTAAAGCATATCCAGTATATGATGATGGGTATAAAATGCATATTCAAACGATACTCGATTATTTACGAGAGGAGTTGGCTAATCTACAGGTCATTGGACGAAACGGAATGCATCGATACAATAATCAAGACCATGCAATGATGACTGGATTATTGGCAGCCAGAAACATTTTGGGCCAACACTATGATTTATGGAGTGTGAATGAGGATGCGGAGTATCTCGAGGAAATTGGAAAAGATCGCATGGTTCCTCGGAAACTAAATGAAGGCCTTGTGTGAACCTCTAGATACAGTTCAAACCAATAATTGGATTAGCAGCTTGATGTATTAGTATTGAAAATCGTGATGATGCGCAAATTCGTTTTGGATAAAATCAATAAACGTCTTGGTGACAAAGGACAGGTAGGTGTTTTTTCGCCAGATTAGTGCCAGATCCCAAGGAATAGGAGTCTCAATATTGTTGATCACTGTGCAGCGGGTAAGGTTGATTTTTTTGCAAACGGCATCTGGTAAAAAAGCGATGCCTTGTTTCTCGCTGACCATCTCACTGATAAAATCCCAGGATGAACTCTCAAAAACGATATTGGGTGCAAAACCGTTTTGGATGCAAGCATCACGAACCCGTTCGTAGAGAGCAAACCCGCGCCTGAACAGGATAAACCGCTCACCGCGCAAGCTTTGGATACTCACTTGCTCCTTCAATTTGGCAAGTGGATGATCGGAGTTCACGACGAGGTTCAGTTGGCGATTTACCAGTGTAATGCTTTCAAATTGACTTTCGTTGACCGGCAACACCACTGCACCCAAATCGATATCGCCATCGCCTATGAGGCGCTCAATTAATTTACTGCCTTCTTCTGTGACTTCCACAGTGATTTGCGGCTGTATATCGTGGAATTTGGCAATAATACCAGGGAAAAAAGTGGCGCCGATGACAGGTGGCAGCCCTAATCTGACTTTCCCTATTTTAGAATCGGTCACTCTGCCGAGTGCACCTTGAAGTTCTTGCAGCGTATGCATCATATTTTCAGAATAGATCTTCAAAATTTCCCCGGCATCTGTTAGAGCCACTCGTTTGGTGGAGCGATCGAGAAGTCTCACGCCAAGCTCTTCTTCAAGGTTCTTGACGACCATGCTTAGTGCAGATTGGGAGATATGCAGGGCACGGCCCGCTTTGGAGAAATTCAAATAGTTAGCAATTTCGAGAAAGTATTTGAGTTGCTGAAACTCCATGTCAACCACCATCTATATCAATATTTGATAAGTATAATTTTATATATGAATTTTACAAATAAAACAACCGATCGTTATAATTTTGTCAGAATTATATAGCAGGAGGGGATTGGATTGAATTTTGATCTGGATCAGGAACAGTTGATGATCCAAAAGATGATTCGGGAATTTGCCGAAGAAGAAGTGGCTCCTGGGGCCGACGAGCGCGACCGCACCGGAGAATTCCCAAGGGATATTTTTTATAAACTGGCGGATCTGGGCCTAATGGGATTGCCATTTCCTGAGGAGTTTGGCGGAGGCGACGGAGATACAGTCAGCTTTGCGATCGTGGTGGAAGAGTTGAGCCGTGTTTGCGGATCTACCGGGATCACGTATTCAGCCCATATTTCCCTTGGCGGGGCACCGATCAACCTGTTTGGTACGCCTGAGCAAAAAGAGAAATACCTGACGCCTGTCTGTAAAGGTGAATACTTGGGCGCATTTGGATTGACGGAACCCAATGCCGGATCAGATGCAGGCGGAACGCAAACCACCGCGTATCTTGACGGCGATGAGTGGGTGATTAACGGATCCAAAATTTTTATTACCAATGCGAGTTACGCGAAAAATCTCGCATTAACTGCCGTGACGGATAAAAGCAAAGGGACAAACGGCATCACCGCGTTCATCGTGCCGACCGATGCGCCTGGATTTACTGTGCTGAACAATTTTGAGAAGATGGGGCTTCATGCGTCCAATACCACGGAACTGGTGATGGACAACGTGAGAGTGCCTAAAGAGAATCTGCTTGGCAAAGAAGGAAACGGTTTCAAACAGTTCCTCGCCACGCTCGATGGCGGCAGGATCGGAATTGCTGCCATGGCAGTGGGGATTGCACAAGGAGCGTATGAAAAATCACTGCAATATGCAAAAGAACGGAAACAGTTCGGTCAAAGTTTGTCTTCATTCCAGGCAATTCAATTTAAGCTGGCGGATATGGCCATGAACATCGAGTTAGCTCGCAACCTGACCTATAAAGCAGCATGGTTAAAAGACCAGGGCAGAAAGTTCAAGAAAGAAGCGGCGATGGCAAAATTGTTTGCTTCCGAAATGTGCATGCGAGTTTGTGATCAGGCGGTACAGATTCACGGAGGATATGGCTACATGAAGGAGTACCAAGTGGAAAGGTACATGCGTGATGCTAAGTTGTTAGAAATTGGGGAAGGCACCTCTGAAGTGCAACGGATGGTCATTGCTAAGACAATTGGCTGCTGATGGTTACATTTATATGGAAAAGATTTACGAGTAGTAACGGATGGCTTTAGGAGGTGAACGCATGTTGCAAAAAATTTTAATTGCTAATCGTGGGGAAATTGCTCGCAGGATCATTCGCACCTGCAAGCGGATGGGGATTCGTACGGTGGCGGTGTACAGCGAGGCAGATGAGACAGCCCTGCATGTGCAGGATGCCGATGAAGCAGTGGCGATTGGACCATCGCAGGTGCAAAAAAGCTATCTGAACGTCGATGCCATCATGGAAGCGGCGAAAGCGACAGGCGCGGACGCGATCCACCCAGGGTACGGTTTTTTATCGGAAAACAGTGACTTTGCAAGGCGTTGTGAAGAAGAAGGAATCACGTTCATCGGTCCGAGGCCCGAGGCTATTACGCAGATGGGCAGTAAGATTGCGGCGCGCGGCATCGCGAAAGCGGCAGGAGTCCCCATTGTCCCTGGCACGGAAGAGGCCGTGGCAAGCGCGGAAGAAGCGGTGCAAATGGCACACGCTATCGGTTATCCTGTGCTCTTGAAGGCATCTGCTGGCGGTGGCGGAATCGGCATGGTGGTGGCAAACACTGATGAAGACATTCGTCAGACTTTCGAGAACGCGCAAAAACGAGTGGCTTCGTATTTTGGCGATGGCACGTTGTATCTGGAGAAATACTTCCTGCATCCTCGCCATATCGAGATTCAGGTAGTGGCGGATACGCACGGGCAGGCTGTTCACCTTGGGGAAAGGGAGTGCAGCATTCAGCGCCGGCACCAGAAAGTCGTGGAGGAGTCTCCGTCCCCAGTAGTGAGTCCGGAACTTCGCGACAAAATGGGAGCTGCTGCTATGGCGCTCGCCAAGCGACTAAAGTACACCGGAGTGGGAACGGTGGAATTCATCTTGACAGGCGAGCATGAATTTTACTTTTTGGAAATGAATACACGGTTACAGGTGGAGCATCCGGTCACGGAAGAAGTATTTGGTATAGACTTGGTAGAGTGGCAAATTCGCATTGCAAATGGGGAAAAAATGGATAGCACTCTGCTATCGGTAACGCCATCCCGTCATGCGATCGAATGTCGGTTATATGCAGAAGATCCAGTGCGCATGCTACCTTCCCCTGGCACGATGACACGCTTTGATGCGCCGGTCATGAAAGGCTTACGCTTAGAAATGGGCTTTCGCGAAGGGGACAAGATCACGCCGTTTTATGATCCGATGATCGGGAAAATCATCACGGCAGGATCCACGCGAGAAGAGGCAAGAAAGCGCATGGTGGAGGCATTGTCTATGTTTTCAGTAGAGGGCATCAAGACGAACCTACCCTTGCTTACCAACATCCTCGAAAACGAACATTTTGTGCGCGGGGAAACGCATACAGGATTTATCGACGAGTATATGAAGTAATGCAGTAACGACATGACAATGGATAGAGAAAAGGAGTTGGCAGGATGAAAGGGATTACATCTAACATGGCAGGCACGGTGTTTAAGGTGCTTGTGCAACCGGGGCAATCGGTCGCGGAAGGCGACGATGTGGTGATTTTGGAATCCATGAAAATGGAGGTCCCAGTCAGCGCGGAAGAGTCGGGAACGGTCAAGCGCGTAGCAGTGACAGAAGGCGATTTCGTCAATGAAGGCGATTTGTTAGTGGAGTGGGAGTAATGAAGTGGCCAGCGAATATCACACTTTGTGAAGTAGGGCCGCGGGACGGGTTGCAAAATGAAGCCGCGCACCTCAGCACGGAAGAGAAAATCAAGTGGATCGACAGTTTGACCGACTCGGGATTTTCTTTTATCGAAGTATCAAGCTTCGTCAGTCCCAAGTGGATTCCTGCGCTTGCAGATGCAGAAGAGGTGTTAAAGGGAATCCGTCGCCAACCAGGTGTGGTGTACAGTGCGCTGGTGCCAAACGAGCGCGGACTGGAGCGGGCACTGCGTGCAAAGGTAGACGCAGTGGCGGTCTTTATGTCGGCGAGCGAGTCGCATAACAAAAGCAACATCAATAAAACGATCGAAGAGACTTTCCCTGTACTTCGCCCGGTGATCGATGGGGCGAAGCAGGAAAACCTGCCGGTTCGTGGGTATGTCTCGACCGTCTTTGGCTGCCCGTATGAAGGAGAAGTCGACCCCAATCAAGTGGTCAAAGTGGCAACGAAACTACTTGAGGACGGGGTAGACGAAATCTCACTAGGCGATACGATTGGGGTTTCGACGCCAACGAAAACCGCGCGGGTGCTAGAAGCGGTGTTAAAGGAAATTCCTCTCGAGAAAATTGCGCTACACATGCACGACACGCGGGGAACGGCACTTGCCAACATCATGGTGGGACTGGAATATGGAATTGCGAGATATGACAGTGCGCTCGGTGGTCTTGGCGGATGTCCTTATGCGCCAGGCGCGGCGGGGAATGTAGCCACCGATGATCTCGTGTATCTGTTCAAAGATTCTAACGTTGAAACGGGAGTCAATAGAGATAAGATGAACGCTTCGCTGGAACTACTTGAGCAATTGGTCAAACATACATTGCCAAGCCATACCAGCAGTTATTTGCGTTCGCGGGGGTGGAAAGAGTGAACTGGGAAGAGAAGATCAAGCAAGGCGGCCATGCCCGCTACCACGAAAAGAACAAGGAACAGGGCAAGCTGTTCGTGCGCGATCGCTTGAAGTTGCTGTTTGACGAGGACC
>JAJZCW010000002.1 GCA_021828865.1 Bacillota bacterium
TTCGATCACCCTGATTTTTTCCGTAAGATTCAATCCATACACCTGATTCCTTCGATGTAAAATGCGTTATCACTATATTATACGTGAGATGTTTACAAACCCGCAATTCCGGCCTTGATCGCCTATTTTACAAATAGGGATTGATGTGAACAAGCACTTCCTGGATGCGGGGAAAATTGTCCATTAGGCTTTGTTTGACGTCTTTGGCTATGTTATGGCCTGAAAGCACCGTTATTTCGGGATCAACGCTGATTCTCACATCCACAACGAGATAAGTGCCGTGAGAGCGGGCGCGAACATTGTCGACTCGGCATACTCCTGCTATCTTTTGGATGATGTGCTCCATCTCTTCGGTTTCTTCAGATGTTAATACTTGCTCCAGCAGTGAAGTATAGGACTCGACCGCCATTTGATATCCCATATGTACAATCAGAACCGCCACCACAAGCGCTGCGAGCGGGTCCGCGTATAGGAGTGCAGGTATATGAAATTGCGTGCCAAGCATGGCAATACCTATACCAAGTGTAGCGGCAAGAGAGGAGTATACATCGGACCGATGATCTTTTGCCCCTGCAATAAGTGCGGGGGAATGAAGTGAATTGCCGATGCGAAACTGGTAACGGTAGACGATTTCCTTACTTAACACAGCCAAAATTCCTGTGGCGAGTGCCCATATGTCCTGGTTTGGCACAGGTAAGAAGAGTTGTCGAATCGAAGAATACGCCACTTCGAGACCTGCGAGAATCAGCAAAGTGGCTACTAAACTCGCCGCCACGATTTCCGCCTTGCCATGTCCATATGGATGATCTTCATCTGCCGGTCTCTTGGCCACCCAGAGTCCAATCAATACAGCAAAGGAACCTGCGACATCCGCACCACTATGCACTGCGTCCGCAATCAGCGCCTGACTTTGCGCCAGCACGCCGACCACCGCTTTTAAAAGTGTCAGAAATACGTTCAAAATAAGACTAAAACCGGCTATTTTGCCGGACAGTTTGTTTTGTTCCTGGAAATCGATGATATTCTCCCCCATCCTGCGAGAGGGTTATTGTTCCCCAATGTCTATCGTGAAAAAATACACCCCGGCCTTTGCCGGGGTATCTTCTATTCAAATAAATTTACGCTGTCACACGCTTCCTTTTGGTTTTACCAAGTGAGCGGCTGCGCCAAATTACCCAGATGGGACTGGCGATAAAAATGGAAGAGTAAGCACCGCTGACCAGCCCGATTAGCAGAGCAAAGGTAAAGTTATGGATGGAACTTCCGCCAAACAAGAATAAAGTGATCGCAGCAAACAACACCGTCAAAACCGTATTAATGGAACGGGCCATCGTCTGCCATAGTGAATGATCAACGAGCTCTTCCAGTTCCATGAGCGTCTTCACTTTGGCACTCTTCATGTTTTCCCGTATGCGGTCAAAAATGACGATCGTGTCATTGATTGAATAACCCACGATGGTCAACACGGCTGCGATAAAAGGCAAATCCACCTGAATTCGAAGCAACGCGAAAACAGAGATGACAATGAAGGCATCATGCAAAAGCGCAATAATCCCGGAAATGGCATAACGATATTCAAACCGGATCGCCACGTAAATCACGATGCCAAGCGAGGCAAACGCCACCGCCCAAATGGCCGTTTGCGACTGTTCCTGCGCGATCACTGGATCCACTGAAGAAAATTCAGCAGGCACCAACGCCTTTGGAAAAACAGTCGTAATCGCGTTGTTGATAGCTGCTTCCTGCTTCGCGTTTAGGGTCGTACCAAGACGGATTACTGCCATGTTGTTCGTCGTGCCAGCTGACGTAATGGCGCTGGTTGGCACATCTATCCCCACTTTGGCAAATACCTGCTGAACTTTAGAAGCTTGGAATGTCTGATTGAGTTGGACTTGGATCTGGGCCCCGGCCTTGAAGTCAGTCCCCAAATTTAATCCAAATACCAACATGACGATGATTCCGGCTACTGTGATAGAACCGGATAAAAGGAAAAACCATTTTCTTTTCTTTACGATGGGAAATCTCATTTGGTCGCGGCCACCTTTCTCTTCGCGCCGAATAGCCACGTATTTTTCACCAGATTCGAACGTGTCAACAATTGAAGCAACGTGCGGCTCAGGAACACCGCTGTGAGCAGGCTGACAAGAATACTGGTGATCAGCGCTACGCCAAATCCACGGACATCGCCCGTCCCATACCAATACATGACAATACCAGCAATCAGCGTTGTCACATTGGCATCAAGAATGGTTCGGAGCGCTTTACGCTGGCCTGCAACGACAGATGATTGTAGCGACTTGCCATTGCGCAGCTCGTCCTTAATCCGCTCATAGGTAATGATATTGGCATCGACTGCCATACCAATCCCCAGAACCAACGCGGCAAGACCGGTCAAAGTCAGTGTCACCTGAAGACCTGCAAATACCGCCACAACGAGATAAATATAGCCACAAAGCGCAAAGACCGCGACGATTCCGGGTACTCGATACATAAAAATCATAAAGGCGAAAATCAAGATGACCGCAACGAGCGCCGCGATGAGTGTCGCATGAAGCGCCGCTTGTCCCAATGATGGCCCGACAGTCATCGAGGAGAGTTCATGTAGCGGAAGCGGCAACGCACCGGCATTTAAAAGTTTGGCCAAACTCACCGCCGCCTGCACAGAGGTACTACCCTGAATAACCGCATTCCCTCCGGAAATCACGGATTGGATCGTAGGGTCGTCAATCATCTTGTTATTGAGCCAAATCGATACCCTTTGGTTCAAATACTTTTGCGTGATCGCCTGAAATTGAGCAGGGTTCTTGAACGTGATCGCCACGTCTGGCGCACCTGTGGTGGGGTCCGCCTCGTAGTGAGCATTGTCCTTGATGTCTTTACCCGTCATCAGCACTTGCCCGGAGGGAGATCTGAATTCAAGATTGGCCTCCTGCGACAAGAATTGCCTTGCCTGCAACTGATTGAACTTCCCTGCCAAGTCGACGCGAACGCGGTTGCCGTTCTCTACTTGGATCAAAGGTTCGGATACGCCGAGCACATTGATCCGGTTGCTAAGCGCCGCCACTGTGGCCGTAATGTCGCTCGAGGTTACCTTTTGTCCAGGGCCACCGATCTGATAGAGGACGTCGATGCCCCCCTGTAAATCAAGCCCTAACGGAATTCTCGAATAAAGCATCTTACTCGTAGAAAATATAATGCCAAAAATCAACACGACTAACACAAAAAAAGTCGTGAGGCGTCCCCATTTAATCATGGTGTTCCTCCTAGACAGTCTTCACAACAGTAATACGATACAACCTTTTTGATATGGATGCAATTGATTTTATTTTAAATCATTTAGTATATCTTCCAAAGATTCATCCACATGGCGATATGCTGCCTGCAAATCGTAGTTCATCACCGCTTGTGGTTGCAGCGAAAGAATGGCATTCACCAATTCGTGAAGATTCTGTGGACGGCGCTTCCGCAATTGTTGGAAATATGACCAAATTTGTTTCGAGGTGACATGCTCATAACCTAAAAAATGAAATTCTCTCACTTTTCCGTCGAGCAACATCGCAATGTCGCGACTTGGCTCACCTTCTAGCAACAACCAATCTTCGCCCGCATCGCTTTTCTCCCCATTCTCATCAGGAATAGGCGGAAGGGAATTAGCCAGCTCAGCGAGTTCCCGAACCTTTGCTTCAAGAGGATGCTCTAACTTAAGCGTTTCCTCTGGCTCCACCTGAATTAAAACAGCTTGAAGTTCCTCGGGCAAGTCCACTTTATTCTCAGGCAACTCCACGATATTTGCCATCAAAGGGGGGGCATCCGGGTCGCTTCGCTCCTCTAACTCCTCTAACTCCTCTAACTCCTCTAACTCCTCTAACTCCTCTAACTCCTCTAACTCTGGCAACACCTCTTCTTCCACGAAAGTCTCATTGACAGGCCCTGCTGGCTCCATCGCAGTAGCTGGTGGTTCCATGGGCGTTGGTTCTTCCGCTACCGGTGATGGAGAGGTCAATTGCGTATCGTGTTTTGCCGCAAAAATCACGCGTTTTGGCGCTTCGCTCTGCTTTTTGCCAAATATTTTGACCACACCACGTTGGTCTCCTTGATCTACCGATTCGCGCTCCTGGTCCGACACGATGACTTGCCCCCTTTACCCTCCCTATTTTCGCATCGTTTGATATCCGGTTCAAGTTAATTTGGACTAACTTGACATGCTTTCTCATAGGCTCAATTGATGCCAACTAGTGAATGAGGTGCACGACTCCATGATCCGTCAATCCTTTGCCAAAGGTGCTGCCATCCTGATCGCGGCAAGTCTGGTGACGCGCGTGCTCGGATTCGTCTACCGGATTTTTCTCACACGACTGATCGGTGCTGAGGGCATTGGCCTGTTTCAAATGGTATTCCCGCTGCTGACACTGGCACTGACGATTGTGACAGCCGGTATGGGCGTGGCGGTGGCCAAAATTGTTGCAGAAACACAAATTCTCGGTGATCGCAAGCGAATGAACCAGGTGATGACAATCGCCACAGGTATCACTATCCTGCTTGCCCTAGTTGGCACCGTTGCCTTAGCACTATTCGGGCGCGCACTCGCTACCAAAATTTTTCCTGACCCAAGAGCGTATATTCCCTTTGTCACCCTGATTCCCGTGCTCAGCGTGATCGCGATATCGTCCGTCCTTCGCGGCTATTTTCAAGGACTGCAAATGATGTCCGTTCCTTCCGTCGCATCGATCATCGAAACTGCAGTTCGCATCGTGGCCGTATGGTTCATTGCCTTACTTTCCCTGCAAAAAGGATTGGCTTACGCCGCAGCGGGAGTTTCTGCCGGAATGATCATTGGGGAATTTTCTGGACTCGTCTATATGTATATCGTGTATCGAAAAAAAGGAGGCATCAAATCCCTCCCACTCCCTGAATTTCACGGGCAAACGGAGCCGTGGACAAAAAGCCTTCGCGCGATTATGCAATTAGCCATTCCGGTCACACTAAGCCGCTTGCTTGGTTCCCTCGCGTTCGCTATCGAACCGATTCTCGTCACGAGGTCGCTGCATCATGTTGGATATGCAGCGCCGCTTGCTACACAGCTTTACGGCGAATACAGCGGAATGGCGGTGCCGCTTCTGCTTTTCCCCACCGTTATTACCTATTCACTGGCCATTCAGCTTGTCCCGGCAATATCTGAAGCAGTCGCCGTCAAAAACCAGCGACTCGTGGAAAGAAGGCTATATCAGGCATTTCGGGCTACCGCCATTACTGGTTTTCCCACCTCGCTGATTCTATTCATGTTTGCCACTCCTCTTTGCTACTCCCTCTTTCATCACGCGCAGGTGGGTAGACTCCTTGCCATCATGGCACCAGCCGGCTTTCTTCTTTACCTTCAGGCGCCGCTTTCCGGTGTGTTACAGGGCATTAATCATGCCGGTATTGCCATGCGTAACTCCATCATCGGCGCTGCCATCAAGCTCCTGTTCATTTATCTACTCGTCTCAAGACCGGGAATGGGAGCAGAAGGAGTCGCCTGGTCCGTCACCATCTCCGTTGTCATCACCACACTGCTTCATATCGCCTCGGTAAGTCGCCACATCGGCTTTTACGTGGACGCTATCGATACGGGTAAAATGCTCCTTGCGACCATGATCACAGGATTTTATCTGCACTACGCATGGGCCTATTCTGCCCTATTCAAGACTTTGACCCAACAACTCCTTTTTAGCATCACCACCGGATTAACGCTGTATATCCTGTTACTTTTAATGATGCGCTCCATTACCTCCCACTCCTTTTCCCACATCCCGTTCGTCGGAAAGTCACTTGCCAAATGGGTAAAACTCATTCCATTTGCCAGGTGATGAATCTCCTCATAACGTGGGGTTTTGTGACTTTGTCTGGCTTTTATTGTCGATGCGATCCACCTGCAGCATCTGACCATCCCAACCTGCGTAAAAAATCTCTTTGGGGGAACGGTAGCCGAGCATGGTCAGTTGCTCTAGCAGCCATTTTGGCGATTTGTTGATCGCGCTCAGCTTGTCATAATCGACCTGCCCATCTACAATAATCGATGTTGTCATTTCAAGCGGCCTTGTCGTCAGTGTCAAATCCTGCGGGGTAACTGGCTGTTTCTCCGATTTTGGGAAAACCGACAGTTTTCCCGAAGTCTCAAGAATCGCAAACTCGACATCGGCCACGCTCGAGATGTTTTTTTCCCGCAACTGCATCAACAGATCATTCATGTTGTACCGGGTGCGTTTCATCTCGCTGTCGTTGATTTTGCCCTTGGCGATGAGCACCGTGGGCTTGCCCTCAATCAGGTCGTGCATGCGCTTGCTTTTCAGGGAAATAAAGGCCACGCCGATTTGCAACAGCACGAGGAGAATGATGATAAATGCGCCATGCCAGATTGGCAGTTTGGTGTCTTGCAGCGATACCGCCGAAATCTCAGCGATCATGATCGACACCACTAGATCAAAGATGGACAACTTGCCGATTTCCCGCTTGCCCATCACGCGAAGTGCTACTAGCACAAAGAAATACGTAAAGATGGTCCGTGTTAACAATAAGAAAAACATTTCATCTCAACTCCCCACGAGAGTACCAACCTTAGTATGAGGAGGAAACGCGTTGCGAATTCGCGGAAACGACAAAATTACAGCCTATCTTGATAAAAGTGAGGCTTTGCTTGACCTTCACCCCCAACCAGCTGACCTCACGAACACACATAGGTATGACGACTTGCGGCTAGAGATAGGTTGCGGGCGTGGCGCTTTTCTATCGCAAATGGCGGAAGCGAATCCGAATGTCTATTTTTTTGGCGTAGAGAAGTTTGTGCCAATTATCGCCCGTGCCGCAGCACTTGCAGCGAATAAAGAATTGTCTAACGCCCATTTTTATAAAATGGACATTACCAATGCCCTGACCATTTTTCCGGAGCATGCCTTTTCAATCATCTACCTGAACTTTTCTGATCCTTGGCCGAAACGCAGGCACGAAAAACACAGGCTGACCCATGCTCGATTTCTCGCCATCTATAAAAAGTTGCTCCGACCAGAAGGATGGGTGGAACTGAAAACGGATAATGAGATGTTGTTCGACTGGAGTCTCCATTCGTTGCATCATGCAGGTTGGGAAGTGCTGGAGCAGGATCGTAAGCTATCAGGTGAGGCCCCGATTGGAAGAGAGAATGAGGGTAGATACAAGAAGACGGAATACGAGGCTCGCTTTCGTGGGCTAGGACAGCCGATTTTTTTCCTGCAAGCGAAGCCGCCTGTCAATTAGTCTGGGACATACTGGCTTATCCAAACGCATATATTCCTTGCAAAGCCTGTATCAGGTTTGTGAGGAGGATTCTGATGAATAGCAAATGGTGGTCGTCGGTTCGCATGGATACCCAAGGGTCTCCACTCATTTTGGGGGTCATTGTCGCATTTCTTCTGTCCTTAATATTCACCTTGCTGATGTCAGCCATCTATACTTGGACCAATATTGCAGAAACCACCTTACCTTACAGCGCCTATACCATCAATACAGTGTCAACGCTATTTGGCGCCGTCACCGCCGCACGCTATGCAGGAAAAAAAGGCTGGATGTACGGCGGAGGAACCGCTCTTATTTTCAGTTTACTACTCGCCATCATTGGCAGCCTGATTGATCTCAGCGCATCTTTTCAGGCCGCCACGTTGGCTCGCATTCTGATCCTCATTTTGATTGGGGTGTTTGGCGGAGTGATCGGGGTGCAGTTTCGCAAATACCCTTAATTTACTGCTTGTCTCTTACTGCGTTCACCGCACTGCGCTCAAATTTGATGCGAGTGTTGTCTGCCACGCGAAGCGTGATCGTTTGATCGTCCATTTCCACGACATTTCCGTGGATACCGCCGATCGTCACCACTTTATCGCCTACTTCAATCGCCTTCAGCATCGCATTGCGCTCTTTCTGGCGCTTTTGTTGGGGGCGAATCAAAATAAAATAAAACGCGATAATAATCACTACAATAGGTAAATATTGCACGAGTGTGCTGGTATTCAATGGATCTCCACCTTTCTAGAATGACGATTCCTCATCTACGCTGTAACCGTAGTCATTGTAAAACGAATGGCGAAACGCAAGCAGTGTGTCCTCTTCAATCGCCGCACGAATTTTTTGCATTAACCTTACCAGAAAATACACGTTGTGATAAGAGGTCAACCGAATGCCGAATGTTTCTTCGGCCTTGATCAGGTGCCTGATATACGCCCTTGAATAATTCCTGCAAACGTAGCAATCGCACGACTCATCCAGCGGTCGGAAGTCCCTAGCGTATTTTGCATTTCTCACCACCAGCTTACCGTGTTTCGTGAAGACAGTGCCATTTCTCGCAATGCGGGTCGGCAATACGCAATCGAACATATCCACACCGCGTAGTACCCCTTCAAAGAGATCATCAGGAGATCCTACTCCCATCAGATACCTGGGCTTGTCTGCCGGTAAAAGTGGTGTAGTGTAGGCAAGAATGTCGTACATGAGTGGTTTGGGTTCCCCTACACTGAGGCCGCCTACCGCATAACCGGGAAAGTCCAGTTCCACCAACTCTTCTGCCGCCAACTTGCGAAGTGCTTTGTTCATCCCACCTTGTACGATTCCAAATAGCGCCTGCTCATCCTGCCGCTTGTGAGCTTCAAGGGAGCGTTTGGCCCACCTGGTCGTCCGCTTCAACGAATTCAGGACATAGTCATCGTCTGCCGGATAGGGAGGGCACTCGTCAAACGCCATGATGATATCGGCACCAAGCGCATTTTGTACCCGTATCGAATCCTCAGGCCCAAGAAAAAGTTTTTCCCCGGAAATATGGGATCGGAACTCGACCCCTTCTTCGCTGATTTTGCGAAGCGTCGACAAACTGAACACTTGAAACCCGCCGCTATCTGTCAAAATGCCTCGCGGCCAATTCATAAAATGATGCAGTCCGCCAGCCTCTTTCACAATGTCCTCACCAGGACGCAAATGTAGGTGGTATGTATTGGAAAGCACGATTTGCGCGCCTATGTCCTGCAATTCTTCGGGGCTGAGCGTTTTCACGGTGGCCTGCGTGCCGACTGGCATAAAAATAGGGGTTTCCACCACGGCGTGGGGTAATGTCAATCTGCCCCGACGAGCCATGGAATCCCGACTGACTTTTAACAATTGAAACGAAATCGCTGACACAACTGCTCTCCTTCAATTCTGGTTCTATTTGATGAGCATGGCATCGCCAAAACTAAAAAAACGGTACCGTTCATTCACCGCCACGCGATATGCCTCAAGAATGCGTTCCCGCCCCGCAAGCGCTGAAATCAGCATCAGAAGTGTCGACTTTGGCAGATGAAAATTCGTGATGAGCGCATCTGTCGCATGAAACTCAAACCCGGGATAAATAAACAAATCGGTAAAGCCGGATACCACGCCCTCTGCATGCATGGCCGCATCACTTTGCCATTTGCGATAGGCCGATTCCAGCGCTCTGACCGTAGTCGTCCCGACACTAAAAACACGGTGTCCCGATTCGCGCACACGCTGAATTTTAGTAAAAAGATCAGCCGATACGGAATACCACTCTTCGTGCATGTGATGCTCTTGCGGGTTATCGACCTGAACAGGCCGAAATGTGCCAAGTCCCACGTGAAGCGTGATAAATTCCACGTCAACTCCCTTTCCCCGGATCGTATCGAGCAATTGTGGGGTAAAGTGGAGTCCTGCCGTAGGGGCGGCCACAGAGCCTTTTTCACGCGCATACACCGTCTGATAGCGTTCGCGATCATCGAGTTTTTCCTTGATGTAAGGGGGCAAAGGCATTTCGCCGAGTACTTCAAGCAACTGGTCAAACGATTCTCCTACTTCCGAAAATTCCACGAGCCGCACGCCATCTTCCAGCGCATCCATCACCCTTGCATTCAGTTTGCCGTCTCCAAAGACCACCGTTTGGCCTAGCTTCAGCCTTTTTCCCGGGCGTACGAGCGCCTGCCAAACGCCAGGGCTGCCATGCGGACGAAGTAACAACAGTTCAATCACTGCACCGGTGCCTTCTTTTACCCCATATAGACGCGCAGGAATCACCCGGGAGTTGTTGGCAACGAGCAAGTCACCTTCCTGCATGTGGCGCGGCAACTCGTAAAAATGTTCGTGAGAGAGTTCCTCGTTTGTCCGATCCAGCACAAGCAAACGGGACTCGCTACGTTTCTTTGCAGGAGTCTGTGCGATGAGTTCTTCCGGCAACTCATAATCGTAATCCAGTACGTGCAATATTCCACCGCCTTGCTACTCTTTGCACTATAGCACAAGCCACTTTCAGAATGCCATTCATTTCTTCAATTGTTGCGCGTGCGGTGAAAATGGTGATATGCGGCATCAGTGGCTTCACGCCCCCGTGCGGTTCGACGAATTAGCCCCGTTTGGAGTAAATATGGCTCGTACACATCTTCCAGCGTCCCCGAATCTTCTCCAATGCTAGCCGAAAGCGTATCAAGCCCCACAGGTCCACCGCCAAACTTGTCAATCAGCGTCAAAAGCAGCCGATGGTCGAGCTCATCGAGACCATACGCGTCGACTTTCATCCGCTCAAGTGCTATGGAGGCTAATGCCTCATCGATTCCCCCGTCACCAGTCACCTGAGCAAAATCCCTCACTCGCCGCAGCAAGCGATTGGCCACCCGCGGCGTACCCCGTGATCGGCGGGCAATTTCAAACGCCCCGTGCTGATCCAGTGACACGCCGAGAATCACCGCAGAACGCGTCACAATTCGTTCCAGGTCTTCGACAGGAAAGTAATTTAAATGGAAAATAACACCAAAACGATCCCTTAGAGGTGCGGACAGAAGCCCCGCCCTCGTCGTCGCCCCCACTAGTGTGAACGGCGGCAAGTCGAGGCGAAGCGACCTCGCGCTTGGCCCTTTGCCTAGCATGATATCAACCGCAAAATCCTCCATTGCAGGATACAACACTTCTTCGACCGTTTTGGGCAGGCGATGGATTTCATCGATAAAGAGCACATCGCCCTCATTTAAATTCGTGACTAACGCCGCAAGATCCCCTGCGCGTTCGATGGCAGGCCCTGAGGTCACGCGGATGTTCACCCCGAGTTCATTCGCGATAATATGAGCAAGTGATGTCTTGCCAAGTCCCGGCGGTCCGTAAAAAAGCACGTGATCCAGCGCCTCTTTTCGCATTTTTGCCGCGTCAATGTAAATTCTCAGGTTATCTTTGAGTTCATTTTGGCCAATGTACTCATTTAAAAAACGGGGTCGCAGCGATTCCTCTTTCTGATCGTCCCCCACCACGGTGGCTGAAACAATTCGTTCATGCACCTGACTCCCCTCCCCTCTAACGGCTCAGGGCCTGAAGCGCCCGCCTAATCCCCTCATTCACGCCAAGGGCCGCAAGCTCCGGCGCAAGCTCTGCGAGCACCGGTGCTACTTCGCGCTCGCCAAACCCGAGCTGGAACAGTGCCTCTTCTATATCAACCAGCGGGCCACTACGCAAAGATCCCACTTTGCCCATTTCGCCTGATTTGGAAGAAGTAGTGGCAAGGTCCCAATTTTCCAAGCTGCCTTTGAGCTCGAGCACAATCCTTGAAGCTGTTTTTGCGCCCACTCCCTGCACCTTGGAGAGTTTTTTTACATCCGCTTCCGCAATGGCGCGTACCAGTTCATCCACGGAAAAATAGCTAAGCACCTGCAGGGCAAGCTTTGGCCCTACGCCACTTGCATTCTGCAATTTAACGAATAATATCCGTTCCTCTTTGGTAGCAAAGCCATACAGCACCTGCGCGTCTTCACGAACTACGAGATGGGTGAAAAGCCGTAACCGCTCCTCTTCTAGTGCCTCTTGCAGCAAAGCCTTGATCACGTGTACCCGATATCCCACTCCGCCTACCATCAGCACCAGCGCGTCCTCTTCTCGCTCAATCACGCTGCCCTCCAAGATGGCAATCACCGGTTGCCCCACCCCACTTCCGTCAATGACATCACCGTTTTGGAATCCTCGACTCAAATGCTCCTGCCTGCGCATGGGCAATGGCAATTGCCAAAGCATCTGCCGCATCGTCAGGTTTGGGGATCGTCGATAACCCCAATAACACTTTTACCATTTCCTGCACTTGTTTTTTTTCTGCCCGGCCATACCCCACCACGGCTTGCTTGACCTGGATCGGCGTATAGGAAACCTGGGGAATGCCTGCCATCTCTGCCGCCAGCACCACTACCCCGCGTGCTTCCGAAGCCTTAAAGGCAGTGGTGACGTTGCGATTGAAAAAAAGCTGCTCCACCGCCATCACGTCTGGATGGTATTTTTCGATGATTTCTTGCACAGCAGTAAAAATATCGTGAAGCCTTCTGCCCATATCGTCCGTTGGCAGTGTTTCTATGCAACCGTATTCCAGCGCCTTCTGCCGTCCTGTAACCGCATCGATCACGCCGTATCCCGTTCGGCCAAATCCGGGATCGATTCCAAGCACCCGCATGGAAGCCACCCGCATTCCCACCTTACTGCTCGGTTATCACCGCATTGGTATAAAGATTTTGTACGTCATCATGTTCTTCCAATTTTTCCAAAAGGCTTGCCACCAGTTCCGCCTCTTCCCCAGCGACCTCTACCGTATTTGACGGCACATAGGCAAGTGATACCGATTCCACAGGAAGCCCCTGTTCAACGAGCAATTTTTCCACCACAGAGAGATTTTCCGGTTCAGAGTAAATGTAGCACTCCTCGTCCTCCATTACCGCATCGTCCGCTCCCGCTTCGAGTGCGGCGAGCAGCAGGTCATCCTCGTTTAACGCCAATTTTTCCACATCCAGCGATACTTGGCCAACGCGCTTAAACATCCAAGCCACGCAGCCCGACTCACCAAGACTTCCCCCATGCTTGGAAAAAAGATGGCGAATGTCAGCCGCTGTCCGGTTACGATTATCCGACGAAATTTCGAGCATGATCGCCGTTCCAGCAGGACCGTACCCCTCATACAAAAAATCTTCAAAGTGAACGCCTTCCAGCGTCCCTGTCGCCTTGCCCAGCGTGCGCGCTATCGTGTCTCCCGGTACACTCGCTTCTTTCGCTTTCTCTATCGCCATCTTGAGCGCGTAGTTCGTGTCTGGATTGCCACCACCGCGCTTGGCGGCAGCATAAATATTGCGACATAGCTTGGTGATCAATTGTGCCCTAGAGGCATCCTGCTTGCCCTTTCGATGGGCGATGTTTTTCCACTTTGAATGTCCTGACAATTTCTTTCCTCCTAGCTTTACATGCCCCAATCCCGTGGATAACGAAAATCAATGCCAATCGTTCGACTAGACACCTTTGCGATGAGCGGCAGTCTTCTTTTGTACTGATTCTGCATCATGCGTTTGGCGATTGTGCGAACGAGGTCTTCCCGAAATCCTGCCTGCACCACTTCTTCCGGGGAAAAACGGTCGTCTACGAGCAGATGCAAAATGACATCCGCTTCATCATAGGTAAACCCAAGCTCCCCCTCATCCGTCTGTGATTCCCAAAGATCCGCAGATGGTGGCTTAGTTAGAATGCTTTGTGGCACGCCAAGCTGGGAGGCCACTTTGCGAATCTGCGTTTTGTATAAGTCCCCGATCGGATTGATCGCAGAGGCGAGGTCCCCGTGTTGCGTACCGTACCCCAGCAACAATTCCGTCTTATTGCTGGTTCCGAGCGGAAGTGCCCGATAAATCACTGAGTGATCATAGATAATGGTCATCCGCTCGCGCGCCATTTTGTTGCCTCTTCGAAGCGGAGACGCTTCCTCCTGATTCGCAAAATACGCGTCAATCTGCGGTGTAATGTCGACCACTTTTGCCTCAAGTCCA
This sequence comes from Bacillota bacterium, assembly GCA_021828865.1. Classification (GTDB taxonomy): domain Bacteria; phylum Bacillota; class Bacilli; order Alicyclobacillales; family SLC66; genus JAJZCL01. Next base: position 13,815 of record JAJZCW010000002.1, read on the forward strand.
AGCGCGCTCACCACTTTTTGCGCGTCTTCAAGGCTCGCAGGACTGCTTGTCTTATACGGCATGATGAGCGGATGAATGCGGTCTTTGCCAAACGCCTCGACAGCAAGATACGCCACTACCGCAGAATCGATGCCGCCTGAGAGGCCAAATACCACATCTTGAAACCCTGCTTTCTCCGTCTCCTCACGTAAAAACGCGACGAGCACCGGGAGGGCGTGGCTAATGCTTTGATCCAAATACAAAAGGACATCTTCCAGATGGTTGATTCCCATCGACAGGTTACCTCCCCAGTATGCGCTCGAGTTCACGAAGCGTCAGATGCGGGTCTTCATCCCGTAAAAACGGGGAGCGGTAGCGCTCTTTTCGAAGCAAATCCAGGTCAATATCCACCGCCAGCAACTGCGCATCCATGGAATCTGTCGAGGCGACCAGTTCCCCATCTGGACCTGCTACTGCCGAGTGGCCAAAAAAGAACACGCCATCTTCAAACCCCACGCGATTAACAAACACAAAGTAACTCGTAAAAAGCTGGGCATATGTACGAATCAATCGGTGCCAAAAGTGCTGCGATCCGGTATTCGGGTCGCCGCTCAGCGCCCTACCTGGTCCTGCCGCAGGGATGATCACCACATCGACCCCCGCAATCGATAGCAAATATGGCACAGACGGGTGCCAGGCGTCCTCACAAATGGCCATCCCCATCTGTGCACCAAGTCCGGAAGCAAATGAATTCAATGCCTTCCCACGGGCAAAGTGGCGATTTTCCTCAAACATCCCATAAGTAGGCAGATACAATTTTCGGTGAACATGTACTACTTGCCCTTTTGAAGCGTAAACCGCCGCCACATAAAAGCGATGGTCGGGACTCTCCTCAATAAAACTAAACACCACGTCCACTTTACGACTGGCTGCTACCATCTTCAAAATGTCCGGGTGATCTAGCTGTCGAGCCACCTCCAGCGTTAGATCCTTCAGGTAATAACCAGTAAGTCCTAATTCCGGAAACACCAATAATTGTATCCCCAGCTTTTCTGCCTCATTGACATTCTCCAGATGAAGGTCAAGATTTCGCGAGACATCGCCAAGCGCGGGCCGAACTTGTCCTAATCCAATTCGAAGCTCTTTCAAACGTCATCCTCCCGTACCAACTCATCTATGCCATAGAGTATATCATGGAATGGCGAGTAACCGCTCCTCCTCAAGGGTGCGCACATAACGGATGCGCGTTCCAAGTCGCGCCCTTGCGCGTTCATTTTTCACTCCGCGCAGATCCGCAATTTCGCGCAAAAGGAGTGAGGGAAACGTCCGGATCAAGGCAAGTGCCTGCTTTTGACGGGAGGATAAAGGCGATATTTTTTCGTATTCCCTGATCATTTCCGCCTCCCAGCCCCTAGGCGGCAATGCGCGATAAGCCACATGGTCAAATAGTTGAAAAAGATCATACACCGGACTGTCCATTCCCGCCAGGTCAAAATCAATCAATGAGGCAGGGCTTCCTCTTGAGATGAGGATGTTGTGAGGGGCAAGATCGCGGTGGCAGAGCGTTCCGCCGTTTTTATCTTCCAAAAAAAAATCTTCCCACTTGGGTGTAGACAATACTTGTAGCGCTCTGACCGCACGCTCCCGCCAATCATTCCAGTCCTTTCTCGACATACCGATCAAGTTTCCCACCGCCACCGCATCAGATGCCTTTTGCAATCGTCCGGCCATCTTGTGAAGCACAGTGGTATCCGGATACAACTCTTTCGGAATTTTGATGCGCAACCGATGAAGCCTTGCGATAGCCTGAACGGCAACCATTCTTTCCCTGCGATCGCGAAAATCAGCGTGTCTTCCTTTGACCCACGCCTCCATGGTGACCGGATCGCCTTCCCAAGCAAAAATAGGCTCCCCATCGACGGTTTTGCGGTAGGACTTTACCAGTCCGTGATGGGACAGCGACTCTTTGACTTGAACTACACCAAGCAAATGGCGATAGCTCATCCCCTTGTCAGGGTGATATCGCTTGCAGATGAATCTGCCCTGGTCAGTTAACACGCCAACCACACTTCGCATAGGTACCAGCGCTCTCACCTGAAACCCGTACGCCATTCCCAATTCTTCCGCCGCTACGCTTGTCAACCAAGTTTCCATCCATAATCCCCTCAATGCGCAAATATTGCGGCAGGTGTGGATGATTCCTTCACCTGCCGCGAGGTGCAAGATCAACTGGATGACTCCTTGAACCACTTGGATTCCATCTTCCATCCTGACGAGCTCTCAGTGCCGTATTCATAGAAAGGCTTATAACCGCCAATGTGGGAAGGAGGCACAAAGGGATTGGTCACATCCCCGAGCGGCGGCCCCTGTATGATGACACCAGGAGGCAGCGTGGGGTCATAACAAAATGTGACATAGCCCGGCGGCTTTTTCTTCTTGACGAGTTCAGTGACTTCTTCCTGAATGTACAGTTTGGCCACAGAAGGCTGATGATGGTGATGATAATGCGCCGGCTTTGGCATTTTTGGCGGCATGGGCTCAAATGGCTTTGGCTCATAGTATTTTGGCGCCTCATAAACCGGTGGATTGATTTGATTGATATTGAGATCTGCATTGATCTGAGTAGGTGGAGAAATATTAATGAGCGGCTGCGGTGGTGGCGGATAGGCAGCAGACGGAGCCTGATACGCAGGCGGTGCATAATATGGCTTTGATGGTGCTGGTTTTTTGGTCACACCAGGACGCCGCCCCGGCACGTTGATCACCTGACCTGGCATGATCATGTTGGGATCGCTGAGATGAGGGTTGGCTGCGATCAAATCGGCATGGGGTACGCCATACCGTTTGGAAAGTTTCCACAGAGAATCCCCGCTTTTTACGGTGTATTGCCAAGTGGGCCCCGCATAGCCTCCAGTTGGAGCCGCTCCCATCATCGTTGCTCCCATCGGAGTGCCCGTCGGCAAATACAGCACATCCCCGATGTTCAGGACATTCGGATCTGCGATGTGGGGATTTGCCGCAATCATAGACGAAAGTGGAATGCCAAGACGGTTGGCTATTTTCCACATGGTGTCGCTACTTTTAACATAATATTCTTGCAAAGTCTATCGACCTCCCCGGTCAAATGTCTTTAGCAATATATGCAAGGGTAGGCAAATTGACAGGGAAATCGTGAAATTTGGGCGGGCAAACGACAAAACTAAAGAGAACTTCCTTTTCCTCGCTTTGCGTGTGGGGGTGAGATGACGCAGAGAAAGGACAAGAAGTTCTCTTTAGAAAACATAGTTGTGAGGACATTATAGAGGTTTCGACTAATTCTGTCAAATTCAACTCCTATTCAAGTAGAAAACAGGGATATGATCCAATATTTTTCATAGAAAATCCTTTGATGGCTTGCACTCTTTCCAGTGCCTCTTTGGTTCCTAGATCATGCGGATCCCCGATAAGGTCAATGTAAAAATGATAGCTGCCAAGCCCCTTACGTGTAGGCCTCGACTCTAGCTTGCTCAAGTTGACGTCATATTCCGCAAATACTCGCAGCACTTCGTACAGCGCTCCAGGATGGTCATCCCCTAATGCGAGTAAAATCGAGGTTTTTTCAGAGGTATTTTGTTGAGACGATAACACTTCTGGATAAAGGGAAACTATGCGGTCCGCCTTGCAAACCAACGCAAACCGGGTTTCGTTTCCGGTGGTATCCTGTGCGTCACTAATCAGCACATCAAGCTCGATATCCCTTCCAGAATCGAGACTGCCAATCGCAACGTTCGCAGGACTTTTTTCCTTGGCGACAAACTGCACCGCTCCTGCAGTGCTGTCGTAATCCACATGTTCCGCATGGGGAAAATGCTGATATAATGTGTTTCTGCATTGGGCGAGCGCCTGAGGATGAGAATAGACTCTTTCCACCTTCTCAAAGTCTGTCCCTTTCAGGCCATACACCATATGGCGAATCGGCAACACCACTTCTGCGCAGATGAGAAGTGGCGAGGTGGCAAGCCTGTCTAGTGTGACGAGCACGGAACCTTCCAGTGAATTTTCTAGCGGCACCACCCCCATCTGCACACGACCCGATTCGACATCGTCAAGCACATGTGAAATAGAAGCAATTGGTTGTATTTCGATAGGTTTTTCTGACTCGATTTTATCCATAAAAAAGCGTGCGGCCGTTTCCGAATACGTGCCGCGCGGTCCAAGATAGCCTAACATTTTTCTCCCTCTCTATCCTCTCATCACTTACTCCATGCTTTTCCGTTCCACTTGCATCGAACCATCAGGTTTAAATTCTACTGTATAGGAAAATTCCCCGGGAGGTTCCATTTGGCTTTCTTCTTCAGACAACCAAAGAACCGTGGAGCCATCATCCTCGGCTCCGACATCCAGCACCGTTTTGACGTCCCCAAGGGTGCCGGCGATCACCGCTTCTTCTACTGCTAACGCATCGGCGAGGTCCGCAGCATAGGTTCTCGCCGCTTCAATGATGGGCGAATAATCAGAGGAATTGACCATCACTGAGTCAAGCTGGATGGTGCCCGTCAGCACATCTCCTTCGCGATAGATAAAATATGCATCGCCCACCCACTCATCTTCTCGAAAAATCGTGATCATTTCGCCGCCTTCTGTGCGCATTTCCGGTCGCAAACGTATCTCCATAGCCCACTCCTCCTTCAAGGGTAGTATGGACTAATCGGAACCATGCCAAGCTGTTAATGACTGCTTGACGTCCCTACATTTAACGCCTGTCGGTAGGCGGAAAGCCCATCTCCGACCACCCGTGGCACGGAGCCGACAAGTACCATGTACGCAATGGGAACGGTCGATGACACTTTCACTGGTTCTGTCACGAAAGGCACCACCACTCCGACCTGCGCCACGACACTCAAATTGAGAATGTGGACCGTCTGGTTGATACCTGCCGATTTCACTTCCGGTACCACATGACTTTCCACCGAGCCAAGCGGTACGATTCGCACCGGGATTGAAGGGCCGTACATAGCAAAGAGTGTACTTCCCATCGTCTGAAATGCGGGAATATAGAGCACCCTACGCCCAAGCTGGATCAATTCATTTTGCACTTCCGAAGTGGTGACGCTCTCAATGTTTGCCACCTTGGAAAGGTCAAAATGCGCGCTGACAATTTGACCGGAATGGTCATGATCGATCACGATCAATTGGGAAAAATCCTTGGACTTTGCCAGACGCTTGTAAAGCATATCGGTAATGGCCTGTGAAGCCATTTGTCTGGAAACCCCCACCGCCATGCCCATGATCTGCGGTCGCAACTGATGATCCAGGTAATGGATGAATACGCCGAACAGCCAGCCGAAAAGTGCTAGCGTCCCCCATATCACCCAGCTTTTTTTTACGATCAACCCTTGTGATCGCTTGGGCTTGAACCTCATTTTCACCGCTCCACATCACGTCACGTTATACCTGAGTGTATGCGAAGTAGTTGTTGAGCTTGTCTTAGTTACTTTATTTCCAGACGGACAAACTTTCGTTTGCCGACTTGTACCACCATGCCGTCTTTTGGCTCGAGGACAAAGTCGCGATCTGTTTTTGCCTCACCGTCCACTTTGACTCCCCCACCTTCCATTAGCCGCCTCGCCTCAGAATTGCTCGGTGCCATACCAGAGGCTGTAACCAACTGATAGAGGGGCAACGGTTCGCTTCCCGCTACGTATACAGGAATCTCGGTCGGCATGCTGTGCTTTTGAAACACTTTCACAAATTCTTCCTGAGCAGTTTTGGCTGATTCCTCATCGTGAAATCGCTTTGTGAGAAGATAGGCAAGGCGCATTTTCGCGTCCCGCGGGTGTAGAGTCCCCTCTTCCAATTGGGACTCAATGTGCTGCACTTCTGATAAAGTCAACCCGCTTAACAGCAGATAGTACTTTGTCATCAGATGATCGGGAATCGACATGGTTTTTCCATACACCTCGCCCGGCTCATCCATGATGGCGATGTAATTGCCGAGGCTTTTGGACATTTTATGTACCCCATCTAGCCCTTCGATGAGCGGCATGGTGAGCGCGATCTGCGGTTCGATATCGAATTCCTTTTGCAAGGTCCTTCCCATGAGGAGATTGAAGGTCTGATCCGTGCCACCAAGCTCAACGTCTGTCTTTAATGCGACTGAATCGTAAGCTTGCATCAGCGGATAGAAAAATTCATGCACGCTGATTGGCGTATTTTCTGCATAGCGCTTTTTAAAGTCTTCCCGCTCAAGCATTCGCGCCACGGTGATGGTCGATGCCAGTCGGACAACATCGGAAAAATTCAGCACCGAAAGCCAGGTGGAATTGAAGTGTACTTCTGTTTTCTCCGGGTCGAGCACCTTGAAAATCTGCGTCTGGTAGGTCTTGGCATTCTCTTTGACCTGTTCCACCGTCAGTTGTTTGCGCGTTTCGGACTTCCCTGTCGGGTCACCAATCATGCCAGTAAAGTCACCGATGACTAGCTGCACGATGTGCCCCAGATCCTGAAATTGCCGAAGTTTTTCGAGCACAACGACGTGTCCCAAGTGAATGTCCGGTGCCGATGGATCCAACCCCAATTTGACGCGCAGCGGCACACCGGTCTCGACGTGACGGCGAAGCTTGATCAGCAACTCCTCTACAGGAATGATTTCAACTGCACCGCGCATGATGATTTCCATTTGCCGCTTGACTTCCACCGCGACTTTATCAGGCATTTCATAAAGCACTTTTTCCCATGATTCATGTTCCGTCATCCCAAAAAATCCCCCTTCATCTGCTTCACTTTAGCTCCACCACGGTAACCCCATTGCCGCCTTCCCCTTCCACGCCAATCCTTGCTGCTCTGACATGAGGGTGGTTTCGCAGATACTCCATGATGCCTCGCCTTAGCGCTCCAGTCCCTTTCCCGTGAATCAGCGTCACCTGAGGATACCCTGACATCACCGCGCGGTCGAGATATTGATCGACTTCGCGAATCGCCTCATCCACCGTTACCCCGCGCAAATCAATTTCCGGTTTGATTTCCATAGAGGTTCGTTTAATTATCGCTGCTGGCTTAGGCACCTTATGGGCTTTTCGCACCAACTCCAGTTCGGCTTCTGACACCTTCATCTTCATCGAGCCTATGGCCACTGTCCATTCATTCTTGCTAACATGCTCAAGTAGTGTGGCCGTTTGACCGCCAAGCGACAATACCCTAGCCTCATCCCCCGCATGTAGCGGCAATCTCTCCCTACGATGCGCCGACCGTTTCAGATCGCTTGCAGGAAGCAGCCCCTCGACCCGATTACGAATCTCCGTCAGTTCATGATCTTTCAGCTTCTTGCCTTGTGCCTTTGTTTCGCGAAGTTCACTTAACAGTGTATCGAGTTCCCGTTCCACTTTGCGCACACTTGTCCGCATCTCCTCGAGCGCCTTGCGTTTACGCTCTCCCTCTTCGGCCTCTTCTTGCAATTTCTGCTGATGCAATTCATCGCGAATCTGTTCGGCGAGTACCCTCTCTCTTGTCAGGGCCTCCGCTTCTTTTTGCGAAGCAGTAACGCTTAATTGCAATTTACTGATCAAATCCTCCACGCGCGCATCATGGCTCTTGATCTTACTCGATGCGGCATCAATCAGTTGTGCATCGAGTCCCAATCTGCCTGCAATGGCAAAGGCATTGGACCTTCCCGGCACTCCCATCAGCAAGCGATAAGTGGGGGCGAGCGTCTCGACGTCAAACTCTACGCTGGCGTTCATCGTCCCGGGAGTCGTAAAGGCATAGGCTTTGAGTTCGCTATAATGCGTGGTGGCAACGGTCAGCACCTTCCGTTCACGAAGGTCATCTAGGATGGCCATGGCAAGCGCCGCCCCTTCGGTCGGGTCCGTTCCTGCCCCCAATTCATCAAACAAAAGCAGGGACCTGTCGTCCGCTTCCTTCAGTATGTGAATAATGTTGACCATGTGTGAGGAAAAGGTAGATAAGCTCTGCTCAATGCTTTGTTCATCACCAATATCCGCATAAACGCTGTGAAAAAATCCGATCTCCGTTCCTTCAAGCGCAGGCAGATACAGCCCTGCGAGCGCCATCAGCACAAACAGTCCCAATGTTTTTAAGGCAACTGTCTTACCTCCCGTGTTGGGACCTGTGATAACGAGCTGATGAAAATCTCTGCCAAGCCTGATGTCAAGCGGAACCACCCTGTCTTTGTCGATGAGCGGGTGGCGACCCGCTCGAATTTTTACGAGAGGGTCCCGTGTTATTTGTGGTTTCGTGCCTCGCATTGCGTGCGCATAACGCGCCTTTGCAAGTACAAGATCAATGACGCCAAGGGCCGCAAACAACGACTGAAACTGCTCCGCATAAATGGCAACCAATCCAGACAGGCGAATGAGGATCTTTTCGATTTCTTTTTTTTCTTCGCTCTCCAGTTGTCTCAACTTGTTGCTAAGCTGGACGACACGTTCCGGCTCGATAAACACGGTGGCGCCTGACGCAGACACATCGTGTACCACCCCGCGAATCTGCCCCTGACTTTCGGACTTCACCGCAAGGCAATACCGATCACCGCGAAGGGTGACGATCGTTTCTTGCAAATGGCGCATGATGGAAGGACTTCGCAACATCTCTTCCAACGTTCGTTTGACGCGGGACTGAGCGGACCTGATTTCGCTGCGAATTTCTCGTAACGTTGCACTGGCGCGATCGAGCACCTCCGCATTGTCATCCAGACAATTTTCCACTTCTTCGTCAAATTCCCGCGGCACGTGAAGTGCCTCGTCATAACTCGGGAGCAGGGTCAACTGTTCATGCTTTTCCGCTAAATTCAAGAGTTGCCTTGCCAGTTGTCGGGATTTTTTTGAGGTGGTGCCGAGCCCCACGAGGTCACGCGGGGAAAGCACGCTGCCAAGCGGTGCCACACTTACTGCAGGACGCAAGTCATGTGTCACAGGCAGATCAATACTGCCACTTATGCGATAAAAAAATTCCCCTTCTTCCGCAAGGTCAAGTGCTGTGCTCACCGCTTCAAATGTGGACAAGGGGGAAAGCTCTTGCGCCAATTCTCTTCCATAAGGAGTGGCGCACTCGGCAACAATCCGTTCCCGGATTTTATCGAACTCCAGTACATGCAACACTTTTTCGTTCACTTCAGGCAATCCTTTCATCCGTGCCAAGTTTCATGATCATTGATGAACTTGGGCAGACTATTTGCGTAGCAGACGATGGAGGTGAATTTCACTTGCTGGGAATCATCGTACGGTTTATAGTCTCCGCTTTAGTATTGCTCTTTATTGGGATGATTGCTCCCGGATTCTACATCGCCGGGTTCTGGACAGCGCTAATCGCCGCAATCGTCATTGCTGGTCTAGGTTGGGTATTTGAACTTCTATTTGGCACACAAATATCGCCATACGGACGAGGTGTCATCGGATTTCTCACTGGTGCGCTCGTCATTTACCTAGCGCAAGCGGTGGTACCCGGGATGCGCGTCACGGTACTAGGTGCCGTTCTTGCCTCGCTAATCATCGGTATTATTGATTTGTTTGTTCCCACCGCCATGCGCGGCAATGAACAAGCTCATGGCTCGAGACATCGCGCCGCTAGATAAAAAAGGGGGAATTCTCCCCCCTTTACGCTTTTAATCCTGTCATTTTCGCCAAATCGACAATGGGCTGCTTAAACATCGGCGAGAGCGCGGAGTGGCTGATTTGTGTTTTTAATTCAGGAACAGGAATGTAGGCCGCAAAATTGATAAGTACCGCAATAAGCAACACGGCGACTACGACTCCCGCCACCATTCCGGCCATCCGGTTGAAAAATGACAACCCTGGTAAATGAAACACCGAATTCAATAAGTGACCCAAATACCTGATGACGAGCAGGGATACATAAAATACAATACCAAAAGCGAGGACATTCGCAATCGTGGTGCCAAGCTGATGAACCGAACCGCCGCTTGAAAGAATGTTGACAATAGGAACGTCCTTTAACGAATGCACATTTTTTAAGACACTAGAAAGTAACCATTTTCTTAAAGGTGGCACCAATACACTGTGAAATTTCCAGGCAGAGACATAGGCCAGAACGGTGCCTAACAACCGAACGAGTTGCGAAATGAGACCTGTACGATATCCATCCCATGCGCTAAAAACTAGGACGGCCAGGATTATCCAATCCGCTATATCCATGCTATTACCCCATCTTATAAGAAGTTCTCATCATTCGCCTGAATTGGGTTTAATCTCCAATGAATCCACCAGCGCTTCATATTCTGCCAGCAATTCTTCATAAGTATCCGCCAAATTGAGGGCGGTTAACACCGCCAGCGTCTGAAGATCCAATTGGGGATTTTTTTCATAGATTTCGCGCATTTTTTGATCCACAGAAGCGGCGATCCGTTGCAAATGCTCAGGCATCGCAGGTCCGCGCAGTGTATACGTGTGCCCGAATATATCTACCTTTACGCGATATTGCTCATCCATGACTGGCACACCTCCGCTTTGTCACTATTCGCGAAACGGGCACACAATTCCTGCTTTATTTGCGAAGAACCGCTCCATAATTGGAATTTAGTTGCGATAATACTTGATCCACTGCAATCTGCACCTCGTTTTCCGTCAATGTCCGATCAGGCGCCCGAAAAACAAGGCGCAGTGCGGCACTTTTTTCTTCGTCGCCAACATGTTCCCCAGTGTAGACATCAAACACTGTGACAGACTCGAGCAATGAACCGGCTGCCGCCTTAACCGTGCTAAATAAGTTTGCCACAGGAAGCGTTCGGTTGACCACCACGGCAAGATCGCGTTCCACATGAGGATAGCGCGGCAATTCTGCCACATACAAGTGTGACGAGACCATTTCCATCAGTGCCTCCATTTCGACCTCAAAATAATACACCTCTGATGCGAGGTCGAATGTTCTCGCAACTTCTTTACGAATTTGGCCAAGCTTCCCGATCGGCTTCCCGCCAACCAGCATTTCTGCGGATCTTCCCGCATGCAAATACGGATAAGCCATCCGTTCAAAACTCACCTTGTCCTTAATGCCAAGTCGCTCAAATAGCCCCTCAACTAGCCCTTTTATATCAAAAAAGTCATAGTTTCGCCCGGCATAAAGTGGTTCTTTTGCCACGCTGCCATAACCAACCCCTGCCAACACCTTTTTTTCCACAGGCGCCATCATGCCTTTATCCCCATTTGGTGCGGTCGGCAAGAAGACAGTGCCAAGTTCAAAGATAAAAAGTGATTCCCATTGTCGGCTGGCATTGTACTTTGCCACCTCAAGGAGCGGTACAAGCATCGTGGTACGAAGTGCTTCTCGATCTTCCGAGAGTGGGTTCAAGAGTCGCATTGGGTGTGCAAGCTCATGATCGTCCGCAATGTTTAGCTTACGATGAACCTCCCCATCGACAAAAGAGTACGTCCAAACTTCATCAAACCCTTGATTTCTCATATAATCGCGAGTCATTCTGCGCAATTTTTGAGTTTTTGAGAGACCTCCGTGACTAAGCGCTCCCTTCAAATTGGTAGAAGGAATGCGGTCAAAACCCGCAAGCCGCGCGAATTCTTCAATCATGTCCTCTTCACGAAGCAAATCAGGCCTTCGCGCTGGAACAGACACCCTTAAGCCTGCTTCTTCGCGTACTGCGGGTAATCCGAGTTGGTGGCAGAATCCTTCCAACTCCTCAATATCCATCGCATAGCCAAGCACTTCTGCCACCCTCGCGACGCGCACAAGAATCTGCACTTTTGCAACTGGCGAAACTAAATTTTTCCCCGTGATCACCGGATTTCCCAGCAGTTGTCCCCCTGCATACTGGACCATCAGTGCGGAGGCGCGATGAAGCGCAGGGAGTACCGCATCAGGATCCAGCCCTTTTTCAAAGCGCAGTGCCGCTTCCGAGCGAAGTTGTAGTAGCCTGCTCGTGCGCCTTGTCGTCATCGGATCAAACATTGCGGATTCAATTACCACTGTAGTAGTGTTGTCCGTCACCTCACTGCATTCGCCGCCCATCACGCCGGCAAGCCCCAATCCCTTCTTGTGATCGGAAATCACGATCACACCACTCGTCAATTCGCGGTCCTGACTGTCGAGTGTCCGCAAGACTTCGCGATCCTTTGCTTGCCGGACCGCTATTTCCCGATTGTCGATCGCGTCATAGTCAAACGCATGAAGAGGTTGCCCCCATTCAAACATCACGTAGTTGGTGATGTCGACTAAGTTGTTGATCGGGCGCATGCCTACCGCCAGTAACCTCATCTGCATCCACATCGGAGATGGGCCAAGCTCTAAATGAGTTACGACTTGACCAGAGTATCCCGTGCAAAGCGCTGTATCAATCCGCACGGAAAGCGGCTTATCACTCACAGTCGCCACTCCACTCGCATCTACATCCGGCATGTGAACTTCGCGCGAATAGAGCGCTGCCACCTCGTAGGCCACCCCGCGAAATGACAGGCAATCCGAGCGGTTTGGCGTCAGTTCAAGTTCCATCACCACATCGTTTAATCCAAGATATTCCACCACATTTTCACCAAGCGGTGCGTCCTCCGGAAAAATCCAGATTCCCTCTGCCTGATCCTTGGGCAAAAACTTATCGTCAAGCCCGAGTTCTGACGCGGAACACAGCATGCCTTCCGAGGGAAGTCCGCGAAAGTTCGCGAGTTCGATGTGTTTCTCGGGCAATTTTGCCCCCACAAGCGCAACGGGCACTTTTTGGCCTGCCTGAACATTCGTGGCACCTGTCACAATTTGTAGCTTGGTGGTGCCGGTGTCTATATGACAAACTCGCAATCGATCTGCCTGTGGATGTGGAGTGACCGATTCAATCAGGCCCACCACGACCCCTTCCACCCCTAAATTCATCGAGGCCATTTTTTCTACCGGAATGCCTGCACTCGTCAGGTCTTCCGCCACCTGTTCCGGAGTCAGTCCTGTCAAATCGACGTATTCACCAAGCCAGTTCCATGTGATTTTCATCCTGCACCCTCCTACTCAGGCAGTGAAGCAAACTGCTTCAATAACCTCAAATCATTCTGATAAAACTGGCGAATGTCCTCAATCTTGTAAAGCAACATGGCGATCCGCTCGACCCCCATGCCAAACGCAAAGCCCGTCACCTCTTCAGGATCGTATCCCCCCATTTCAAGCACTCGCGGATGCACCATGCCGCAGCCGAGCACCTCGATCCAGCCCGTATGCTTACAAGTCGAGCAGCCATCTCCCCCGCAATAAATGCAGCGGATGTCCATCTCTGCGCTCGGTTCGGTAAAAGGGAAAAAGCTTGGCCGCAGCCTGATCTCCTGATTTTCGCCAAACAATTCTTTGGCAAACGTCAACAGGATGCCTTTGAGGTCGCTCATGCGAACACCTTTTCCGACCACCAGTCCCTCCACCTGCGTAAATGCATGCGAATGGGTCGCATCGTCGTCATCGCGTCGATACACCCTCCCCGGCACAATGATGCGAATCGGCCACTCCGGTCGCCTTTTTTCCAGCGTTCTCGCCTGCACAGGCGAGGTATGCGTGCGCATCAGCAACTCTTCACTCAAGTAAAATGTATCCTGCATATCTCTCGCGGGGTGATCTTTTGGCAAATTGAGCGCCTCGAAGTTGTAATAATCCCACTCCACTTCTGGCCCTTCTTCTACCGTAAAGCCAAATCCGATAAAGATGTCCTCAATCCGACGGATGATTTTTTGCAAAGGGTGTTCCGCCCCCACGCTTCTCGTCCTGCCAGGAAGCGTGATATCGAGCGTTTCTTTTTCTTCCTGTATCGCCGCTTGTTTGGCTTCCCATTCGGCAAACTTGCTTGCAAACGCAGCTTCTAGCGTCTCTCGCACGGCGTTTGCGACCTGCCCCACGACAGGGCGCTCTTCTGCAGAAAGTTTGCTCATACTGCGAAGCGCCAGCGACAACTCACCTTTTTTCCCTAAATACTTGACTCGCCACGCATCCAGCGCATTTCCCTCTGCCTCCGCCAAATCTACGAGTGCCTGTTCCTGCAACGCCAATAACTGTTCCCTCATCGCGTGCTCTCCTTCCTTTACAACAAAAAAACCTTCGCCCAGGGACGAAAGTTTCGTGGTACCACCCATGTTCAGAAGTCAACATGATGATCGACTTCCCTCAAGCCCCGTAACGTGGGGGATACGGATCAACCTACAAGCGGAAAAATCCTTCCGCCTTCTGCTGATCGCCTCCCAAGTGAACTTCCCAAAACCAATGACAGCAGGCGCTCTCAGTCGCGGCGCCTCTCCCTGTTGCTGCCTTGTGGTTGGTACTCTCTTGATCATTGGCTGATTATCCGAAAATGTTTGCTATGTAGCATACTCTACCGCGCCAATTTATGCAAGCCGGATACTTGCATGATTTTCGCCTAGCATCAATGGGTGCTTCTCTGACGCAACGCCTCATACAAAAGGATCGACGAGGCGACTCCCGCATTGAGCGATTCTGCCCCACCAGGCATAGGCAGCGCTAGAAACCCGTCCATGTTATCCACCACGGCGCTCGAAAGTCCGCTTGTTTCATGACCGACGACAACGGCGAGAGGTCCTTTTAAGTTGGCAAAAAAGTGAGCCTCACCCGCTCGCGCGTCTGCGCCAAGCAAATGATAGCCTAACCCACGCAGCTTGTCGATCGCTTCTTGCGATTCCATTTCAAAAACGGGCACCCTAGAGAGCGACCCCATCGTTGCGCGTACCACTTTCGGTTGATAGGGGTCCGCAGACCCCTTCAACGCGATCACTGCCCTTGCATTGACCGCATCAGCACTGCGAATCATCGTGCCCAAATTCCCCGGGTCGCCAATCTGATCGGCCACCAGCACGACATCCTGACACCCTGAACCATTCTCAGGTTGAAGCAGGTCTTGGTTCCAATTCGGCATCTTCGCCACCGCCACCACGCCTTGCGGGTGCTCTGTGTCGGTAATGTGCTTTAACAGGTGACTCTCCATTTCATAGACAGTCACGCCCATCGCACTAGCCGTTTCCGCCGCTTCGTAGGCTAAGTCCGCCTGATGACCATACGGATCAATCAACAATACTTCGAACCTGACGCCACGCTCTAAATAGACTTGCACACTGCGAAGTCCCTCTACCAAATAGCTTTGGTTCGCCTTGCGATATTTGCGCTCTTTTAGCGAAGCCCATGTTTTCACTTTCGGGTTTTGCAGGGATGTCAATACTTCCAACTGCGACTTCCTCTCACGCATTTAGTTGCCTTCAAGCACTGCACCGGTATTGGCCGATGTCACCAGACGAGCATAACGGTTCAGCCAGCCTTTTTTTACCTTTAATTCAGGCGCTGTCCACGCTTTGCGTCTCGCTTCCAATTCCTCTTCAGAAAGTTTCACTTCGATCAACCGTTCTTCCGTGTCAATAACGACCACGTCGCCTTCCTTTAGCAACGCGATCGTCCCGCCTGCTGCGGCTTCAGGGGAAATGTGTCCTACGCTGATGCCTCTCGTCGCTCCCGAAAAGCGACCATCGGTAATGAGCGCCACATCTTGACCGAGCCCCATCCCCGAAATGGCGGCAGTTGGCGCCAGCATTTCAGGCATTCCTGGCCCACCTTTTGGCCCCTCATAGCGGATGACGACCACGTCGCCTTTTTTCACCTTACCTGCCTTGATTCCTTCTCCCGCCTCTTCTTGCGATTCAAAAATCACACAAGGACCTTCGAAGTGAGTCACCGGCGTTGCGCCGCTTTTAATGACTCCTCCATTCGTCGCGAGATTGCCAAAGAGCACCCGCAACCCGCCCTGTACGGAATAGGCTTTTTCGAGCGGACGAATCACGTCTTCATCAAGAATCTTTGCATCTTTGATGTTCTCGCCAATGGATTGAGAAGTGGCCGTCATGGCATCCAAATTTAAGAGTCCTGACTTTTTGCTCAGTTCGTTTAGGATCGCGGAGATGCCACCGGCACGATCCACATCCTGCATGTGAAATTGCGAAGCAGGACTGACTTTACAGATCTGTGGCACCCGTCTCGATAATTCATCAATTCGCGCCAGCGGATACTCAATCTCCGCCTCGTGCGCAATCGCGAGCGTATGAAGGACAGTGTTCGTGGAACCGCCCATCGCCATATCGAGCGCAAACGCATTATCGAGCGACTCCATGGTCACGATGTCACGAGGTTTGATCTGTTTTTCAATCAGCGTCTTCAAATAGGCAGCGGTGCGCTTGACGAGTTCCTTGCGCTCTTCTGTCGTGGCCAGAATCGTACCGTTTCCAGGAAGCGCCAATCCGAGCGCTTCTGCAAGGCAGTTCATCGAATTGGCTGTGAACATGCCAGAGCAGGAACCGCAGGATGGGCAGCCATTTTGCTCAAGATCGAGCAGTTCATCGTCAGTAATTTTGCCTGCTTGATGGGCACCAACGCCTTCAAACACAGACATCAGGTCAACCACTTGTCCCTTGCTCGTGACGCCTGCTTTCATCGGCCCTCCTGAAACGAACACGGTGGGAATGTTGGCGCGAACGGCGCCCATCATCATGCCAGGGGTAATCTTGTCACAGTTGGGGATACAAATGAGACCATCGAACCAGTGCGCCTGCACCATCGTCTCAATCGAATCCGCAATAATTTCACGGCTTGGCAGTGAATAGCGCATGCCGATATGGCCCATGGCGATCCCATCATCCACACCGATGGCGTTGAATTCAAATGGCACCATTCCAGCTTCTCGAACCGCTTCCTTTACAATTTGGCCAAATTCCTGCAAATGCACGTGGCCAGGCACAATTTCCACAAAGGAATTGGCGATGCCGATAAACGGCTTGTTGAAATCCTCGTTTTTCATACCTGTTGCCCGTAACAGGCTGCGATGCGGGGCTCTGTCAATCCCCTTTTTAATCATGTCACTGCGCACGGATGTCTCCACTCCCTCTTTTTTCAACCACACTAGAAAATGATTTCTGAATATTGTAGCCTTTAGCCGTTGATTTCACAAGCAAAAAAGGAGCTGCACACTGTGCAACTCCTTCTCCTTGTTTAGGCTTCCAGTTTGGTCTTCGCAAGCGTAGCAAGTTCGCTGAACGCATTTGCGTCCGCTACTGCGAGATCTGCGAGCATCTTGCGGTTCACTTCCACGCCAGCCTGCTTCAATCCGTACATCAGTCGGCTGTAGCTGAGGCCGTTCATCCTCGCCGCTGCGTTGATGCGCTGGATCCACAGTCTACGGAAATTACGTTTGGTCGTCCGGCGATCCCGGTACGCGTATTGCAGTGACTTCATCACTTGTTGGTTGGCAGTGCGGAACAAGCGATGCTTGGAACCAAAATAACCCCTAGCTAACTTCAGGATTTTTTTATGACGACGGCGTGTCACCGTACCGCCTTTTACTCTTGGCATGATAAATCCTCCTTAAAAATACCCGACGCAACCTTTGTGCGCGAATCGTTTCAACCCAAATTTTAGAGATAGGATACCAGTTGTTTGATGCGCTTGTAGTCTGAGCTCGATACCATCCCCGAATGACGGAGTTGGCGTTTGCGCTTTGGTGACTTGGAAACAAACAGATGGCTGGTGTACGCATGACTGCGTTTGATTTTGCCAGAACCGGTCCGCTTCAGCCGCTTGGCCGCGCCACGATGTGTCTTCATTTTCGGCATTTAAATATCCTCCAATCAATTAAAAACCGTTTCTCTAGATGATTTCGTCGATGGATTACGAGGTCTTTTCAGAACTTCCCTTTTCCCGTTCCGTCTGAGGTTTGGGATTGATAATGATGATCATGCTTCTGCCTTCGAGCCGTGGAGAACGCTCCAATATTCCGTATGCCTCCACCTGCTTGGCAAGTTTCTCGAGTACCGCCTGACCAATGCCGGGATGGGTGATTTCCCTTCCGCGAAAACGCACAGCCGCCTTCACCTTGTCTCCCTCTTGCAAAAACTTGATGGTCGCCTTCACCTTCGTGTCAAAATCGTGTTGTTCGATGTTTGGCGTCATCCGGATTTCCTTGATAGAGACCACTTTCTGATGCTTGCGCGCCTCTTTCTCGCGCTTGCTCTGTTCATACTTATATTTGCCGTAATCCATGATCCGGCAAACCGGCGGCTTGGCTGTTGGCGCCACATTGACGAGGTCGAGGTTTTTTTCCGAAGCAATTCGCAATGCATCGCGCAGGCCCACAATCCCGAGTTGAGCACCCGCTTCATCAATCAACCGCACTTCACGCGCCCGAATCTGCTCGTTGACTTGCACTTCTTCCTTGCTAATTGAACAACACCTCCATCATCCGAATCGGCGCACTTTGCGCCGTGTTGCAACAAAAAAGGTGCAGACAGAGTCCGCACCTGAACGCTAACCGTAACAAGGAAACCATTAGCTTCGTTGATTCGTGTGAGCGAACCCTTTAGCACCACACTAGGGCTGTCAGGTGAGAAGCGGACGCTTCTTCTTTTGCTGCATAAGTTATTATGATTATAACGCGATCATTCGCTCGTTGCAACTGCCCTTCCGCGAAGCGCAATTTCTTCTACCAACTCACGGGCAAATTCGTGATAATTTCGCGATCCCGTCTCGCCCACTCCGCGTTTTCTAACCGACACCGTCTTTGCTTCTGCTTCAGAGGCGCCAATGACCAGCATGTAAGGAATTTTGTCCATTTGCGCAGCGCGGATTTTGTATCCAATTTTCTCGTTTCGCACATCTACTTCCGCACGTACGCCAAGGAGTCGCAAGTGATCGACGATCTGGTTGGCGTAGGCTTTTTGCGCTTCGGTCACCGTCAGTACACGGACCTGTATTGGGGCAAGCCAGAGCGGGAACGCACCTTTGTAGTTTTCAATGAGAAATGCCACCATGCGCTCCATCGTGCTGACGATGCCACGATGAATGACTACCGGGCGATGCGGCTTGCCATCTTCGCCGATGTACTCGAGTTCAAAGCGCTCGGGAAGGTGAAAGTCGAGTTGGACCGTCGAGAGCGTCTCCTCTTTGCCAAGTGCCGTTTTGACCTGCACATCGAGCTTCGGCCCATAAAATGCGGCTTCGCCCTCCGCCTCTGTATAAGTGAGCCCCAAATCGTCAAGCGCTTTTCGCAGCATACTCTCCGCTTTGTTCCACATTTCATCGTTAGACACGTATTTTTCCGTATTTTTCGGATCTCTCAGCGATAAGCGGTAAGAGAATTCGCGAATGCCAAAATCATCATAGACGCGCTGGATCAAATGCACCAAACGGGCAAATTCTTCCTCAATTTGTTCCGGCGTGACAAACAGGTGGGCATCGTTCAAGGTCATGGCCCGCACCCGTTGCAATCCTGACAAAGCACCGGACATTTCATAACGGTGCATCATGCCAAGTTCACCGATTCTCAGCGGCAAATCCCGATAACTCCGCATCTCTGATTTATACACCATCATGTGGTGAGGACAGTTCATTGGGCGCAGCACCAGTTCCTCATTATCCATTTGCATTGGTGGAAACATATCCTCATGATAGTGGTCCCAGTGCCCGCTGATCTTGTAGAGCTCCACGCTGCCTAAGACCGGCGTGTACACGTGATCATAACCGAGGCTCTCCTCAATATCGACAATGTAACGCTCAATGACGCGCCTCACCTTGGCGCCTTTTGGCAACCAAACGGGGAGCCCTGCCCCCACTTCCTTCGCCATCGTGAAAAGCTTCAATTCTTTCCCGATACGCCTGTGATCGCGCTCTTTCAATTCCTCCAGGTACTTGAGGTGTGCTTCCAGTTCTGACGCTTTCGCAAAAGCCGTGGCATAAACACGGGTCAGTTGCTCGCGCTTTGCATCCCCGCGCCAATACGCGCCTGCAAGACTCAGGATCTTAAAAGCCTTGATGCGCCCCGTCGATGGCAAGTGTGGTCCCCGACAAAGGTCCGTAAATTCCCCTTGGCGATAGACGGTAATCAGTTCGCTTTCCGGCAAATCCTGAATGATCTCCATCTTAAACCGATCTTCGCGTTCCTTAAAAAATGTGAGCGCTTGCTCACGACTCCAAACTTCTCTTTCAATCGGCAAGTCCGACTTAATGATGTTCTGCATTTCCTTTTCAATCGCATCAAACTGTTCCGGCGTAAATTCATGATCCGCAAAATCATAGTAAAAACCGTCCTCAATCACAGGTCCGATCGCAAACTTGGTCCCAGAGTATAGACGGCTCACTGCCTGCGCCATGACGTGCGCACTGGTGTGCCGGAGCACCTCTAGTCCTTCCGGTTGATCAAGCGTGACCACCTCGATTTCCGCATTTGGTTCCAGTTCACGAGACAAATCCATCAGATTCCCATTCATTTTCCCAGCTATGGCCTGCCGCGCCAAGCCAGAACTAATGGCTTTGGCCACATCGCCAATTGTAGATCCCTGTGGCAACTCCCTAACCGAACCATCTTTTAATCGGATGCTGATTAATTCAGCCATCATTAAGTCCCTCCCATATGAATAAAAATCAATGCAAAAAGCGCCCCCACCCCTATCCTCATGATAGGGACGAGAGCGCTGGCCATCGTGGTTCCACCCTAATTCACACTGCCAATGGCAGTGCCTTTATTCGCGATAACGCGCGAACGCGGCCTTGCTTACCGTTGCTTGCGCAACTTTTCACAGGCAGCTCCAGAGTGGTGGCAATCTGTCAATTCCGCAGGCGAATTCGCACCTCTGATTCGCCCTCTCTGACCGGCAGAACAGGTTGTCGTGTCTCATTCAAAGCTTCATATATATCACATGATGAAGCATATTGCTAAATATTATACGGAGTACAGGTGCATTTGTCAAAAAAATTTCTTATTAACTTCGCATAAAAAAATGATTGACGGCATATTACACTTGTGTTAATTTTGAAGTGAAAAATTTATGAAATCGTTATCATTATTTTTTCATTCGTATTCCGAGGTGTAGGTAGTCATGAAAGTCACCATGCGTACCATCGCGAAACAAGCAGGCGTATCTGTCCCGACAGTTTCCCGTGTTCTCAACTCTCCTGAGCAAGTGAAGCCAGAGACTCGCGAAAAAGTCATGCATGTCATTCGTACGCTCAATTTTCGACCAAATGCCATTGCCCGCAATTTAAGAGTACAACAATCGCGAACGATCGGCGTCATCATCCCCCAGATCAGAGATTATTTTTTCAACGAACTCTATCAGGGCATTTATAAGGCAGCAACAGAAAACGGATTCAATATATTGCTGTTTGATGCGCAATTAGATCCAGAACGGGTAATGGAAGGATTCTCTTTTCTGAAGGAACAGCAAGCTGAGGGGATTATCTTTACCAGTTCCTATATTTCCAATGACTATTACACCATGATCGCCAGAGTGGGATTACCTGTGATTTTGACCTTAACGGAAAGCCCATGGCACGACCTTCCAGCCTTTAAGGTCGATGAACAGAAAGCGGCATTTGACGCCATGTCTTATCTTGTCGCGCGTGGTCATCGGAAGATTGGTGTTATTTCAGGACCTCTGGAGTCAACAATTGCTGGCCAACACCGTTATGACGGTTACATGATGGCCATCAAACATTACCAATTGCCATTTGATACAAACCAGTTGGCGTTTGGTGATTTCCGTTATGAAAGCGGTTATCGCGCCATGGAAACCATTTTGTCCCATGCTAAAACCACTGGTATCACCGCCGTTTGCGTGGCAAGCGACGAGATGGCGATAGGCGCCATG
The DNA here is from genome assembly GCA_021828865.1 of Bacillota bacterium. Lineage (GTDB taxonomy): Bacteria > Bacillota > Bacilli > Alicyclobacillales > SLC66 > JAJZCL01. Next base: position 35,408 of record JAJZCW010000002.1, read on the forward strand.
CGCGCCGTCTATGATTACCACCTGCGCGTGCCGGAAGACATCTCCGTCATCGGCTTTGATAATCTGTCTATCTCAGATATGGTAACACCCAAACTGACCACCGTTGCCCAACCATTTGAGCAGATTGGTTACGAAGCGGTGACAGCCCTTATCACCAAGCTTGAGGGAGGAGGGAACAAAGTGAGTAACGGTGCTCACAATCTGTCTCATCAAATCATCAGTCGCGAATCGGTAGCTAATTGTACTTACGATGATTCATAGCAAAATCGAATGATGAATCATGATGACCATCGTAAGTATTTCAAAAAACAAATTTATTGGGGGTTTTCGAATGAAGAAATCTTTGCTTGTATCCATGTCCGTCTTGTCTGCAAGCGCCATGACCATGACAGTAATGGCAGGTTCAGCATTCGCTTCGACCAAACACAGTAGTTCCGTCACCACTATAAATTGGGCGGCTTCTCCGATATCCAATGTAGGAATCCGCAAAGCCTTGATTCAACTCTTTGAAAAAACGCACCCCAATATCCAAGTCAAATTAACTTCTCAGCCAACCAATACCGACACCAACAGGGCGTCTCTGGCTACAGAAATATCCGGAGGTTCTGCAACGCCGGACGTGTTTATGGGTGACGTGGTATGGCCTGGACAATTTGCAAGCGCAGGTCTAGCATTGCCACTGAATAATTATTTCTCAAAATCATACTTCAACTCTTTTGCACCAGGACTCGTCCAAGGCGCTACTTATAAGGGCAAAGTGTACGGTGCTCCGTTCTTCATGGATGCAGGCTTCCTCTATTACCGAAAAGATCTGCTCGCAAAAGCACATCTCCCAGTTCCAAAAACCTGGGAACAACTGGCTAATGACTCAAAAGTGCTACTTAAGAATCACCTAGTTAAATACGGATTTGTTTGGGAAGGCGCTTCCTATGAAGGGCTTACCTGTAACTGGATGGAATACTTAACCGATGCCGGCGGCCAAGTATTTAATGCGGCAGGCAAACCGGTCATGAATTCACCTGCAGCCGTAAAAGCACTCACCTTCATGCGTTCACTAATCACCTCTGGTGTGTCGCCAAAATCCGTAACCACCTTCCAAGAGCCTCAGGCAATGAACGTATTTAATGCTGGTGATGCTGCCTTCTTGAGAAACTGGGACTATGCATGGTCCAATTCGCAAACAAAGGGCACCAGCGTGGTTGGCAAAGTAGGAGTAGTCCCAATGCCTACCTTCGCAGGGAAAAAAGGACCGGGATATGGCAACATCGGCGGCTGGAACCTATATATCAACCCACACTCCAAGCACATTCAAGCTGATGTCACCTTCATCAAATGGATGACCAGCGTTCAGGCGCAAACTGTGTTAGCTTCTAAATATTCGGAAATCCCCACCAACAATCAGGTTCAACACGATCCAAAAATCAAAAAATTAAATCCCGTACTCGCGATCGTCGGTAGTGAACACTTAGTTCCTCGTCCGGCCCAATCGCCAAATTATCCGAAAGTTTCTAGCGCGATTTACCAAAATGTGAATGCTGCACTAAGTGGACAAGTATCCGTCCAAACAGCGCTGAATAACGCAAACAGCCAACTTTCTTCAGCCTCCAGTTCCTCATCTCTCTAAATTTACATGGTAATGAAAAAAGGCGGGAACTTCTTCCCGCCTTTTCAAAACCATAAAGGGGCGATTTCCTTGCGAAGACACACAAGCCGCTTGGACCGCAGTTACAAAATTGCCGGATACACGATGGTCAGTCCGGCCCTGCTTTTTGTAGCGCTTGTCACCTTATTCCCAATCGGTTATTCCATTTGGATGAGCCTTAATCATATTCAGTCAAGTACGAATGGCTTTCAATTCAGTTTTGCAGGTCTCGCCAACTATAAAATCGTGTTTAATAGCCCGTTGTTTCATCAAGCACTGATTTTTACCATCGTTTATGCAGTCGTTACGGTGCTCGTTGAACTGGTTTTAGGGCTCCTCGTTGCGCTGGCAATCAATCAGCCGATAAAAGGAAGAGGCTTTGCCATTGCCATTATGTTGATTCCCTGGACCCTGATTACCGTTATATCCGCGCAAATGTGGGGGTATATTTACAACGGTGTCTATGGCATTCTTGACTATTTGCTGCAGTCCCTGCATCTGATCAATCAGTCGATTGTCTGGTTGGGAACACCCAATCTTGCGACTGTTTCCATCATGATTGCCGATATTTGGAAAACAACACCATTTGTCACCATGATTCTTCTTGCCGGTTTGCAGTTAATACCTTCCGACCTATACGAAGCAGCAAAGATTGACGGCGCAGGAGCGTTTCGAAGTTTTTTCAGCGTCACGCTACCACTGCTTCGACCAAGTTTGGCACTTGCGGCGTTATTTCGCATCCTTCAGGCGTTCGGACTGTTTGATCTTCCCTTCGTATTAACGGGAGGAGGGCCAGGAACCAGCACGATGTCCATCGCTATGCTCGCATATAAAGCCATCTTCAATGATTTTGAATATGGCCCTGGAACCGCTGTAGCTGTCATCACCGTCCTGATCATTTTAATCATGTCGCTAATCTCGATTAAAGCGTTCCGCGCGCAAGTTGGTGAGGTGGAAGAATGAGTAAAGCACAGCTTGTCACACGAAAATGGATCGGCTATATCGTCCTTATTTTGATGTTGCTGATCATCATCGCCCCGTTTTACTGGATGGTCATCACTTCACTAAAGAGCAACAATGAAATAAGCGCGATTCCGCCAACCTTATTTCCTGTTCACCCAACCCTTAGTCAATACACCCAAACATTCGGTCAATTTGGGTTTGGGATTTATTTCCGCAACAGTCTGATTGTCTCGATCATTTCCACCATCCTTGTGGTAATTCTCGCATCGCTGGCGAGTTACGCCATTGCGAGACTGCCAATCCGAGGCAAGACATTCATCATGGTCACCTTGCTAGTCATTTCAACATTCCCGCAAGTCAGCGTGATTTCGCCACTTTTTGTGATCATGGAACGCCTTGGTTGGCTCAATAGTTATCAAGCACTTATTATTCCTTATGTCGCGTTCAACTTGCCATTTGCCATTTGGATCATGCGCACGTACTTCGCCGGCATACCAAGAGAGCTCGACGAAGCGGCACGGGTCGACGGCGCAGGCGTTCTCACCACCGTATTTCGCATCATCCTGCCTTTATCGACGCCCGGGCTCTTTACGGGAGCCATTTTTACGTTTGTGGCATGTTGGACCGAATTCTTTTTCGCGCTCGTATTCAATACCGACAATTCGTTTCGTACGATCCCAGTTGGCATCGCGCTTTTCGGCGGGCAATTTACCATCCCGTACGGCACCATTTTCGCAGCATCCACCGTGGCCGTGTTGCCTATTGTTATTTTAGTTCTAATTTTCCAAAAATGGGTGGTTGCAGGACTTACTTCCGGTGCCGTTAAAGGATAACCAACATGAACTTCATGAAAGGTGATAGTGATGAAATTAGGCGTATTTACAGTTTTATACGGTAATCTGCCGTTTGAAGAAATGCTTGATAAGGTAAAAGCAGTGGGCGTCGAGGCAGTAGAGATCGGAACGGGTGGTTACCCCGGAAATGCCCACTGCCATCCCGATGAGTTACTCGAGGATCAAACCAAACGGGAACACTTTTTAAGAGCGGTCACCGAGCGCGGATTAGTCATCAGTGCGCTTAGTTGTCATGGAAATCCACTTACCCCTCAAGCGGATTTCGCAAAAGAATCACATGACACCTTGATCAAAACCATTGAACTCGCCGAGCTACTGGAAGTACCTGTGGTGAATTGTTTCTCCGGCACACCCGGTGACCACGAGGGAGCGAAATACCCAAACTGGCCAGTTGCCCCTTGGCCCAATGAATATCGAACCGTTCTGGACTGGCAATGGAATGAAAAACTCATTCCCTATTGGAAAGAAATAGGGCAGTTTGCCACTCTCCATCACGTGAAAATCGGTCTTGAACTTCATGGAGGATTCCTGGTCCACACTCCCTTCACGATGTTGAAATTGAGAGAACATGCAGGGGAAGCCATCGGCGCCAATCTGGACCCCAGTCATATGTGGTGGCAAGGAATTGATCCGGTTGCCGCAGTAAAAATTCTCGGAAAAGCAGGAGCCATTTATCACTTCCACGCCAAAGATACCTTTATCGACCCTGACAATGTCAATATGTACGGACTGATGGATATGCAATCCTATTCAAACATTCAGGAACGGGCGTGGAATTTCCGCACGGTGGGATATGGGCATGACCTGAAGACATGGGCGGATATCATCAGTGCACTTCGCCAATATGGCTACGATGAAGTGATCAGCATTGAGCACGAAGACCCACTCATGTCTATCGATGAAGGTTTCACCAAAGCGGCGCAAAATCTCCAAGGTATTTTGATGAAGGAATCACTCGCTGACATGTGGTGGCTGTAAGCAAAAGGAGGGTAAGCGTATGTCCAAATTGAGAATCGCAGTGATCGGTTGCGGCTCTATTGCGAAACATCGGCATATCCCCGAATACGCGGCAAATCCAGAAGTGGAACTGGTCGCCTTTTGCGATATCGTGCCAGAGAGAGCCGAATTTTTTGCAAAAAAATACAACGCGACAGCGTACGACCATTATGAAGAGCTATTGGCAAAGGAAAAACTGGATGCGATCAGCGTCTGCTTACCGAATTATCTGCATGCCCTAGTTTCGATCAAAGCTGCAAAGTCAGGCGTTCACGTACTATGTGAAAAGCCGATGGCCACGACAGCAGAGGAAGCTCTCGCCATGATTCAGGCAGCAGAAGACCATCATGTGTTCTTGATGATTGGCCACAATCAGCGTTTGATGCCTCCACATCAAAAGGCGAAAGAGATTTTGGCGCGTGGGTATTTGGGGAGAGTCATCTCCTTTCGAACCGCGTTTGGACACCCAGGTCCAGAATCGTGGAGTGTGGACGGAAAAAATAGTTGGTTTTTCCGAAAAAACGAAGCTGCAATGGGCGCAATGGGTGATTTGGGGGTACATAAAGCGGACCTGATTCGTTACCTGTTAGAGGATGAAGTGGTGGAAGTCGGTGCCTTTGTGGAAATACTTGCCAAAAACGACACAGATGTAGATGATAATGCAGTTTGCATCGTGAAAACCAAAAAAGGCAGCATCGGGACACTCGCCGCTAGTTGGTCCTATCAAAAAGAGGATAACAGCACCGTACTCTACTGCGAGCATGGGGTGATGAAACTCGCTGAAGATCCGTTCAACCAAGTGATCGTTCAGCTTGATGATGGATCAGTGGAATACTATCACGTGGGAGCAGTGGCGACCAACGAAAAACAAGTGACAAGCGGCGTAATCAATGAGTTTATCCACTCTATACAAACTGGCACCAAACCCTCCATATCAGGCGAAGAGGGACTGCGCTCACTGAACGTGGTACTCGCGATGATAGAATCATCAAAGAAAAAAACATTCATCGCCGTTCAAGAATAAGGGAACTTAAAGGCTGTCCCACTAAAAAGGGCAGCCTTTTCCATGATCATTTTTTCAACATATGAATAGGGGTTCCAAGTGCCGCTTCTGCCGTTTCCATCACCATTTCTGGCAAGGTAGGATGCGCATGGATCGTCAGCGCCATATCTTCGAGTGTTGCGTTCATCTCAATGGCAAGTGCCAGTTCTGCGATGAGGTTAGAGGCTTCTGCCCCCACCACCTGAGCCCCCACCAATACGCCACTTTCCTCATCAGCGATGAGTTTGACAAATCCATTCGCGGCATTCATCGATACAGCCCTTCCATTCGCGCCATAGGCAAAACGCCCGGTTTTCACTTTTTCATAAACTTTGCCCGCTTCGTCTTCGTTCAGTCCCACCGCCGCGACCTCTGGGTCAGCAAATACTACCGCTGGAATACACGCATAGTCCACGGCACTGTGCATCCCTGCCGCCGCTTCTGCCGCCACCTTGCCTTCATAAGACGCTTTATGTGCGAGCGCTGGTCCCGCCACGATATCCCCAATGGCAAAAATGTTGGCTACACTAGTTCTGCCCTGATGATCGACGGGAATGAGACCTTTTCCATCGAGGGTGATGCCTGCCGCGTCAAGCCCGAGCTCATCCGTATTCGGTCTTCTCCCCACGGTCACGAGCACATAATCGGCACTCACCGCGTGCACCTCACCGTTCACTTCGTACGTCAGCCGGACCTCATCTGCCGATTCCACCGCAGACTTTGCCAGTGCGCCTGTCACCACTTCCACCTGCCATTCTTTCAGACTGCGACCAATCAGCCTTGTGATGCTCGGATCAAATGCGGGAAGGATGGAAGGCGTCCCTTCCAGAATGGTCACCTTGGCGCCAAATTTCGCATAAGCTTGCCCCAGTTCAATGCCAATATAGCCTCCCCCCACAATCGCGAGCCGTTTTGGCACCTCACCTAATGCCAACACCTCAGTCGAGGTCAACACGCGCTTTCCAAAAGGCAGTGAAGCTAATTCCACGGGGCGCGAACCGGTCGCAATGATACAATGTGTAAAATGGTAATTGTGTGCCTCTGTGTCCGTCATGACCCTCACTTCTTGCTGGCCGACAAAAAAAGCCTCACCCTTGACGACCCTCACTTTGTTGCCTTTTAGGAGCATGTCCACTCCCTGCGTCATTTTCGTGACCACACTGTCTTTCCATTCCTGCACTTTGCGAAAATCAAGGGTGACCACATGATCAATCCCCGGCACGTTGCCGTTTTTCCCTTTCGCATAGTCTTCCGCTGCCGTGATCAACGCTTTGGAGGGAATACAACCGCGATTCAGGCAAACGCCGCCTATGTCTTCTTTTTCGATCAATAGCACCTGAAGTCCTAGCTGCGCCGCCCGGATTGCCGCCACATATCCCCCAGGCCCACCGCCAATCACGACCATTTGCACTTCTTCTGTCAACTCGCCCACTACCAAGCGATCACACCTCCATCAACATGCGCTTAGGCTCTGCCAGCACGGCCTTGATTTCATTTAAGGCCAGTTGCGCCATCGCGCCATCCACCACCCGATGATCAAAACTGAGTGAGAGCGCCATCATTTGCGCATCAACAATCTCACCGTCTTGTCGTAACAGTGTCTCGCGAATTCGTCCGACTCCTAGTATTGCCACTTCAGGATAGTTGAGAATAGGGGTGAAAAACAAGCCTTTTGCCGACCCAATATTCGAGATTGACGCCGTGCTCCCTCGCATCTCTTCGAGTTTGATTTTTCCCGAGCGCGCTTTTGTCGATAGAGCCGTAATCTGCTCCGCGAGTTCCCACATGCTCATGTGGTTGGCATGGTGAAGCACGGGAACTAGCAGCCCTCTGTCCGTATCTGTGGCAATGCCGATGTGATATTCTTTTTTCAATTTGATCTGCTCGTTTTCTTCGTCGAGTTCCGCATTCAGGTAGGGGTATTTTTTCAAGGCTGCAATCAACGCCTTTACGATAAAAGGTAAAAACGTTAGTTTCACACCTCTTGCCGCCGTGACCTGTTTCATTTCATTTCGGAACGATACCAGTTCGGTCACATCGACTTCATCCATCATCGTCACATGAGGCGCACTGAATTTGGATTTGACCATCGCTTGCATGATCGATCTTCTTATGCTGGAAAGTGGCACGATTTCTTCTTGTGCGGATGCAAAAATTGGCTTCGTGACCGCTTCTTTTGCTGGCAACTCAACGTTTTCTGACTTACTAATGGCAGGCTCACCCCTGCCTTGATTCGCTAAATGGGCGAGCACATCTTCCCTAGTGATTTTCCCATGCTCGCCAGTCCCTTTGACCTCTTCAATCGCAACGCCATTTTCCCTTGCCAGTCTGCGCACTGAGGGAATGGCCAACACCCTTTCAGGCGTTGCTGCGCGGTTTGGCGTGGTCTCACTAACCTTTACAGCCTCAGCTTGTTTCACCTCGTGCACCGTATTGGCAAGTCCCGCATCTTCCAGCGGCGTTTTCGGCACATCCACCTTGTCATCGCTTGTTAGCGCATTTGTTTCAATGCTGACAAACGGCTCGCCCACCGAGGCAACGGCCCCTTCTGAAAAAAACAATTGAACGACCTTGCCTTCGACAGGACTTGGAATCTCTACGACCGCTTTATCGTTTTCCACCTCAGCTAGGGGCTCATCTTCACGGACAAAATCACCTTCGTGAACGATCCATTTGGCCACTTTGCCTTCGTGAATCCCCTCCCCGAGTTCCGGAAACGCAAACTGAAAAACCCCCATGTCCTAACCTCTTTTCCTTATCAAGCCTGCATGGCCTGACTGATTTGATCCAAGACAAGTTGTTCAGTGGGCAACCATTCTTTTTCAAATAACGTAAAGGGATACACAGTATCAGGCGGCGTCACCCGCAAGACAGGTCCCTCCAGGTCATAGAGGGCCTCTTCATTGATTCTTGCAATCACCTCTGCCGCTACTCCGGCGCTCCGCTGCGCCTCCTGCAATACCATCGCGCGGTGGGTTTTCCGAATGGAGGTGACGATCGTTTCCATGTCGAGCGGACTAATCGTGCGAAGATCGATGACCTCCACGGACAATCCTTGTTCTTTTTCTGCCATTTCCGCTGATTTAAGCGCGGTTCTCACCATGGCGCCGTAACTGATGAGCGTCAGGTCCTTGCCTTCCCTCACCACCTTTGCTTCGCCAAGTGGCAATGTGTAAAATTCCTCTGGCACTTCTTCCCGAAATGAGCGGTATAATTTCATGTGCTCAAGGAATAGTACCGGGTCTTCATCAAAAATCGCCGACAAGAGTAAGCCTTTTGCTTCATAAGGAGAAGAGGGCACCACCACTTTGATACCGGGCGATTGTGCAAATAACCCTTCTAGGCTATCCGCATGGAGTTCGGGAGTTTTTACTCCTCCACCAAAAGGTGCGCGATACACGATCGGGCAATGAAACCTGCCTCCCGTGCGAAACCGCATGCGTGCCGCCTGCCCAATGATTTCGTCCATGGCCTCAAAGACAAATCCGAAGAATTGGATCTCCGCCACCGGCAAAAAGCCTTGAATGGAAAGCCCTGTAGCAAGTCCTGCAATCGATGATTCTGCAAGCGGCGTATCAAATACCCGCTCTTCGCCAAATCGTTGCATAAGCCCGTCTGTCGCGCGAAATACACCGCCGCTCACTCCCACATCTTCGCCAAAGATCAGGACGCGCTCATCCTTTTCCAACGCCTGAGATAGTGCACTGCGAATCGCTTCGATCATCGTCAACTGAGCCATCACTTCACCCCCGAATCAGCGTTAAGCCCTGACCCCGCCACTTGCCGCGCGAGTTCCCTCGGCATCTTCCCATACATGTGATTGGCCAGTGACGCAAGCGTCATCGCTGGATACTTGTTGGCCTGATCGAGTGACGCCTGCACTTCCTCTTTTGCTTTTGCCTCCACCCTCTGTTCCGCTTCTTCCGTCCACAACCCTTTGCTTTGCAGGAATTTACGAAAACGCACCAGCGGATCCCTGGCTCGCCAGTCGTGCTCCAGTTCTTTCGTGCGATAGCGGCCTGGATCATCACCGCTCATCGTATGCGGTCCATAGCGAAAAGTCAGTGCCTCAATCATGGTGGGGCCACCCCCTGCTTTTGCTTTTTGCACCGCCTCCTGCACCGCTTTGTATACAGCAAGTACATCCATGCCATCTACCCTTTTTCCTTCGATCCCTGCTGCTTCTGCTTTCTTTGCCAGTTCTTTTACTGCCGTCTGCTTCTCGACCGGAACAGAGATGGCAAATTGGTTGTTCTGGATCATCAAAATGAGCGGTAAGCGGTACACACCGGCCACATTCATCCCCTCATAAAAATCGCCCTGAGAGGTCCCTCCATCGCCTATATAGGCAAGTGCCACCCTTTTTTCCTTTCGCAGCTTAAACGCCATGGCCACCCCTGCCGCTTGTACGACCTGCGCACCAATGATAATTTGAGGGGGGAGCGTATGGACACCTTCTGGAATCTGGTTGCCCTGCTGATGCCCGAACGAATAGAGGAATGCTTGATAAAGTGGCCATCCATGCCATACGGCCTGAGGCACATCCCGGTAACTGGGTAAGATAAAATCATCTGGTGAGAGCGCCGCCTCACTTCCGATCATGGCGGCCTCTTGTCCGGAAACGGGAGCGTAAAAGCCAAGCTTCCCCTGACGCGTCCATTTGATAGCACGCTCATCCCAAAGGCGCGTAAAAAGCATTCGCTCCATTAATTGTGTCAATTTTTCATTGGTGATTTCAGGCAGTGAATTAGGATCTATCAACTGCCCCTCCTCGTCGATCACGCGGAGATCACCCTGTGCACGAACAGGCGTCTCAATACTCATACCACCACACCTTTACCACGTTTTTGGGAGGACACGATGGATCACACCACTTCACCACGCCGAACTCTGTTCAGTCACACTATTTACAGTGCGCATTTAAGGGACGAACGAACCATCAAAATTTACCGACCCAATGTACCGGATGACGCATTGCCATTACCCATCCTCTACTGCCAGGACGGGATTGAATTTTTTATGTATGGCCGCATCGCGACGATTGCTAAAGCACTCGCTTCGCAACAGCAAATCCCCCCCATTGTTATTGCCGGCATCGAGAAAAGCTCGCGTTTTCGCAATGAGGAATACATGCCAAACGGTGTGCGAAACGGGGATTATCTGCGATTTTTTTATGAAGAAGCCATCCCCTTTATTGAGGAAAACTATTCAGGACATCACGAACAGGGATTCGTGCAAGAACGGTATCTTGCAGGAGTTTCCCTAGGTGCAACCGTTTCTATGCAAATGGCGCTATTATCGCCTGAAAAATTTTCCCGCCTGCTCCTCTTTTCAGGTGCATTTTATCGCGAACTCGCTCCTTTGCTCGATCAGGTTGAGCGGCTCTTTCCGCTATCTGTCTATCTGACAGTAGGAGAACAGGAAACAGAAGTGGATACTCCGCTTGGCGCCAGCAATTTTTTGGCGGACAATCTGTGGATGAAATCTCAATTGGAGAAAAAAGAGGCATTGGGTAGTTTTCAAATGAAAGAAGGGAAACACACGTGGGGTTTTTGGCAAAAAGAAGTGCCAGAGGCTTTGCAATGGCTAACCAGCCAAAGCAAAGCCCGGTAAATTAGATCAAGGCCGGAGGGTCGGTGCCCCTTCAGGCGCTTCCATGTGAGTCTTTAATGCCTGTTGAATGGCATCTGTCAGCGGACTGGCTTGTTCCCGCTCGTAGTCATAACCGATCAGAACAGCCTGACCTCTTGCCACCCACTCCCCATTCTGGTTGGCGAGCGCATGGTCAACAGTAAAGCTCGAATTGCCGAGGCGCGAAATCCAGGTGTAGATGGTCAACTTTTCTGCAAACCCAACTTGTCGTAAATAATCACACCTGGTGGACACCACGATCAGGTTCCACGTTTCGAGCTTCATCGATGGATTAAAGATGCGAAAAACAGCTTCCCGGGCTTCCTCCATATAGGTGTAATACATCGCATTGTTGACATGCCCCAACCCATCGCAATCACCAAACCGTACGCTAACCGTACTGACAAACATGCACGACTTCCTCTCTGCTATTTTGATATCCAGCCGTTTTCCAGGTATTTCTCATTGTACATAAAAACAATGTCCGGATTCGGTACCACAAGTTGCAAATCTTTGTCCTCATAGTCCACCCTGGACAAAAAGTCCTTGATCAAGCTGATTCTCGCCAAATGCTTATCATTTGCCATCACCACATACCAAGGCGCAAAAGCAGTGTGGGTCCTCGCAAACATCTGATCCCGCGCCATACTGTAGTCATCCCAGTGTTTGACACTTTCTTCGTCAACCGGACTAATCTTCCACTGCTTCAATGGATCGGAATGACGCGCTTTCAAGCGATGTTTTTGTTCTTCTTTAGAGATATCCAGATAATATTTGAAAATTTTTATCCCGGATCTCACCAATAACTGTTCAAACAGCGGAACGGATACCATAAATTCCTCATACTCTTCATCCGTACAAAAACCCATCACTCGCTCCACGCCTGCACGGTTGTACCAACTGCGGTTAAACAATACCATTTCGTGCCCTGATGGTAAATGTGGCACATAACGCTGGAAATACCAGCTTGACTTCTCCTTGTCAGACGGCGTGCCTAGCGCCACCACACGTGTTTCCCTAGGACTCAGGTGTTCGGTGAAATGCTTGATCGTCCCGTCTTTTCCTGCTGCATCGCGCCCCTCAAACAAAATGAGTATTCTTTCCGCATTAGTGATGAGATGCTTCTGCAACTTCACGAGTTCCACCTGTAAACGATAGAGCGTGTCCTGATAATGATCACTTGCATTTTTCTCCATAGAAGGCTGCTCTTCAGAAGAAACCCTCTTTTTTTCCTTCTTCCCCATTGCTGTATCCCCTCTCCCTATTAAACTAGCATTACTTTGAACATAGACAAGTTGGCAATGTTTTTCAAGCATTATAGATCACCATCGATAATCATACGATCACTTGCTGAAAACTATCATTCCGATTAAAATACCATAGTGGGTATACTGAATAGAAAGGGGGATTTCTGTGGAGTGCAAAGAAATTTCAAATTTACAATTGAATCAGATGCTCTTTAATCGAGAAAAGGTTCAATTAATCGATGTCCGTGAAATTGACGAATTTAGGGACGGTCATTTGGAAGGTTCGCAACTCATCCCTCTGGGCACATTGCCCTATCGCACCTATGAGTTAGATCCTTACAAGCCTGTGGTACTGATTTGCCGGAGCGGCAATCGCAGTAAAGAAGCATGCAAGATCCTGGCGGACCGCGGTTTTCATGCCATCTCCCTGCGGGGCGGATTGACAAACTGGTACGAACACGTCTCATAAAAAAGCAGAGGATTTTCTCCTCTGCTTTTATACTATTTTTTTCTATAAAGTACTATAATTATACTGTCTATATAAAATGTGACCTATATGCTTCGTTTATGGGGGTTAATATATGGCTATTAACCAATATCTTCATCTTTTTAAAAAAATGAGTGAATCTCTCTACGATATTTTCAATCATGCCCAGTCAGAACACAACTTATGGGAACTTGCTTGCCACCAACTGGTACAAACGGAACATTACAAGATGGCGTGGGTTGGCAGCAAATCGGATCACGCTAGAATTGTACCCATTGCTTCATTTGGCGATGTCACAGACTACTTGTCGCAAATCACCATTCACTGGGAAGAGGATACGCTTGGCAATGGGCCATCGGGAATTGCCATGCGCACTGGGCAAACCGTGGTTTGGAAAGACCTTGAGTCCAATCCCCATTTTGCCCCATGGCGACCACTCGCGTTAAAGAACCATTTCTCCGCTGTCGCCTCTGTTCCACTTGCCAACGCAGGCGAATCCCCCTGGGGAATCTTAAATGTGTACACCGTTAACCCTGATGAATTGAATGAAGAAAAGCTTCAAATGCTCGAGCTGTGGGCCAGCCATTTGGTCATCGTCTCCGATCTGGCAAAAAAGCAACGGTATGCGAAGCATGATCGAAAGCTCTTGGATCTGGTGATGAACCACATGCTTGATGTGATCATTCAGGTCAATAAAAGCGACCAGATTAGCTTTATCAGTCCTTCGGTGGAACGCATTTTTGGCTATACGCCTAAACAGTTGATGGACGCGCATTTGTTTGATTACATTCATCCGGATGACCAACACCATTATGCTGCATGGCGAAACCATTTAACGAAATCAAGCAACAGCAGCGTTGAGGTGAGGGTACTAGAAGCTGATGGTTCCTTCATTTGGTCAGAACTGATTGGCCAAGCCAATTTGAACTACCCTTATGCCAGCAGTGAACTGCTCATTATTATCCGAGAAATCAGCAAATTGAAAGTCGCACAAGACGAAATGAAGCGACTTGCAGCCGTGGCGGAGAACACCGACAAAATGGTGGTCATCACTGATCCCCATCGCCATATCGAATGGGTCAACGACTCATTTTCTCAAGTGACAGGCTATCCACTCCAAGAGGCCATTGGCCAGAAACCAGGGGACTTGCTGAAAGGCCCTGATAAAAATGATGCGATCGTCCAGTTTATGCATGATAAGCTCGAAACCGCTGAAGGATTTCAAGTGGAGCTCATTAACTACAAAAAATCCGGCACTCCTTACTGGGTAAGCATTGATATTCGTCCCGTATTCAATGAGACAAAGGAACTGGAACACTTTATCGCCATCGAATCTGACATCACGGAGCACAAAGCGGAACTCGCCAGAATGAAGGCTGAAAATGAGATATTGCGTTGGATTCAACGCATGTCAGACATCTTGTTTTTTATCGATAAGATACAAAGCGTGTATCGTCAATTTCGTGACATGGCGATCCAACTGTTGGGTATTCAAGCTGGGATATACATCGTGCAAGATGGTGACTCATGGCATGTGGAAGACTGGTTTGGCCTTGACGGCATTCAGATCGAGTCCTTTTCGCAACACATTGAAGAAGATGCCAGTGAACCACTTGGTTTTAACGAAGACCATTACCGTTTCATCCAACGAAGCGATCGCCTGACAAAGGAAGATGGCACTCATTTTATAGATTTAGTGGCTGAATTTCGTTATGACATCTATCTTGAACAGCATCGTCACAGTGTCCTATATCTGTATTACATTCAACCTGATGCGGTACTGCGCCCTATTGTCCTTTCCCTGATGGAATTTTTCCGCTTGGCACTGCAAGTGGTGACACAAAGGGAGTTGTTAAAAAACCAGAACGAACAGGACCCGCTCACACTGATCTCCAATCGAAGAGGACTGGAAGCATACATGGAATCCTACTTTACCGCCAAAATTCCTGTCCCCTCCGTATTCTTATTATTTGATTTGGACGGATTTAAGCAACTCAATGATTCCCTTGGACATCAACACGGAGACCATGCATTAAAGGCCATCGCCCATTACTTTAAGCAAAGTATCCGTGCGAATGGGGATTGGATTGCCAGGCTTGGCGGCGATGAATTTGTGCTAATGCTGTATGATACAGCTTGGGACAAAACCCTTATCGATAGATTGGCGCGACAAGTGGAAGATAGTCCGCTTGAACAACATAGTTTGAGTCTCACAATGGGTGCCGTGGCATTGCCCAAAGAGGCAAACAATTTTCAAGAAGCATACCGCTTGGCGGATGAACGGCTATACCGCGGAAAACAAGATGGCAAAAATCGATTGACGGGTCCCAACAATGAAACCATTCTTTTTCATTCCTAATTAACTGCGATGAAATGAGATGTTTACATAAAAGTCAAAATATTTACACCGTTTTTGTTTGAAACAGATATTGATTTTTATCTATTGTTATATCACAATAGAGACAAAGAGGAGGGAGCTACAGTGCAAATGATGAAAGAAGCTCATACGAATTCGAAACAGGAGAAACACATTTGTGTTGTATGCGGCAAGGAACTGAAACCTCATGAGTGGCATCTTCAGGAATGTGAACGTTGCTTAGCGGCTGCACAAGAATAGAAAAAAACGTTACGAGGAACACACAAAAAACACGGTTATTGTACCGTGTTTTTTGTGTGTTGAACAAAATAGACAGCAAGCGCGCCAAGTGCCTGTACGATGGTCTTGACAAGCAATTGTCCTAAAATAGCGTATGGCACCTGCTCCCAGCTTAAAAACCCCACTCCCAGCGGCGATAATCCTACGATAACAAACACCGCACTGTCCACGATTCCTGCGATGGTTCCACTCCACAAAACCCTTTGCGGCAGCGTCAGCTTGAACCTACTGTAGGCTTCCGTATCCGTTGATTCGGAGAGCACGAATGATATGGCGGAAGCGACTACAATCATTACCGTTCCAGACAACCACCATTCAGAAATGGCGGACAAAATAGTCGCAATTGCGATCACATAATAAGTTTTGCGTTTGCCAAACCGGCCTTGTACTAGGTTCCTTGAAAGAAAAGACAATCCGATAAAAAATGTTCCTGCCGGCACCAGCAATGCGCCAAACGATAGGGGATGAAATTTTGCTGTCACAAGATTAGCAGCAATAATAGAAGCCATGTATAACCACACGGAAATCAAATGAGTCTATCCTTTCTTAGTCATTTAGACTCCATCATCATAAACAGATTCGATGAATTAGTCCAATTATGCCATTTTCATGTCAAATATTTTATGGAATTATGAACATTAGTCAGACAGAAAGGGGGTTAATTAATATGGGAAATTTATGGGCTTTTCCTTTCACCACACTTCTTCAATCTTTGTGGTATGTGGCAGGTATTGTAGGCATTTGGGAACTCGTGAATCGTTTGCGGGCAACGGTACAATCGCTCAATTCAAGATCGATGTCACTTCTGGATGTCACTCAATTTGCTATTCCTATTATGGCGCTCATGACTTGGAACCTGATTTTTCATCACGTTGATATATGGATTATTGTTTTTTATACAATCGGAGCCTCAATTTTATTTGAATACAGAACCATGCAGTGGTTCCTGCTTACTTTATCTCCGTTACTACTTATTACTTTTTTCATAAATTGGCGTGTTTATGACATCCTATCCTATTCATTTGTCGGCAGCTCGCTATCGCTTTTTTCAATTTCCTATCTATTAAAAAGAAAACGCCACCCCTATTGGGCAACGTTGTTCAGCGCACTATGGATTATCGCATCCATGCTCATCCGCTCAGAATGGTTGCATGCGGCAAGTGAATTGGTCAGTCTGTTTGGATTTGCCATCCCGCTTTTTATTTATTTTACAGAGAAATATCTACACAAGAACGAACCTCAAGTTAATCTTCATCACCCCACCAATTTAAGGGCCGTCATCGATGGACAGCCATCATTTGATGAATTTCGAAACACTATTATGCAACTCCCTGTGGGTATCATCATTACGACACAAGAACACATCATCATTGATGTTAACGATGAATTTACCAAGTTCAGCGGATATGCCAAAAGTCAATTACTAGGTAAAAAACCAAGCATGATGGCAGCACCCCAAGCAACAAATCACGAACGTTACGAATCGATGAAATCCCGCCTAAGCGCTGACGGGTACTGGGATGGGGAATTCTTAAACCGCAAACCAACCGGAGAAATATGGAATGCTCATACAACGATTTCCCCACTCCGGATCAATGATTCCCATTTTGGATACTGGGCAGTTGTCATTCCCATTGAACAAGAAACTTACTCCCAAGAATCGATTGCTGGCACCCTATTGATACATGCCCAATAAAAAAGCAAGGCGGCAGCACTTCTCCACCTTGCCCATTTCTTTTTTATTTAGGAAACCATGCTGCGAAATGCCATGATCCAGATGGAGCCACCCACAATGGTGAAGGCGATAAAGGCGCCAAAGATCAACGAGATCACATGATAGGCGGGTCCATCTCTTTCCGTCAAATGCATAAACAAAAGCAGTTGAATCAACACCTGGAAAACTGCCAATACTAGGATGGAAACAATTTCTGTAGACACCGGCAGTTGCATCGAAAACACCAGCCAAAGCGCCATCACGGTTAGCAGAATCGACAATACAAATCCAATCACGTGTTTCCAAGGAAAGCCTTCGTGTGAAGGTTGACCGCTCATCATCACTCACATCACCTTCCCTGTCAAATAAACCACAGTGAAAATGAATACCCAAACCACATCGAGGAAGTGCCAATACAGTCCCACGACAAATAGCTTACGTGCCGTTTTAGGAGTAATTCCTTTTCTCATCACCTGAACCAGGATTGAGAGTATCCAAAAAATACCTAGTGTAACGTGAGATCCGTGCGTACCAACGAGAACAAAAAATGCGGACAGAAATGCACTTCGGGAAATATTAGCCCCGATCGATACGTAATGCGAAAACTCGCTGATTTCCATTCCAAGGAACCCAAGACCGAGAAGCACCGTAATGAGTACCCACACAACGACGCCTTTTGTGTTTTGACGCCTCATCTCATACGTGCCTAGTCCCATTGTAAAACTACTGGTTAAAAGCAAAAATGTCTCGATGGTAAACCCGCGAATGTCAAATAATTGTTGCGATGTGGGGCCTCCCGCTACGTTGCCGTGAAATACTAAATACGTTGCAAATAGCGTTGAAAAAAGTACCACTTCTGCTGCTAGAAAAACCCAAAAACCGAAAATTTTCAAATTCCCGTCTTCTTGATACTCCAGTGGAAGCGACGAGGTGGTAGGTTCATGGAGTGACTCCATATGCACCGACATTGTTATAACCTCCCCGCAGCAGTTTCTGTTTGAACGATTTCTTCAGTGGAAATGAAATGTTCATCGTCATATTCAAAAGATCGCAAAAACAGGCCAATAACCACGACGATCAAACCGGGTATGCCGAGCCAATACCACTGCCAAATGAATCCAAATCCAGCAACAAAGAACGCCACAGAGATGATAAATGGGCGGTACGAATTGTTCGGCATGTGAATTGGTCTTATTTTAGACTTATCCACTGCTTTGGTTGGTTCCGGTTCCTGTCCTTTTGGATGCTTCATCATCCAGTATGCGTCAATTCCTTTCACTTCAGGAATCACCGCAAAATTGTATTCCGGTGCAGGAGATGGAATAGACCATTCAAGTGTTCGTCCATCCCATGGATCCCCTGTCAGGTCTTTCTCTGGATGGCGGATGGAATACACAATATCATAGACCATCACAACAAATCCTAAGCCCATCCCTAACGCACCAATGGTTTCGATCATGTTTAGTGGTCCCCAGCCAAGTCCAGCTGGATAGGTATACATTCTTCGAGTCATGCCCATCAAACCGAGAAAATACATCGGCATAAACGTCATGTTAAAACTGATCATAAAAATCCAAAATGCCCATTTCCCAATTTTCTCGTTAAGAATGTGTCCAAACATTTTCGGCCACCAATAATAGAGGCCCGAAAAGACTCCGAACACTGTACCAGCAATGAGAACATAATGGAAATGTGCCACTAAGAAATAACTATTGTGATACTGATAATCGGCCGGCGCAACGGCCAGCATCACTCCAGTTAATCCTCCAATTAGGAAGTTCGGAATAAACGCCAGCGCCCAAAGCATCGAGGTGGTAAATTGGATTCTCCCTTTATACATGGTGAATAACCAATTGAACATTTTCACGCCAGTTGGCACAGCAATCAACATAGTCGAAAAGGAGAAGAAAGAATTAACACTTGCTCCCGCACCCATGGTGAAGAAGTGGTGAACCCAGGTAGTAAAACTCAATATGGCAATTGCGACCATTGAAACTACCATCGCTTTATATCCAAATAACCGCTTATGTGAGAACGTACTGACGACTTCTGAAAATACTCCGAATGCTGGCAAAATGACAATGTAAACTTCGGGATGACCCCATATCCAAAAGAGATTCGCCCACATCATTGGTAACCCGCCATGAGTCACACTGAAAAATTGTGCGCCAAACAGACGGTCAAACATCAACAATGCTAAGGTGACGGTCAATACAGGGAATGCAAAAATAATAATAATCGAGGTAACTAGGATCGACCATGTGAACATTGGCATTTTCATCAAAGTCATTCCTGGTGCACGCATCTTCAAAATGGTAACCAGAAAATTGATGCCTGTGGCTATTGTTCCTATCCCTGTAATCTGCAAGGAGATCAAATAGTAGTTTTCCCCAACACCAGTATCATAAAAAGGTCCTGCAAGAGGGGCATAACTGGTCCAGCCTGCATCTGGGGAACCACCGATTACAAAAGATATGTTAAAGAGCAGTGCCGCGAAGAAAAACAGCCAAAAACTGAGTGCATTTAAATAAGGAAATGCCACATCTCTTGCGCCAATTTGCAGTGGAACCGCAATGTTCATCAATCCAATAATAAAAGGCATCGCCATAAAAAGGATCATGATGGTGCCATGAGTCGTAAACACCTGGTCATAGTGTTCAGCATTGAGAAATTGATTGTTCGGCACCGCTAATTGGGCCCGGATAATCAATCCATCCATTCCTCCACGAAAAAACATGGCAAATGCGGCGATGATATACATGATGCCGATCTTTTTATGGTCGACAGTAGTCAACCACTCTTTCCATAGCCAATTCCACCGCTTCAGATAGGTCAGCACACCGATGATTCCAAGAGACGTCAAAACAATTAGCACATCAGACGTCCAAATCATCGGCCCTTCATTCCACATAAAATACTTATCGCCCAATTGCAAAAGGGAATGTAACAAATCGTATGCACTCCTTTCTTTATGAGTTTGGTGCCCTATACAAGGCATTCATTGAGTTATTACGAGGGCCAAAGAACTTGATATAATGTGAAAATGTCATGGTGTGTACCACATTTTGTGCAGTGAGTTTCTGATAATCTGCCATCGTCATGGCTGGGGCGGTCGTTTTGACTTTTTGTACCCAGGTGGCATAATCACTTGGGCTTTTGGCGATCACATTGAAGACCATGTGGACGAAACCACGTCCGGAAAAGTTAGCACTTCTGCCTACATAAGTTCCTGGATGATCTGCTTGTAGCCACAACCTCATCAGCATTCCTGGCATTGAATATTCCTGGCCACCTAGCGCCGGAATCCAAAGTGAATTCATGGGTCCAATGGCATCAAGCTGAAATTCAATAGGCCGATTGGCAGGAATGACCACGTAATTAACGGTTTCAATACCTTGACCAGGATATTGAAACATCCACTTCCAATTGGCAGAAACAGCCTTTATCACAACAGGAGTACCAGTTGAAGGCGGTTTCACCAATGCGTAGGTAGTCTTGATTGTCGGGATGATCAATGCGATGATGATGAGAATTGGCACCACCGTCCACACTGTTTCTAGTAATCTGTTTCCTTCCTGTTCTGGTTGGTAATCAATCTTGCTGCCCTTTTTTGCTCGATACTTGATTAGCATAAACGCAAATAGTGCAAACACCGCGACCACCACGATCATCATGAGTCCAAATGACCAAGTAATCAGATGCAGTTCTTCCGTGGCCACTGGCCCTTGCGGATTTAATACCACAATCTTGCCGCAGCCTGACAGCATCAGCGTGGACAGAGCAAATATCAACACTGCACGCCATCGTTTACGTAGAAATTGCATAACGTCAACTCCTTTCATTCATATTTAAACGATAATACGACTTATCAAACAGTTCATTCCTACTGGTTATATAGTACCAAAAGACTAGTCGTTATAGAGGATATAAATAGGCTGTTCACAATTATTTTGAATAAAATTTTGAATTTAGACTTAAAATTTTCGAATTTATGTCACTATTTTGTAAATATTAGTATTTTAATGGTTTAAAAGGAGTATTTGCAAAGAGGGTAGGTAGTAGTTATTTAGGACTATTACTATAGAGGGGTCATTTTTCGATGCGGAGATGTTGACCTTCTGAGAGTCCCAACTGTTCTGCCATATGTGCATCGAGTTCCAGCACGTGAGTGGCACTTCGCCACATGCGCAATCGTCGCGATCCTACATTTCTCGAAATAAAGAGGATTTCACCGTTTTTATTCAAAAATAGCACATCAATAGGCTTGTGCATAAAGTAAGTATGAATAGAATTGCAACGCGGAATATAAAGTGCCGAAATTGGTCTTCGGATCATTCCCCGTAATCGTTTGTAAAAAGTGTTGGCTATCTCAAGATCACTCATCAATAATTGAGCTTCCCGATAAAGTTTCATCATTCATCTTCCTTCTATTCATTTAATAAAGAGGCTGGCAATTCTGATCACGGCGGGGCCAAGAATAATAATAAATAATGCTGGAAATAAAAATATAATTAAAGGAAACAAAATTTTGATCGGCGCTTTCATGGCCTTTTCTTTTACTTTTTCACTCATTCTTCTGCGAGCCTCACTTGCCTGAACACGCAACACGTTGGCAAGCCCCATTCCCAATCGATCTGCCTGTATCACGGCATTCGCAAAACCAATGAATTCTTCAACCCCCACACGGGATCCCGCATCACGAAGCGCATCGCGTCTGCTTTTACCAAGATTCATTTCCGCTAGCACTTGCCTTATTTCTCTTCCCAATTCATTTTGCAGATGATAGGAATTTCTTTCCATCGCCTGATCAAAACCAAGACCCGCCTCCACACTGATCGTTACCATATCCAAAAATCCGGGCAATTGCCTTCTGATCTGCTCTGCAAAATGTTGAATCCGTTGCTTAATCCACATGCGAAAAACTAACAAGGATAACAGAATGATAGCGAATCCCACCATGATCGAAAGTGTGCTGTGCATCATCAACAAAGCCAAAACAACAGATAATCCGGTGAATAACGCCCAGATCAGTTTGATCGCCACCCATTTCCTAACCGCTATACTCCCACGCAGTCCCATCGCACGAATTTGCGATTCGGTGCGCTTGATGAAATTTTGCGATGAAACTCTCATGGCACGTTCACTGATCCTCACGAAAATGGCCCTAGTCATTTGTATAAATGTACCGTATGGCTGAACGATTTGACTGTTTGCCACCATTTTGTTTACACGTCGTTCCACCTGTAGCGCAAACTGAAAACGATGAGTAAGAATACCAATGGAGAGCAAAAAAACCGCGACGAGTGTATAGAAAAAAACATTCATTTTCCTCACTCTCCTCCCTTCACATTTCAAAATGAACAATACGACGAATAAGAAATGCACCAATTAACTGCCCAACAAACGCTATGCCAAGCATCATCAATCCTAACTTTGTAGTCCATAAAAAACTAATGTAGGAGGGGTTTAAAAATAACATAAACAAGGCAATGGCCGGTGATATCAAGATAAAAATCCACATTGACATCCTCCCTTGCGCTGTCAATGCCCGAATCTCACCTTTCATACGAAACCGTTCACGGATTGTCTCTGCGACAATATCCAACACTTCCGCTAAATTTCCGCCCACTTGACGCTGGATGAGAATGGCACTCACAATCATTTCAAAATCCCGCGAACGAACACGTTCTTGTGCATGAACCAATGCCTCCTCGACGGTCACGCCAAGAGAAATTTCTTTTAAAATCTTACTGAATTCCTCACTGACTTGCCCTTTTGTCTCTTTTGCCACAGTATCCATCGCCTGGAACAATGAATATCCGGCTTTTAACGCTCCAGTTGCTGAGGACAGCATGTCACCCAGCCCTTCCTCGAACTGTCTTTCTCTCTTTTTTCGGTGAACATTGATCAGTGCTTTATAGAGAATCAGCAGAAAGACCATGACAAGAATCGGACCTAGAATGCTATGCCTGATAAAATAAACGATGATCATAAGTGAGCATGCAATAACACCGATGACCAACCATTCCTGTCTACTCAAATGAATGCCCACCTGCTCTAGTTCCTGATGGATGGATTTTATAAAATTCCACCTTGGCGTTTTTGATCGCTTGGGTTTTGAGTCTGCGACATCCACTTCATTCTCTGATCCGCCAAGTCGATGTTCCTTGCGAATCTCCATGACTCTTTGTTCTATCTGCAATCTAACACTGAACCACTTACGTAGTATTAAATATGACAACATGAACGTGGCCATTAATACTAGCAGAAAGACCATCATGATCACCTGCCATTCAAGGCATCTGACGTAAACCACTGATGGGTTACTGGAACTCCAGATGCCTGGATTCTATCCAGAAAGCGAGGAACAATCCCCGTAGCCTTATACACGCCTAGTATTTGACCACTAGCTGCCCTGCCCGTTTGCTCAAACACAAAGATATCCTGTAGTGTGATCTGCTCACCCTCCATCCCGAGCACTTCGGTGATGTGAGTAATTCTTCTCACTCCATCCGCCATTCTCGCCTGTTGGACGATGAGATCAAGTGCGGAAGAAATCTGTTCCCGAATGGCGCGGCTCGGCAAATCCATTCCCGACATCATGACCATGGTTTCAAGGCGCCTCAATATATCCCTTGGACTGTTCGCGTGCCCGGTGGTTAAAGAACCGTCATGACCCGTATTCATTGCCTGCAACATATCCAGCGCTTCTCCCCCGCGAACCTCACCAACGACAATGCGATCAGGTCTCATACGAAGCGCATTTCTAACTAGATCGCGAATACTGATTGCGCCTTTACCTTCGAGATTAGGGGGCCTTGTTTCCAGACTCACGATGTGTTCCTGACGCAATTGAAGTTCCGCCGCATCTTCAATTGTGATAATCCGCTCCTCTTGCCCAATAAAATTCGAAAGAATATTTAGTAGCGTAGTTTTTCCTGAACCTGTTCCTCCTGAGATCATCACATTGAGGCGTGCGGCCACAACAGACTCCAAAAATTGCGACATTGGCAGATTCAATGTGCCAAAATTAATAAGGTCGCCCATTTGCAAGGGATCTCTCGCAAATTTGCGAATTGTCAAACAAGGACCTTTTAACGCTAGCGGCGGTATGATCGCATGAACACGTGAGCCATCGGGTAGCCTAGCATCCACAAACGGAGTGGATTCATCAATTCGCCGCCCCAGTGGACTAACTATTTTTTCAATGACCCGCATGACGTGTTCATCATCTTTAAATTGCACACCTGTCTTTACCATTTTGCGGTTTTTTTCAATAAACACCTGTTCGGAGGACACTACCATTATTTCTGTTACCTCATCGTCCATCAACAGTTCATCCAGCGGACCATAGCCATGCATTTCGGAAATTAATTCTTTAAACAGACTTTCGCGTTCCGCCTTGGTTAACACCACATTTTCTTCCTCTAAAAATCGATCAAGAAGTTGATGAAGGTCGATTTCTTCGTCCGACTGCAACAGATCATCCACCAATTTGACGTGCATTTTCGCCTTTAACTCTTTTAATTGGGATGATTCTTGCAAAGTGACAGACACTGGAACAGCATCGTCTTTCACTTCCAGCCCAGACTTATCGGCGGATTGAACATGTCGCCTGGCACCTATGCGCTCAGCAAGTGTCATCAGACTCGCCTCCTGGTCCGTTTACGCCAAATTTTCATCGGCGTATACAGTTTGGCTTTGGAGGAACGGTTCTCTTCTGCCAACAGTTTCATTCCAAGCTTCTGCAAATCGCGGGATGCTTTGGACATGCGATTGTGAGTGACCACAGGGACGCCCAAGTCTGCCGCCGCTCCTACCGCCAATCCGTCAAACGCAATAGAGGCATAAAAATCATTTTCAAGCACATCCACCGCTAGTCGCTCACTCAGCGTCCCTTTTTTCACCGAAACGTGTTTCACCTTATCAAGCGGATAACCAAGCGCCTGTAAAACGCCAAGCATACGGCGATTATTTTTTACGCTGGCCAAATCAGCTACGCTGATCATCAGAATTTGATCTGCCGTTTCTAGCGCAGTCAAAAAACTATCGTTCATCACCGGCGAGGTATCGATCAGGATGTAGTCAAAATCCTTACGCAAAGTGCGGATCAACCCCTGCACATAGGCTGCAGTGATATATTCCCCTTCCTCAATAGAAAGTGGCGCGGATAACACATACAAACCTGATTTATGCTTGTTGAGATAGCCTGTGTACACTTCTTGATAGCGATCCCCTTCCAACATCAGTGTGTAAATATTTCGGGGACTGTCGGGAAGCCCCAAGCGCAGGTTGACATCGCCAAACGAAAAATCCATATCGACCACTACAACCCTTTTCCCGGCATTTGCCATGGCCACTCCCACATTAACTGCGGTTGTGGTCTTACCCACTCCACCTTTTGCACTCACCAGTACGATGGTCCTGGATTTATGATGAAGCTGGTCCATCAATATGGTCGACTGGGTCTTTCGCAATTGTTTTTCCGTTCGCTCATACACCATTCTCAAGGCAGCAATGACTTCCATCGGGGACAAGGAATGCTCGAGACTGTCCTTCACACCTGCACGAAGCGCTTTTTTTAACAGCTCAGAGGATTGATCCTTCGCGACAATCAGCACCGACACTTCTGGATTTTCATCCACGATCTGACGGGCGATATCGATATCTGATTCTCCCTTCACGGTCATCAGTACCATTTCAGGTTTATAAGCCCTGACTGCATCGAGGACAAAGTCATTATGAACTGTTCCCATTAACTCAATATCCTCAGCAATACTTGCCGTCTGGACAAATTCTTCGCTCATATTGCCTAAAAGGAGGCGGATCATTTCACTCACCTCAATCAATGGTGGAATCGGTCACAACTGGAGGAACGCTTTTCAGTTGGCTGCTACTTGGTTCAAGCACAAAGTAAATTTGGCCGTAGACTGTAGTAAAAGCAATTTGATTGGCATCATGTGGGGTAACAGCAAGACTGATCGATTGCCCCGAACCCGAACTAGTGGCAGAAGTGGAATTCGAGACGGAAAGACTGGGAACAAACAAAACAAGTACATTTTTCGCGATAATCTCCGAAGCATCGAGTTTTGTCTTGTTAAATCCTTTACTAAGCACTGCGATAACATCGACATGATCGCCAGCCTTGATTTGTCCACCCACCGCAAAAACCGGGTTGTACAGCACACTGATCGCCACCATCCCGCTCGGAATCCGATCCGCAAAGTCGGAAGAGGCGAGACGGCTCGTCAAGAACGGAGGCAATACTTGCTCACCAGGGTAAATAGCCTGAGTCGCCAACTTCCCGATTACCGGTTGCAGCACGGTAAAAGCCCCCGCGCTAACCCCGCCAACTGGAATCGTAGCCAGTTTGACCATGCCAGAAGTGATGATGGCATGAGCGGGAATGGAGGTGGCGGCCACCACCACTGTGGTGCTTTTTTCCTGAGCTTGGATCGCTTCTGTCTGCCGCTTTAAAGCCGTCTCAGCCGCAATCGCTGCGAGCAGCGCGAACCCCGCAGATAAAACAATCAACAACGTTGTCATACGCATTTTTTTCATAAGCGTGGCCTCACTAATGTGTCAATTTCACACTATATAATCCAAAGTTCATGCCTTGTCCCACTGTGCCGGGAACCACCATTCTCATGAATCTGCCGATGATTTCCTGATGCCCGCCACTTCCTTGAAGTCCATCCAGATAAAAAGCGGCAAATCCGACTATTGTCACTTCCGAACGACCATGTTCACCGCTGGAATTGATCACAGGCATTAACATCACACGAGGGCTATCTTCAGTAGCAGTAGAAAATGAAACATCCTCGCTTTCGCCCTCGTTGAGTCTGTAGCTGATCGCTGTGGATACAGGCCCCTCCATGACACCAGGCTCTGTCTCCACCTGCTCACCTACCTGCAATTCACCGCTGTATCCGTTCATCAAATTTTGTTCAAACTCACATGCTCCCGTCCCGCCAAGTGCCAAAAAGCCGTAATTACCGTCTACGCCTTCACCCGAACCGTCAGATAGCGTGTAGGTTTGACCATAGACAAAGTTCTGTTCCTGCACACCAATGGGAACAAATCCAGTTCCGGACACCAGCGTCCCCGCAGAGGCTTGAACATGCGCAGAATAGGTGACGCTATTAAATCCAAGCACTTTCGCAAATTCGAATGGAATTTGGATGGTACGATACAGATCCACCGTATCGGCTACAGTGTTGACCACCACTTGGTCTACGCTCTCCCCGTTCTTATTCACATAAGAGATGGCAGCGCTTTGTGCAGCAGCTTGTCCCTGAAAGATATTATCAATCCCGGCAAGTGCTCCTGCATCCAGTGCGTTAAGCAACTTGTTTTTTGCCATGTAGGCGCTCCCCACATCGGTTACCAGCGCTGTTGCACCCAACATAGCGACCATAAACATCGTGACAATGACCGCCACATTGCCTTCTTCATTTGCTAACCTTTTTTTAATCCAGCGAAACATACCTATTCCACCCTCATGGTCATGACCGCTTGTAAATGCAACGTTCCCGGCAAAAACAAACTGAGGGGCGGCATGACAGCTACCGGATAATTGATGGTAATAGTCACTGGCAGTCCAGAACTCTGCGGATAGGGTTGACTGATGCTATAGCTCAGTTGCGAAGCATTCAGCGTCTGGCAGTCCTCTATGATCACTTGATCGATTGCTGTCTGACTGACCCCAAGACTTGCATATCTTGCTGCATCTCTGGCTGCTTCGTTAATAACAATATCGCTGTAAAATACTTGTCCAAAATTGAAAATCCCAATCAGGATCAATAAGAGAATTGGCAACACCATTGCAAACTCCACGAGAGATTGGCCGCTTTCATCATGCCACCAATGCATGCCGTTCACCTTGGGGCAAAAAAGGACAGGTTTCTTTACCTGCCCTTTGCTGATTTTCATGATATGATTACAATTTATTTGCAATTGCGTTAAACGTGTTTCCAATCCCGGTCCCAAGAGCAGTAAGCGCTACGATCACGACAACAGCGACAAGCGCGATAATCAGGCCGTATTCCACCATGCCTTGCCCTTCTTCGCGTTTCAATAGGGACCATTTTGTCCACAGCCAAACTGAGGAGGATTGAAGGAATTTTTTCATCTTAAAAACCACCTTTTTATAAGATTTTTATAAACGGTGGCCGAAAGCTTATTTTTGGGTAAACAAAAACAAGATCTTTCGGCGGTTCAGCCACCATGGCCAGATCACTGGCTTTAGGCCTGTAACTTTGCGTCCTTGCCTTTCGGCAAGTTTGCCATTATCGATTTTCTTGCTGTCGAATATGATCGATTACTAATGATATACCACAATGTGCACAAGCTGTCTAGTACTATTTTTAAAATACTCAGACAAAAAAATAAGATACGAGAATTGATTCCCATATCTTATCTTTTTATGATGCCGAGGACGGGACTCGAACCCGTACGGGCTTTCGGCCCACTGGATTTTAAGTCCAGAGCGTCTGCCAATTCCGCCACCTCGGCTTAACAATGATGCAAGTTATATTACGTCATGAAAGCGGGAAAGTCAATTCAATCCCTAGTCAACAGATGGAGCGGAAGACGGGATTCGAACCCGCGACCCTCGCCTTGGCAAGGCGATGCTCTACCCCTGAGCCACTTCCGCATGAACAAACATGGTGGCTCGGGACGGAATCGAACCGCCGACACGAGGATTTTCAGTCCTCTGCTCTACCAACTGAGCTACCGAGCCAAGTAGAAACAAATAGTAAGATACCTTATCTGCTATCACTTTGTCAAATGGGCGTGTTCTTCCAGGATCTTCTCCTCGCCGGGTTCCAACCACCAGATTCGACTAGCGATTTCTGGTTCTTTTTTAACGAGCGAGCGAAGCAGCTGAGGAGGTTCATGTATCTCCTCTTTCGTCAGCTTAAACGCACCCCAATGAATGGGCAACATATACGATGCGCCTACATCGCGAAATGCCTTTAGGGCATCCGATGGGTCCATGTGCATCATATGGTACCATTCGCGAGGCGCATAAGCGCCAATCGGTATTAACGCCACTTCAGGTTTTTGCCCGTTCATGCCAGAATTGAAATCATTGCGATAACCCGTATCGCCGGCAAACCAAAAGGAATGGTCCATGCCCTGCACAAATATGCCCGCTGATGAGCGATACCTCTCCAACCATCTTTTCCCCCGATGATTCACTGGAGTCAAACTGAATTTAAATTCTCCCAACGTTAGCACCTGACCCATTTTCAGTTCGTAAATATTACGGAAACCGATATTTTTCAGGAGAGACATGTGACCTGTTGGACAAATCACATCGGCAACGCTGGTTCTCGCGATCTTGCGTAAAGTACGTCGATCCAGGTGATCCCAGTGAGAATGCGACAGCAGTACATAATCAATTTGCTTTAAGTCATCAGACACATAGCCAGCTGGCCTTTTCCTGCGGACCACCAGCGCGCGGTTGGTTACAATGGGATCCGTGATGAACCGCTTCCCATTCAGATCGACCAAAACTGTGGAGTGCCCGATAAACTTGTAGCGTATCATCAGGCGACAGCTCCTTGTTTATCAAATTCTCTTCTAAATAAGAAAAAGCCCACTCTATAGAGCATACACTCGTGCGTGGACCTTGCGTACCTATGATCTGAAAATTATGGCGGAGCTGACGGGATTCGAACCCGCGATCTCCTGCGTGACAGGCAGGCATGTTAGGCCTCTACACCACAGCTCCAAGTCCTATTGGTGGAGAATAGGGGATTTGAACCCCTGACCCCTGCGCTGCCAGCGCAGTGCTCTACCGCTGAGCTAATTCCCCTTGTTACAGTCGACAAAAAGTAGTATACATCGTTTCTGATCGAAAAACAACCCGAAAATCAAAACCTGTTTATCTGATTTGACCTTTGGTTCATCCGCATAGTTTTCCTTTATATGGGTATTTTAAGAATAACTTCGAATGCAAAGGGATGATACGATTTTGCTTAGAAAAAATGGGTTTCACCTACTCCTTGCATTGTCTTTAATGGGCATTCTTTCAGCAGCAACGGCACAAACAAGCATTTTGCCCGGATCCATTAGTTCAGGAATCGCAGAGGCACACGATCGCATGTCACCTTGGAAAGTGGATAGCAGTGTAAAAATTCCTGAAGCCACTTTAACGCAGGCGATCAATGAAGCGAGGAGCGCATTCAACCGCATTCTTGCCCCCTATGCTAAAATATCCCTTTCCCAAGCACACAAAATCGCGCAAGACAGTGAACCGCAAGCAACGGTCAAGGATATCAGTTTACAGACGATTCGACAAAACTTAGTGTATGTTGCTGTGATGATGCGCGGTGATACCCGTCAACTGGTCGTGATCGATGCAGGGAACGGCAAAATTCTTGCCACACGCACCATCAACGTTCGCCACCAGATGCGCGAACATGAACATGGCAATCTGATGTACTAAATAGCGAATTAATGAAAACAAGCAGGCGAATGATTTTCGTCCTGCTTGTCGCTAATCTTCATGCGCTTGTAATGGGTTCCTGTCAGTACTGCAAGGTCTCCACTTTTTGGGCGCTAACTTCAATTGAGCCAACCCCTCGGGGAAATTCTATCAATTCTCTTCGGGTAGCCTTAAGTCCTCTCGTGATATACTCACAGGCCACCTTCGGATCAATACGGTCGCCACACGTATACACATCGACGCTGGCATACCCATGCTCAGGAAAACTGTGAATCGTAAGATGAGACTCAGAAATAATGACCACACCGCTTACTCCTTGCGGAGCAAACTTATGAAATGCCACTTCGCGCACTTCTGCGCCTGATTCGAGTGCCGCACTGACCATGATCCGTTCAATGCGCTGTAAATCATTTAGGAGATCCGATTCGCATCCCCAAAGTTCTGCAATTACATGACGTCCTGCTGTGTCCATAACAAAACATCCCCCTTTGTAACACGTGATGCCCATGCCCTCTCAAGCATGGCGGGACCTGCGTCATCCACCACGGGGGAAAGTTAGTCCTTGGAGGTCCTAACCCTTTAAGGGATGCTGGTTCCTAATAAAACAAGACTTCCTGAGGTACGAGTGATAGTATAATTCCATAAAACATAAATTGCAACCTTTATCGAGGCGTTTACTCTAAATTTTCATTAACTATACCTTTCAAGGATCGCCATATGTTCCGATGCAAACCAAAGTTCCGCGCATGCCTCACTTTCCCGCTCCATTTGTCGCAAGATTCCTTCATGAAAAACGCTGAATTCAGCGTGAATCGCGTTCGCGCCAGACACTGTCGAACGCTCAAATCGTCCGGCTAATTTTTGCATTTGTGCAACTAAAGATTCATCCGAATGATACAATTCATCCACATAGCCCATGGTAAATGCATCGTCCGCATCAAACACCGATCCGCTCATCAGCGCCAATCTTGCTTTACTTTCACCCACCTGACGTGCAAGTAAGACCCCTCCTCCCCAACCAGGTGGGATCCCTTGTGTAGCCTGCACAAAGCCAAAACTGGCATCTTTTTTCATTAGCCGATAATGGCATGAAAAAGACAGTTCAGAACCACCTCCACGAGCAGGCCCATTAATGACCGCCACCGTAAAACGAACACCACTATATAGCCGATAAAGCACTTGACGCATTAATCCCAACGCCTCGCGCACTTTCTCCACATTATCCAGTCGCGAAGTGTAATCTTTTAAGTCCCCCCCACTGATGAAGGCTTTCTCCCCCCTGCCGGTGATAAATACCATTCTCATCGCCTGTCTCTTGTCCAATTCATCAAGGGCGCGACTCAAACCCACCGTGGTCTCTCCATCAATGGCATTACGCACTTCTTCCCTAGCTACCTCAATCAGTGCACAAGTATCAGGAAATCCGTTCAAACGGCTGTACAACTTTACCTTTTCCGTTCCAAGTTCAATGACTTCTCCTGCAATATCGCTCCAATTCAAGCAGATATGACGCCCCTTTTTCCAATTTGTCGATAAAATTAATCCCACATGGATTTTGTCGCACCAAAATCTCTTAAAATTTGCTCGTATAAATCTGGATTTTCCTTTTTTAGTTTGACGCGCAACCTTTTCCAAGCATGCGCTTCAGGTCCGTAATACTCATAAATGAGATCCCATAGTTCAGGATCTTTTTCCCTAACTTGAGCAAACATCGACTCCACCACTTGCCTGGTGTCGTACTGTGCGCCAGGAGACCATATCCGCTGAGGGAACATCGCTTCAATGAGCGTTGCAAAATTGACATCAAGCACATAGTGTAACTGTACTGACACAGGCGCAATGTATCGAGCCGCCTGAAGACGCTTTTTTTCCATTGGATTGTCCGATTGCGGATCAATGCCATGCACCAGGCTTCGATAAGTAGCAAGATGCTTTTCCCCAAGTTCCCGATAAATAGGGTCGTCGTCTTCACCAGGCGGGACAAACACCGTAGCCTCATTGGCTCTTAGTCCTCCGCATGCACGCATGTTAAGGGTCGTGTAGGTGATCAGATGATCGTAGACCACTTTTGAAGTCCAAAACTCAAACCGTGCGGACTCCCCGCGAAATATAGCAAGTGTATCCCCCTTTTTAATGATGCTAAGGGGCCGTTTCACGTTGTCTGTATCTGGTTTGCCTAAATAAACCGCCGCCGCATGCGCTAGTGAGCGCCTGTCTGGATCTGTGTAACGTATCAGATTGACCTTGAAATCAGCCATCTCTTCACCTCAATCTTTAACAATCATCGTTTCCATTGTAACATCCTCTGAAAAGCCCGTCTGCACAAGCTACAACAGGCATATTCTTTGTAGTGAGATCTTCACCTGTCTGTTATAATAGAGATAACACCTTATTTTATCTCTCAGAAAAGGACGGTGCGTTTGTTGAATACATTAAAAACTTGGGTATTGATGGCAGTTCTGTCCGTCCTGATCGTTCTCTTGGGATCTTACATTGGCGGCAGGGGCGGCGCGGTGATTGCCCTCGTAGTGGCACTTGGCATCAATGGATTCAGTTATTTCTTTAGCGATCAGATTGCTATTTCCATGTCCGGCGCCAAAGAAGTGTCAGAACAACAGGCGCCAGAACTTTATACCACGGTGAGACATTTATCGACAAGAGCAGGTTTGCCGATGCCAAAGGTACTTGTATCTCCATCACCTCTTCCCAACGCATTTGCTACAGGAAGGGACCCTGGTCATTCAGCGATTGTCGTAAATTCAGGTTTACTGGACATGCTGTCGACAAGAGAATTGCAAGGCGTAATTGCACATGAAATGTCGCACATTCGCCATCGTGATATTCTCATCGCTTCCATGGCAGCAACACTTGCTGCGGCCATCACTTGGTTGGCACAGATGCTTCAATGGGGTTTGATGTTTGGCGGTGAGAGGGATAGTAGGGATTCGAATTGGGTGGGAGAACTTGCGCTCATGATCCTTGCCCCAATTGCAGCAACATTAGTCCAGTTAGCTATTTCAAGATCCCGTGAATATAAAGCGGATGAGGGCGCGGCAAAATTGACAAGAGACCCGGACGGTTTAGCAGACGCACTAGCGAAGCTCGACCATGTCTCGAGATTTGGCACGGGAAGGCGACGAGAGGAACGGAATTCCGCTGCGACTGCAGCGCTTGCCCATATGTACATTGTCAATCCGCTAAGAGGACAAAACCTGGCTGGCCTTTTTAGCACACATCCTCCGACAGAAGAGAGAATTCGACGGCTTCGATTGATGAGAATCAATGATTCAGAAACAAAATAACTTTTTTACAAAATAACGGCTGTCCCTCCCGTCATTTAATGGAATAGGGGACAGCCTTTTTTCTTGCTCTTACATCATTGTTGAGGAATAACTACCATATTGTGGAGGATAACTGCTGGATGTGTTCGATTGTTGGTCAGCCATCATTACAGATTGAATAGGAGCACTGCTTCCATAGGAGGCAGAAGCGCTGTAATTCACACTTTGCATCGGTGAATACTGTGGTGTTTGCGTATTGTAGTTACGATAACTTGGTGAATTTTCCTGGATGGATGCCTGCCTGTCAGCCTGCATCACGCTGTTAATCCCTGTGGCTCCAGGATATCCGTAGTAACCACCCTGTTGCTGTTGTTGTTGAAATGGCATGGCGTTCGCTGCATTTACTGTGCTAAGTTGAGCTACCTGCTGATTCACATGTTGCAATTCCTGAACCATCTGTTGGTTAATTTGCACTGCTTCAGAACTGAGTTGCTGAATCCGTTGCAACTGCTGTTGGATCTGCCACGTCTGCTGCTGCATTATCTTCCCTCCATTTGTTCGTTTGAATTTCAACTCTATAGTTCCCGCACAGTCACCCGCTATACCGACCATCCTCTGGAAGAAAATCTTGTCACGTCTGATTTATCCTCCATCGTACAAACTACAGGTAGTCAATTCGATCAGGGGGGAAGTCTCTTGTCAATAAAAAAAAGGATCGCCATACCACTTATCACTTTATTGTCATTCAGCGTTATCAGTACCGCCATGCCGCCAATTGTAGCGCAAACGACAACTGATAACCCCACTAATGTACCTGACTGGTATTTACGTGCACAAAAGACAAAGGGAGTACCTTGGACGGTATTGATTGCACTAGACGCTTACGGGGCATCAACGTCACCTCCTTTAGGCGTCAAAAGAACAGCAAAAGAACCTTTTACTAAGTCCGGATTTCGTTTTTCACCATGGCTATGGCAAGGCCTTGGCAATCCTGTACAAAACGATACAGAGGCTGCTCGCATCTTATTTTTTAAAGGGTATGGTAAAGATGGAGATGGAGATGGCAAAGCCACTCAGGATGATCCATACGATCGGGTGACCGCCATCGCCAGTTGGCTTTCACAAAGCGGTACCAATGAATTTGATCCTTCCGAAGTGCTCTGGGATTATTTCCAGCATGAATCCGCAGTGGATCGCATTATGGCACTTGCCAATGTGTATAGAAAATTTAACTCAGGCAAGTTGACGGACCGTGTGTTCCCTTTATCCAAAAAATTTAGTGTAGCATTCAACGACACGTGGGGACAAGGACGCAGCTTCGGGGGACGGCGCATGCACGAAGGTACCGATATTTTTGCGGGATACGGCACGCCTGTTCTCAGCGTGTGTTATGGATATGTGGAACTCATTGGCTGGAATCGGTTGGGGGGATGGCGGATAGGCATCAGGTCTGCCGATAATTACTACTATTATTATGCACATATGTCTTCTTACACGAAGGGCATCAAGCAAGGCACCATTGTTCAACCGGGACAGGTCATCGGGTATGTGGGAAGCAGTGGTTACGGCAAACCCGGTACCTCAGGGAAATTCCCTCCCCATTTGCACTTTGGCGTCTATCGTGACACAGGGTCTAGAGAATGGGCATTTGACCCTTATCCCTTGTTGAAAAGATGGGAACGAAACCCACAGATCATTATTTATCCAAAGCGACCCGTTAGATAATCCTCAGTCCGTTTGTCCTTTGGGCGGGTGAAAAGTTCTGCAGGCGATCCCTGTTCAACCAGCTCACCGTCTAAGAATAGCGCGGTCAAATCCGCCACACGCGCCGCCTGTTGCAAATTGTGAGTGACGAGCACGATGGTGTAATGAGATTTCAGTTCCTCCACCAGTTCCTCTATTTTAAGTGAAGATAGTGGGTCGAGCGTGGAAGCCGGTTCATCGAGTATCAAAACGGATGGTTCGATGGCAAGCGCTCTGGCAATGCAAAGCCGCTGCTGCTGACCTCGCGTCAAGTTCCATACCGGTTGATGCAAACTATTTTTCACTTCGTCCCAAAGTGACGATAATTGCAGTGATTTTTCCACTTGTTCTGAGATGATGCTCTTATTTCTTATTCCGTTCAGTCGAAGACCTGCTGCCACATTTTCAAAGACGGTCCTTGTGGGAAATGGGTTGGGAGCTTGAAATACCATTCCCACTTTTCGGCGCACAATGATGGGATCAAGTTCGTATAAATTTTGATGATCGAGCCATACGCTTCCTTCCATTCGTGCATTGGGAGTCGTTTCGTGCAAACGGTTGAGACACCTGACAAAAGTCGATTTACCAGCTCCTGAGGGTCCTATGATGGTCGTTACTTGGTGCTCTGGCATCGTCATCGAAACATGATATAGAATTTGTTGTTTCCCGTAAAATGCAGAAAGCGACTCAACTACTAATGATTTTCCCATAAAATCTCCTACTTGCTCTCTTCCCTGGTGATCCACTTCGCCACCAAAAAAAGAAGGATAATGAATGCGATAAGAATCAGCGCACCGGTCCATGCTTGTGACTGCACAAAAGAATTGGGAGATAATGCGTCAAAATAAATCTGCAGTGACAATGTTGACGCAGGCGACATGAGGCCGATTGGCCAGAAATGGTTTCCAAGTGTTGTAAAAAGCAGTGGCGCTGTTTCTCCCATGGCACGGGACATACTAAACAAAATGGCCACGATTAAAGGTCTCGTCATCACGGGCATAACCATTTGCAGGAGCGCTCTCGTATTGGTAGCACCGAGTGCGAGTGCCCCTTCTTTGATAGCTGAGGTGGAGGCAATTAATTGGTCCTCGATCTCCCTCCCCAAGTAAGGAATGCTGAAGGTAGCGAGCGCAACACTTCCTGCAAACAAGGAAAATGTCCCCGTAGAAATAACCACCACTGCATAAACCGCCATTCCGATAAGAATGGAAGGGATCCCTGAAAGCAAATCAGCCGTGTACCTGACCACCGTTACCATCCTGGTTCCCCTTGACTCGTAAAGGTATAACCCAAGTCCGGTTCCGAGCGGTATCGCAAAAACCATCGCGATCAATACCATTTCCAGCGTGCCGACAGTTGGTTTTAAGAATCCTGCGGAAAACAAATCAAACCAACCCTTACTTACCACATAGTACAATACGCTAAAGAGGGGAAACAACGATAAAAACCCCATGAACAACAGGAAAACAAAGTACCATTGATCTTTTCTTTTTCTTCTTTTAATCGCACGAATGAATTGTTCTTCTCTCATAAGATCCTCGCACGGCCCGACACACGCCAGATCAAGAGTTTCGATGCAGTATGAAAAAGCACCGCAACGATGAGAAGCACAAGACCAATTTCGTATAATGAGGATAGATAGAGGTGGGTACTGGCTTCAAGGAATTGGTTGGCAAGGACGCTAGCTAAAGAGTCGCCAGGTTCAAAAAGTGATGTCGAGATCGTCGGGCTGTTGCCAATCACCAAAGTAACAGCAATCGCTTCACCTAAGGCCCTGCCAAAACTTAAAAGAACCGCCCCAAGAATCCCTACCCTTGAATACGGTAAGACAACCATTCTCACTTTTTCCGTCCGCGTGGCACCAAGTGCAATGGCACCGTCCTGAAGGTCTTGCGGAACATTATCCAACAGTTTTCGGGACACCGTAATGATGGTGGGCAACATCATAATACCTAAAATAAGGCCCGCGGCGAGCAGTCCCACTCCCCAAATCTGACCATTGAAGAAGGGAATAGCCCCCAATTCAGTTTTGAGCAGCGGTTCTCCTGTATTTCGCAACCACGGCACAAGCACAAACAGACCCCATAACCCATAAACCACACTAGGAATAGCAGCCAACGCATCAAGTAATATGGTAGCGATTTTCACATATTTGATATGACCGAATTGCGTGAGGAGTATTGCAGTTCCCACTCCTACAACCGTAGAGAGTATCAACCCAATTAACGAACTGACAAATGTGCCGTACAAAAATGGTAACGCACCATAGGAATGACGAAGAGGATTCCATATTTGTCCAGACAAAAAAGAAAAGTCAAACGCAGTGATGGATTTCCACGATCCACTGATCATGACACTAACCATGATCAAACCTAACAGAATAAGTAAGACTGCAAACAAAAATAAGGTGCCTGCAAATAGGCGATCCGAATCATGTTTGCGCATGTTGTTCATCCCCAATTTCTCCTCAGCAAAAACAAGTCCGCATGACGAATGCGGTTCGGTAGTGGTACATAGCCAAGCCGTCTCGCATTTTGCTGACCTTTCACAACCAGCCAATTGAGCATTTGCTTCAATTCTGCCTTGACTACCGGATTATGTTGTCTACGATAAAACGCCACCCATGAATACGCGCAAATCGGGTAAGATTGGACACCAGCTGCGTTCACAATTGAAAAATCTGCTGGCGTAATCGTTTGAAAATGATTGGCAGCCGCTGCAATGCTGGAAACACTCGGAAAGATAAAAGCCCCAGACCTATTTTCCAACTCCCCATATTGTAAATGGGAGCTAAGAGCAAACGAATATTCCAGATAACTGATGGCTCCCGGAATGGCTCCCACCGCCATGGCGATGCCAGCATTTCCTTTTCCTCCGATTCCCACTGGCCAAGAAACCGCTTTGCCTACGCCCACGTATTTTTTCCAGATGGGACTAACATGGTTTAGGTAATCTGTAAATTGATAGGTGGTTCCCGATGCATCGGAACGATAAATCACTCGAATCGGAAGATTGGGAAGCTTTACGCTGGGATTTAAGCGTGCAATAGCAGCATCATTCCACCTTCGAATGTTTCCAAGAAATATATCCGTAATCAGAGACCCATTCAAACGTAGTGGAGTATGTACTTGGGGAAGGTGATAGACCATCGCCACTGCGCCAAGTGTGATCGGCATCTCTACTACCTCACCACCGGAATTTACCGCGCTTTGCATTTCCATTCGATTGAAGGGAACGTCCGTTGCTCCAAAATTCACAGTTTTTGCTATCAATTGGCCAATTCCACCACCACTGCTGATGGCTTGGTAATTTACCTGAATCGAAGTGGATTTGTAAAAATCAGAAAAAACCTCACTCAGTAAGGGAGCAACAAATGTCGACCCGGTCCCGGTCAGTTGAACCTTCTGAGAGGGGGGACTTGCCGCTGACTGCTGAGAGATAGCTGGAACCCCGCACGAAGAGAGCAATAAAGAAAGGATCACCAAAATCATTACTTTATGCAACATGCGCGTGATTCCTCCATGCATAATGAGCCAAGTAACATTAAATATGATTTTTCCCATATTGTAAAGGCGGAACATCGAGCGTTCCGCCTTTGTCTACTCAGCTTTCCACATCATGCTGGGGATGCATGAATCGCTCCATCACCGGGCGATTGGAGTTTTCTATGACATTCGTTGGTGTCACTGCCTTTTCAACACCTGGATCTCCTTCGCCTACCCATTCATCCCCTGCAAGGGAACTGGGATCAGTTTCCCGAGACCAAGGATGGATCTTCTCAGCTTTCCGCCAAGGCGCGTCTTTTTCAACCATGATCACCCCTCCTTCATATAATGTTCCCGTGAATCTTTAGGCATATGTGCATCACTTGTCCCATACATTGGATAAAAAGTGGACGGTGATGAAAATGGGGGCATACGTTTTATACGCGCGGTTTACTGGATGGATTTATCTGTTGCTCGCCATCATAGGCATTTTTGAAAGACATCTTTTTTATGTGTTAACATTCCCTGTATTGACCGTTTTGATTTATTTGATGATAGGATTGACGGGACTTACTGTTGCGCATAAAGTCCATGAAAAAGGACTGATGGTATATAACCTCGTGCTTGGTACCGGGCTCTTGATTTGGGGACTCTTCGGCACGTTGCAACCGGATTTGTTTACTCCAGCACCACTACCTCTTGACAATGCGCTTCACCTGTTAACTGGTCTTTGGGCATTTTACGGACTGCTAAGTGGATTATGGACGTACTTTTCGGCTAAATCCAAGAAAGAAGACGCAAACTAACTCCTGTACTTTAATCGCTTTTAAAGGAGGAGTTTTATGAAAATCAGGGAACTAATGAGCACCGACATCGTCACTTGCACTCCTGGCACTCCTGTGATGGAAGTGGCCAAACATATGAAAAAAAACGATATCGGGTCGATTCCAGTAGTGGATAACCACCGTCTCGTCGGAATGATCACCGATAGGGACATCGTGATTCGCTGCATCGCTTTGGGACTTGATCCGAATACCACGAAAGCTCAGGACTGTATGACCAAAAACCCGATTACCGTCACCCCCGAGACAGATGCGCATGAAGCGGCTAACCTGATGGCTTCAGAACAAATAAGGCGGTTACCCGTTGTTGAAAATGGCAATCTAGTGGGAATTTGCGCACTCGGCGATCTTGCGGTGGTGGATATTCACGTCAACGAAGCTGGTGACGCGCTGAGCGAAATCTCTGAACAATCTCACCTTCACTAAAAATTTGGGGCTGCCCTTAGGACAGCCCCTTTTTTGATACTTATTGCAGATTATTGGTGACCAGCTAACTGTTGCTCTGCAAGAGCCACTAATTTACGAGTGATATGACCTCCAATTGCGCCAGTATCACGAGTGGTCATCGTACCCCAGTAGCCGTCTTGCGGAGTTTGGATTCCAAGTTCACCTGCAACCTCATATTTCAATTGATCAAGTGCACGACTTGCACTTTTGACTAAAAGCGTGTTGGTTTTTTGTCCTTGCGCCACGCTTACCACCTCCTTCGTGGTACTAGCTTTCCCTGAACGAAGGAGTATACGCTTGAAACTTTTACCTAGCGTTCTGACAAGGGA
This sequence comes from Bacillota bacterium, assembly GCA_021828865.1. GTDB lineage: Bacteria > Bacillota > Bacilli > Alicyclobacillales > SLC66 > JAJZCL01. The sequence goes on from JAJZCW010000002.1 coordinate 76,223, forward strand.
ACATAAGCACGGCGCTTAATTCCCTCATACTCAGCACGTGGACGGATCAGACGATTGTTGCGATATTGCTCGAGTACGTGTGCTGTCCATCCCGAGATCCTGCTGATCGCAAAAATCGGGGTAAATATATGAATAGGGAATCCCATCATGTAGTAAGTCGATGCAGAGTAAAAGTCAACGTTGGGATTGAGATGTTTCAATTCTTTGACGACTCTTTCCACTACTTGGGAGATTTCGTAATATGTAGTATCCCCATGACGTTCTCCCATTTCTTTTGACATTTTACGAAGGTGTGTGGCTCTAGGGTCTTCCGTATGATATACACGATGGCCGAAGCCCATGATCTTGCGCTTGCTTTCGAGCGCGTTCCGAATCCAACTTTCCGCATTTTCAATCGTGCTGATTTCTTTTAGCATCAACATGACCTGTTCATTAGCTCCACCATGAAGTGGCCCTTTCAACGTGCCAACAGCAGAAGTGATCGCAGAATAAATATCGGAAAGTGTACCTGCCGTCACACGGGCTGAGAACGTGGAAGCGTTTAACTCGTGGTCAGCATGCAAAATGAGTGCGATTTCAAAAGAACGATTGGTGAAATCATCCGGCTCTTGTCCGGTTAACATATAGATGAAATTACCCGCAAGGTTTAATGTCGCATGTGGCGCAATGGGTTCCTGACCGTTTTTGAAGCGTTCAATCGCAGCCACCATAGTGGGCAGTTGCGCAACAAGACGTGTCGCTTTACGAACACTTGCTTCGTAAGAATTATCTGCATCTTCCTCATCATATAGACCTGCAACCGACACCAAGGTACGTAGCATTTCCATCGCATTGCCAGTGGCAGGCAATGTTTTCAGCGCTGTCAATACTTTTGGATTGAGCGCTCGTTCGGTGCGAATCGTCGTATTGAACTCATTTAGTTGTGCTTGGGTTGGCAGTTCACCGTTCCAGAGAAGAAAAATGACTTCTTCAAATGTGCAGCCGCCGCTTACCAAATCATGAATATCGTATCCGCGATACACCAGTCTTCCTTCATCGCCATCAATAAAACAAATTTCCGATGTTGCGGCGACAACATCCTCTAGTCCAGCAGAGTATTGTGTTTCTGCCATCCTACTCCCTCCTTGAGTGAAATTTCACATACATTTCAATCCATGTTCATTATACTACTACAATCAAATTCCACAACCTAATTAACCATCCCCTTCATTTAAAAACAAATAGCGGAGCGCATAAACCGCGGCTTGTGTCCGGTCCTCCACGTCAAGTTTGGATAAAATATTACTGACATGGGTTTTTACTGTTTTTATACTAATAAACAACTGATCACCGATTTCCTGATTGGATTTGCCTTTACTGATCAAACGCAGCACTTCCCTTTCTCGATCAGTCAACTCTGTGAACTTGGCGCGGTTTTTCATCCCTTCCGACATTGCCTGAATCGCTACTTGATCAAATGTCCCTTTGCCAATATGTGCAGCACGAATAGCGTCAGCAATTTCTTCCGGATCGGCGGTCTTTAGCATATAACCGGTTGCCCCAGCTTCAATGGCAGGCAATACATTGGCAGAATCGACGAAACTAGTGAGCACAATGACTTTTGCCTCAGGATCTACTTCTTTAATGGCAATAAGTGCCGTGATGCCATCCACCGGTTCCATTTGTAAATCGAGCAGAACGATATCCGGCATCAACTGCTGATACTGAACCCAAGCGTCATTTCCATCCTCTGCCTCGCCAATAATCACAAAATCCTCTTCCAACCCAAGAACTGTTTTCAGGCCTTTGCGTACCACATGATGGTCATCGACAATCAGGATTTTTATCGGTGCTGTCATGTTTCCCCTTCTTTCTCAATCAATGCGCGGAATGATACACATAATTTCTGTGCCTATACCCAAATCACTTTTCACTGTTACCGTTCCGCCTAAGTACTCTGCTCTTTCCCTCATAGAACGCAGTCCGACAGATGTCCACTTGCCTTCTTCTGGCGTAAACCCTTTTCCATCATCTGCGATTAGAAGTATCAAACGGGTGGATTCACTATCAATGGTTAAGCCTATATTTCTTGGTTCCGCATGTTTGATTGCATTAATGATCGCTTCCTGCGCAATTAAAAACAGTGCATCTTCGATGGCAGAGTTGATTTCCTGATCTACTCCATCAGCAATAGCATAATGAAAATCAATACTAATGCCCGTGCGATTGGCCATTTCACCAGCCAACTCCCGCAAAGCCGGGACCAATTGACGCTGATTCAGTTCAAGCGGTCGAAGTTCCAGCAACAGTGCCCTCATTGCGCCTTGAGCGTGTTTTGCCAATTCCTCGATTTCTGGTAACAATTCAAGCGCTTTGTCAGGCTTGCTACTTCTGATTTTAGCGGCCGTTGTACTTAACATGGAAAGTCCAAATAATTCCTGACTGACACGGTCGTGAAGCTCCCTTCTGACCCGTTCCCGTTCCCGCAAAATAGCTGCCGCCTCCACACTTTTTTGCAATTCCGCATTTTGTCGAGCCGCTTCTTGAAGCACCGATACCTGATCCTGCAGTCGCTCCGCCATTACATTCAGATTTTGCGCGATCAGGGACAAATCATCTTGACCAGTCACGCTCATTCGATAAGTGAGTTTGCCTGCCGCATAGAGTGCAATAGCTTCTGCCACCATCGAGAGTTTAGCTCTCATTTCCCGCGTCCCCTGAAAACTGACAACGACTGCAACAACGCCACTCGCTAAAGCGGCCATCAGGAAAAAAAGCAATCCTATCACTACATACGCAATATCAACTGATACGTGCATAGAATGGGAAAGCCCACTCCCCCAACGCCACAAATTGTGATACACCAGTAAAAAGACGAACAAAATCGCAGATAATCCGGCACTGATCCAAGCTACTTGCAAATGTGTGCGTATAAAATAGGTCAATGTATTTTGACTGCCCATCATATCAACCTTGTGATTCGAACTTCGCCAGCCTTCAATCGGATGAAAATATCCACTTTTTTATCTGCTTCGCTGTAATCTGGAGAAATATAATTGTATTCGGGTATCGATACCCCTTCTGTTTTTTGGTCAAATACGCGAATTTCTCCCGCGAAAAGTTCCACTCTGATGTTCAACGCTAGGCTCTCAGGAACGGCGATTCTCACTTCACCAGCTCCACCGTTAATCTCTATTGGCGTGATGCCATCAGGGATGATGGCAGTGCCAAGATTAATGCGCACAGATCCCGCCAGTTGCTTTAAGAACAAGGGTTCGAGCGTCCATGGCCCGTCACCAATGCGAAAGTCGCCAATCTTAGGGATCCTCGATAATTTGGAATTGACCTTTTCATGAATATTTTCCTGAAAATTAGCCGGATCGTCAAAATCAACATGGGATGAAAAATCATACTTCACGTTTTTTTTTAAGTACTCATTCCACCTTCGTTTTTTGGAGTTAACCACGATCCGAACGGTAGAAATTCCAAGTAGGGAGGAGACGCCAATGTAGATCAAAAACAGTGCCAGGAACAGTAGCCAGGGATTGATCACACTGATTCCCGGTACGCGCAAATTTTGAAGTAACAACGCAAGACCAAGAAAAGTTAACAGCGCGGGCCAAAGCACTTTTCTTTTTCCTCGAAGTAAATGAGTAAAAAATTCCTCAAGCCCCCAAAGGATAAAGAGTCCTGGCCAATAGACAGAAATCACTTGGGAGACGGCTTCTGACATGAGCCCCACCGCTTTCATCAACAACAAGATGCCTAGCAACGCAATAGCAATCGCGAATGTCCGTTTCACTTTCAACCACCTCATTTTTTTTCATGGTTTCTTTGTACCACGAATGTTGAACTTGCACATCAGACCGAAGACGGAAACCACTCAGGACTATGCTCCTTAAATTTGGTACAATGAACACAACCAACTGGTCAGGGAGGACAAGAATGCATCAGTATTGGTTTTATATCGGTTCATTTCCTGTGCGTGCTTACAGCACGTTGTTTTTGCTTGCGTTTTTAATGGGGCTTGGCGTGACTATTTTTTTGGCAAAAGTGGAAGGAAAACGCCACCTCGTGGATCATTTGCTAAACCTGGCGCCGATTCTTTTTATCGGAGGTCTAATTGGTTCGCGATTCTGGCAAGTGTTCTTTTTTGACTGGCAGTATTACAGCGTTCACCCTGGTCAAATCATCGCCATCTGGAACGGTGGGCTTTCGATTCAAGGAGGAATTGCAGGTAGTTTGATCGCGGGGATCATTTATGTGCGATTAAAGCACTTGAGCTTCTGGGAGCTTGCAGACCTCACCGCGCCTGGCATCATCCTTGGTCAAAGCATTGGACGGGATGCCAACCTGATGAACGGGGATGCGTTCGGAAGCCCTACCGGCGGCCATTTTGGCTTGCTCTACCCACCAGGCACGCTCGCCTATGCTACGTTTGGCAACAAGCCCTTGTGGCCAGCGGAAGTCTGGGAGGGCCAAGGCGATATCATCATCTTCGCGCTTCTTCTTATCATCAAGCAATGGCGCATTCCGCGCGGATGGCTGTTTTTAATTGAAATGATTCTCTACAATGCGGAGCGGTTTTTTCTTGAAATGTTGCGAGGTGATAGTCCTAGGTTCCTATTCCATTGGGATGCAGCTCAGTGGACAAGCATACCAGTCGTCATCATCGCCATTATCCTGATGCCGATTTTGTATCGGATGGACAAAAAAAGAAAACAGGATGAGGCAGCACTTTCCCCATCCTGATGATAAAAAGGGTCGCCTATGCGACCCTTTATTTACTTTACCGCTATTTTCAAGGCCTGGTCGAGGTCATTGATCAGATCTTCTGCATTCTCAATGCCGATCGAGAGCCTCACGAGATCAGGGGTCACACCTGATGCGATTTGGTCTTCTTCCGATAATTGCTGGTGCGTGGTGCTCCCTGGGTGAATCACGAGCGACTTGGCATCCCCAACATTGGCGAGATGGGAGAACAGCTTGAGCGAATCGATGAAGCGGCCTCCTTCTTTCACGCCACCCTTAATGCCAAAGGTGAGAATGGCGCCTTGGCCACTTGGCAGGTATTTTTGCGAAAGATGGTAATAAGGGCTCTTCTCCAGCCCGGGATAATTGACCCATGCCACATGGGGATGGGATTCAAGAAACTTCGCAATGGCAAGGCCATTCGCACTGTGCCGTTCCATGCGCAAGTGCAGCGTCTCGAGCCCTTGCAGGAAAAGAAAACTATTAAACGGTGAAAGCGCTGATCCCAAATCCCGCAACAATTGCACGCGTGCCTTTACGATATAAGCTGCGGCACCGACATCGCGCACATAGGAAATACCATGATAGCTTGCGTCAGGTTCCGATAGCCCCGGAAATTTACCATTATCCCAGTTGAACTTCCCGCTATCAACGATCACGCCGCCAATAGAAGTGCCATGCCCTCCGATAAACTTGGTCGCCGAATGAATCACAATATCTGCGCCGAATTCAATGGGCCGGCAGAGGTAGGGGGTAGCAAACGTGTTGTCGACAATGAGCGGCACTCCATGACGATGAGCAATATCCGCCAATTTTTCAAGGTCGGCCACGTCAACGCTAGGATTGCCGATGGTCTCAATGTATAGCGCTTTGGTGCGATCAGTAAAGGTCGCTTCAATCCCTTCAAAATCAGTAGGTTTGACAAATTTCACGTTAATGCCAAGCCTTTTCAAAGTAACGGCGAAAAGGTTATAAGTGCCTCCATACAAATTCGTTGAGGAAACCACTTCATCTCCTGCCGCAGCGATGTTGAGCAGTGAAAACGTGATGGCAGCTTGCCCGGAAGACACTGCAAGCGCTCCTACGCCGCCTTCCAGATCTGCGATACGACTTTCGAACACGTCGGTCGTAGGGTTCATGATGCGGGTATAGATATTTCCCGCCTCTTTAAGCGAGAATAAATTGGCTGCGTGTTCCGTATCGTGAAACACATACGATGAGGTTTGGTAAATCGGCACTGCTCTGGACCCCGTGGACGGATCAGGCGATTGTCCCGCATGAATGGCGCGGGTTTCAAAATTCCAGTTACTTGTCATTATGGACGTTCCCCCTCTGGGACATTAGTATTTTGCAAATAAAAAAACCACTTCGAGGGGAAGCGGCCTGCCATGTCAGACGTTCCCTCTCATCTTCCAGGTCTTCACCTGCTGGAATTAGCACCACTACAGCATGTTTCACTGTCGGTTGCCGGGCTTCATCGGGCCAGTCCCTCCGCCACTCTGGATAAGAGTTTCAAAAAACTATTTTGTTATGTGAGAAAACTATCACATATAGATCGATTACGTCAAGTGGTTTTTTATTCGAGGTAAAGAGAATTATAATAGGCATGTTGACTGATAAGCGCTTTCATACCCAAGGAGGATACTTATGATTGACGACATTCGCTGGAATACCTTGCTGGCCGAGGTGACCACTGAAAGCAACAGCTATGACAGCTTGATCCCGCCGCTCGTACAAACGTCTACGTTTACCTTTCCCAGCGCGGAAACAGGTGCCAGGCGATTTGCAGGCGAAGAACAGGGCTATATTTACACCCGCTTGTCCAATCCTACCGTAAGGCTATTTGAGACGGCAGTGGCCAAACTTGAAGGTGCAGAAGACGGGATCGCGTTTGGCAGTGGAATGGGGGCGATTTCTGCCGTACTTTTAAATTTATTAAAGAGCGGTGATCACCTGCTTTGCTCAAGCGGCCTCTATGGCTCCACTTTTGGCCTACTCGAACTGATGCGAGACAGGTTTCAAATTGATCATGGTTTTTCCGAGCTAAGTACTGAAGCAGAGATTGAGACCGCGATTACACCTAGCACGAAGGCGGTCTACCTGGAAACTCCGGTCAATCCCACACTATCTCTCGTCGACATTGGAAAAGTGGCGAGAATTGCGCACAAACATGGGCTGCCGGTGATCGTTGACAATACCTTCATGAGTCCTTATTTGCAACAGCCAATCCTTCACGGGGCGGATGTGGTAGTTCATTCTGCGACGAAGTACCTCGGCGGACATGGTGACGTCATCGCCGGAGTGGCGGTGGGAAAAGCGGAACTGATTCAGTCCATCCGCATGACGACTCTAAAGGATATCGGGGCGGTGCTGGCGCCTTTTGACGCATGGCTGTTACTAAGAGGGATGCGCACACTTGCACTTCGCATGAACCAACAGGTAAAAAGCGCGCAGGTACTGGTTCAATTTTTATCTACCCATCCTGCCGTCGATAAAGTATATTTCCCGGGACTGAAACCTGGCGACGAGGACATCATGAAAAAGCAAATGCGTTACCCTGGCGCCATGATCTCCTTTGAACTGATAGGTGGCATTGATGCCGGACGAAATCTGATGAATCGATTGAAAATGATCAAAAGAGCGGTGAGTCTAGGAGATATTCACTCACTGATCCAACACCCAGCCACTATGACCCACTCTCTGGTCCCGCGCGAAGAACGGTTGAAAATGGGCCTGACAGATGGAATGGTACGACTTTCTGTAGGCGTCGAGGACGTCGAAGATATACAAAAAGATCTTGAATCCGCGCTTGGTTAAGCCCTATTGGCTATGAAAAGTAGCCAATTTGTCCATACTACTCTTTACAGACCATGTAAAGAGGAGGCCACACCTTGTACATTCGTTTCTTACGTGCAGAATGGACTGAAGAAGCGAGTGACAAGGTGATTTTATTGGTGGAGCCAGTGCATGAAGCGGCAGCCCATCACCTTGCATATCGCTTAGCAAAGCGTGAGGATATTGGGGATTTTTATCGTCCAGCAGGACTTTTGCACTTTGTCAACACACGACTACCAGCATATCACTTCAACACGATTCAGATACGGTCACCCTATAAAAAATTATTTCAATTGAAAGTGCTGCGGGAGAAGCCGTCAACCCAACATGCTTCAATTTATCATGCACCGTTCAAAAGATCGGAGGCTTTTTCAAGAATCGTCCATACCGCCCAACCCTTTATCGGGACCCCACTGATTTGGGGTCACAACCGAGGTCACGGCGACCAAGGATTTGATCCTTTTACATTTGTATTTTACGTCTACAAAAAATCATTGGGGCTCCCCATTTCCGATGTCGCCCAGTTGCAGCGCTTGGGAAAACCAGTCAACAGGCAGTTGCAGCCCATAGTTCCAGGTGATTTGTTGATCTTTGCAGAGGGCCGCCATCTTGGAATCTTTATGGGCGCTGGCCAGTATCTATCAGCAGGAGGAGGCACAGGCAAAGTGAGCTACCTGGATCTTCGTCAATCTCGGTACCACCTTGGCAACTTGACAATGGTCAGGCGATTAGTTTAGATGAGAAAAGCAGCAAAATTGAGGAGATACCGATGGAAGTTATTTTTTTAGGGACAGGTGCCGGCGCACCTACTCGCAAACGCAACGTCAGCAGCATCGCCGTACGATTTGACCAGTCGCGGGAAGTGTGGCTGTTTGATTGTGGCGAAGGCACGCAACACCAGTTTCAACGGGCTTCAGTCAGCCCTGCGCAGGTGACTCACATCTTTATCACCCACATGCACGGTGATCACCTTTTTGGGTTGCCGGGATTTCTCAGCAGTCGGTCATTGCAAGGCGGATCGGAGAAGCCGCTTACCATCATAGGACCGGAAGGCATTCAATCATTTGTCACACTAGTTTTGAAACAAAGTCAAACTAATCTGAGTTATCCGCTTTATTTTGAGGAGATCACGGCAGAGAGGAATGTGCTTGACCTTCCGACAGCTAGGGTCGAGTATTCCGCTTTACTCCATCCGATCAAAAGCTTTGGTTACGCACTGCATCTGCCTGACAAACCAGGTCGCTTTAAGGTTGAAAAAGCGGTAGCCGAAAGGATTCCGTCTGGCCCCCTTTTTGGACGTTTAAAGCAAGGAGAAGAGATTGAACTTTCTGATGGTAGGCGATACAACGGGATGGATTTTATTGAATCTCCCGTTAAAGGAAAAAAAATTGTCATTCTTGGGGACACTTCCGCTTGCCCATCGGCCATTGAATTGTCCCAGGATGCGCATCTGTTGATTCACGAGGCAACGTTCGCGCAAGAGGAGGCAAAACTCGCGATGATCAGCGGCCACTCCACTAACATCGATGCCGCTAACACCGCGAAGACAGCGAATGTGCGGACACTTGTATTGACGCACTTCAGCGCGCGTTATGACGAAACAAAAGCCTCCGCAATGCTCGCAGAGGCGCAAACCATTTTCCCACAAACGGTCATGGCATTCGATTTTTATCAAATAAACGTATAGATTACTTGACGGCAGCCTGATGAATGTGCTCGGCACCCAATTCGGATAGTAGTTGTTTGGCTTTCTCTGCTTCTTCACTTTCTACCAGCAAAATTACAAAAGTCGCTTTATCATTCTCTTGGTGATGGGGATGGAACATGAGCCAATCTGCCAGCGCCTGTCCTTGTCTCACGCCGTCAAGCGGCCCACCAAGAAACAACACGCCAAACCCGGGCACCACCTGAGCCACAGAGGCCGCCATCCCTCCGAGCGCTTCGAATGATGACTCAAGCCAACGCTCCGCTTTCCACCACTCTTCATGGGGAGTGGTGCTACTTAACGACACTTTGTCAGGAAACTCTTTTTGACAGGCCACCGCTGCTTGTTCTGCCTGTTCATGTTGTAAAAAATGTCCTACTACATATTGGCTCATTCGACCCTCTCCTCGTAAACCATTTATCCGAGCTCAGCTTTCATATCATTAAATAGCAGTTGTCCCGCCAGCGCATGACCTTTCGTATTGGGATGCCAACCATCTGCCATATAGGGTACATACGTTTGATGATGCGAAGCAATATAGTTTTTCATCTGGTTAAACACATCAAACACATAAACCTGGTTCGCAGGAAAACTCCTAGCGATCGCCATTTCCGTGTTGACCATTTGCGCTTCCTGCACCTTGTACTGCGTATAAGAGGCCCTTGTGATTGGTGGGGTCACGACAAATACTTTAGCATGACTCGCGAGCGCAAGCATAATCTCATTTCTGATTTGTTGTTTATACACAGGCATGGGGGTGTGATTGCTGAGGTCATCCAAAGCGCCCCAAGCAAGCACTACAATTTGAGGCTTGATGGATTTCAGCCAACCTGCATACTCATTTTCGATTTTTACCACTGTATCGCCGGCTTTTGCCTGATTGATCAAATCAAACGTAGCGTGATTATACTGGCTGAACGATGCAAACGCCCGTTTTAAATAACCACCTCCAGTTGGGTCATCCCAACCCTCTGCTACCGACGACCCAATCGACATCACTTTCATGACAGCGCCTTTTTTATATGTATCTTTAGGTACTTGATGGTCAGCCGCAGTAAAAAGTCCCTGCAAGCTGTTCCATTTCATCAACACAATCACGATGAGAAGTACAATCCAAACATAAGTCCAGCGAAATTTCACGTCGCATTCACTCCATCACGTCAGCTTCTCACCTAGATCCAAGCGCCAAGACCTCTTCCCGCAGCCGGTGGCGTTGAACTTTTCCCGTAGGGCCTGCCGGGATGGTTTCTACAAAGTTGAATTCCTCTGGGCATTTGTAGGCGGAGAGAGAATTCCTACAAAGCTCGTTTAGCACCATCACCAACGCTTCTTTATCCTTCACCCATGGTTCCGGTACCAAATAAGCGACCACGCGCTCTCCGTAAAGTTCATCTGGAAGGCCGATCACTGCCACCGATTTGACCTCATCGTGCTGGCTGATCACATCTTCCACTTCCCGGGGGCTGATTTTTTGTCCTGCGCGATTGATCATTTCCTTTTTTCGCCCTGTGATAAATACATAGCCTTCTTCATCGACATAGCCGAGATCACCGGTGTGAAACCAGCCATTTTGAAAGCTGCCCTTGCCCTCGTCTCCGTATGCGTAATGTTTGATCACACTATCACCTTGAATGGCGATTTCCCCTGTCTCTCCCACACTTGCCTGCGAACCATCATCCGCCACAATTTTCAAGTTCACACCGGCTGGTAAACCAACTGAACCCGCCTTGCGTTTGCCTGGCGGCAACGGATTGACGCAAACCTGGCTGGCTGCCTCCGTTATGCCATAGGATTCGATAATCGGTACACCAAAACGGGATTCAAAGCGTTTGCCAGTCAACATAGGGAGCGGTGCAGAAGCGGACCTAACAAAGCGTAACGAGGCTGGTACTTCGGGCGTATTTTCCCCTTTGATCAGAATGCCAATCACTGTGGGCACTGCCGACACCCAGGTGACTTGATGCTGGTTTACCGTATTCCAGAAGCGAGAGGCGCTGAATTTTTCCTCAACGACCAATTTGCCACCCGAGATAATGGTGGATAAGAGTGCTACTACTTGCGCATTGATGTGAAAAAGCGGCAAAAAACAATAACTGATATCAAGCTCCCCAAGAAGATGCGTTTTGATCACTTGGTCAACGGTGGCGAGCACTTGTTGATGGGATAATTTCACGCCTTTAGGAAGCCCTGTGGTACCTGAAGTAAAAAGCAGAATGGCGGTTTCTTCTTCACTAGGTTCCTGTTCTGCCGTGATTTCATGGACCACATTCCCTACCGGACTCACCACAAGCTCACTGGCACCAGTCACCTTAGCTGGTATCGTCACGATAAACCGCAACATGTTTAATTGCTCACTATCCATCCGATCTACAATTTCTTTGCTGACAAAAGCGCCTGTCACTTGTGCGCGGGAACCCACCTTCATCAATTCAGGCTTTGGCATATAAGGGTTGACAGGCACCACGGTAGCGCCAAATTGAATGAGTGCTAGATAAATCGCAATAAAAATATAGGAATTTTCCTTGGCCAGTAGGATTTTATCGCCAGGTCGCACGCCTTGCTCAGTTAACAAACGCTTTATGCCCAGCACGTCACTATGCAGATTTTGAATTCCCGTCCATTTCTCATCATAAAAAACGACATTCTCTTCACTGCCAGTTAAATGGGCTTCGATTTTTCGGCTTAGTTCAGACATGTTGATCGCCTTCCACTATAGATTCAGTTTCATCCTTATTAATTTGCCAGTGACATCTTAAAATCGCCTTAAAGCTGAGCAAGTTGGCGTGTAAGCTTATTAAGATGTTTTTAAATATAGCAAGCTATCATGGAGCCATTATCGGAGGAGGTTTGCTTCATCCATGAAAGAACACTTATATGAAATTGACTTGATGCGAGCCTTTATTATCCTTGGCGTCGTATGTGTGCACAACTTTTCTTTTTATAATACGTTCAATCCCGACATGAGCACTGCAAATGTACTACTTGAGGCAGGATTGACCGCATTGCACTTCACCCGGGAATCATTCATGTTCATCACCGGACTAGTCTTGTTTATCACTTATTACCGGAAGCCATTTAAGGCTACCACGTTTTGGAAGAAACGCTTCTTGTTAATCGCTATCCCTTATATCTTTTTTACGATTGCCTACATCCTGTTTTCGGGAACGTATTTGCATCATTTTTCGTGGTCAGCGCCACACCTGTTCCTGGTTATTGGCAAAGCACTTCTAACCGGCAATCAGTTCTTCCTGTATTATTTGCTGATTTCCATGCAACTTTATGTGGTCTTTCCGCTGTTCATTATTGCGATGAAAAAACTAGAGAAGTGGCACATCTGGATTTTCGTCGGCAGCTTTTTTGTTGAGTTATTCCTGATGTGGCTAAACAGCGCCTACCTGCAAAACCTGAACATCACTCATCTGCCAGTCGTGTTAAAGTGGCTCATCCTCTATCGTGATCGCAATCTCTTGACCTACGAGTTCTGGTTTATCGCTGGCGCCGTGTTTGCCATCTATTATAATCCGGTAAAGAAATACCTCCTGTCCCATACCCGTATGATCGTTGCCACATTTCTTGTCATGTTGGTCGCACTTTGGATTCATTACGCGATGGGAAGATATCTGTTGAATCAGGATTATTCCATGTCAGATCTTGTTTTACAGCCATTTATGATCCCTTATAGTCTGGCCACCACCGCAGTCCTTTGGAGAGTTGGTGTTTGGTGGGCAGACAATCGACACAAGGCAACTCTTCGTTGGTTCAGCGGTTTTGTAAAAATGGTGGCTGCCGCATCCTTTGGCGTGTTCCTGGTACACCCATTTGCGCTTCACTACGTTGAGGTATTTGTGTATAGTGTTCATCCCCATACGACCTTGCGCATGATTTTACTACCGCTTTCTATTCTCTTTGTGTACGGGGTATCCATTATGGTGTCCAACTACCTCGGGAAAATACCGCTTGTCAGTTACATCGTCGGACAAAAATCCAAACTACCAAGTCTTCGTTCAAATTTGTCCAGAAGTGCCTAATCAGGCTTTGATTAACTATTAGGAGGTTAGATCTCATGCAAATCAATCAGTCCTTGTATGCTGATGAAAATTTGCTCGCCCGCCTCGATCGCACACCGATCACCAGGACCACCGTTGGCATTATTGCTTTACTTTCCATTGTCTGGCTGGCGGAAGCTTTTGACATTGGCATTGTTGGCCCTGTCCTCACCGTACTTAAAAACAGTTGGCACCTCACGCAAAACGACATGGGACTTCTTGGCATCGCATCGACAATAGGTGTCGTTGTGGGAATGATTCCGGCGGGTATTCTTGCCGACCGATTTGGCAGAAGAAACGTGGTGCTTTATGGCATCCTCATTTTTTCTATCATCACCATGGTGGGAGCCCTGACCCATTCCGTCTGGCAACTTATTCTCGTCCGTCTGTTGGCTGGACTTGGCGAAGGTGCCGTGCTTCCCATGCCATATCTGTTCCTGTCTGAATTTGTTCATAGCAAACGACGCGCTGTCAGTATCGGCTATTCGAACGGCATACTAACTGCCGCCTACTTAATTCCCAATTTGGCGTCCTTGTGGGCACTTAGCACTTTTTCGACAGACATCGCTTGGAGAGTGCCATTCTATCTTGGCGGCATTCCACTCATCCTACTTATTCCGCTAGCCATTTGGCTCCCTGAATCACCGCGTTACCTTTTGAAAAAAGGCAGAAGAGATCAAGTACAGCGTTTGGTGGAAAGACTAGAGGATCAAGCCGGATTGCCTCACGACAAGGAACTCATCAATCGCAGAGCGCTCGTCGTTATTCAAAAAGGCGCTAATACGCTACCTACGACAAAAGTGTTATTAAAAAGCCCATACATTCAGCGTGGTGTCATTGTAGCTGCGCAACTCACGGCAGCACTTGTTCTCTTTTATATCCTATTGGTATTTGGCCCAACACTGCTCATGTCAAGAGGGTTTGGTTCAGGTAGCGCGATTCTCTTTACCGGACTCATGATGGGAATGGCAGGTATCGGTTCGATCGTTCAAGGCTATCTAGCTGATCGGTTTGGACGCAAGCGCTTGCTCACCATCTACTTTCTTCTCGCTGCAATCGGAGCTGGCATGTTTGGCTTGTTCCAGTCTCCGATACTCGTAGTCATCGCAGGATTTCTCACTTCGTTCTTTGGACTCGGCGTATTCCCCGTCTCCAAACTGACGGTGGCAGAACAATATCCTACGAGACTTCGCGGTCAAGGGGTGTATTTCAATGAAATGACCGCCCGGGTACTTAGCGGTATTGTGACCATTTACTTTATCCCCTGGTTCTTGAGCCTGTGGGGAAATCAGGTGATTTTTGAAGGCATAGCGATAGCGATTCTCGTGTTAGCTCTTCCTTTTGTCATCTTTGGCCGTGAAACAGCCAACATCAGCGTGGAAGAAGCTGGAACGGACCTATCTTTCACAGAAATCGACTCGGCAATGGGCGAAACATTAGGGAACAAAGTCATAACGTAATCTTTGTTGCCGACACTTCAACAGCGCATCCTCTCAGTTGAGAGTGCGCTGTTTTTTGTTATGTGGTATGTTCATCATGAGGTGAAATGATTTGCGCATCTTGATTGTGGAAGATGAAGTCAAATTGGCAGAAGCGTTGGTCAGACTGGTTGCTGAAGACCAGATTCAAGCTGATGCTGTATTTGAAGGGGATGAAGGTCTGCATTTGGCAATGTCGGTCCCATACGATGCAATTGTTCTGGATCGCATGTTGCCGGGAATTGATGGCCTTGATATCGTAAGAAACCTGAGGCAGCAGGGGATCACCACACCCATTTTGTTATTAACGGCAAGGGATTCTATCTCGGATCGCGTCGATGGTCTCAATGCAGGCGCTGACGATTACCTGGTCAAACCGTTTGCCACTGAGGAACTACTGGCTCGTATCCATGCACTCACCCGCAGGCCCACTGAATTTGTCACTGACCACCGCCTTGAATTTGAGGGACTTCATCTTGATGTATTGACGCGCACGATTGAGTATGGGGAACAAGACCCTGTCATCATTTCCCCAAAAGAAACGCAAATCCTTGAGATGTTGATTCGCCACTCCGGACAGGTACTCACCAGACAACAATTGATTGACCATGTCTGGGGATACGAAACAGATGTACTGGAAGGTGTGCTCGATACCTACGTTCATCACTTGAGAAGGCGTTTGAATAGCGTGAATGGTCCATCCATCCAAACCGTTCGCGGAGTCGGCTACACGCTAAAAAAGCCAGAATGACTCTTACTTTAGCTGTTTAAAGGATGAAATTCGTTTGAAACAAGTCACCCAAAATGACGCGTTTAGCGCCATGCGCATCAAGCTATTTTTAATCATCATTGGAGCGTTGTTTACCATTTGGTTGATCCTTCTCGGACTTGTATACAGCCTGATGGCAAATGAACTTTTTGGGTTGCTTGATAACGGATTGCAAACATATGCCATTCACACCATTCATTCCCATATGAATAATAAGGCGGATATTACTTCGAGCGCCGGTCACGCCTCTTCGTCCGATACGAAGTACAATTATAGTCTTTGGCAACGGGTGCCAGGCAACTCCATTACATACAGTGTGTTTATTGATGGCAATCCTTTCGTAAGCCCAATGTCCATTTATAAAGTGGCGCAAAATCATCCTGATGGGATTTTTAAGACCATTAACATTCAGGGTATCCCTTATCGAGCATTTTTTGCCGTCATTCACTTTCAGCGAGGGGATTTTATTATTCGTGTCACAACTTCAGCAGCCCGTACAGACACGACTCTGTCCAACCTACTATGGACACTCGGAATTGTCGGGTTTTTTGCACTTGGCATCACTATTATGATTGGGCTATGGCTTTCCTCACGAATCCTCAGTCCCTCTATCCGCGCATGGAAAAGGCAACAGCAATTCGTGGCCGATGCGTCTCACGAACTTCGCACACCACTGGCCATTATCAAAACTAACTTAGAGGTGCTGTTGCGCCATCCAGAACATACGATTGAAAGTGAATTGCATTGGCTAGGCAACGCCTATTCGGAAGTACTAAGTACCACCACCCTCATCGAAGACCTATTGACACTAGCCCGCGCGGATTCGATGGAAATACTGATAGAGCATGAGGAAATAGACCTCTCCGCGCTCATACACGAAGTGGCAGATACCGTCCAACCGCTCGCCGAGGACCAAGAAAAAGATTTAAAATGGGAAACTCCCGAATTCCCGTGCAAAACGATTGGGGACATCAAGCGTTTGCGACAACTGCTGCTAATCCTTCTTGATAATGCACTCAAATACACCAATTCCGGCGCTATCATCTCTGTTACGCTCGGCTGTGATACCAATTTTACACAAATCGCAGTGAAAGACACAGGGATTGGTATACCAGTTAATCAATTGCCCAAAATATTTGATCGATTCATGAGAGGTGACAGCAGCCGTCATCGGGAAAACCAAGGTAGTGGGTTGGGGTTATCCATCGCCAAATGGATTGTGGAAGCGCATGGCGGCAATATTATCGTCAATAGCACCGTGGGAAAGGGCAGTACGTTTACCGTGAAATTGCCTTCATGAATTGTTCTGTTTCACGCCAGAACTCCACAGGTGACTCAAGGTGTACATTATGCCCAACGCCTTGCATGATGGCATGTTGGGCATGAGGGACCGCCCTTTGCATGCTTACTGCTATTTTTGTAAATTTCTCATCTAATTCACCTGTGATAAAGAGCACCGGCATCGACAAAGAGGATAACTCATTCCAAAGCGAGGGTTGACTGCCGGTACCCATTCCGCGAAGACTACCTGCAAGTCCCCGTGCACGCTGCGACTTTCGTACCGTTTGCTGAAATGTCTTCTCCTCACTTGTCAGTATTTGTTGTGTGAAAAAAAGTGGGAGACGCCCCCACTCTTCACTGAACTGATCCATTCCCACTTCCAGTATCCGCCTGGCAAGCAGTTCATCTGAGGATCTCCGCATTTCCTGCTCTTCCTCAGTCAACAAGCCCGGCGATGCGCTTTCAAGAATTAATCCATATACTCGCTGAGGGTGTTGCATAGTATAGGTTAGCGCCGTCCTTCCCCCCATCGAATATCCCAGAAAGAAAAAAGAGTTCAGCTTCAGATAAGCGGCAATCGCATCGAGATCAGCCACTTGCCGCTGCATCTGATACCTCTGTGCCAAATCAGGTGCACTGGTTTGTCCATGCCCCAAAAGATCGATCGCCACCCAGGGCCGATCAATCGCCACTTTACGGGAGAAATGCAGCCAATCTCTCGAATCCCCCGTAAAGCCGTGCAGGAACACGATGGGTAAGCCAGTGCCTTTTTCTTCATAACGCACCAAAACATCCACATCGCTTAATGGGACGCTAATTTCTTTCAACCCACTCATCTCCCAGGCTTTCAAGCACATGCGCACATGCAACAAACAATTGCCTGTGCATCGCGACATTTTCTTCTCGATCAGTCTTCAGTTCAAGCACCTGCAATCCTGATCTGTGAATCGCTTGCCCCAATTCCGTTTGAAAGTGCTCCCAACTCGTGATCCGTTGATAACTTCCATTGTAACTTTTGACGATTTCCTCAAAGTCTAGTCCATGCGATGTGGAGAAATAATCAAACACGTCTTTTTGCGTCGATTGAGGTAAAAAAGAGAAAATGCCCCCACCATCATTTTGAATCAAAATCACAATAAGCGGAAGATCGTACAATTTTGCCAGCATAAGTCCATTCAGATCGTGATAAAAAGAAAGGTCGCCAATCACCAGAATGACTGGTGCCTGTACTGCCGCGCTGACGCCAAAGGCACTTGACACCACGCCATCAATGCCACTCGCGCCACGACTTGCTACTACGCGAACCTTCCGGTCAATAGAGGCAAAAAATGAGTCCATATCGCGCACGGGCATGCTATTGCCTGCGAAAAGCACGCTTCCTTCCGTCGCGATGTGCTCCAGTTCCATCCACACTCTGCCTTCAAAGAACTCTACCATTTTCGGCACTTCTTGCCATAGCACCTTTTGTACGGTCGCTGAAATTTGACTCCAACGCATCGCGTAAGATGAATCCTGCGCGCGCTGCGCCACCTTTATTAATCTGCCAAACATCGCCACAGGATCTGCTTGCCACACTTCCGTTGCAGTAAAGAACGGATCCTGCCAGGCTCCATTTCCGTTGATGACGACTTGCCTTACATTCGTAAGACTAGACAGGTATTGTCCCAAGACTTTGGAAGTCGGCACATGCCCAATGCGAATCACTACCTCCGGTTGCAAAGCCTGACGCACCGGATGTCCTTCAGGATACGACATGACGGCTCGCAAAAAAGCGTCATAATGATCGATCAAAAGTGGTGTGGTTAATCCTGAGGTTCGCAGTTGCGACAAGGGGTCCGCCAGAACTGGGAATTGCCACGTTTCTGCCAGTTTCAGTACAGGCGCCGCAAGCTCCTCGCGATCCTGTGGGCCGCAGACTATGAGTCCTTTTTTCATATATTGCAATGAGGAAGCAAGTGCGGCAACTTCTGCATCTGAAAATTGCAGGGTGCCCACATGAACGACTTGCCGGTTCGACGACTCATTCTCCGCAACAGGCGGCGGTAAGAGCGGTTCACGAAAAGGCCAGTTGATATGAACCGGCCCGTGTGGGGAAGCTGTCGTCAGCGAAGCGGCTCGTGTGGCTGTCCATCTGGCATGACGGAGTAAGACATCCGTATCCTCCGGTACCGGCATCGATATAAATTGTTTGACAAACGTACCATATAGTTGATCCTGATTGATCGTCTGGTTACTCCCCACACCATGAAGCTCGGGAGGACGGTCGGCCGTGATCACCAGAAGCGGTACCTCTGATTGAAAGGCTTCTACAACGGCAGGAAAAAAATTGGCAGTCGCCGTTCCAGAGGTGCACACGAGCACCACAGGTTCATGCCTCGTTCGCGCCATTCCATAGGCAAAAAATCCTGCCGATCGTTCATCAAGCACTGTCCACACCTTAAATTTCTCATGCCTAGCAAACGCGATCGTGAGCGGCGTTGAGCGCGACCCTGGCGCCACGCATACCTGACGGACGCCTGCCTGGTAAAGCTCGTCCACAAACACCTGAACTGCATGCAACCCTGAATTGTAATCCGCCAATTCAATCCTCTCCCTATTTCGGTTCAATGCCAAGCGATGCTTTCATCGGAGTGAATTTCCACTCTGTTTCCTGCCACTCTGCCTCAGCATTTGAATCGCTGACAATTCCTGCGCCAGCAAAAAGTGTGGCCTTATTGGCATGAATCAATCCTGAGCGCAATGCCACCACAAAAGTTCCATTGCCGTCGCGATCCATCCAGCCAATAGGCCCTGCATAAAAACCCCGGTCCATTCCTTCACGTTCCAAGATGGCTTCTTTAGCCAGTTCGTTTGGCAACCCCGATACGGCTGGCGTGGGATGCAGGCTTTCCACCAAATCAAAGAGCGTTTTCCCTTGGTTCAGTTCTCCTCTAATGGGGGTGTACAGGTGCTGTACGTGAGTCAACTTGCGAAGCATGGGAACATTAGGCGCACTAACTTTCGCCACTCCCTCCACAGACTCCAGGATGCCTGTGCGCACCAGTCGATGTTCATACAAGTCTTTCGTGCTCTCTAAGAGGCGCTTGCCAACAACATCATCCTCAGCATCCGTTTGACCTCGTGGTGCCGTTCCTGCCAGGCAATCGATCGCCACCTGATTATTTCGTGTTTCCACTAGTCGCTCTGGCGTAGACCCTACAAATACATCATCCGCATATGCAAGATAAAAACTCACATTGGTGGGATTGGCAGATTTCAACTTGGCTAACCCAATAATCGCGTCCAGGTCGTGATCCGCTTTAAGCGTGAGTTTTCTTGCTAACACCACTTTTTCGTATTTACCCTGTTTAATGTCGTGAACCGTGTCTTCTACAGCTCGCATCCATGCATTTGCATCTGTCGATTCTTCTATTGCTACTTGCATTGAATGCGCTGCGACTGCTTGTAGGGGAGGCTGATCTAGTGCCATCTTCTGCAAGTCTGCCTGTAGATCACGAAACATGTCTTCCGCGTTCGAGTCGGCATTGACAAGATGACTGACGATCAGGTTAACCCGACCCCCTTCTTTCACCCACTGCCAACGCGGCCAAACCCAAAGTCCATCTGGCCACTTCTGCCAGACCCCAGACCGCGCGTTACCTGGGGCAAAAGCAAATCCTCCATAAAACAAGGGACTTACGAGCTCGTCTCCAGATTGGATACTCAAATATTCCATGAATGCGGTTCTTGCCTTTGCAATCGCGTCTTCCCCATGGAATTCCCTCATCTTTTCCGCACCCACGCTGAGCAACTCGACGTTTTTTATTGGGTCGTTTACATAAAAAACAGGCGCAATTGCACTCGCCTGGCGTATCACCCCAAGTTCAGGAAAAGCCCCCATAATGGGTAGCGTAGCTACCGCGATTCGTTCCTCACCTGTTCTCTTTGCCTCATCAATGGCAGACTCAAATACCCCAAGAACACGCCTTGAATACACCAGAAAATTAACCATCAACGAATTGATCACATCTACAGCCATCTCACTAGTTCCCTTCGCAACAATTTCCCTGCCGCATTGCGTGGCAGTTCCTCTGCCATCCGTATCACTTTTGGCACCTTATATTTTGCCAGCCTTGTGGCACAAAACTCCTTTAATTCCTTTTCACTGATCGAGATGTTCCCCTGTACAGAGACCACCGCATATGGCACCTGGCCGTATTCAGCGTCTTCCATCCCAGCAACGCCCGCTTCCAGCACACCCTCGTGTTCCTGCAACACCGCCTCTATTTCAGCGGGATAGACGTTCTCTCCCCCCGAGATGATGAGGTCTTGTCGGCGATCGAGCACATATAAATACCCTTCTTCATCGAGATAACCGATATCGCCTGTGTGTAGCCATCCATCCTGAAAAGTTGCCACATTCGCATCCAGCCTTTGATAGTATCCTTTCACGACAGTAGGCCCACGAAGCAGGATCTCCCCTGCGTGATATGCAGGTTGCTCCTTGCCGTCTTGCATGATTTTTATTTCGTTCATCAATAAAGGCTGACCTGCAGAACCGATTTTACGCAGGCTGTCGCCGAGTGTCAGCGTGGCCGCCTGTGAATTCGACTCTGTCAAACCATAGCTGAAAAGCGCGGGAACTTTCCGTTTTACACATTCATCCAGTAAGACGCGAGGCGCTGGACCGCCACCTAATAGCACCACACGGACCCCTTCGGGAAACCACTCGTCATCTATCGCGAGCATGCGTTGCAACATCACCGCCACCACGGATAAAAGCGTTACTTTTTTGGTTCGAAGTGATGCCATCACTCGCTCCGCATCAAATTGCGCATGGATTTCTACCGTAGTGCCGTAGATCAGGCTACGTATCAATACGGCGAGGCCCCCCACGTGAAAAAGCGGCATGGGGATCAGCCACCTGTCCTCGGTCGACAAGCCAAGGCGAAATGCTGACCCTGTGGCCCCCCAGAAGTGATTGCCGTAGGTGATCATAGCCCCTTTGGGGAACCCTGTCGTACCAGAGGTGTACACAATCGCATGTACCTTCTCGAGATCGACGGTTTTACGGTAAAGAGGTGCTTGTTCCGCCTCCTTGTCATCACCTGCAAGAACCAGCAATAACAGCGTATTGCCTTCGTCCTGCGCCACCTGGATGATTTGGGTAGCGAATTCCTCATGTTCTTTGTCTGCAACGATTAACTTAACTCCGGCGTCACGCAACTGCCATACCACTTCTTTAACGGCTAGCCGCGTGTTGACAGGAACCAAGATGGCACTCGCCTGCATCAATGCATGCAATGCCACCGTAAAAACAAGGCCATGCCTGGCGATCACGGCCACGCGATCCCCTTCATTGATTCCCATATCACGATGAAGGTGTCCTGCAAATGCTGTTGCTTTTGCAAAAAGCGTCTGATACGACCAGGCAATCCCTTCATATTCCACCGCAATGGTGGATGAATTTCGCTTCACATAAAGCCAATCTGGAATTCGTTCCATCATTATGGCAAACGGGGAAACTTTGAGAAGTCAGGCGAACGCTTCTCCAAAAATGAATTTTTGCCTTCTCTCGCTTCGTCCGTCATATAAAACATCATGGTCGCATCGCCAGCCATTTGTTGCAGACCTGCCAGTCCATCCGTATCGACATTAAATGACGCCTTCAGGAAGCGGATCGCCATTGGACTCTTCGCGAGAATTTCTCGCGCCCACTGAACCGCTTCGTCCTCTAGTTGCTCGACCGGCACCACTTTATTCACTAGCCCCATTTCCAGTGCCTCTTTTGCACCGTATTGGCGACATAAAAACCAAATTTCTTTTGCTTTCTTAATCCCTACCGTCCGCGCGAGCAGCCCTGTTCCGTAGCCCGCATCAAAACTGCCCACAATCGGACCCGTTTGCCCAAATACAGCATTTTCCGCAGCAATCGTCAAATCGCATACTAGATGAAGCACATGACCGCCACCAATCGCGTAACCCGCAACTGCCGCGATCACCGCTTTAGGAAGTAGTCTGATTTGACGCTGCAAATCGAGCACATTCAAGCGAGGAATATGGTCATCGCCAATATAGCCGCCATGTCCACGCACTTTCTGATCCCCGCCAGAGCAAAACGCTTTTTCCCCTTGCCCGGTTAAAATCACCGCGCCAACTTCCGCATCATCACGCACTCTTGCAAATGCGTCCATCATTTCTTCCACGGTTTTGGGACGAAATGCATTTCGAACCTCCGGGCGATTAATGGTAATTTTCGCAATCCCTTCTGCCTTCTCAAACAAAATATCCTCATAGGTATGCGCCGATTTCCAAACTATCGTCATCGCGAAATCCCCTTTTAGCTAAATAATAGACCGTCCAGTCTGTTCATTTCGAGTATAACAGACCGACTGGTCTACAACAAGTTCCAGCTTCAATATATCTTACCCCGGTAAACGCAAAAACCCGGGAGCCTAAAGACTCCCGGGAAACAAGGGGATTCTTACAAATTTCGTAAGCTTAGTTAGTTGACAGCGTTAACATAACCCACCATGTAGCCAACATGGGTCATGGAGAAACTTTTCATTCCGCCATCACATGATATTTCGCATTGCCATTTGAATTTACCGGCTTTATTCACTGTGAAAGTAAATTGCGTTACACTCGGAACGCCTTCTTTTGAAGCGCCTGGGAACACTTTATTCAGGTTGATTTCAGGAGCCGTCATACTGTGAGAGCCAGTATCCCAGTTGACCACAGTCATATGAACAGGCAAACCCGCTGTCACATTAAAGCTAGCTGGCGAATAAGAGTCATGAAGTTGTTTGTCGACAGCTGCATATTGCAAGCCGTCTTTGATTGTCAATGTGACAAATTGCTCTTTATGATTGTTCGGAACCACTTTTACTTTACCCATCATATAACCATCATGGCTCATGGCCCAGCCATTTGCTTGACCATCACATTTGACATCGCATAGCCATGTAAAAGCGCCTGTTTTAGCTGGGGTGAATTGGAAAGTAGTGACACTAGGTACACCTTTGTTCTTATGTCCTGGAATCATTTTATTGACTTTAAGCGAGGTAGAGGTGAAGCTGTGGGGGCCGCCATCATAGTTATATACAGTTACTTGTACGGGCACACCTTGAACGACAGTGAAATCTGCAGGAGAATAGGTGTCATGCATTTTCCCATCTGGGCCAAGATGCTCGCCTGGTAAAATTGTCAGATAAATGTGTTGCATTTTTAGAGTATGTGCCGCAGCGTGCTTTGCTATGTGATGTACCTGTGCAGCTTGGGCAGCTGGTGCTGCATTGCCTACAAACCCACCCATTGCTGCAATTGAAAGGGTGGACAGCGTAGCCACGCCTGCGATGATACTTTTTTTCATTCGTAATCGACTCCCGTTCGATATAATTTATTTGATAATGCCTCAGCAATTACATCATCCTCTTTCTCAATTGTTAGAGTTAGATTAAAAAGGACTATTCTGAGTAGAACATTAGGATGTTCTTGCTAGAACCTCTTTTAGTATCATACTTGTTGAAGTAGATTGGATGATTTATGATCGTATAGTGCATCAATCCTTAGTAAATCAAGGATTTTTCTAATTTTATACTCATCAATAGTTAACTAGTTACGAATTGAAAGGAAGTGCTGTTTTGTCACCAAACATACTAGTCATTGCTTGGCGATTGCTTCGCCCTCCCACCCTTACTGCTTCCCTCGCACCGGTGCTCGTGGGAACCGGACTTGCCATTGCTGAACAAAAATTTCATTTTTGGCTGTTTCTCAGCATGCTTATTTCTTCCATGCTGATTCAAGCAGGTGCCAACATGATCAACGAGTACATGGACTATAAGCGAGGACTCGATCACAAGGACATGGTGGGAATTGCCGGAACCATCGTGCGCGATGGCATTGCGCCCGGACTCGTTCTCGCCGCATTCTGGCTGACGATCCTAATCGCCGTGTTACTTGGTGTTTACATTTCATCCAGTACTTCTTGGTGGGTGGCAGTGGTTGGAGTAATCAGTATGGGGGTGATGTACCTCTATTCGGGTGGACCGCATCCCATCTCATCTACGCCGTTTGGAGAAGTGACGGCTGGATTTTTTATGGGACCTGTCATTGTCATGATCAGTTACTACATTCAGTCTGGCCATCTTTCCTATCATGCTTTTTGGACTTCTCTGCCAATCGGTTTGCTCATCGGCGCCATCCTGCTTGCCAATAACCTTCGCGACTACGTCCATGACGTTCAAGGGGGACGTAAAACTTTACCAATTATTTTAGGAAAAAAGGGCGGAGCAACGGTGCTCGGAGGAACTTTTATTCTCTCCTATGCGCTCATTTTGTTGCTTGTCGCCACGAAGCAACTGACACCTTGGGCCCTGATTACGTTACTGCTCGTATTCTCCACCTACAAGATTCCCGGGCGTTTCCTTGTCACTAGTGAAGGGCAGGAGTTGCAGTCCGCCTTCAAGGCCACTTCGCTTACGTTGATTCGCTTTAGTTTCGTGCTTTTCCTCTCACTGCTGATCGGTGCTTTCATTCGCATTTAGGTATAATCATATAAAAAAGGGTTCCTGCGCTTGGCACAGGAACCCTTTTTTATATGATTATATTCTATTGGTTAATGAGCGTAAATGTTGAAGGCACCTTTCATCCAGCCGTTTGTCATCATCGCTCCCATCCAACCGCTTGCACCAGATCCGCATGCCGCTTCACATTGCCATGTGTTACGGATGGTATCTTTATGATACTTTTGAACTGTATTGTAGAAAAATGAAAAACTAGGGATGCCATTCCCCTAGTTTTATTCATCTCTATAGAACTGATCTCTCTTTGATTACTGAGCGACGGAAACCGACCAGTCATGCGTCGATGAGCCTTCCAAGAATTTTTCGACATCAAGTGCCGCTTTACAACCTGATCCTGCTGCGGTTACAGCCTGACGATAGCGGGAATCCATCACATCACCGCAAGCAAACACGCCTTCCACGCTAGTGGCTGTTGTAATGCTATTCGTGACAATATACCCCACTTTGTCTGTCGCCAACTGACCACCCAAAAATGCAGTATTGGGAGAATGACCTATCGCGACAAAGATACCTTCCGTCTCGATTACTTTTTTCTCGCTTGTCTCATTATCGAGCACTTCAAGCGCATGTACCTTGTTCTCTTTTTCATGAACTTCCAAAGGAGTTACATTCAACATCCATTTGATTTTCGGATTTTCCCTCGCACGTTCTTGCATGAATTTAGAGGCGCGAAGTTCATTCCTTCGATGGACAATCGTCACTTCACTGGCAAACTTAGTCAAGAAATTAGCCTCCTCCATCGCAGAATCACCTCCTCCAATCACGAGAATGCGCTTGTTACGGAAGAAAAATCCATCACAGGTGGCGCAAGTCGATACCCCTTTACCGATGAGTTCCGACTCGCCTTTAATACCAAGCAGCCTAGCCGATGCGCCAGTCGAAATGATGAGAGAATCAGCTTCATACTGATCTTCTTCGTTCACCGTAACATGAAACGGACGCTTGCTGAGATCGACCGAGGTAACCCAGCCCGTTTCGAATTCCGCACCGAACTTCTCCGCCTGTGCACGCATGTTGTTCATCAATTCCGGTCCCATAATTCCATCTTCAAAGCCTGGAAAGTTTTCGACCTCGGTCGTAAGCGTCAATTGCCCGCCGGGTTCATTGCCTTCAATCACCAGCGGCTCCAAATTGGCTCTGGCAGCGTAGATAGCAGCCGTCAAGCCGGCTGGTCCAGTACCCAATATCATCAAACGCAAGTGTCTACTCGCCATTTTCATCATCCTCAATAGAAAAAAGTTATTTTTTTCATAGTATAACCATTCCGGGGAATTCAGCAAGCATGTCGTAAATCTGCTATACTGATGCTTGAATTCGTGCAACGTCAAGGGGGAGTTACATTGCCAAAAGATCTCCGTCAGCATTCGATGGGTCAATTGATTGACAACATCTATCATCAATATCGGAGATACTTCCCACAACTTTTTATGATTAGCCTATTCTTCGAACTTCCACAGGTCATCCTGAGCTCAGTCATTCAGTCGCGTTCCGCCAACAACCTAAATTGGCAACTGCTTAGTAGTGGCAAAGCAGGAATGGAACAGTTTCTAACCCAGCTTCAGAATTACATCACCTTACATGGCGGATTAACGATCGCTGTACTCGGCTTGATTGTTACTATGTTGAACCTGAACGTGTTTACGCCACTTCTGAACGGCAGCTTTTATTCTCTTTCGAACGATGCGCTCAGCAGCAGCGCTGTCAATACATTTTTAAAAATTACCCTTGCTCATCCGATCCAGCAAGCCCGTAAACGATGGCCCGCATTCTTATCCACTCTTTGGTTACTCATTGGCCTCTCGTTTGCAGGAGTAATCTTTTTTGGCCTTGTTGCGCTGGTTATATCACTGATACCAGGATTTCAATTCTTGCTAGTCCTTTTATATCTGGCTCTACTGGTAGCTCTATTATGGATTGTCGTGAGATTGTCTTTTACCTTTACCTCAGTGATCATCGAGGATAAAAGCAACTGGGCGGCTATCAAACGCTCCTGGTCGCTGACAAAATACCGTTTCTGGTTCCTTTTTATGATGCTCATACTATCCCAATTGATTTTATCCTTTGCAGATATGGGATTTAATTCGCTGGTATCGCCACTTCCAGGGATATGGTTGCAGACATTTTTAGGCTGGATATTCTCCATAATCATTCAACCCGTTTATGCGCTGATCCTTGTCAACCTGTTTTGGGATTTCAAGCGTGACGAGAGGTAGGCGCTAGTCCATAAAAAAGTCCATAATGGCGCCATCATGTGCATTAACTATAGTAAGATACAAGTGATCGATTAAATTTACTTCTTCATGGGCTGTGGCCTCTCCACGTTCATTTTGGATAATGCGCACGATGGGTCTGCCAGGAAAATTAGGGTTCGTATCTTTAATAATCGCGGTGCGCCCGTCACTGAGTTTGACCTCCGTGCCGATCGGATACATGGATACTTTTTTACTAAACAAAGCCACAATGTTTAAGTCATATTCTGTTTCCACTCTGCTATAGAGATACTCCATGACTTCAGATGGTAGCATTCCTCTACGATATGGCCGGTGCATGACCATCGCATCGTAAACATCCGCTACAGCAATGATTTTTCCAAATAAGTGTATCTCATCACCGACTAGTCCCCTCGGATATCCAGACCCGTTTAAGCGTTCATGGTGTTGATAAGCACTATGTGCCACTAAATACGAGAGTTCATGTTGTTTCACCAACACCTCGTGACCTAGATCTGCATGTTTCTTGATCACATCGTATTCGTCCGCAGTTAATTTCCCAGGTTTATTCAGCACATCCACAGGGACCCATATTTTACCTATGTCGTGCAACATGGCACCAAGGCCCAAATCGACAAGCATGTTCTCTGTTAACCCCATGCTTAACCCGATGATCATCGAATAAATAGCCACATTGATGGAGTGGACATAGGTCTGGTTATCATAGGTTGCTACACTGGATAGGTCTTCCTGAAGAATCGTAGTCCCCTGGATGATGGATAGCAAATTTTTCATTTGATTTCGCATGGATTTCGCAATACGTCGATCAATCGACACTTTATCTAGGGTGGCGTTGCTTTTCCATAAGTCCCACTGAGTCCTCAATATCGACTGTGTCTGCAATCGCAATTCCATCGGAACCGCTTCTTTGATTTCAACGCCCTCAGTGACCTCATCGTCAATATAGACAACCGCGAAATCTTTTTGGATTTTATCGATAAAGCCTTCCCGAATTTCCACCCCTTTGGATAATAGCACACGCCCATATTCGTCATACAGCGTCCTGCCTAACCTCATCCCAGGGCGAAGTAATGATGAAGAGATTTGCCTTGACAATGAAAAACCTCCCGCGAAGTTATATATCTGAAATCTAGTAAACCGACCGCAGAGACCCACCATCTACCATTGTGGTTTCGCCGGTCATGTAGGTATTTGCCTCTGATAAAAGAAACACTGCCACTTTTGCGAATTCATTGGGATTTCCATATCTGCCAATCGGAATGGCCGCTTCCTGGTTCTCCCGCACTTTTTCCATAGATAATCCCAGTCGATCAGCACTTGCTTTGTCCAATTGTACAATTCGGTCTGTTGCAATTCTCCCGGGTGCCAGATTGTGGATGAGAATTCCTTCTTTGGCCACTTCCGCAGCAAGGGTTTTTAACATGCCCACGACACCTGCCCTAATCGAGTTGGAGAGTATCAGATTACTTATTGGCTCTTTCACTGACATAGAAGAAACATTTAGTATTCTTCCATACTTATTCTTTCGCATCAATGGCAGAGTTTCCCTGATCAATCTGACCACACTCAGCAAATTGAGTTCAAACGCCCGATGCCAGTCATCATCCGTCATTTGATCAAACCCACCTGGAGGTGGGCCACCCGCGTTAGTGATTAGCAGATCAATCCTGCCCCATTTATCGTTTGTCGTTTTTACTAGCTGCCGGACAGACTCCACATCGGCCACATTTACATGATGAATCAACACCTCTGCATTAGAGCGAATAGACCTCATCTCCTCTGCGGCTTTCTCCAAAGCGTCTACATTTCGGCTAGCAATGGTCACACTGCATCCTTCGCGCACCAACTCAGTGGCAATCGCCTTCCCAAGACCAGACGAGGCAGCGGTGATTAGGGCCTTTTTCCCTTGTAACCCCAAGTCCATCAAAAACACCTCCAAAAACCCCGATTAAATCATGATAAGGCAGATCGTAGATCAACAGGAGGATAAAATACTCCCTTTTCCGTAACAATTGCCGTTATCAATTCATGAGGGGTTACATCAAACGCAGGATTAAACACTGCAATGTTGTCTGGCGCCACCTTACGTCCGTTAAACACGGTAATTTCTTCTGCAGCACGCTCTTCAATCGGAATTTGTTGTCCATTGTCAATACCAAGGTCGACCGTGGATATTGGTGCCGCTACATAAAATGGAATTCCAAAATGATGGGCGAGCACTGCTACGCTGTAGGTGCCGATTTTGTTCGCCGTATCGCCGTTTGCAGCAATTCGGTCAGCCCCTACCATGACCGCTTGAATTTTTCCTTGACTCATGACTGTCGCCGCCATATTGTCGCAAATCAGTGTCACATCGATCCCTGCCTGCTGCAATTCCCAGACCGTTAATCTCGCGCCCTGTAGGACGGGTCTGGTTTCATCCGCAAACACCTTAAAATCCACTCCGCGTTCTTTCGCGATGTAAAATCCCGACAGCGCCGTCCCGTATCGACTCGTCGCAAGCGCTCCCGCGTTACAATGCGTCAGCACTCCCATTCCGTCCTTAATAAGCGCGGCCAGATGCTCTCCGATCGTACGGTTCGCCGCTTCGTCTTCACGATCAATGGCGATCGCTTCCTCCAACAGTGCCGACAGTCTTTCCTTAATGGATATTCCTCTTTCTAGTTCCCACCTTCGGCTCATCCTTCTTAGCGCCCACTCCAAATTCACGGCCGTTGGCCTTGAACTATTTAAGTACTGAACGTATTGCTGCAACTTGGCATCCAGATCTGCATTCACACTATCCTTAATTGCTGCAAACATTCCCAAATACAACCCATAGGCTGCTGTAATCCCAATTGCAGGTGCTCCTCGAACCAACATATTGCGAATCGACCAGAACACCTCTTCTACAGTAACCAATTCCACAAATTTAATATCCTCAGGCAAGCGAGTTTGGTCCAGAAGCACTATCTTTTCCTGGTCAAACCGCACAGAACGAAAATCTTCAATTGCACTCACTATCTTTTCACCCTTACTTTATGAAAGATACTCCCCATAATAATCTCACTATATCATGGATCACAAAATCCGCACAAAAAAAGACGCCTAAGCGCCTTTTCAAGATGTTCTATTACAAACGAGAATCAACCGAATTTGTACGTAATTCCGTAACCGCCTTTAGGATAGACCCATTCGATGTTGTAGTGCGGGCAGCCTATCCGGCATGTGCCGCATTCCACACAATTCTCAAACGCCACAGAGGTCATTTTCTCTTCATCATGCCATTGATACACTTCTGCTGGACAGAAGAATTGGCACTCTTTCGTCTCGCAATGGAGGCAAACATCCTGGTCTTTGATGATCAAATGTGAATTTTCATCAACCTTGTAGCGGATCGTGTATAACTTTTCAGCAATATTGCTCATCCGTTAATCGCCCTCCATCCCTTAATTCCTAATTTTACAAGATTGGCTGTTCCACCTGCAGCTTCTCGCAATCCGCGAATGGCTGCCTTTTGTTTTTCCGCTTTGCTGAGGCCATCAATCAAAAGCATTTGATAGGCAGCATCATTCAACGCGGCAGGCAATCTGTCGAACAGTTTCGGATCAATGTCGTTCAACAATCCGTGCAATCCCTGATACTTCTTCAAATCCTTGTGAATAAATGATTCGCGAACGCGACGATCATAACCAGCTAACCCGTCTTTGCTAAAATCACCCTTGGCATGAGCTTCAATAATCGCATCTGCCGCATACTTGCCGGAGGTCATGGCGAGGTTAGTTCCTTCGCGATGCACAAAGTTAACAAGTTGCGCCGCGTCTCCGCAGATTACCCATCCATTGCCGGACAGTGGCGGGATCGCGTGAAAACCGCCTTCTGGAATGAGGTGAGCCGCGTATTCCTTGCTTTCCCCACCTTGTAGCATTTTTCTGATCATCGGATGTTGCTTGACGTTTTCAATCAAATCATAGGGGCGGATTTTCGTGCGTTTGAGATCACTGACCATCACACCAACGCCAAAAGATATGGTTTCTTGGTTCGTGTACATAAATCCCAGTCCCGCCATTCCGCCGAGTTGACCAATAAACTCGGTGGTGACTCCTTCATCCCCTTCAAGGTTGAAGCGATCCATGATTTTTTCTTTTGGCATTGCGATCACTTCTTTTACAGCGAGGGAAACTTGATCCGGTTGCCATTCATGATGAACGCCTAATTGCTTGCCTAAAAGTGAGTTGACCCCGTCTGCAACTACCACTACATTCGCATACAAATCACCTTCTTCGCGATCTGTACGAACTCCTACTACACGGTCACCTTCGCGTAAAAGATCCGTCACGACCGTTTCATAGATGTTAAGAGAACCTGCCTGTTCCGCTTTGCTAGCAAACCATTGGTCAAATTTGACGCGAAGCCCAGTCCACGCATTAGCAGGCTCTTTAAAGGCTTCATTGCGATGACCCATTGTGACGACTGAGTCTTTACCCATTAGCCACATGCGTTGTTCCACTACGCGCCTTTCAAGTGGCGCTTCTTTCCAGAATTCCGGTATGATGTCTTCCAACTGCTTGCGATAAAGCACACCGCCAAAAATGTTTTTGGCGCCCGGAAACTCTCCACGTTCGATCAGCACTACATTCAGTCCTGCTTTAGCCATCGTATAAGCTGCTGCGCTGCCAGCCGGCCCACCGCCGACGATGATGGCATCAAAACGTTCCGTTGCCAACTTCACCACTCCCGTCTCAAATCGCCTTATGATTGTATGGAGGCTGCCACTGATGCATTGGCTGCAAACGGCAACGCGCGTTTTTCCTTCACAGCCTTAATGATGGCCGGCACGATTTCGTAAAGGTCGCCGACAATACCATAGTGTGCCACCTTGAAAATCGGTGCTTCCGGATCAGTGTTGATGGCCACGATCACATCAGAATTTTGCATCCCCACCACGTGCTGAACTGCGCCAGAAATACCAATAGCAAAATAAAGTTTCGCCCGTACTGTGGAGCCGGTCTGGCCCACCTGATGGTCGTGATCAATCCACTTCAGGTCAACGACCGCACGAGAGGCACCCACTACGCCGCCCAGCGCATCCGCTAATTCTTGCAAGAGTTTGAAACCTTCCGGATTGCCAAGACCTTTGCCTCCAGCCACGATGATCTCATGATCTTCCATGTTGATGCGGTCCGTTTGCTCCAGAAAATCGAGCACTTCCGTCACTACTTCATTCTCATGCATAGGGGACTCGACTTCCACTATCTCCCCTGTTCTTGACGGGTCAGAGGGAAGTTCCAAAAACACGCCAGGTCTTGCAGTTGCCATTTGCGGCTTATATTGTTTACATAAAATTGTAGCCAACATCTTTTCTGAGAAAGCAGGTCGACTGGCTTGCAGCAAGCGGTTTTCATCCACATCGAGTTGCGTGCAGTCCGCTGTCAAACCTGTTGGCAAGTGGGTGGCAATTGCCCCTGCCAAGTCTCTTCCTGTATAGGTAGCACCCACCAAAACAATCTCCGGCTTGAAGTTGCGAATCACTTGCAAACTAACACGGCTATAAGGACGTGTGCGGTACTTTTCAAGCACAGGAGAGTCTGCCAGGTACACTTTATTTGCCCCACGCCTGATGGCTTCTTCCGCCAGATGCTTCACGTTGTGCCCCATCACCAGCGCATACACAGGAGCGTTGATTTTAGCGGCCATTCTTGTCGCTTCGCCTAGGAGTTGCCATGACACTTTTTTCGCTACTCCTGCACGCTGTTCTACCACGACCATGAGACCGAGGTAATCAGAAAAATCCTGCTCTGGCACGGACTGCACTCTGCTGGCTCCTTTCGGCTCCGCAGCCTTTTGATTTACATTTTGCTCATCAGCCACTGTGATTCCTCCTTCTACCATCCAAGCCTGGTCGGCAATTCGGTTGACCAGAGTTGTTCTATGAGTTCACTTGCCACCACAGTTGCGTTATCGCCTTCCAGTATCTTTGTGTCGATCTTTCTCGGCTCTGGAACCCATGTTTTTGAAACGATCGTTGGCGAACCTTTAAGACCGATCTTCGAACGATCAATATCCGAAAAGTCATTAGTCGACCACACGATGGGCTTGTACCTAGATGCATTGATGACACCAGGTAAACTGGCACGCCTTGGCTTGTTCAATTCCGTCAACACGGTCACCACGACAGGCAGCTTGGTTTTCACTACTTCTATCCCGTCCTCCAGGTGACGATGAACCGTGATTGATTTGTCTTTATCGCTTAGTTCCACTACTTTTTCAACATAGGTCAATTGTTCATAATCCAGTCTGCAAGCAACGCCAGGTCCTACCTGACCAGTATCTCCGTCAAGGGTTTGCTTGCCACAAAATACCACGTCCACAGGTCCGAATTCCTCGGCCACTTTCTGCACGGTAATGCCAACCACATAAGACGTCGCGAGTGTATCAGCACCGGCGAATGCCCGGTCACTGACGAGTACGGCTCGATCAGCTCCCATAGAAATACATTGTTTCAGCGCTTTATCCGCTGATGGAGGTCCCATAGAGACGACCGTAACTTCTGCACCCATTTCATCCTTGAACCGAAGCGCTTCTTCGAGTCCATGCAAATCATAATAATTGACAATTGCCGGAACACCTTGACGCACCAATGTATTAGTATTGGGATCAATGCGGATCTCCCGGCTATCTGGCACTTGCTTCACACACACCACAATGTGCATGCCAGTTCACCTACCCATTTGAGAAATTGTTCACATACTCACCAGCTAAATGATGCGAGATTATTCAGTATGAAACTAAATTGTGAATTATTGCACAAGCTAGCCGCAATATAATTTCTGATGAGGTCATACGCCATGAACTATCTAAAGACTATAACGAAATTGCTGATTTGGCAATAGACTAATTGCAAATATTTCAGAAATTCGTGCGCATGATTTCACAATTTTGATTAATAAACTTTGTATGTTTTATAATCAGCTATCAATTTGATAGCAAGTCGCTCAAAGCGTCTTGAATGGTACAATAATCAAATTCAAAACCTGCAGAAGTTGCTTTGGCGGGGACCACCTTTTGACCTTTCAAAATCAGATCGCCTGCTTCCCCCAACACCGCTCTAATCGCAAACGAAGGCACAGGAAAGCTGCTGTGCGTTCCTAGTTGCGCGGCAACCGCTTTTCCGAGATCCCGCATGGTCAAAGGCAATGGCGCTGTCACATTGACAGGCCCTGACAGTTCCTGATGATCGAGCGCAAAAGTAATTAACCTGACTGCATCTTGGATATGCACCCAAGATACCCATTGCTTTCCGCTACCGATCGTCCCTCCCGCACGCATTCGATAGGGCAAAACCAAACGCGGTAACGCGCCTCCATCTCGGGAGAGTACAATGCCAAGACGAGCCATCACCACGCGTACCCCGGATTCTCTTGCTCTCATTGCTGCCTCCTCCCAGGCTCCCGACACCACTGCCAGAAAGTCCTTGTAAAGGGGGCTTGATTCTTCAGTAAAAATCTCACTCTCGCTCGGACCATAAAACCCTACGGCGGACGCGTTGACCAGTACTTTTGGAGGGGCTGACGCTGATTTCATCCAATCGACCAACAGATTGGTGGTAGACAGGCGGCTTTGCAAAATGGCATTTTTAGTTTCCTTTGTCCATCTACCACTAAAAATAGACTGACCCGCCAAATTGATCACCCCATCAAACGGAGCGTCTAAAATTGCTTTTTCCCATTCTCCTTTATCAAGCGGCAATCTAAGCACCCGAGTGTCCTGT
Organism: Bacillota bacterium; assembly: GCA_021828865.1. Classification (GTDB taxonomy): domain Bacteria; phylum Bacillota; class Bacilli; order Alicyclobacillales; family SLC66; genus JAJZCL01. Next base: position 111,613 of record JAJZCW010000002.1, read on the forward strand.
AGAGAAGATCGAAAGGGGGATCGCGTTCCAATCGCTATCTTATCCCCTCGGCCCGTTAAGTGTGCAATCAGCGCCTTTCCCACAAGTCCTGTTCCGCCGATAATTAAATACCTAGACACGATGGACTCCCCCTACTTCATGATTCTTGATCTTTTGAATACTTCCCTTAAACGTTTCGCAACTGTTGCTGCACCTGGGTGATCGCCATGAATGCAAATCGTATCAAAGTGAAGCGAAATCATCTCTCCGGTACGCGATTTTATTTGTCCTTTTGAAACCACATCGAGCACGCGCTCCACCACCACATCAACATCATTAATAACGCTTCCCTCCATGTTCCTTGGAGTCAATGACCCGTCCCATTCATACGAGCGATCTGCAAAAAACTCTTGCCATACCGTCAACCCCTCGGCTGTTGCCACACTGGAGAGTCGGCTTCCAGACGGCGCATATAGAATCAAGTGGGGGTTATAGCCGGTGATTGCATCCGCCACGCATTTGGCTATGGCCTCATTCGCTGCCGCAACGTTATATAGCGCGCCGTGCAATTTCACATGATGCAACGTGGTGCCGTGACGAATCGCAAAAGCTGATAACGCCCCCATTTGATAAATCATCTGATTGGCAATTTCCTGGCAACTATAGGGAATGTGACGCCTACCAAAACCCTATCGATCCGGATAGCCAGGGTGAGCGCCAATAAAAACACCATACTCCTTCGCCATTTTGACCGTGCGATCCATGACCTGAGGATCTCCAGCGTGAAATCCGCAGGCGATATTGGCCGATGTTATGACACCTAACAACGATTCGTCTTCGCCAAATGCATAGACACCAAAGCCTTCCCCAAGATCCGCATTCAGATCCATCTAAACACTCTCCCCAATGGATGATGGTTTATCTATTTTCCCAAGCAGATAGCTGTATCCAAGTGTGACAACAGGGGAGAGGTAAGTAAAAAAAGCGAATGGCAGGTACGTGGTCGTACGAACGGAAACAGCAGTCGAAAGCATTGCCCCCATCAAATTCCAAGGAATGATGGCGGCCACCACCACGCCGGAATCGGACAACAACCTCACCAACTTGCCACGCGGCAGATGCAACCGATCAAACACGCCATTCATCGCTTGTGCTGGCATTATGACGGACATCGATTGTGAAGCAAACAATCCTGCAGCAAACAGGCTGAAGATGACTGTAACTACTGATGAAGTCCACTCGTTCACACAAAATTTTCCTATATCAAGTAACATGGCCTGGATCGCTCCCACTCTTTCCATCACACCGCTAAGTGCCGCAGCAAACACGACAAGTAACAGTTCGTCAAAGGTGGGCCATATTCCCCCTGCATAAAATGTTGAATTTTTGTAGATCCTTAAGCCTGTACCAAACCATGCGGCGTGAAGAATCGAGAACAGGGAGACATGGGCGAGAAGCACCGACATCAGCACCGCCGCAACAATCGATATGATAAAATTCAAATATAATGGCAACCGCAAAATGGCAAAAAAGAAAAGGCCAAGAGGAAGCAGCAACCACCACCATGCTGCACTCGCCAGATGGATACTTGCCGTCAGCGGCCAGACGTGACTATTCTGTTGATGCATCGATAAAAACACTTCTAAAAGCAATGTAAGACCTGCGGATATCATCAGTGTCGGCGTTATATACCGATAATTGTCACTTGATTTGGTTCCCGTCATACCCGCCATCAGGTAGACCGTGCTCGAAATGGGAGAACTGCGGTCTCCGATGAGTGCTCCCGAAACTGCCGCCCCAGCCACGACTCCAAGCGGGCTGCCAAACACCTGCGCCACCCCAATAAACATCGGTCCCACCGCACTGAGTGTCCCCACTGATGACCCAAGCAACATGGATAGCAGTGCAGTAAACAGGAAACTGATCCAGGGCAGATCCCAGGGCTGGATTAGTGAAATGCCGAGATGGACCATCGCGGTCACCACACCTATTTTCGTCCAAACCGCAATTAAAAAAGAAATAATAAGTAAGATGGCGACCACCGCCGCCACTCTGGCAATACCTTTGTAGGCACCTGCAACCAGTTCACCAAGTGGGATGCGGCGCAAAGAATACAACACCATCGTACCAACGAGTGCAAAAAGCAAAGCAATCCACATGGGCAACCCCGGTACCCATTTGAAAATGAGAAAACCCGCCGCCACCAAAACAAGTGGTGCATAAGACAAGTATCTGTTGTTTGCCATCGTTGATCCTGTCATTCACGTATCTCTTTTCATCTATGTCTGTGACCTGAATCATAGGAACTCATATTAAGGTATGCAATAATTGACGTAACCCAAGTAGTGTAAGGGATGCTAACGAAAAAAGGAAACTGGTCGGTGATTCAAATGAACTTACAAGCTGAATCTGCAAAAAAACACATGTCGCCTACTGTGTGGTATCTACTAATAGCGCTGGCTACAGGTGCCATCGCATGGTGTGCCATGTTCATCATTGTACCATTGCTGGAAAAAAAGGTTTACTGGTCAAATGAAATATTCGCTTGGATTCATTTGGCGATACTGGGGTCATTATTGACAGGCGCATTCGGGGTAATGTTCCAACTCATTCCTATCGCATTTCAAGCTCCCCCATTGCCAAAAAAAGTCGCCATTTGGCATCTGCCACTGCATCTTATCGCCATCTCCATCATGATTTACGGTTTCCTTCGCATGCAATTTAATCTGGTGGGGGTAGGAGGGAGTCTGCTATTTGTTACCACTTTATTGTACCTACTGCAAGTGTATCGAAGTTATAAAAACGCGAATAACAAGACCATTGTCCACCGCAGATTGTGGCTCCCCATACTCGGGCTCGCACTAGTGATGGGGATTGGCATCTGGCAGGCATTTACCCTGCCTGGAACCGGATTGCCACTGCTATTTTCTCACATCATGATCGGCGTCCTCTGGTTCTGGGGGGGACTTGTTCTCGTCATCAGTTACAAATTCATCCCCATGTTCGTACTTAGTCACGGTTATTATGCCAACCTCAACCTCACGTCAGGCCTATACTTCAGCGGAATTTTCCTCGTTGCCATCAGTTCATATTGGCCGTTCCCGGGAGCACCACTGCCCTCGCTCTTAGGAACCGTATTTGCGCTTGGCAGCGTCATTCTGTTATTACAGGATGTCCGAAGAATCATCCTCGCAAGAAAGCGTAAACGCATTGTTTTTCCGTTAAAAATCAGCATCACCTCCACCATGATCCTAGCCGTTTCGATCGCGCTGTTACTGCTTTCCACACTCGTTCATTCACTTCATTTAGGCATGATTGCAGGATACTTGTTCTATTTTGGCGGAATGGTTCCACTTCTAATGGGGTATTCGCAAAAAATCGTGCCCTTTCTCTATTACGAGTATCGTTTCAGCCACGCTCCGGACAGAAAAAACGCGCCACTAATCGACGAGATGGTCCCTCATCTTCCAGCGCGCCTCGCCATGAACCTCTACGCGATCAGCGTAGCACTTGGTTGTCTACTTTTTATTCTCTACCAGTTCATTCCCAGCACATTGCTGCCGTCCATTTTTATTCTGCTCAGCATATTGGGTGCCATCGCCTTTACCATCCTTCTGGTCAGCCTAATCACGGTCCTCCGAAGCGGAGGAAAAAGACCGCTAGAAACATAAAAAATAAGTATCAGCAATGTCACAGGATTGAAATACACGGGATGTATCATCGATTTAAGAAGTGGAACGCATCTTTGGTCATGAAGAGGTGCTGATGATCTTGAGCACTGCCAATCTTATTTGCATCAAAAGAATTTACGATGTTCCGCAACCCTCTGATGGAACAAGAGTGTTGATCGACCGCCTATGGCCAAGAGGACTACCTCGCAAAAAAGCTCAAATCGACGAGTGGATGAAGGACATTGCACCTAGTGCAGAACTAAGACAGTGGTTTTCGCACATCCCGGAACGCTATCCTGTATTTAGCGCACTTTACGAGAGGGAACTCTTAGAGGATCCGCTGCACGTGGAGCTGCTGATGAAGCTCAAAAAATACCAAGAACGTAATACGCTGACACTCCTTTATGGCGCGAAAAACGAACTACAAAACCATGCACAGGTGCTGTTGCGGGTATTGACGAGAGTGTGTGAAGTGGCGCCTCACGTTTACGAACAAACCATTCAGACAGTACGGAGCAATTGATTACTGATCCAGATGCCATTTGTCTCCATTTTGATGGTGCCTTGTTTTTTCATATCATTTAAGATTCGGTTGACCGTCTCCCTAGTGGTTCCAATCATGTTAGCTAACTCCCGGTTCGTCACGCGGAGAGAGAGAAATCTTCCGTCCTCTTTTTGTTCTCCATACCATTCACTCAAATGAACGAGCGTTTGCAAAATCCGGTCACTCGCGTTTTGCAAGGTAACATCCTGCAGCTTTTGCTGTAATTCAAGAATTTTTTTGCTGAGTACACGCAAAACCGACATCGCGATTTGCGGTTCTTTCATTAAAAGTTGCTCAAATTTATGCACAGGGATTAACGCCAACTGCACATCGGTCACCGTCTGCGCCGTACCTGGGTAGGGTGATTCGTCAAAAAAACCCACATGGGGAAACATATCGCCCGCTTTTAAGAACGATACAATTTGCTCCCTTCCCTCTTCATCCACTTTCGAAACCTTCACGGTACCAGAGCGGACAAAGTACACCGCCGTTTTATCCTCGCCCTCAAAAAAAACAAACTGACCACGTTCCAATTGTTGCATATGCACCAATTTCTCGACTTCCGCCAATTGGCTATCTGTTAACGGTCGAAAAATGGGAATGCCTTTCAACCATTCCATGCGCTCACCTCAGTTGTCTATATAGTACACATTATCACACCGAGGCATTAATTGAACATTCAGCTCGAACCATTTCTTATATATAACAGACACAAAAAATTCAATTTTGAAGATCTTAAAAGAATTTTGTGATCAATCTATCTCATTCATCTTTTATAATGTGCTATACTACAGGACAAAAGAATTGTCGTTTTTTGCGTTATATGTAAACGCTTACTGAATGGCAATTCAGAATATAGATAAAATAACAAGGAGGAGTAAGATGACTACGAACCCAGAAAAATTGGATACCCTTTTGAGTGAGGATCGGGCTTTTGCGCCATCGGAAGCATTCAAGGCCAAAGCCAACTTCAACGATCCCGGTATCTATGAACGAGCGGCAGCAGACCCTGAAGCCTACTGGGCAGAACAGGCGCAGAACCTCACCTGGTTTGAACCATTTACAAAAACACTGGAATGGAACCCTCCCCATGCCAAATGGTATTTAAACGGAAAATTGAATGCAACTTATAACCTTGTCGATCGTCATCGCGTGGGAGAACGCAAGAATAAAGCAGCGATCATTTGGGAAGGCGAACCTGGTGACAGCAAGGTTTTCACCTACGATATGCTGGGGCGCGAAGTGGATAAGGCCGCTCACATGCTGAAATCCCTCGGTGTCAAAAAAGGCGATCGCGTCATGATCTATTTGCCGATGATCCCGGAACTGCCAGTTGCCATGATGGCTTGTGCGAAAATTGGCGCGATTCACTCGGTGGTCTTTGCAGGGTTTTCTTCTGCATCATTAAAGGATCGCATTCTGGACGCTGACGCCAAACTACTCATTACCGCAGACGCCGGCTGGAGGCGTGGCAATCAGGTCCCTCTCAAAAACAACGCGGATGTCGCTGTGGAAGATACTCCAATCGAAAAAGTGCTTGTTGTCGAACGCATCGGTAAGGATTCCGGTGCCACCATGCAGGAGGGCCGTGACGTCTTCTGGCACGACCTGATTAAAGCCGCTCCGAGCGATCCCTTCCCTGCTGAGCCGATGGATGCGGAAGACATTCTATACATTCTCTATACCTCTGGAACCACAGGTAAACCAAAAGGAATCGTGCACACCACTGGTGGCTATCTGGTGGGCGCCAACACATCGATGCGCAGTGTCTTTGACCTTAAAGATGACGATATCTTCTGGTGTTCGGCGGACATCGGGTGGGTAACAGGCCACACCTATATCGTATACGGGCCATTGTCTGCTGGCGCAACGCTTGTCATGTACGAAGGTGCTCCTGACTTCCCTGATCGCGACAGGTTTTGGGAAATTATCGAAAAATACGGCGTCACCATTTTCTATACTGCGCCAACCTCTATTCGCACCTTTATGAAATGGGGTCCTCAGTATGTGGAGCGCCATAACCTTGATTCTTTGAGACTGATGGGCACCGTGGGTGAACCCATCAACCCGGAAGCATGGATGTGGTACCACGAACACGTTGGGCATGAACGCTGCCCGATTGTGGATACTTGGTGGCAAACCGAGACAGGCAGTGCGATGATCGCACCACTACCTGGACTTGTCACTACAAAACCAGGCTCTGCCACCCGTGCCGTACCAGGCGTTGCCGTAGACGTAGTGGATGAAAACGGCGATCCTGTGCAACCTGGTGCAGGCGGCTATCTCGTCATTACCAAACCTTGGCCTTCCATGTTGCGTACTATTTGGAGAGATGATGAACGCTTCCAGAAGACCTACTTTGGCAAATATCCTAGCATCTATTTGCCTGGTGATGGCGCACACCTTGATGAGGACCGCTACCTATGGATCCTTGGGCGTATTGATGACGTCATCAACGTTTCCGGTCACCGCATCGGTACCATGGAAGTGGAGAGTGCGCTAGTTGACCACAAGTCCGTAGCGGAAGCGGCTGTGATAGGAAGGTCCCATGAAATTAAAGGACAGGCTATTACCGCCTTTGTGACACTGAAGGAAGGTATTTCTGCAACTGACGATCTCGTGACAGAATTGAAACATCACGTGGTAGAGAAAATCGGTGCCATGGCAAGACCGGAAGAAATTCTTTTCACGGCAGAACTGCCAAAAACACGTAGCGCCAAGATCATGCGCAGGTTGTTGCGGGATATTGCAGAAGGAAGAGCTATTGGTGATACGACCACACTGGCCGATCCAAGTGTCATTGACATGCTGAAACAACAGTATTCGGATAAAGAATAATATACATCTCAAAAGCCAGGGAGGTTGCCTTCCTGGCTTTTTTTGTTCTGCATCATTCTTCTTTTTCTCGATTGAAACGGTTCCAAAATAACCTCAGCAACAAAAGTACCGCAAACACCGCCGTCTCAAACACCAGTGTTTGGTTGTTATGAGCAAGCAGCATTTTTCTCCCCATTACCGTCAGCAGGAGATCCAGAAGCCTAGCAGGCGCTAGTGTTCGCAATAAATCTAAAAATTCATAGACAAGAATCAGGGCAAAAAGATCGTCGACAAACGAATAAAAATCAGTAAAAACAACGCGTGGATTGACGACAAGAATATACCATTTCAGCGCAAAGCCAATGATCCCAAGCGCGAGTATCAACAAGATCAAGATAACGATTGCCCATCGAAAATAATTGGAAATATGCGAGATAAATTTTAAGAGTCGTTGTTTCAAATTGCTTCACCTTCCATATTACCATTTTTAATGTTGTATACATCTACAATATAACCTATTTCTAAGTGGTTGATATGCCGTCGAATGTTGCAACCGATTGTCTTGACGCCATGAAATGTGGAGTTTTATTTTCCTTGCACGAAGTGAATGGCAAAAATACAATCAAAATATGAATACTAGATTAGATGGAGAGTACTAGAAAGAAGGGCGCTTAGTGATGGAGTTATATTCGGCAAACGACTGGACAGAATTGTCGGAATGGATTCAATTGATCATTGCTGCCAGAAAACAAGGATTGTCAAGAAACGAAGTTCGCTTTTTTCTAGGATTAATTGCAAGCGAAGTACCAGAAGTCGATCCAAATAGGCTATTCAATAAATCAACCTCTCACCATATCACCACAACAGCAATAGTGAATCCTTGATTCAACTCCACTCACCCATCATTTCCCATGATATCACTCGTTTTTTGTGTCCGAAATGTGAACTCCCTGTCACTAGATTGACAAATTAACTGATATTTCGTAGAATTCTAATAAGAAATTAAAGCGCTTTCATTCCAATATAAAGGGGGCTGAAGGGATGAGTGATAAGCCTGTAGTCATTGCGGATCCAGGTCCGCTCGGACTTGCCGCATTCGGCATTACTACTGTCATCCTTAGTTTGATTAATGCCGGGTTAATGCCTGGCACCATCATGACCGTGGTCTTGCAATTGGCTTTGGTGTATGGTGGAGCATCGCAATTATTTGCAGGAATGTGGGAGTTTCGCAAAGGCAACACGTTTGGTGCCACCGCGTTTACGTCCTACGGTGCATTCTGGATTTCATTCTATCTTCTTGTCAACAATGCAGCAGCGATGGGTAAAGACGCAGGCGCAGGAATTGGAATTTATCTTTTGATGTGGGGTGTCTTCTCACTCTATATGTTCTTCGGTACTTTCTATGCCAATAAAATGTTGTTCTTCATCTTCTTATTCTTAACCATCACATTCATCTTGCTTGCCATTGCTAACTTCAGCGGATCAAGCGCAGCCATTGGTGGATGGTTCGGACTGATAACAGGTATTCTTGCACTTTATACGTCTGCTGCAGGTGTCATCAACGCACAGGCTGGAAAAGTGGTTTGGCCGGTAGGCACTGCTTTCCTCAAGCAAAATTCATAATAGTAAGTTCAAATACAGTGTGTAACAACCCAAAAAAAGGGGATAGGACAAGTGCCTATCCCCTTTCAATTTGACACATCAACTCACTTGGAACCGTTCGAGTTCTTCACTCAATGATTTGAAGACGACTGTTAAATGTTGCACTGCTTCAGAAATGTCCAGCAACTGTTCCGTCTGATGCTTGCTTGCCCCGCGAATACCATCCACCTGTAATTCAAACTGAGAGGTGATTTTTAATATCTCGTTGACATTTAATAGTATTTCTTCACGGAACTGTTGCGTTTCCCTTACCTGAGCCCGGGTTTTTTCCATCTGTTCTTTTAACGTATTGATGCCGCCCACCACATTACCCACTTCACCGGTTAACTCCTGAAAACTTGCTTGACTAATCCGTATAGCATTTTCCTGTTCTGTCGCGGTCTCGCTAGTCGAACTCATAAAGGTACTCAATTCCTGCACAGCATCTCGCACCCTGTTGGTCAATTCATCTGTCTCATCGGAAAGTTTGCCGATCTCTTCTGCAACCACCGAAAAACCCTTTCCAAACTCCCCTGCGCGGGCTGCTTCAATACTAGCATTTAATGAGAGCATTCTTGTCTGATTGGAAATCTCTCCAATCTCCATCGCCCACGCCTTGATTTGTTCCACCTGCTGAAGTAATTGGTTAAAATTCTCTGCAAACTGATTCATAACGGATACAGTATTGGTCATATGTTGTTCGATATTTCCCATGCTTCGTCCAGCATTTGTCACCAGGTTATTGATATCACTTAAAATGGCCTGTGATTCAGTGACCTCCTGGTTGATTCGATTCATTTTCCCGGCAATGTTTTCAAGTTCACCAGATGAATTGGTGAGTAAAGTATTCTGCTTGATGGCTCCATTGCTCATATCCTCCACGCCTGCGCCCAATTCTTCGGCTCCTGCGTATATTTCATTAAGCGCTGTCGAGGATTCCTCTACCCCTTCATTCACACTGATGGAAGCCGAATGAATTCTTTTGATAATGGAGACAATACCGATACTGACTTTATTCAGTTCAAAGTGCAATTGGCCCCACTCATCTCGAGCCTTTGGATGCAACTGATGATTCAGCTCGCCACTTGCCATCGTTCGCATAAACTGGATAGTTTGCCGATAAAACTTCCGAAACTGGTATCCTTCATTCATGACAATGATACCTGCCACCACCATTATTCCCGCGATCCAATAGTTTTTGGTGATTACCGCATCGACGATTCCCGCCAATTGCAATACACCAAAAGGAACCCCCACTTTTAATTCCCTGCTTATCCCTTTTAAAATCGTACCAGAACGCAGAACATACATTTTTTTACCCTGGTAATAGACAGGTGTGGAAACATCGACAAGCCGTTCTCCTGTATTTCTGGGATAAAAAAAAGCTTCCGTCTTGATTACAGCAGCGCATTTCAACCCCACAGGGTCTGTGAAATATACCGCTTCTCTCAGATGATTGGTGTGGATTTCTCCATAACCATCAGGCTTGACGAGCACAAAATACTCCAAATTGCCCAAGTGCTTTTTCAAAATTGCCCGAATTTCCGCTTTTGATTCATTTGACATTCCATGGTGGCGATTCAGCGCTTGCTCTACCTCACGAGCTGTCAGTTCCACCTGTAAGCTTTGTTGTTTTACCATTTTTCTTGGTAGTTTTTTCTCTTCTGACATTAAAGAACCCTTCCTTCGTGATAGCGCTTGCACTATACCGATTATGTTAAAATGCTATTATCTTTTCATTAAATAATTCATCCATATCACAAGTAGTAAGGTGACCCAGATGGCCCACTCCTTGCATTTACAACGACTCGGATCTTCAAAAAACCAGCACATCTATATCAAGCCTTACAAACACTCACAAATATGGCTTGAAACAAAGACCAATAAATTTTTTGAATCCAATTTATCAGGCGATCTTTCTACCCAAAAACGATATCTTGTGGTGCGTACTAATCACCCCATTTCAGAAACATGGTTTCATTATAAAGGCAATCAAAATTATGCAAAAATCCATCTTGGCTTAATCATAGAAAACAAAGGTTCAAAATATACGGAAATTTCATGTTCTGTAGATCGAATGTTCTACAGTTCATTCATCATCGAAGTATTGCATGACCACAAAATAGTCAAAATATCACGAAAGAACGTTATTCCTGGTTCCTTTTCTTATTATGTAAAACCAAAAGGATGGCAAAGAATATACAATCTATTCCAATATGCACGTAATGCTCTTTATAAAATAATAAGGCATAAAACAAAATAATAAAACGTCAAGTTGTCATATAATTAACAACTTTTCGCAATATCAATACTGATCAATAGCTGATATTTGCGTGTCGTTACTATTGTAGAAATGAACTAGTCAAAGCGGTCATTTTATATCATGACGAATTTGCGACAAATCCCTTACAATACAATCAATTCTATACTATTTGATGATTTAAGGGGGAATGCGCCAATGATGCAAAGTATCCATCATACTTGGCGGCGCTTTTTAACCTCCATCGAAGATACGGACGATGCGCTTATGTTTTTTTTCAAGAGCAGACAAAGTTTACTCGCCGCTCTGATCGGATTATTGATGATTATTTGGGGCCTCATCATGCAGCAATATTTTCTTCCTATTGCTGTGGTGCTCGCTGGAGCAATTGGCTATTGGCTGGGTTTTACCCCTGCATTTCTGATCGCGTTCTTCCTGATCATAGTTCAAGTGCGGTTCAATCAAACGTTTCATTTCTCCGAAATTTTGATTGAAGTGTTGGGAACCACATTTATCGCTTGGCTAGGCAGAGAGCACAGGCTGGCTGTACGAAGAAGGCTTTTATGGGGAGGAGACGAATATGAAAAGCAGGTGGTTTCGTGGACATTTGTAAACGAAGTCAGAAATTCGTTATTGGCTATGAGACTCTTATTATTTCAAAAAAGTCCGGATCCTACCACCGGAACCAATCTCAAATTGATAGAAGACGAATTACTTCGTCTTGAATCGCTCTTCGGAAAACTTCACGAAAAGGATGCAAGCAAATAACGCAGCATTCATGCTTGTGACAGGAATGCAATCCTATCATCTCCAGAAAAACACAAGCTTTTTTTGTGATCTTTACAGCAGCAATTGATATAGGCAACGCGATAACTGGAGGCTAAGCATGTTAACTGCACTGTATCACTTATTCCCCCCGACCATACACCCAATGGTCATTCATTTTACTATTGCCATCAACTTTTTGGCGACATTGATTGGGTTAATTGGTTTCTTTAGAAAAAGGGATCCATTCTATGAACGGATGTATATATGGCTACTTGTTTTAAGCATTCTGGCGACGCTTGCGGCAGGGTTTACAGGCGTCATATCTGCCTACTACGCACAAGTACCGGCAAATCTCTCACCAATGTTTGAGACTCATCAGCACATGGGTGAACTGACAGGGATTGCGCTGGTTATCGCGTTTCTATTCCAATGGTTTTATCGACACAACAAAAAACAAGTGGCGGCACTTGCACTCGTATTCTCCATCATCGCCACCATTCTTGTCAGTATCACCGGACATTTGGGAGGAACGATGGTTTACAGCCATGGTTTAGGTGTTCATGTTAGTCAAAGTCAATCGAACGGTTCAGTAACCCCGTCTCACCATGCCTGATAATCAATAAACAGATCTTGAGTTGACAAAGTGGCAGTATCGGTAGGAAGCTGATGCTGTCACTTTTTTATGAAAGCATCGGGTTAAAATAAATGAGTTGATTAGATGAAAGGGTTTACATGAAGGATAAAGAGGAAAACACAAGGAGTTAAAGCTATTGCCATGTTGATTTCTCTAAAACAATCAGTGAGGAATAAAAGAAACTGCTAGAAGCAAGGATAATGCGAGCATTCCCCAACGCATGAATTTATACGCTTCCCGATCCGTCATTTTGCTTTTTTCTTTCGCATCCATTACCAATTCCTCCTCTCTTTTGATTGTCATTCTAGTAAAGCAACCTTGCTTTTTCCTGAAGACGTTGAAAAAATTAATAGTGCTTCGGATGGTACGTATACTGTGATCCAAGCGCCACCACGTAAAGCACGATAAAGAAAATCACAGACCCTATAATGGGAATCAAATTGATAAATATCCATCCCCAACCTGCACGAAACCGGTCAAGCATCAGAGCAAGCATGACGAGATAAACGATCAACAAAGCCAAAGCAATCAATCCGCCAATTACATGAAACACTGAGGCTAGAAGGAGCAACACTGGCCATATCCACCAAAGCGGCCAATCCACTATCTTCGCGGTAATAAACACACTGCCGTACGGTATAAAAGCAACCCATGACCACGAAATACCAGCTTTTAGACCTAAGCGATAATAGGGATAGATACTGATGACGTATACAACTAACATGATCACCCATATTACCGATGCAACCCCTAAAAATGTAGCCACAGCCATCAAAACACCCCCTTAAAAAGGGGCAACGAACCCACTAGAATATAGATTCACTGCCGCATGTTTATTATCCAATTATACTCCCTAAACCTCAGGATCTCACCTCTTCGAACCACTTCCTGCAAGCGTTAACGTTAATGAGTTGAATTTGTGATACGCTTAAACAGGAACCAATCTATGAGCGGGGGAACTAGCATGAGTATTGGATTTGGTGCGCTGATTCAAATTGTTTTTTCTGATCGACCGGGCCTCGGATACGATGTCTTTCAGGTATTTGAGTACTTCAGGGTGGAGAAAGTGGCGATGGAAGTATCCATCGAAACGGGTATGATCATCAAATTTATCTGTGCGGATGAAAAAAATTATGAAGCGCTCATCGCGTCACTTCGTCAGGTTCCCGGTGTTGTCGCCGTCAGCCCCGCAACCAACATGCCATTTGAAGACAGGGAAAATCAATTGCGGACGATTCTCGATGTAGTGAGCGAAGGGATCATTGCCGTCACAAAAGAAGGAACGATCACACAAATCAACGAGGCTGCAAAAGCCATTTTGCAAATTGAAAAAGAGGTATTAGGCCGTCCAATTAACGAATTGCTGGATGAACAGATGATTCTTTCGACCATTCGCACAGGACAAGCCATTCGACTCTTTGAATCCCGGGCCATGAACGGAAAACACCCGAGAAGGTATTGGTGCAGCAACCAGCCGATCATCGACAAATTGGGCAGTACCATCGGAGTAGTGATCACCATCAAGGGAGAGGAACAGATCGATGAGATCATGAAAGCAGTCCACGATCGGGTGCAATTGACCACTTTCTCTGACATCATTTATCAGTCTGAAATCATGAGAAAACTCGTGGAAACAGCGAAAACAGTGGCGCGCAGCCATTCCACTGTGCTCTTACGAGGGGAGAGCGGAACTGGTAAAGAACGGTTTGCGCATGCTATCCACATGGCGAGCCCCAGACGATCAAAACCGTTCATCGCGGTCAATTGCACGGCACTCCCAGAATCTCTTTTTGAAAGCGAACTTTTCGGATATGAACAGGGTGCCTTTACCGGCGCCATGAAAGAAGGCAAAAAAGGGCTTTTTGAGCAAGCCCATACTGGCACGCTATTTCTTGACGAAATTGGGGAGTTACCTCTACCCATGCAAGCCAGATTGCTGCGGACACTTCAGGAGGGAACGATTCGCAAAGTGGGGGGAACCAAAGAAATCCCGGTGGATGTCAGGATCATAGCAGCGACCCATCGCCACCTGGAACGGTTGATGGAACAGGGAGGATTTCGCGAAGACCTCTATTATCGCTTGAATGTAGTGCCGCTTTTTATTCCTCCACTTCGACTGCGTGTCGATGATATTCCGTTATTAGCGCAACATTTACTTCGAAAATTGGAGCAAAAGTTAGGAAAAACGGGGTATTCCATTCAACCTCAGGTTTTCACGCATTTAGCGTCTCATCCTTGGCCAGGCAATGTCAGGCAACTTGAAAACACGCTGGAGCATGTGATCAATATGGTCCCAGACCATTCCGAACTGACTTTAGAACACTTCTCCGAGTGGCTCTTTGAGCCTACACCATCTATCCCCATTCGCGTCACGAAAGAAGCACGTCATCTTCACATTGACATCCCCATCGAGGATAGGTGGCCGACGTTAAAAGAGATCGTTTCCAAAACAGAAGCGGCGGTGATTGAAGAAGTGATGCGAGAGCACCCGTCATCCCGAAAAGCAGGCCATGTGCTTGGTGTTTCCAATACCACCATCCTGAACAAAATGCACCTGTTACCGTGATCAATATTTTTATCAGCGATCAATTATATTGACATTTTTTCTACTCACCTACTTACAAACTGTCCACTAAAAGGGTCTGAAGTTGGCATAAAAATTGCATGTCTCATGATGTACATCTCATCATTCGGAGGCGATTCAAATGACCATCTCAGCAGAACCTTTTCGTATCAAAATGGTCGAACCCATACGTTTAATCCCCCGCGAGGAACGAGAAATCGCACTAAAAAAAGCGGGATATAATCCATTTATGTTGAAATCCGAAGACGTTTATATCGATCTTCTGACAGATAGCGGCACCGGAGCCATGAGCGATCGGCAATGGGCGGCCATGATGCTTGGCGACGAGGCCTACGCCGGGAGCCGTTCTTTTTACCGATTAAAAGCAGCAGTGGAAGACGTCTTTGGTTATGAATATGTCATTCCCACCCACCAGGGGAGAGGCGCAGAACAGGTCCTATTTCCCCATCTCATCAAAAAAGGGCAGTACGTACTAGGCAACATGCACTTTGACACCACTATGGCACACATCGAGATGAATGGCGGAATACCAGTCAATTTAGTGGTAGAAGAAGCATTTGACACCTCGCTCGACATCCCATTTAAGGGAAACTTTGATGTCCCTCACCTACAATCTTTTATTGAAGAATACGGTAGGGAGAGCATCGCTTTTATCCTCATCACGATCACCTGCAATTCTGCTGGCGGCCAGCCTGTATCGCTCAAAAACATCCGCGCCGTCCGGGAAATTGCGGATCATTATCACCTGCCGCTTTTGCTCGATGCAGCCAGATTTGCAGAAAACGCTTACTTCATCAAAACGAGAGAACCTGAATACCAAGACGCTTCTATCAACGAGATTGTCAAAGAAGTGTTTTCGCTGGCAGACGCTTTTACGATGAGCGCAAAAAAAGACGCCATCGTGAACATGGGCGGGATGATCGGCATTCGCAATGACAGGTCACTCTTTCAGTCGGCAAGCAGTTCCTGTGTGCCGTACGAAGGGTTCATCACGTATGGCGGCTTATCGGGGCGCGATATTGAAGCGCTGGCGGCGGGTCTGTACGATGGCACTCAGTTTGAGTATCTGGAGAGTCGGATTGGGCAAGTACAATACCTTGGGGAACGCTTGCGGGAAAAAGGCATCCCCATCCAGTGGCCAGTGGGAGGTCACGCCGTATTTGTTGACGCCAAAAAATTTCTTCCCCACATCCCGGCAGAAGAGTTCCCCGCACAGGCGCTCTGCAATGAATTGTATCTGGAGGCTGGCATTCGCGCCGTAGAGGTGGGTTCCCTGCTGCTCGGACGGGACCCACAAACGGGAAAGCAAAAAACGGCGGATGCAGAATTCACAAGACTGACCATCCCACGCAGAGTCTACACCAACCGGCATATGGATGTGGTCGTCGAGGCGCTGGCGGCGATCTGGGAGCGAAGGGAGCAGATCAAAGGACTAGCATTTGTCTATGAGCCTGAGGTTCTGCGCCACTTCCTATGCCAATTAAAACCAATCGAAAACTGATGCTAAGCATCGACTTGTCCAGGTTTTACAGAAGGAGAAGACCGTAATGATCTTCTCCTTTTTGGCACTTCATGTAATTACTTAGTGATTTTCTGCAGCGGTGAGCACGCCTCTTGACTGCGCAGTTGAGGCTTCTGTTTCATCATAGTCTTCTTGCTCAATGATGACAGGACTGTACAGAATGGGAATGTTGAGCACCCAGATTTCTTTATTTGTATAAAGATCCTGGTCTGTATCACTTTCTTGATTGCCTTTTTTCACATCCACATCAGTGATGTTCGCTGTATTACCCACGTTTACCACAGGATCCCCCCCTTTGCTTGAAGAAAATTGACTTGATGCGACACGAAATGCCGATTCCATCAGTCCCAGCACTTCGTCTTTCCTAAGGTGATGGTTCTTGCGAGCCACTTTATTCACTCCTTTCGCGCTGAACTGCTCTATATAATGCGCAGACGAAACTTCTTGTAAGGGACGAACGCGGTAACAGGCATAGAACTCCGCTCATTACCATGCGACATTCATCCATTCCATTTCTGTCTATAGACATATTCTGATAACGAAAAGGAGGTAATTGATATGCATAAGAAAGTAAAGCAAAAAGTGAGCAGCAATCCTGCGATCTTTCAACGAGTCGTCTACACAGACAATGCGCTACCTGATGTTTCTAAAACGAATTGGTCAGAGAATCAAATCCGTTTTGTGAGAACGTCTGCAGTCACACTCAATCAGGAAACAGAGCACGTTCTGGACATCATTGCTGACACGTTAAGGGCAAAACTAGCGAACATCACTTCGGAGGATCCCTCAGGCAAAAAGCATGTCAAAATAGAGGTATACATGCCGATCATGTGCAGTCCTTTCTGTATAGAAAACGAAAATGGGGACGAGCAAATCATCCACATCAATGCGCCCATCCAATTTAGTCCTGTGCAGATTACAAACATCGACGACGAACCTGCGGAATAAACCACTTCCAATCAGACACTCTTTTGTTAATTCCCTCGTAAAATCGAGGTTTTTTTATTTTTTACTACGATAAATGTCGAATCTTACCGTTCAATGTTGGGAAAAAAGATATACAATAGAAGACATACATGACATTTTATATTTCCATTTCTATATTAGGACGTGATCTGTACATGGCTACCTTATGGGCTGATGCATTATTCGATAACCAAATGGTGGGTGTGATCCAGACCATTAACCGTACAATCGTGAAAGTAAATAATGTATTTACCAATATATTCGATTACAGTGAAGAGGAAATCGTCAATCATAACACCTCGATTCTTTACAACAGCTACGACGATTATCAGAAATACGGAGACCAGGTCTACCAAGCGCTCGATCTGCCAATCCCCGTTACCATCCCGGAAGTTTTGTGGAAGACCAGAACCGGTGAACAAAAATGGGTACAATTGATCGGACAATTTATTGATAAGAATGTTCACAATGTCATCTGGCTTGTTATCGATATCAGTAACAGAAAAGACGTGGAACGAAATCTGGAATTGGCGCTCGCAGAACACCATGCCATCCTCAATAACGCAATCACAGGTATCGTATACATAAAAGATCGTAAAATACTTGAATTCAACGAAACATTTGCAGAAATATTCGGCTTTGAAAGAGACGAGTTGTTGCACCAGGATGTTCGCCTCCTCTTTGTCAACGACGACGATTACAATACGGTCGGAAAAAAAGCCTATCCCATTATCGATGAAAAGGGAAGCTATGCCAGTGAACAACGCTTCCAAAAAAAAGACGGCACGGTTTTCTGGGTTTTTTATGGCGCAAAAGCCATCATTCCGAATCGGTCTTCAGACGGCACCATCTGGGTGGTCAACGACATCTCTGAGCGAAAGAAAGCGGAGGAACTGCTCATTGCAGAGCGTAATAAGGCAAATGTTACCCTGTCCTCCATCGGAGATGCGGTGATCACCACGGACACCTACGGCATCGTGGAATATATGAATCCTGTGGCAGCAACTTTGGTAGGACTGACTCTCGAACAGGCTGTCGGCAAACCGCTTGTTGAGGTTTTTCGCATCGTCAACGAAAAAACGAACATGCCTGTTGCTAGCCCTGTGGATAGAGTTTTGCGTGAAGGAGTGGTCGTGGGGCTTGCTAATCACACGCTTTTACTCTCTCACGATGGCAATTCCTATGCCATTGAAGATTCGGCAGCGCCCATTGTTGACCATACCCAGCACATCATCGGATGTGTGCTGGTTTTTCATGATGTCACCGAGAAACGACACTGGAATGATCAGATGGAATGGCAAGCCAATCACGATGTCCTCACCGGTCTCTCCAACCGGACAAAATTCATTGAACACCTGAACCATGCCATGAAAAGCGCTGAAACTGATAGTTATCAACTGGCCATAGCGCTCCTTGATCTGGATAATTTCAAGATTATTAATGACCATTATGGACATGCTCTTGGTGATCAACTATTGATTCAGGTCGCCAATCGATTGTTATCTTCCGTATCAGATCAAGACTTGATTGCTCGACTAGGAGGCGATGAATTCGTCTTATTGCTGAATCACATCGGTTCGTTTCAAAGTGCGATCGAACGCCTAGAGCAAATCAAGCAACAATTGCTGGAACCATTCTGGATTCATGGCATTTCACTAACGGTCAATGCGAGCATGGGAACCACTTTTTTCCCTGATGATTCCGGCGATTCGGATACGCTCCTCCGTCATGTGGATCAAGCCATGTACACCGCCAAGCAACTAGGCAGAAATCGTATTTACGTGTACGACCTGATGCAGGAAGAAGCGAGAAACATTCGTTATCAACAGTTGTACCGCTTACGTAGCGCATTGAAAAACAAAGAATTCACGTTATATTACCAACCGAAGGTCAACCTCTTACGAAAAACATTGGTAGGACTGGAAGCATTGATTCGCTGGAATCATCCGGTAAAAGGGCTGGTGATGCCAGGAGAATTTTTGCCTATCATATCGGACGACCCCTTTATGCTCGACTTGGGTCGCTGGGTGATGGAAAGTGCACTGAAACAATTGGCCCATTGGAACGAACAACAACTGACCACCAAAGTCAGCATCAACATTCCCGCACAACAGCTGTTGCATGACGACTTTATCAGCGATGTGGAGTTTATGTTAACCGAGTATCCAACGGTCGCACCGCATCAGTTGGAAATGGAAATTTTGGAAACTGACGCGTTGAAGGACGTGGACAAAGTGCAGTCCGTCATTTTACATTTACAAAAGAAAGGCATCCGTTTCTCCCTTGACGACTTTGGTACCGGGTATTCCTCACTCGCCTACATGAAGCATCTGCCAGTAGACATTTTGAAGATTGACCGATCATTTATTGTCGACATGCTGGAGGATGAACAGGAACTAGCAATTGTACAAGGCATTATTGGGATGGCCAAGGTTTTTCGCAAGGACCTGATCGCAGAAGGCATAGAAAATGATTCACAAAGTGCCGCACTAATTGCGCTTGGTTGTGAAAATGGTCAAGGGTATTGGATCGGCAGGCCGATGCCAGCTGATAAAGTTAGGAAATGGGTCGAGCACTTTCGCTCCTCTGTTAAATCGTAAAAGGAGTAAACCAATCGCTGATTGAGAAAGATAAGTAAATAGAAGCCATGCCAAATGGAGGAAGCAACTATGCAGAGCGACTCCCGACCCAAATGGAGCAAGTCAGTCAGCATCTTTTGGACCATTGGCATTTTAATCGTTGGGATTTTGTTGGTGGTGGGCTTTTTTTACCTAGATAAAAACAACCGCATCTCTTTAGCCATCCAGTCATGGGGTGCATGGGGAATTATTTTATCCATCTTTCTCATGGCAATGTTTTGTGTGATTCCAGTCCCTTCTGAATTCCTAATGATCATGAATATGAAAATTTTCGGCGTATGGTGGGGAATTTTTTATACATGGATAGGAGCCATGATTGGTGCAGTCGCTGTCTTCTTTATCGCAAGATCGATTGGCTCACGCATCATCCAGGCATTTATCACGGAAAAACGCTTGCAACAAGTGAACAAATGGATCAAAAACCGTGGCCCCGTTGGCCTTTTGATGGTGCGACTCGTCCCCCTGCCTTTTATAGTGGTCAATTATTCTGCTGGCGTGATGGAATCAGTAAGCACCTGGGAATACGTATGGACCACGGGAATTGGCCTTCTGCCCTATGACCTCGGCGCTGCACTCGTGTATTTGGGGCTATCCACCAAGTACATCTGGTGGATAGCAATTGGTGGACTGGCCGTGGTGGGAATTTGGGTGGGTGGATATCTTTTCAGCCGATCCACCAATAAACTAAATCGTATTGCACAATGAGAAATTTGCATTGCGGCCATCCGATGATAACAAAGCAACAGTTCCGACAGGAGAGGAGCCAAACGAGGTGGAAAACGTTGCAATGAGCCTTACTGCTACTACTACGTTACATAACGGGGTCAAAATGCCCTGGTTGGGTCTTGGCGTCTATAAGGCAGAAGCAGGAACAGAAGTGGAACAGGCTGTGCTCTCTGCCCTTCGATACGGCTATCGCAGCATCGACACGGCAAAACTGTACGCTAACGAAGAAAGTGTCGGTAAGGCACTAAAAGAATCCGGGGTGCCCCGAGAGGAAGTTTTTATCACGACGAAAGTGTGGAATACAGACCAAGGTTATGATCCGACACTCCGAGCTTTTGAGGAGAGCAGGGTCCGACTGGGGCTCGAATACCTTGATCTCTACCTGATTCACTGGCCGGTCAAAGGAAAGTACAAAGACACGTGGCGAGCGATTGAAAAGCTTTATCATGACGGTCAGGTTCGCGCGATCGGCGTAAGCAACTTTCAGATCCACCATCTGGAGGATCTCATGCAGACAGCAACGATCATGCCAATGGTCAATCAGGTCGAATTCCATCCGCGCCTGACCCAGGTTGCATTGCGCGAATATTGCTTGCAAAAAAGCATTCAATTGGAAGCATGGAGTCCACTCATGCGCGGAAAAGAACTGCTTGACCACCCCATGGTGTTCGGTATCGCTAATCACCACCAAAAAACACCTGCGCAAGTCCTCATACGCTGGGATTTGCAACACTACGTGGCGACGATCCCCAAATCCGTGCATGACCATCGCATCAAGGAAAATGCAGAGGTATTTGATTTTTCTTTATCTCAAGAGGAAATGTCCCAATTAGACCAGTTGAATACTAATCAGCGCGTTGGACAGGACCCGGATCACTTCAACTTTTAACATAATAAACTCCGGAGGCCACCTATTACGTGAGACAAAGTGCCTCCGGAGCATTACGCATGTTCCAGTTTTAGTCTTGAGCCTCTTCCCGCTGGCTCAGCCGGCTCCACGATCAACCGCCTCTGCAAACGTTGGCGCAGTTCAGGCACATGGCTGATCACGCCAATCGCCATATTGTCCATATGGAGTTTCTCCAGTTCGGTCACCACGACATCGAGGAGTTCCTGATCTAATGTGCCAAAGCCTTCATCCAAAAAGAAAAACTCCAGCGGATACTTACCACGCAACTGGATGTGCGCGGACAAGGAGAGCGCAAGCGCGAGCGAAGTGAGAAACGTCTCGCCGCCGGAAAGTGTGGTCACTGGCCTTGTGACGCCTCCGTTATGGTGATCTCTCATCACAAATTCCCCATCTGCCATCAATTCTAGGCTATACCTGCCGCGCGTCAGGGATGACAGTCGAACAGATGCCTGTCTCGCCACGCTGACCATTTGCTCTCTTGCCATAAATTCCACAAACGAATTGCCTCTAAGCAAATCTTTTAACAGTTGCAATTGATTTACTTTCGCTTCAAGTTTGGCCCTCGCCTCATCAAGTTCTGTCCAGCGCAAGTGCTTGACACGAATATCGTCCAACCGCATCTCAGCCTGCACATGGTTGGTTAGCGTCTCCTGATGCTTTTTCTCTCCCTGTTTCAACGTGGATTGCACCTTGTCCCAAGCTTCCTGATCAATAGATCTGCCACCTAATTGCGCACTCACTTCATCGAGCACCGCTTGGATTTGCAAGCCTTCTTCATCAAATTGCCGTACCCTTTGAAAAAAATCAGCCTGCTCCTCATGGCTGAGAAGCGCATCCCGTACCTCCTCGGTCGTGATAAACTTTTCCTCTTCCAATGCGCGGTTTACTTTTTGCTCTGCCTCCAGCAATGCATGTTGCCCCGTGGACAGTTCTGTCTCTGCAATCACCCGCTCTTGCATGGCCTTCGAGAAGTTGTCATTCGCCTCTTTTTCTGCTTCCATGGATAGAACTAGCTGTTTTTGTAACGCGTCCAGTGCGCGATTAACGCTTTCTTTCACCTGCGTAGCAGTACGTTCCCCCACCAATTGTTGCAAGCGTTGTTTGTTGCCTTCCCACTCCTGCAGCAGGAGCGTAGTTCGTGACGTCCCTTCTTCCGCCTTGCGAGTGGCCAGATGGATTGCCTGTTCCGCATCTGCTAATTCTGCTTGATATTTTTCAAGCGTAGTTCGTAAATTCGCCACCTCTACACGTTCAGCCGCCGCCAAACGATCAAATTCCAACCAAAGTGCTGCTTTGGCCTGGATAGCCTTGGCTCCTTTTTCCACATCTTCTGCATCTGGCAATCCAAATTCCCGAATTTGTAATTGCCACTCTGTTTGCTTGTCATCCATGTTGCCTTGCAAATTTACTAGCGCATTTTTTTGTTTATCTAGTTCATGCTCGGATCCGGAGAGCCTAGATTGCATCACGGAGAGGTCTTTTTCCGTTATTTGCAAGAACTCATCAACCTCTTTTTGCCTTTGTGAAACGTTATCCACAAGCTTGTCCCACTCCATCCGCGCATTGCGAATGGCTGTCAGATCGCGTTCTGCATCCCGGATGGCCTGATTCCAGCGTGCACCGTCCCAAAGTGGATCGGCAATCCCTCCCACCTGCTGCTCTTCCCATAACTGCAGAGCACGGGACCTGTACACTTTTATTTCCCCTTGACGCCTTGTCAGTTCCTCCTGACTTTGTTGAAGTGCCGCCTCAGCCTTCGCGAGATCCGCTCGAAATGTTTCCACTTGTTCGTAGGCGTCTTCGATTTGTTCGTTAGCTACCTCTTCCGAAAGCCCAATGGAAGCTCCCATATGCAATGGCTGTGGGTGATGGGTAGCGCCACAAACTGGACAAGGATCCCCTTCTTGCAACTTGGCCGCCACTTTTTGCAAAAACTTTTGTTCCACCGATTCGACGCGACCTAGGGCCGCCTCAAAACGCCCTTCAAGATCGGATTTGCTGGAAAGTAGACTTTGTATGTTTGCATCCAACTGTGCAGCTGACTGCTCCGCTTCGCCTAGCATCGTAACGAATGGTTTTAACGCGGCAAGCCACGTCTCAAGTGTGGAGGTGGTAACGGTCCGCTCCGGGTTTTGCTGCAATAAATGGTCCATCTCTCGTTGAAGATTTTCTTTTTCCCCGTGACTGTTCGAAAGCCTGTCCGAAAGTCGCGCCAATTTTTCTTGGTCTTGAACAATATTCGTTTCGCGCGCTTGTACCTCTTCTAAAAGTAAATCATGCGCTTTTTTATCCTGTTGCCACTGAGACGCGAGGAGTTGTAATTGCTGGGTTTGCTGACGCACAAGCGGCGGGACAAGGTGAGAGTCCAGCAGCTTTTCTGTTTTCACCACCTCAGCGTTGAGGTGCTCTACTTGGCGATGTAACGCTGTCTTTCTGTCACTTGCAGCTTGAATCTGTAGAGAGGCTTCATGCTGCTCACGCTTTACGTTAGCGAGTTCGATCTCCCGCTCACGTATTTCTTCTTCCAGCAAAAAAGCCTCTTCCAATTGGCCCATTTGTGTATGCAGCGCAGGTTCCTTTTCCTCTTTTTCAAGTTGCGATTGTTTCAAGCGTTCCTTTGCCACGTCCAGTGCCTGCCTGGTCAGTTTCTCACTTGCGAGGGCATTCGTATGCCTCACACCCATTTGCTCCACTTGTAAAACCAGTGCCTTTTTGGATTCTATAATAGGCCAGACCCGCTCTGCTCTCACCGCTATCTCGATGCGCTTTCGCACGTGCTCTATCTCGCCAGTCAACTCCTCGTGAGTCGCCTTAGCCTGATTGGCTTTTTCAAATTGTACTTGGAGCGCGAAAACGTCTTTTGCTTCTTCATATTGCCTCTTTACCACACCAAGCTCTTTTGTTGCAGCATCCTTCGCCTCACTTGCAGAAAGAAGCGCTGTTTCCGCTTGTTTCACCGCTTCCTCCGATGCATCGCCCAATTCACTTTGTGCCGCTAGCACCTGTTGTTTCTCGTTGATTTTTTGTTTGTTTAGCTCATTTATTTTGCCGGATAATGCCTGCCCATATTGCTCCAAGCCAAATAACCGTTCCGCCATCTGATTGCGATTGGCGCCAGTTAACTGCAGGAATTCAGCGAATTTTCCTTGCGGCAATACCACCGCACGAGTAAAATCCTGGGGCTCCAGTCCTATCAAATTGCGAATCATCTGATTGACGGCCTGATTGCCCTCCGCAAGCACGATTATACCAACATCCGTTGCCTCCGAGCCCTCGAGTTCCATTAGACGGCTGGAATGATGGGCGACCGCATAACCAGTTGCACGCTTGAAAATGCGGTCCACCTGATACCGTTTTCGCGCATCTTTTCTGCCTATTTCAAATTCAAAACTGACGGCCACCTGTTTTTCAGCGTGATTGAGAATGCCTTGTTTTCTTGACGTCCTCCCTACTTCTCCATATAACGCAAGGGTGATCGCATCAAGAATTGTGGATTTGCCACTCCCTGTAGGTCCAAAGATGCCAAACATCCCAGTATCAGTAAGCAGTGTAAAATTGATCTCCTGTCGTTCCCGAAAGCTGTGTAATCCTGCTATCGTCAAGCGAATCGGCTTCATTGATCCCTCTCCAGCTCTTCACTTTGATCAGATAATGCCTTCAAATCATCCTCGGCTTCAAGATTTGTCGCCATTTCCATAAATAACTCTACCAGTTCGTCATCAGGAACCACACCGAAACGCTCTTCAAAAAATAGTTTGAACAGATCCGCCACAGATAGCGTGGAGTAATCCTCATCTTCGCGCACCTTTCCTGAAGCAAAGGAATCAGGCAAAATAGGGCGAATATGAATAAATCCTTCGTGCATATTTCGCAAACGGCGAATTTCATCCAATTGCAATCCGGTTTGCACGTGTACAGAGAGGTCAATCCAGGCATTCGCATCCCGTCCTTCCTCCACCCAATGCCATACCTGCTCGATGCCTTCTGTCGCGTTCCACTTGACTAGCGGCTTACCACAAGTGAGCGGCACTTCTTTCCATGCCGCAGGAGCCCCCGGTTTGACGTCGACCACCACCACAGACTTCTGCTGCCCCGCCTCAGAAAAGCTGTAGGCAAGTGGTGACCCCGCATAGCGAATAGGGAAGTCCGCCCCATGTACTGCTTGCGGGCGATGCAAGTGACCAAGCGCCACATATTGGGCGTTTTTCGGAAATACACTTTTATCCACTGCATAGGCCCCGCCAATTTGAATCTGCACTTCAGAATCGGACTCTATACTTCCACCAACATATAGGTGACTCATCACGATATTCACGGTGTCCACTCGAAAATGAGTCGCCAACTGTTCAAAGAGTTCTGCTATTCTGGCTTGATAGCGGGATTGAAACTCATCATCCTGAAGCGTTTCGGACATGACCTCGTTTAACCTGGCCTCCGATGGATAGGGGACCGCCGCAATCACCGCATGCTCCTCACAACCCGGAATGGAAAGTTCCAACCATCCGGTTCCGCCGTCTAGCCATTCAATTCGGCCATCGCCAATTTGAAGGGGATAAACTACGTCTTTGGGATAACCAAGCAGCGTAATCCCCAGTTGATCTGCTACTTTTTGCGCTGCCTTGATTCGCTCTGGATGATCGTGATTACCCGCGATCACCACTACGCCCCTCGTTCCGCCTGACGCAAGAAGGGACAGTGCTGAATAAAAAAGTTCTTCCGCCTGGGCGCTCGGATTGACCGTTTGAAACACATCGCCAGCCACGAGCACTAGGTCTATTTTTTCCTCGTCACAGATCGCACCAAGTTCTTCTACAAACTGCTTTTGTTCGCTGATCCGCTCCCGTCCCTCTAGCGTTTTGCCAAAGTGCCAGTCCGCCGTATGAAGAATGCGAATGGCCATCCCCTTCTTTCGATCAAAAGATCAAGACTGTGTTTGTCCAGCACTTCTTGATGCAGGATGGTGGCCTCACCAAGCTCAGTAGACCCGATCCTACTGTCAACCTGATTTTCGCTTCACCATCAGAATTAACAGACTCGATATTTAGGAGCTTTTCCCGTTAGCGCAAGCATCAGGTTATCCACTGCCAAATTGGCCATGGCAACCCGTGTCTCTACCGTGGCACTGCCGATGTGTGGAATTGCCACCACATTGGGAAGGTGAATCAAGGGATGACTAGCCCGCACCGGTTCATTATCAAACACGTCGAGCCCAGCGCCCCAAATTAGCTTTTTTTTCAACGCCTCATAAAGCGCCTCTTCGTCGACCACAGGACCACGTGATGTATTGATCAGCACCGCAGTGGATTTCATTAGTGAGAGTTCCTGTTCGCCAATCAAGTGATAAGTATCTTCCTTAAGTGGTGTCAGCACACATACAAAATCAGACTCCTGCAATAGCGTAGCGAGATCCTTATACTCCACGCCAAGGCTTTGTTCATCAGCCAATCTACGATTCCGGTTGAAATAAAGTAGCTTCATCCCAAACCCAGCTGCTCGTCGCGCCACCGCTTGTCCAATTCGCCCGAGACCAATGATTCCCATCGTCTTATGATGCACATCGAGTCCTGCAAGCAAAAAAGGGCTCCAACTCTGCCACTCATCATTTTTCAGGAACGTTGCCGATTCCACAAGTCGCCTTGAGGTGGCAAGGAGAAGCGCAAACGTCAAGTCAGCAGTCGTTTCGGTTAGCACATCGGGGGTATTGCAGACGATCACATTGCGTTTTTTTGCTTCTTCCAACTGAATGTTATCGAAACCAACGGCCATATTGGACACTACGCGAAGGCGTGGGGCTGCATCTAACAATTCGCTATCAATAGAGTCGGTGACCATGCTCAATATTCCGTCCGCTTCCTGGATTTCGTTAAAAAGGACATCTCTTGGCACTGGGATATCCTCGCGATCCCACCATTTACATTCAAATACTTCCTGAAGCCTTGCGATAACCTCTTCCGGCAGTCGTCTCGTGATATATATTTTCATGCGCGTGCGTTCCAATGAAATCCTCCTCTCCAGAAAAATGAAGAAAATCAACGAAAATCATCCTAAAAGACTTAGTCAAGCCTAAAATGTTCATTATATTGAACAATAATCGTAATTATCCCCCTTGATTTGTTCTATAAAACGAATATAATGATTGCTGTAGTGTTCTTTAATAAGAACAAAAACCGTGTCACAACGAACCAATTCAAACTCATTCAGTGAAGGGGACGGATCGATGCGCACTGCCCTAAAAATATTTGGTCAGATCATATTTTACCTTCTTCTTGCGCTTTTCGTCATCCTGCTGATTTTCGGCGTTGCTTCACGTATTTATGGTGGAGGTCCAGCCATTTTTGGTCAACGTATGTTGATTGTCATGTCAGGTTCAATGGAACCCAAAATTCACACTGGGTCCGTCATTTTTGACAATCCAAACTTCCAAATTTCAAGTCTCAAAGTGGGCAATATCATTACCTTCAAACCGCCAACCAATCCCAACATTCTGATTACTCACCGCATTTATAGGGTTGTAAAACAAAACGGCCAGGAGGGCTTCATGACGAAAGGCGATGCCAATGCTGTTCAAGACGGTTGGGTTGTGCCAACGAAAAACATCGTCGCCACGTATGACCATCTCACAATTCCCTACCTTGGGTATTACCTAGAATTCATCAAAACCAAAATGGGGTTAGCCATGGTGCTCATCATTCCCGGTGCCTTTCTCATCGTTTCACAAATTCTCAGTCTCACTCGAATACTTCGGAAAGAGACACTTGAGAAAAAGAACACCGTGGAAATCAAAACTGAAGGTTAAGGCTGATGATCACTCAGGTCAGTTTTGCAACACCTTACATCGGTTGAACACTTCCTGCAGGTACATACATGGCATTCCCCGCAGGAAGATTCAAACAACGCCCCGGCAGGGGTTCTATCTAAAGGGAGGTATTTTTAATGGGACTCACAAGTAAAGTAGCACTTACCATGGCGGCATCTGCCGTGGGCGCACTCATGATTGCTGGCGGATCATTCGCCATGTTCACTGCATCAGCAGGTCCGAATCAGCAAACATTTGCGGCTGGCACAGTCAAACTCGCTGAAACCAATGGTCTCTGCTGGACAGGACAAACGGCGTTTAAGAACCTTGAGCCTGGAGACTCAGGTCAAGGGACAGTAACCTTCCAAAACACCGGTACCCTCGATGAATGGGTCAGTTTAGAGAGCTTGTTGCAAGGCGGCACTCCCGATATTTTCGGAACTTTCACAAATGATAACAACCCACTTGGCGTCTCCTACACTATTCAACTGCTTGATTCACAGGGGCAACCAATATCTGGATCCCAATATGCTGGAAGTTATCAGACCAATAACAAGCCAGTAAATTACATGGCCAGCGGTTCATCTTCCACTGGATCCTTAGCGGAAGGTCCCGTTCAAGCAAATACCTTCTATTTACCAGCAGGCGATTCCGCAAAAGTGACTTATAACTGGAATTTCCCGCTAAATGCTGGAAATGATTATCAAGGAGCGTCCGGAACGTTGTTCCTAAACGCTGATGCCATCCAGGCATCCAACAACATTAATTCTGACGGTACAGGTCCCAACACAGCACCAACCGTATCGCTGAAACCAACAGTGCAACCTCAAAATACAGACACACAATCTACTGTGCTACCAACCACTCCGACAAACGGCTAAATCCAATTATCCTCAGCCACATCGTTTAACAAAGAGAGAGGGGCGGCGCGTGCTGCCTCTCTTTTTTCTTAAATAAGGCAGGGAAATCAAGGGGGATAAATAGATATGGGAATGATTTCTAATTTTGCAAAAGTTGCGGTCCTTAGCGCACTGGGAGTTACGATGATCGGCGGTGCGACATATGCATTGTTCAACGCCAACACCACACCCATGCAACATTCATTTGTAGCAGGCACAGTAAAAATCGAAGAACCGTATGGTTTTTTTTGGTGGGGACAAAAACACTTTTCCAATTTAGAACCGGGTGATTCAGGTTTTGGAACAATATGCTTTCAAAATACCGGTTCCCTAGACGCTTGGGTTAGTTTAGAAAGCCTGCTTCTAGGTGGTAAGCGGGACATTTTTGCCTCTTATCCTAACGATCATCATCCACTGAAGATTGATTGTGGAATTGAGTTGCTAAATGCCACTGGGATCCCCATCTCGAATCCCTATGCAAATGGAGACTCCCAAACGAACGACTTGCCTGTGGTCTACTATGTGAATGGAATTAATCAAATCTTATTACAGGAAAGAAAAAATCCTCAAGTCAGTACGTTTTTTTTGCCTGCTCATGATTCTGCTCTAGTCGTTTACAAATGGTGGTTCCCACTGGCGGCAGCGAACGCTTATCAGGCTACTAGCGGGACACTCATGATAAAAGCGAATGCCATTCAGGCCTCCAATAATATTGCCATTAAAAGAGGGATTGGTATCGCACCGCAAACTTTCCCTGCTACTACCACATCTTAGTTACTCTGGTTATGCGCGTCGTGACGCATTGTGAAGCTGTCCCAACGTAGTTTTTCCACTACAAAGGGACAGCTTCATTAAAATTTACGAAGTCTATCTGATCGTCAAGATCCAGTATTGGGTCCCAAGGTAATTGACGAAGAACTGCTAACAGTAGCATACACTTGTTCATAAACACTTTGCAAAACCGTTCCAGAATGAGGATTTGAACTTACCGAACTACTAATTGAAGGTTCGACCCCACTTGCACCATAAACGGAAATCGGTACACTTTGTCCGTACACCGTTTGAGAAACGGTCGGACCAAGCAGCGATCTTCCCGCTTGGCATGCGCGATTCACAATAGCCAAAATGTTCGCGCCAGTTTGTTGGTCATTTTGTGCAAAACCATACAACGATTGCGCCACATTCAACGCTTGTTTGCCTATTGCAGCCACACGAGCGTAAGAATCGATAATAGCTTGAGAATTAGCAGGATTAATTCGCGCTAGCAAATAGCTGTTTTCATCATTTTGCGCTGCTTGATTAATCTGTTGAAAGGTTTGTGCAGCTGAAGTCTCCAACCTATCAAGTTGTTGTATGCTCTGCTGTATACTTAGCAACTCGGTGCCAGTAATATAAATTTCATTCTGTGCCTGCATTTGCTGAACAATGGCATTTTCCTGAACCACAATATTTTGCAACTCACTGTTCAGTTCACTGTACCAACCGGGGAAATGATTAGCAGCGCCAAATGGAAGGTTGTCACTTAACGAAGTGGTCAACATCGCTTCCGTACTGTTGCTAAACCCAGCCAACAACAATGAACTGACGGAAAAAGCCGCCATAAGACCGGTTGCCTTGATTTTCGAGGCCTTCTTGGCAAGACGCTGGGTTTGCTCTCTCATCTGTCTTTCTCTTCTTGTTTCTTCGATATGGCCTTCCCAGTTCACGTACGGCATTTTGTTGCACCCCTCTGTACCGTATTCCCAATCCATTTGTTCTTAATAATGAACCGTATGTCTATTATATTTGATCGAAATCGATTTTTAAACCCTTTTTATCAAAGCAATTTCAACAAACATACTATTCATAGGTGAGAATACGCCACAAATCCCTGTTCCTAGATAAGAACAAACAATCATATCTCACCTAACGTCAGGAACGGTGTCGATTGATGAGCTTTTATTTATCTTGCTGCTAAGATGATGGAAATTTACAATAGTCCCGTGAGCCCATAGCCCTTCGAATGGAGTTGAACCCAAACGAATGATCGAGATCAGTGTGAAGGACGAAGAACTAAAAGAGTGGTTACAACTATTGGTGATGGCCAAAAAAATGGGTTTATCGATTGACCAGATTCGCCATTTTTTAAATATACATAGAAAGCGAACTATTGACGCTTCGGAAAGCCACATACAACCATGATCGCATGGTGAACGTTTTGCACTCATTTGCTTTTCATTATAGAGAGAGGGGGTCATACACCATTTTGGTCCCCTTTTTTATAAAAACAAAAAGACTAAGTGCTGAGATAGATTCAATTTTTGGTTATAATAAGCGCATAAGGTTCAGCAAAACGAACAATAAGGGGCACTAACGATGATTGGCAAACGCATTCAAGAACTGCGCATCAAGAGAGGATTGTCTTTGTCAGAATTGGCTGAGCGTGCAGGAGTGGCCAAATCCTACCTAAGTGCAATCGAACGTATGATTCAAATCAATCCCTCTATCCAAGTGCTAGAAAAGCTGTCCTCGGTTTTGGAGATCCCTGTTCAACAATTGTTGGTAGATGAATCAATTTCAGATGAGGATTCAATTGATCCCGAATGGTTTGAACTGGCAAAAGAAGCCATGCAGTCTGGAATCAGCAAAGAGGAATTCAAAGACTTTTTAGAATTCCAAAAATGGCGCCAACACAAAGATTAGGTAGTTAACTCCAGTCCAATCACGGTCACATCGTCATTCAAGGGACTCCCTGCTGTATAATTTTGAGCTGCAGTTAACACCAGATTGATCAATTCATCAATGGGGAGTTCTTTATAATCCCTCATCACATCCGCCAATCTCCCCATACTGAATAATTCTTTATCGGGAGTGATTACTTCGGTTAATCCGTCAGAGTAAAGCACCAGCTTATCCCCTTTTTTCAATAACTTAGTAAACTCCTGATAACTTGCCTCTCTCATGAGGCCAAGCGGCATGTCCCCTTCATCTAAATATTCAGTGACCCCATTTTTATGAAGCAATACTGGAGCGGGATGACCACCTCTCGCGTAGACTAATTCCATTGTCGCCAAATCCAGCACCCCATAAAATATCGTAAAAAAGGACTCTGTCAGAAAAAAATCACCAAATTTTTGATTCACATAGTTGAGCACGCCTGCAGGATGATACAAGCGATAATCATCCATTGTCAGTTCTTTGTTGTTGCCATCCGGTCGAATGAAGTAATTGATGGCAATGGCATTCAGCGCCGCAGATATACCATGACCCATCACGTCTAAAATATAAAATCCCAAATGCTGTTCATCGAGTAGCATCACATTGAACATGTCTCCTGCCAAGTAATTGCTCGGCATGTATTTCCAGGTCAATTTCACTTCAGGGATATCAGGGAACCCACTTGGCAAAAAGGCGCGTTGTAACGATTCTGCAAGCTCCAGCTCGTTTCGCATCCGTTCATTGTTCTCCTGAATTTTTCGCTCCGCTCTTTTTTGCTCCGTGATATCCATCAAAATACTGATTTGTCCAGCAATGGAACCATCCGTCCGGTGGAAATTGGCTTTGTGAACCAATACATCCCGTATATTCCCTGACGCATCTTTTTCCTGAACTTCCTGGACCACGACACTCGACGATTCATTATCCACAGCAAATGGCATCTGCACTATCTCAGGGCTCACCACTTCAAACGCGTATTTTCCCATTAACTCCTGCTGCCATCGGCCATAAAACTCCTCAAATGCAGCGTTAAAACCCAACAATCGACCATTTAAGTTCACCAGAAATACTGGCACAGGAATCGCATTTAAAAGCGATAAACGAAACTCCAATTCATCCTTTAAATCTTCCTCCAACGTGCTGAGTGCAGTTAAGGTGTTTAACAACGCCTCAGCAGCATCTCCAATCTCATCGTTGGAAGTACGACCAAATCCTTTTAGTTCCCGTTTTCCTTCTGCCACCCGTTCTAGGTTAAAGACAAGGCAACGTAATTGCCGAACCATCGCCCTTGCCAAGTAAATGGCCACTCCCACTGACAATACAAACCCAACCGCCAAGGCACCATACAGCGTCAATCTAAAAGCGATTAGCGAATGATCAAGCAAAAGCATTTTTTCGTGGAACCGGACATTGTAATGAGTGCTGATCTTCACGAGATCCATTGATAGCAGTTGATAGTTATTCGAATCCTTGATGGATTGAATCTGTTCAAAATTCGTATTTCGGTTGGCTTGAATCACCTGGATAATATAATGGGAATAACGAGAGAAATGCTGTAATTGTTTTTCCAATGTATTCCCGTCTATGCTCGACAATCCGGCTAATTTAGCGTTTGCAAATGCAGTATATACCGCATCTTTTTCACTTTTTGCCGCTTCAATCTGTAATTGAGCCTTATCTTTTTGGTGCAATTGCATCGCAGTGATTGCACCGTCAAGATCGTCATCCCACCGGTAAACCCCAAGTGTCATTTTCACCGTATTCGTCATGAGCGTCTCATCAATCTGTACCACCTGCTTCACGTAAGCAGTGGACACCTTTAAAGAATGCGAAACCACGCCCATTGACAACAATAAAATGACCACAGGAGCAAGTGCAACTCCCAACATTTTTGCTAAAATGCCAATCCGAAATCTTCTTACTCTCATTTTCGATTCCCCATCACCGAGTAACATGTCTTTCTACCCAATGGACAAAATCATCTGCATTCATCGGACGACTCAAATAAAAACCCTGAATTTCCTCACAGTTCTTGTCTCGCAAAAATTGCAATTGTTGCTCGTTCTCTACGCCTTCCGCAATGGTGTGCAGTTTCATGCTCTTTGCCAAGCTGATCACCGCATCAACGATCGCTTCATCGTCCGAATCAGAAGCAATATCGCGGACAAATGACTGATCTATTTTTAACTTGTCAATTTGGAATCGTTTCAAATAGGCTAGCGAAGAATACCCCGTCCCAAAATCATCTATTGAAATCCGCACACCGAGACGATGGAGAGAATCCAGCATGGAAATAGCGATTTCAGGTTCATGCATCGCCATACTTTCCGTCAGCTCCAGTTCTAGGTATTGTGGTGGCAGCCCTTCCGTTTCTAGTATTTTAGCGACCAATTGAGGTAATGACGTTTGGCGGAATTGGACAGCAGAAAGGTTCACTGCCATCATCATTGGCGGCAAACCGATATCCAACCAGTGTTTCATTTGGTGAATAGCCGTTCTAAGCACCCATTCCCCAATAGGGAGAATCAATCCGCTATCCTCTGCCATGGGAATGAATTCAGAAGGAGATATCAGCCCAAGTTCTGGATGACGCCACCTCAGCAACGCTTCCACCCCCACAATGGAACCATTTTCAAGTGAAACCTGAGGTTGATATTGTAAAAACAGTTCATTACGCTCAAGCGCCCAATGTAGACCCGTCTCCATCATCAAATACCGATTCGATCGATATTGCATTTCCGGAGTGAAAAACTGGTAGGTGTTTCTACCTGCCTGTTTTGCGCGGTACATGGCAATATCCGCACATCTCGACAGCGAATTAAGGTCGTTCCCGTCAGTGGGATAGACCGCGATTCCTATAGAAGCCGTAATAATCAGTTCATACCCCTGCAACACATAGGGTTTTGCAATCACATGAAGCAACTTCTCTGCCACGTGGGCAGCTCCAGTCGCGCCAGTGCCTGGGAGCAACAAAATAAATTCATCCCCACCAGGGCGTGATACCGTATCCTGTTCGCGAACCGCTTCTTTCAGTCGATTTGCCAGTTCCACCAACAAATCATCGCCAAATCCATGCCCGAGTGTATCATTGATATTCTTAAAATGATCGAGATCAATAAACATCAGCGCAAAAACATCGCCACTTCGTTCTGACCTATGAATCGATTGCACGACTCTATCCATCAAGAGCGAACGGTTGGGCAAAGCAGTGAGCAGATCATAATGGGTCATCTGATGGATTTTTTCCTCAGCTAATTTGCGTTGAGTAATATCAGAAAAAACACCAATATAATTAGTCAATGTGCCCTGATTATCTAAAACGCGGGTGATGGATAGCCATTCTGGAAATATGCTACCATCCTTCCGCCTGTTCCAGATTTCACCCTGCCAATACCCAGTATCGAGGAGCATCTGCCACATCGTCTTATAAAATTCAATGGGGTGACGCCCCGATGCCAAAACCCTGGGATTCTTGCCCAATACTTCCGCAATGTCATAACCGGTCACTTCCACAAAGGCGGGGTTAACCGAAACCACGTTCACATTGGCATCTGTGATGACAATTCCCTCGTGACTCTGTTCAAACACTTTAGCAGATAGACGAAGTTGGGATTCAGTTTCTTTTTTTCCCTCCGACAATTCAAAATGGTCCAGCGCAAGGCTGATGTCATTAGATACTTCTTGTAACAAATCAATAAGCTTTTGATCAAACACATGTTTATCTTTGTGATAGCAGGCAAAAACAGCATACGGCTTCCCATTTTTTACAACAGGAAAGGAAGCGGTCGCGCCCCACCCGTATAATTGTCCCCTACTCCCCCATAAACGCGTCAAATCATCGTCAGAGAAATCCTGTACGATAACGGGTCTGCTTTCACGGATGGCAGTACCCGCAGGTCCAGTTCCTTCGAATCGATCAGCGTCCATGGACAAAGATAATCCATTGATATACTCCGTACCATTGCCAATCCCATATTGGGCTACTACCTTGATGTCACCAGTTGGAACTTCCACTCGTCCTATCCAACACAGTTCCATCCCACCGAATTCCACAGCAATTCGACAAACCTGTTCAAATAGTTCATCTTCATTTTTACTTCTGACGATCGTCTGATTCGTTTGCGCCAAAACTGCATAGATCTGATTCAAATATTGAATGTGCTTTTCATGATCCTGCAGTTGATTTTCATTATCCATGAGTCACCCTTAATTTGATTAAAAACAAAACCCTATGTACCAAAACTGAAAAACTGAGATTCTGCTAAGAAGATAAAAGCATCGCAATAATATTTTGTCAATGGCACGATTTAATCAAACTCCAAATTAATAGAAAAACCCTACTTTGATTTTTCAACAAAGTAGGGGTAAATATCATTTTGTGGAAATATAACCAGTTCATTATTTCAACGTTTCAAAGGCATCAGTCAGCACCGGCACAATTTGTTTTTTCCTCGACACCACGCCTTCTAGCACCGCGCTGTTGTTTTCAAGCTGCACCTTAAATGCTGTTTCTGCCACATGCGCGAATTCTCCCATCGCAATGATGACCGAATTGCTGTTTAATATATCCGTTACCACATACAAGAACATATCCAACTGTTCACTTTGAATCACTTCTTGCAACTTGGCTTCAAGCTCTTTTTGGCGACTGGTCACATCGGCAAAATCAATGACGTTGACTTGCGCAATCTTGACCTTGTGCTTGCCCATTTTGAACTCTTTCGCATCATTGGCAGCGAGTTCATCGATTGTCTTGTCCAGCACATCGGTGCCCTCTTTTAACATCTGCATGCCGTAATCCTGCAGGTCCACTTCCGCGATTTTCGCCAACGCTTCAAGGGCAGCCTTGTCCTCATCCGTGCAGGTGGGCGACTTCATTAACAAGGTATCTGAAACGATCGCAGAGAGCATCAAACCAGCCATTTTCTTAGGAATTGGCAGCTTTTTCTCCTGATAGATTTTATAGATGATCGTCGATGTGCAACCAACTGGTTCCGCCCGGTAATAGAGAGGAGCCGCAGTTTCAAAATTGGCGATGCGATGATGATCTACTACTTCGATGATTTGCACCTTATCAATATCGTCCGCGCATTGCGTACGTTCATTATGATCGACAAGAATCACCTGTTCCACTTCTGGCGCAAACGACTCTACCAATCTAGGCTCAGCCACTTGGAAATGATCGAGTACAAAACGGGTCTCTTTACTGATGGAACCCAATCTCACGGCTTCTGCGGAAACACCCAGTTGTTGTTTTAAATCGGCATAAACGAGCGCCGAACAAATTGAATCGGTATCCGGGCTTTTATGCCCTGAAACGAACGTTTTTGTCATCTCTACCGCCACTTTTCTATCCTTATTATATTCCGATTATATATATTACAGATTTTATCTATACTTTTCAATTGTGGTTAACAGCAGTAATGACGTTTGCTTTTCTCCTTTCGTTCTTCGGGGTCAGGGAAATCATCGGGATCCTCATCATCAGGAGACAACATGTGACGTCCTCTTCGGCCATCCTCTTTACCCGCCTCCTCTTTGCTTTCAGGAGAACCCGGAATAGACTCGATGTTTTCAAACGTGCCAAATACAATGGGTTTGCCATCCTTCACCATCCACGTCCCTTTGGCAAACACATGCTGAATTTGAAAGCGATCGTCGGTGATGAACAGATCCGCATCTGCACCGCTTGCGATCTTGCCCTTTTGCCCCAGCTTCAGCACCCGTGCCACATTTGACGTGACAATGGACACCGCATCCTCAATCGGGATTTTTTCCTCAACGATCGCATCGCGAATTTCTTCCCAAAGCGTAGCAATCGAGCCAATCCCCATCGCCACGAGTTTCCCACGATCATCAAAAATAGGGGAACTGCCATTACTGTCCGAGCTCATCGTGAGGCGATGAAGGGCCACGCCAGCATCCAACATTTTTTTAATCGCAATAGAAGGTTTAACGGAAATGTGATCGTGCTTGTCGGGCCTTATGCCAGAAGTGACGTCGACAAAACCGCCTTCTTTCCCGTAGCGAATCCCATCCTTTAAAAGATCTTCATTGCGATTGAGGTGAGTGGGGACAAACACGGATTTTGGCAACTCTGTCTGCTTCAAGACTTCAAAAAGCACATGGAGACGGGTATCGTCATCGCCGACATGCAAGTGCAGCACGCCAGCTTTGCCTGAAAGCAAGCCGCCAACCCGTGCCTCACTCGCAAGTTCTGCCAGATCATTCGTCGTGGGGTGGCTAGACCGCGAATCGGAAATGGCGATTTCCCCTACACCAATCACCTTTTTGATCAGAACGATGTCAGACCTTGGCATGCCGGTCAATGTTCTCGTTGGCACCTGATAGGCGCCACAGTAGATGTAAGTCGAGACTCCTTCAAAGTCCAGCGCCTCCGCTTTCGCGAGCAGTTCCCTCGTGGTTCGCGTCACACCGTCCGTCCCAAGCACGCCAACGGCAGTCGTCACCCCTGCAGTGGTGATGTGACTGAGCGAGATTTCCGGGGTGCGATAGTGAAATCCACCTTCTCCGCCTCCGCCTGCCATGTGCACATGCTGATCAATCAATCCAGGAAACAGGTACATCCGTCCTGCGTCCACCTCGTCGATCTCGATGCCAGTGGCATGGAGTGACAAATCCTGCCCAACGGCCAATATCTTTTCTCCGCCAATCAGCACATCCATGACGCCGCGCGGCTTTGGCGAATACAAGTTGGCCTTGCGAATTAACGTCAAGCGAGACACTGCACCCACTCCTTATGCTTTCGACTTTTCCCAGCTAGCTAGGTAATCTTCTAGCGCGATATGCAATTCACGGCCTATTTGCGAATACGCAT
This sequence comes from Bacillota bacterium, assembly GCA_021828865.1. GTDB lineage: Bacteria > Bacillota > Bacilli > Alicyclobacillales > SLC66 > JAJZCL01. The sequence continues at coordinate 150,504 of JAJZCW010000002.1, forward strand.
CGTCATCCAGGTTGGCAAGCGATACTCGAATCGACCACTCGGGCCCATGAAAGCCCCCACCGTTTAGAAGCACGATCGATGCATTTTGTGCCAATCGAAACAGAATATCCACAGGCTCATAGTGATCTTGGAGGTACTTGGCAAAGTCGTCCCCATAATGGTGAGTCGCCCATTCTACCATATCAAATTCCGTATAATAGTCGGCGTCATTCGCCAATTGGGGGAGCGGCAACTCTAACCCTTTGTAGAGGAGCACCATGCGGCGCTGACAGATGGACTTCGTCAGTTCCTGATAGTGGTTCTCCTCATCAAGGAGTGCAAACGCCGCAAAAAGCGCCATCTGCACCTGTTGCGGTGTCGATAGTCCCGCCGTGTGATTGAGCGCCACCTCTCTGCTATCGGCGACAAGCCTGTCCATAAAACGAAGCGACTCCGGATGCTGAGAAAGGGACCGATAACGGCCATTCAATTCTTCCACCTGATCCCTTGGCAAATCGCGCAACTTTTCATCGTACACATTGCGCTCATGGATCGCGATGACGCCAAGCCGCCAGCCAGTGACGCCAAAATACTTAGACAGCGAATAGACGCCGATGGTATGAAAAGGCAGTTCAGCCAAAAGCGATTGAAAATCATCCACAAACGTGCTGTACACATCATCAGAGATGATCATCAATTGTGGATTTTTCACCTTCACGATTTGGAGGAGCGTTTGTATCGCTTCGGGAGTCATCGCGACAGAAGGAGGATTACTCGGATTCACGAGAAATAGCGCCTTGATATCTGGATCCTCCAGCTTTTTCAATTCCTCAGGCGGATACTGCCAGGTATGATCGCCTTGATCGTCGACAGCGCTCGCATGGATCAGGGTCATATCAAACTGGTACTTGTGCAGCTGGGGTATTTCAAAATATGGCGGGAAAATGGGGACCATCACCGCCACTTTGTCGCCTCTATTTAAAAGTTTATTTTCTATGAGAGAATCGAAAATATAACACATGCCTGCCGTTGCGCCTTCCACGGCAAAGAGTTCAAACTGACCATCCACTTTTTGGCCCTGACATAATATTTTGATTAAAAATTCGTGAACCACTTTTTCTACATACTTCAGCATGCGATCCGGCATCGGATAATTGTCGCCAATGATTCCGTCCACCAGTTCATGAACCCACGCATCCGCTTTGAAATGAAGTTGTTTTACGCCGTAATCCACGACTTTTTTCAACAGATCAACGCCTGGTGCGTCTTGATGACTGTCAAGATAGCGGGAAAACCGCTCGGCTATGCCATCGATAGCGGGTTTCCCTGCTAAATCCCCTTCATTCCAGACCCTGCGGCCCTCCGTCACTGCGAAATCACCAAGTGTAAAAAACGCCTCGCGAGGAGTCGCCGCCATCCAGTTGGGGTTACCACGGCCCGCGTTCAGCATGGCTCGGGTACTCTTTTTTTCTTCCCTCGTTGCCAAACTGATGAGTTTGTTCTTGAACTCAAACGGGCTGATGCTTTCAAACGATTTTTCCATCTTGCGCGTGTCATTCATTACGTTGATCCCCAATGTAGATCCCCCCGAACTTCTTGATCATAAAGAAGGGTCGGATCAAGCCTTTTCAGGTTTGCCAACCCTTCCCCTTGGGCGAATACAACATGTGGCTATGGTCATACTGACGAAACCCACTCCCTATCCCTTGCGGTTAGTTCGAATAACGGGTCAGATGCGGAATGTTCGCGCGATGATATTGCAACCACGGGATTTTGACAAGTGCAGCATTGTCGATTAACGCATCCCGTTTTTTCACCACTTCTTCATAGAAGTCGTTGTGAAGGTATGCACCGCGCATCGTAAATGCCTCGTTATGGTTCATCGTATGCTGATTGGCCATGCTGCTTCCCTCCCAACTATGGTTTCCCCCAAACCCTTCGATATCATACACTTATTTGCTCACCTGGCTTTCGACAAGCTGCTTTACCTAATCAATGTTGGTGACCTAATAAACAATAAATTTACGAAACGATTAGTCAATGTCAATACCTACTGCTATGTCACATGAATTTCCCTTCCAGTACTCGCAGATTCTGCAATCATGTTCAACATACGCACTACTTCATACCCTTGACTAAAATCACTGATCACGGTACTTCTGTTTTTTACGCAATCCATAAAATGATTAATTTCATGTTCATAAAATGGACCCAATGTGGCAGCAGGCGTGGTGTTCATCAGCACCCCATGTGTGGTGCTGTAAATTCGCAATGGATCGAGTGTCAGTCCTCCGCGGTTGCCATAAAGCTCCACTTTCAATGCATCGTCTTCCGGCCCATTCAATGCCCATGACACTTCCAATTGCATCGCACTGTTGTTTCCAAAGCGCAGGAAAGCTGCCGCAAAATCCTCCGTAGTATACACTTCGTTTTGTTTATTCGTGGAGGACATCGCTTCCCAGGATTGATTGAAGTCTACCTTCTCATTCTCGACACCCTTGATCATGAACCCATTTGCTGAATGAATCTTAGGCATCCCCATCAACCACCAAGTGAGGTCTAGCGCGTGTACCCCGATATCCATGAGCGGCCCCCCGCCGGAAATCTGCAAATCCGTAAACCAACCTCTAGGAGTCCCCCTGCGCCTGAGGATACGTGTTTTCGCATAATAGATATTCCCCAGGTCGCCCGCCTCAATAAAACGCTTAAGGACGGTAACATCTTCGCGGTAACGATGAGACATTCCCACCATCGCTGTTTTTCCTCTGGATAAAGCCAACTGTTCCAGTGCCTTCGCTTCCTCAGCGCTGGTGGACATAGGCTTTTCCAAAAGCACATGAAGACCGTTTTGTAACGCCTTTGTTGCATATTCCACATGAGTGGAATTCGGTGTACAAATACTCACCGCATCGACAGATGTGTGTTCTATCATTGATTCAATAGTGGAAAACACCCCAGGAACAGGGCAACCATGATCTTCTGCAAATTTCTTCGCAATTTTATGTACCCGTTCCGTTTCAAGATCGACAAATCCAACGATTTCCACATCGTTTCTTTTAACGTAGCTGGGCAGATGAGAGTTAATGGCAATGGCCCCCACACCGACAATAGCAACCCGAACTTTCTTCAATCTCTAACCCTCCGTTTCGATTATATGTGTAGAGATAGCGGGAACTAATCATGTAGGACAAAAACAGGGCAATGTTAGCTATAGCTGACAATAGTGCCCATATCTCTTTGGATAATTTCATTGTTTCTTAATGTCCTCAAAATCATTTATCAAATGAGAATACCACTGCGCGCTGGCCTTTGGAATACGATCCAATGTGCGGTAATCAACATAAACAATCCCAAAACGCTTGGAATAGCCAAATTGCCATTCATAATTATCCATCAATGACCACAGGTAGTATCCTTTCACATTGACTCCTTGTTCGATGGATTCTCCTATTGCCTCAATGTGCTCCGATACGTAGTCTATTCTTTCTTTATCATTAACCTTACCATTCTCCACCACATCAGGATAGGCGGCGCCATTTTCTGTTACCATAATGGCTTTAGGCTGATACTCATGCTGTAACCGCAACAACAGATCACGCAGACCTTTGGCATTGACCGGCCACCCCATATCAGTGATCCGATCGGTCGGCGTGACATGCCTACCAAGCATCACCTTTTCCAACTCGTCATAGCGAATCACAGCATAGGAATAGTAGTTCACTCCCAAAAAATCAATCGGATGACTGATTGTCTTCATATCTTCTTCCTTTAATTCTTTCGGTAACTCACCAAATATCTGTACCAGTTCTGCAGGATACTCGCCCTTAAACACAGGATCCAAAAACCAGCGATTGGAAACTACATCATGCAGGTTGACAGAAATCTCATCCTTGGACCCAGGCGTTTCAGGATAAATAGGATTGAGGTTTAATGTAATTCCTATTTTCGCATCTGGTACGAGTTGACGACCTGCTTCCACCGCCAGCCCATGAGAGTAGAGGATGTGATGCGCTGCCTTCAATGCCGCCTGGGAATCCTGTATGCCTGGCGCATGAATACCTGTATAATGCCCAAGATAAGCGCTGCACCATGGTTCATTATGCGTAATCCATGACTTCACACGATCGCCATACAACTTAAATGCCGATTCCGCGAAAACTTGAAAGTGATAGGTTGTATCCCGGTTTTGCCAACCGCCAGCCTCCTGCAACGCTTGAGGCAAGTCCCAATGATAGAGAGTTACGGCAGGTTGGATATCATGATTTAGCAGTTCGTCGATGAGGCGATGGTAAAAATCAGCCCCTTTTTCGTTCAAAGCACCTTTTCCATCCGGAAACAGACGTGGCCATGCCAGTGACAATCGATAATGATGAATGCCAAGCTCCTGCATCATCTGTACGTCATCCTTGAAACGATGATAGTGATCCACCGCTACTTTGCCAGTATCTCCGTTTAATACCTTGCCGGGTGTTTCTGAAAAGACATCCCAAATAGACGAACCACGGCCATCTTCGTTATGTGCCCCTTCGATCTGATAAGCAGCAGTGGCAGTTCCCCAGCGGAAATCTCCCGGAAAAACGTGAAGTGGAATTTTTGCCATTTCAATTTTTTTCATCAGACATCATCCTAACGTTGTTATTAATGTTCGAGTAGAATCTCTGATTATCAGCTGCGTAGGTAACACAAAATGTAGTGGCATACTGATTTCCTTGTTTTCAATCAGATGGACTAGCACATCCGCAGCTAACTGCCCCATTTTTTCCTTATCCTGACTGATCGTAGTGAGTTTGGGATAGACATAACTTGCCGCATCAATATCATCAAAACCGACAATCGAAATCTGTTCAGGCACTTTTATCCCATATTTGGAGAACACCTGTAGCGCTCCAATTGCCGATATATCACCAGAAAACAACATCACTTCCGGTTTGTCTTCTAGGGCCATAATGCTTTCTGCTACTTTCACTCCACCATAAAAAGAAAATCCTCCGTCAAATATCCATTTGCTCTCTGGGCTTAATCCCACTTCTGCCATTCCGCTATAAAACCCTTGCAGACGTTCCATGACCACTGGAAAGTTAAGGTCATCATGGACAAAGCCCACACGCCGATATCCGTTATGATAAAGAAGCACAATAAGGTCATGAATGGCACGGCGGTTGTCTGAGGTGACAGAACCGACCTTTCTGCCTGCGGCAAAATGGTCTACGCCAACCACTGGAACATTTTCAGCTATCAGTTCGTCAATTGCCTCTTCAGGCGCTCCCAGTAGCAAAACACCATCAATATCCTGATGTCGCACCCGCTCTAAGTAAGAATATCGATTAAACGGTTCTTTCATATTACTGAGAATCAGAAGGTCATAGCCTTTTTTACCAATCTCTATTTTGAATACATCAAGTAAGTGCGTAATAAACGGTTGACGCAACCCCATCCCATCATAGCTGGGATAAAAAACTGCAATGACATTGGATTTGTTCGTTACCAGTCTCCTTGCAGTCGCATTAGGGATATAGTGAAGCTCTTCCACTACTTTCAATATTTTCGCTTTTGTCTCTTCGTTAATGTCATCATAGTTATTAAGTGCACGGGACACCGCTGAAATAGACACTCCTGCTTTTTTGGCTACATCTTTAATCGTTACGATGACATGTCACTCCTAGCTCCTGATATTGTCTTCTGCCAGTTGATTGGTGTAGTGGCATGCCACTAAATGCCCTGCCTCGAATTCAGTCAGTTCCGGAACCTGATCTCTACATAAGTCGGTCGCATGCGGACACCGATCTGCAAAAGGACAGCCTGTTCGTCCTTCCAATAAATTCGGCGGTTTATTGCTAGTTTCAGGGAGAGCGCCTTTCATGGCGCTGCCTGGTGTTGCGGCGAGCAATAATCTTGTATATGGATGTAGTGGCTTTCGTATCAACTCAGAAGATGCGGACGTTTCCATAATTCTACCGCCATAGAGCACCATGATCCGATTGCCAAAATACCTTGCAGATGCGAGATCATGAGTAATATACAGAAATGCCAGATTAAAATCCTCTCGCAGTTGTGTCATCAATCGCAATATTCCAGCGCGAATAGAAACATCAAGCATCGAGATGGGTTCATCCGCCACCAAAAACTTGGGATTAACCGCAAGCGCCCTTGCAATCGCCACCCTTTGCCTTTGGCCGCCTGAAAGCTCATGAGGAAACTTTAAACGCGTTTCCTCGACAGGTGTTAGTCCTACACGTGCCAACAATTCATTGATCAAGTTAGAGGTGGAGTCGCTACTTGCCAATCGATGCTTTCTGATCGGAAAGGCCAAGTGTTGCTCAATGGTTTTTACGGGGTTCAAAGAACCAAACGGATCCTGAAAAATCATTTGCGCCAACTTGCGATATTCCACCAACTCCCGCCTCCGAATGTGAGTAATGTCCTTGTTCCCAACGACAATGCTCCCTTCCGATGGTTCAAGAATCCGTAGCAACGCTTTTCCAATGGTAGACTTACCACTTCCAGACTCTCCCACGAGCGCGAGTACTTCCCCAGCTCTGATCTCAAAGCTCACCTGATCCACGGGGCGAATAAATGTCCGACGACTATTATCGGTGATTGGAAAGCGCACGACCAGATTTTCTACTTTAACCAATGCTTCGGAATCAGCCACGAGAACCCTCCTCCGAATAGAGATGACATTCTATATAGCCAATCGGCTGTGGATGGGGGATAGGCATCTCAGTCTTGCATCTTTCCATTGCCAGTGCACATCTAGGATGAAAAGCGCAACCTGATGGCAATAACTTCAAATCCGGAGGGTTGCCAGAAATCCCCTCGATCACCACATCCTCTGATGTCAATTGCGGAATCGCCCTGAGCAATCCATCGGTATAGGGGTGATGTCTTTCTCCTAATTTTAAGGTTTGACTGTCTGTCATTTCCACAATTCTTCCAGCGTACATAATCGCCACTCGAGTAGCCATTTCCGCTACCAAACTGAAGTCGTGACTGATAAAAAGTATCGAAAATTTTTCTGTTTTTTGAATTTCTTTTATCTGGTTTAAAATTGAACGTTGTACAACCACATCCAATGCCGTCGTGGGCTCATCCATAATCACCATTTTAGGATGAAGCGCGATGGCAATAGCAATGACAATACGCTGCCTCATTCCACCAGATAGCTCGTGCGGAAAACTCTTTAGATGCTTACGGTCGATCCTCACCATGTCCATAAGTTCTTCTGCTCTTGTTCTTACCTCTTGTCGGGACATTTGCGGTCGATGACTTAAAATCGTATCAAAAATTTGCTTTTCCACCGTCATAACAGGATTCAACGCACTCATGGCGCTTTGAAAAACCATCGCCATCTGATCCCAACGAAATAGCCTCAACTCTTTTTTATTTAACGAATAGACGTCTTTACCAAGCACCTTGATCAAACCACCAGTGACCGTCGCCTCACCCTTTAAGAGTCTCATGACAGCAAAGGCCATAGTTGACTTCCCCGAACCAGATTCTCCGACAAGCCCAATAATTTCTTCAGGATATAAGGTTAAATTGACTCCTCTTACCGCTTCCACGAATCCGCTCGGAGTTTGATAGGAAACAGATAAATCTTTGATTTCAAGCACTGGCGTTTTCTCGTCCATGACTTTCCACCTTCCTCACTCCAGATGCTTTATTCTTCATCTTTCGCACGCGTAATCGAGGGTTTGTAATCTGATCAATGGAGAAATTCATCAGTGCAAAGCTCATTCCGACAAGTGCAATAGCAAGTCCGGGAGGAATAAACCACCACCAGGCGCCACCTAGCATTGCACCACCCGCTTGCGCCCAGTACAGCATGGTCCCCCAACTATTTGATGATAAATTTTCCAATCCAAGATAGGCGAGTCCTGATTCAGCCAGAATAGCTCCAAGGCAAGCATACATGACGTTCGCTGCAATAATGGACATCATATTCGGCAATATTTCCACAAAAATAATACGCAAGTCCGATGCCCCAGACAGTTTTGCAGCTATAATAAAATCCCTTCCGGCAAGCGACATGGCCTGCGCGCGAAATACCCTTGCACCCCATGCCCACCCTGTAAGCGCAATAATTAACCCATTGGAATAGGGAGTCGTGTTTTTAACATAGGATTCAATTAGTATCAACAGCGCCAGCCCAGGTAGAACAAGAAAAATGTTCGCGATGGTATTGAGTACCGAATCCACCCAACCACCTTTATACCCTGCATATACACCAACCAGAATGCCGATGAACGTCGATAGCAGTCCTGCTCCCACCCCTACGATCATGGTGGTTTGTGTCCCCCAGACAAATTGCGAGAAAATATCCTGACCCGTAGAGGTGGTGCCTAAAAGGTTTTGCAACGATGGGGGTTGCATCGGCAAAAACTGTGATACCTGTGGATTGTATGGCGCAATCCAGCCAGCAAAAATCGCGATCAGCACAAAAACGGAGAAAATCACGAGACCGATCACAGCCTTGGAATTGCGAAAAAACAAACGCAGATTTCCGCTTTTGCGTTTATTACTTGTTAGACTCTTCATGATTCTGTCCCCCTTCTTCTGACTCGGGGGTCAAGTCTCCCGTAAAGCATATCTACCAAAAAGTTGACCAGCAAAACGGACAAGGCAATAATCAAAAACATTCCTTGAATCAGTGGATAATCTTCCATCGATACCGCATTTGTCAATTGATACCCGATTCCCGGATAGGAGAATACTTGCTCTACCAATATCTGACCACCAACAATCGAAGAAAGCGCAATCGCGAGAGAAGTCACTTGAGGGAGCAATGCATTTCTTGCCGCATACATGAAAATGAGTCGGCTATTAGATACTCCTTTAGCTTCAGCAAACACCACATAATCTTCACCCAGTGTATTGATCATGTTGTTTCTCATACCAATGATCCATCCGCTGATGGAGCCAAGAAATACGACAATGGCAGGAAGGATCCCGTGATAGATCACGCTGGAAATAAACGGCCAATTCCACCCCACATTCACACTACTCGAATATCCGTGAAACATGGGAAACCAGTTGAGAGTAAACGCCAAGAAGTAGACGAGTACCAAGCCTAACCAGAATAAAGGCATAGATTGAAAGAACATGGTGGCAATAGGAAGTGTGGAATCAGCGATACCTCCTCTGCGCCATGCGATCAGAATTCCCACCAGCGTCCCAACGACCACCGAAATCACTGTGGCTATTCCCAATAAACCTATCGTCCACGGCAAACTCGTTACAATAATTTGCGACACGGAAGTAGGGTAATACGTATACGATAACCCCCAGTGTCCTGTCAGCAAACTCCCAAGATACTGAAAATATTGAAGGATAAATGGCTTATTACTAAAGCCAAACTGCAATTCCATGGCATGTAATTGTGACGGCTGCATATGACCCTGAAATTTCGCGAATATTGTTTCTGCAGGATTACCAGGCATCAACCTCGGTAGAATGAAGTTTAGTGTAATCGCAGCCCAAATGGATAGAATTAGAAATCCTAATCGATTGAAAAAATATCGCATAATCCTCCTCCTTGACCCCGAAGAATCAATGAAGGGACAGTATCATACTGTCCCTTCTTCTCATTCCCCCATTACTTTACTGGACGAAGGTGAGTCAGAACTATGGCTTGAGCCACATTCGTATAAGGGGCTGGATTGATGTATGGATTGGATGGTGTAGGCCAACCTGTATACTGTGCGTTGTTGTACTCATACCAAGTAGCGCCGTATACCAGCGGAATACTCGGTAATTGTTCCGCGACATACTGCTGGATCTGATAGATGTACTGTTTTTGAGTGGTCAGATTGCTGGTCGTTGAATATTTGTCAAGGAGTCCAGTGATCTTCGGGTTATTCAGTTGCTCCACATTGAAATTACCTTTAGGATTAAGCATGTTTTCATACAAATAATAGGGGGTGGGTCCTGAATTGGTCCAAGAAATCGCCAGCTGATAATTTTTCTTCGGATTTCCGATGTTGCTGTAATAGGCTCCATACTGCTCTTCCTGTACGGTCACATTGATGCCAATTGATTTTAGATCTTGCGCGATAAGTGCAGCATCCGCATCCCAATCAGTCCACCCCGAGACTACCTGTAGCGTAAAGTTGAGTGGCTTGCCCTGTGGAGAAACAAAGATACCCTGGGAATTTTGCTTGTATCCTGCAGATTCCAGGAGTTTTATGGCTGCACTCGGACTGTAAGTAAACTGCTGATCTGCTTTTGGTAGTTTGGTGTTTAGCCATGATTTATTATTTGGCATAATAAGTCCAGTCGGACTGGCGACCGGTTCATACCCATATTCGCCTTCCATATAGATTTTCTGACGATCAATCGCCATGCTGATCGCTTTTCTGACTACCAGATTCTTAAGTAGCGGATCTTGTAAATTGGTATACAACATCACCACGTTGTTAGGCGGGAACCAGTAATGGTTGTTTGGATTTTTCGAAGTATAGACGCTCTGTATGCCTGGAATAAAAAGTCCGCCCCATGTCGCTTGCCCTTTAGCCAGTGCCAAATCTGCCGAAGTGTTGCTGGTAAAAGCGGGATATTCGACACTTTTTACCGCCGGTGCGCCACCCCAATAATGGGAATTAGCTGAAAATTTATAAACTTGAGAATTAAACGAGAGCAGCATGTATGGCCCCGTGCCCACTGGATTGGAATTAGTTAATTTAGTGGGGTCTCCGACTTTACTCCAAATATGTTGCGGGACAATGGTCGTCGAAAGCACGTAATAAGCAAATGGAACATTTGCCTGCTTAAAATTGAACACCACTTTGTAGTTACCACTTGCTGTTACCCCACTCAATTGCGTCCAAACACCATTGATATCAGCGGTCGGGTACTTCTTGATCATGTCAAAGGAAAAGACTACATCTTTCGCTGTAAATGGTACTCCGTCCGTCCACTTCACTCCTTTGCGAAGGTCGACAGTCAGTGTCTTATTATGATTGCTCCAAGAATAACTAGTGCCTAGTAGCGGGAATGTATGTCCGCTTACGTTATCCTGATAAAAAAGCGGTTGATAAATGAGTCCAATAGTGCCAGGGTTTGCAGAACTAGAGAAGGGATTGAAGTTATCAGGAAAAGTTCCATAAGGTGAAGGAAGCATGACTAGAGGTTGAACGGTTGACGAAGTGTATTTGGCATTGGTCTTGGCGTTTGCCACAAGAGCTACCGAACCGGTCATTGCCAAGCTTACTGCCACCACAGCTAAAAGCTTTACTGATTTGCTCAACATTATTTTTCCTCCTTTTATTGAGGCACTCATCGCACCTAGCCGAAATCGTTTTCGGTCATTCGCAAAAAAAACAAATAGTTGAACCGATATTTAATTACATTTGTAATCATATTGCAAAATGGTTGCGTTTTCAATAGTTTTCAAGGACAAATTTATCGATTTTTTCTCTTGTATGTTAAATTTAAGGTAATAAAAATAAGTTTTTATATTAGATTAGATCACCGAAAACATTTTCGATATAAATATTAAAAACGGCTTCTCCTCGTTTGCCGATTTGAAGCCATTGATTAGGGTCAAATGATTTTTCGTAGTCCCTCTGTCGTTTCATGAACGTGTGTAACCGTTGCCGACAGTTCCTCAAGTTGGGCTGCTTGCTCCTCGCTGTTGGCCATGCTTTCCTGTACTGCTTCCTGAATGTGGTCAATCTCCTGTGTGATTTCATTAACTTTGTCATTGACTTGTTTAGAAGATTCGCGCACCATTTGCGACAAACGACGAATTTCATCTGCCACCACGCCAAATCCTCTGCCTAGATCACCAGCCCTTGCAGCTTCAATCGCCGCATTCAATCCCAATAAATTAGTTTGTGCGGCTACCTCTGCCACCAGATTGTTGATACTTACCAGCGCTTTTGCATTTTCGTTCAATTGATGGACTGCAGATGCGATCGCATCCACATTTTGGGCAAATGAGGTCCCTGCGGTTGCCATCTCTCGGGCCAATGTGTCAAGCACGCCCACCTGATCCGTCAACCCAAACAACCCATCTTCCAACTCTTGGGTGTGCGAAGTTTTCATCACCACCGAAAGGACACCCTTGAATTCCCCCTGCACAAAAATGGGCTCAGAAATTGCGTAGTATGGGAAACCAAAAAGTTCTGGATTGCCTTCCTGTTTGATTATTCGCCTTTCTTTCAACGCTCTCGCCGTTATCATATTAGCAAATTGCGGTTGGGAAACATCTGTACCAACCTCAATCGGGAACGGAAAATGACTCACCTTCCTAATGTGCGTCACCACGCCTTTTTCATTGGCTAATGCTACCAGTGATTCATCGGCAGCCACATTGAGGACATTTTGAAAGAACCACTTCGCATCATATCCTCCGCTACTATCCACCAATTCCCGAGCATCAACGTTCGACTTTCCGTATTTTTTAACATCTACGCCTGCAATGTGCCCCATTAACCAATTTTGCAAGAATTTAAATGTCTCGATTCCCACTCCGGTTTGGCCACTTTTTAGCTTGTCACGGATTTCCAGCGCCTGACTGATCAAATTCTTGTGAATTTGTTTATGCTCTTCGAGATCAGGCACCCCTTCTTTTTCCATAAAGGCTTCCTCATCAGCGAAATGATGAGCACCGTATTCCAAAAGGTCATCAAGTACATGCAATATTTCTCCAGCATCCCCTTGGCTCTTGAATATGCTATACATACGATTAATCAGATTGACAAGCTGTTGATGTTCTTTATCCATTTCGCTAACACCAGTCAGGAATTTCCCCGATAATTCTAAATACTTCTCTTGGATTGCCATGATCATCCATCCCCCATTTGGTTAATCACGAGTTAATTATTTCCACATCAAGTTCATGGTTATATTCCATCCCACTATTCGTCCAGTTCGCAGATCCCATGATTAAAATTTGACCATTATCAATATTCATCATTTTTTCATGCATGACTACTTTATAAGGTTCATAAGTCACATTGATTCCTGCATTTTTCAGCATGCGATACGATTTAGCATTAAGAAAACGTTGATAATGCGAGTCTAGGACCACCTGAACCGTCACGCCACGTGCTTTCGCGCTGATGAGTGCGCTTACCAGCGATTTTCTATCCAATGCAAACATGTGAACGACAATACTCTGTTTTGCCTCATTGATGGCATTTAAGATGGCCGGTTCAATCTGCCCATCCACCAAGAGTTGATAGCGACCAAATCCTAACGGGAACCGAGTATTGCGTTCATAAATGCCGTTTCTTGCCTGCCACCAGTCATACGAGAAAAAAATTCTTCCTTCCACTGAAACGGTTTGCCCACTTAACTCGACGTCCTGATCGATGGTACGATCACTCCACTTCCCCCAATTGACGCTGCCAACTAAGAGTGTATTGCCCACCTGTAGGAATTTCACATGATCTATATCCGTATAGCCATCGCTTCCCACCTTCATTCGTTCCACCGGAATTCCAGCTTGCTGAAGCATTTGCTGGATGACATCATCTTTCCTGTAAGACGCATCCATTATTACTTTTACAGATGCTCCGCGATTTTCCGCATCAATTAAAGCTTGTGCCAATTGTGAATCAGTAAATTCATACATTTCCACATTAACACTGGTACCGCGCTTCGCCCGCGAAATGATTTGCAAGGCTTCTTGCGTCACGTTGGCGGCAGGTATCATTCTCATCTGTATCGTTGATTTGGCAAAGGAGTCAGTAGACATGAAAAGCAGTATCAACGGTACGGCAACCATCCATTTTTTCATTTCAGGACACCATACTTTCTTTAGTGACACATCTAATATACCAATCACAGAAAGATAGTTGCAAAGGTTTATGGTAAATATTTTTTTTATTTTTTAAGAGTTAATATACTTCCCAAAATATTACTCGCAGTTTTCATGTCATTTTCATGGTCTCATTAGATACTGCCTCTGAAGAGCTTCAATTGAAAAAGGAGGACTCCATGATGATCAAGAAACTCTCAAAGTTTGGAATCGCGACTGGAGGCACGATCCTTATTACACTAAGCCTCATGGCATCAAGCGCTTTGGCAGACAACAATAACCAGAACTTTGTCGCCACCTATAATCAAAATGCACAACAAGAAGCCAGCCTTCAACAAAAAGCACTGGCATTAGGAGTCAATAGCCCCTCCATCGCCTCCATCAATTCCACTGTTCAATTGATCAATACGGAAATTTCTTCGCTTTATACAGCGGAACAGGCACTTGCCAATACCAAACCAGTAACGGCAACCATACTCTCTCCCACTCTAACACATACGGATTGGGAAAATAAGATTAATCAACTGAAGCCATCTCTCCAAAATAATGCTAAATATCGCAATGGCAATCATGAAGATGATTCTGGAAATGGAAAACAAGCCGGTATTAAAGAATGGCAAGTGAAACAATCAAGATCACTGAATCAATATTGGAACACTCATCCTTATAACGGAGCGCTCACATCACTACAATCCAGCATACTGCATCTACAAAAATCTGCGATCCATTACTTAAACGAATGGATCACCCTTACCGCTCAGACTTCCAATCCTAGCGCGCCTGCTTCCATCTCTGGATTAACTTACGCCCTAGGCACTATTGCCGTACCAGCACTTGGAGCTACTTCAGTCGTGGATAATGTAGCAGTCATCCCCATTGTCAAAAGTGCAAATGGCACTATCCTTAGTGATTCCGGGTTCTACACATTATCAGGACCAAACGGTGCAACCGGCGTCACCATCAACTCGACATCGGGAGAATTATTTGTTTCACCAGGGGCCACTGTTGGCACTTACACCGTTACCTATGTTCAAGATGGGGTTGCACAAGCTGTCAACATCAATGTCGTTTGATTATTTGGTCCTATCATGAAAGAAAGGCGATCAGTTCCCCACTGATTCGCCTTTCTTTCAAACTATTCAAGGCGGGATTTACGAATATTTCGCACTTGAACGGCAGAATGAACTTATGAACCTGAGAGCGCAGGCCTGTACATCAATAACTCTTATTTCATTCATGTACTCATTATCAAATTTATACAGTATTTCTTCAGGCTTCGGGTATTATAATGCGTTTGGCAAGATGCATAAGAGAAATAATGAACAGCTACACGATGGTGAGACTAAAGTACTCATTCTTATGCCACTATTGCCTAACAAGAGAGAAGAGGTGCAACCATGACACAAATCGGACAAGCAAAAAAAGAACTGATTCAAATCGCGACAACTTTAAAACAAACAGGATTGATGTTCAGAGGGAATCATGCCAATCTTTCCGCAAGATTGGATCCAGTTACCATGATCATGACGCGCGGAGGAAATGTAGACCATTTGGATGAAGATAGCTTTGCGATCATTCGAACAGACGGTACTATTTTGGAAGGAGAAGTGATGCCTGCCCAAGCTGAGATCATCCAAATGCATGCAGCTGTATACAAGGCAAGGCAATCCGTTGGTGGCATCATTCATACTCATGCGCCGCATGCCACCGCATTTGCACTTGCTCATGAAGAAATCCCCATTGTCTATGAACCACTCATGCGTTTTGGAATCACAGAAGCAATTCCTGTGATTGCCTGGGCCCCTCGAGGCTCGGATGCTTCAGTTATGGGCATCATCGACGCTGTGAATACAAAACCTGGAATTGCCGCAGTGCTCCTCGCCAATCACGGGGTGCTCGCATTTGGTAAATCACCGACAGAAACCGCCCAGTTACTCGCTACATTAGATGAGGCTGCCGAACTTATACTGCAAGCACGGCTGATCGGCGGAGAAAAACCACTCCCGAGCCAAGCATTTGAGCAGATCGAGGAACGAAAAAGAGAATTTGAAACAGCGAACGCATAATCTTTCAATCAAAAAGCAGGTGCTGTGTTTCCAACACCTGCTTTTTCACATCAGCGTGACAATCGATAGGGAACCGTAATCACCTTGACTGACTTGTTGAAAATCAACCACGCCAAGAGCCAGCCTGCTGTCTTGCTGTGTAACAGTGAGTGCCACCAACGGCTGGTCAAAAACTGTGGAATCACCATGGTGATATCGGAAGAATCATATTGGTTCAACTCATATTCCACAAATCGCTGAAGGCGTCTTGCCACCGACCGATACTGCGAATTGATGACCACGAGGCGGATGTTGGAATGGAGTTGCTCCCATTCTGACTCAATTTTTTGCGATGCTTGCTTCATTCCTTCTTCTGAATCTGCGGTCACCACGTGCACTGCAATCACATTATCAAAATGGCTCACCGCATATTGAAGCGCTGCGACCGATGCTCTATTCACCGAAGCAATCGGGACGATGGTCAAGCCAGGCGAATATTTGCTGAAAGGAACGGCAAAATCGTATTTCAAATCTACTTTAACCTGTTCATAGTGTCGTTTGATTTTCGTGAACATAAATACCATGATAGGAACGCCGATCAACACCAACCAGGCGCCGTCAAAGAAGCGCGTAATACCAAAAATCAGGCAGGCGGCTGCGGTCAGCGTCAAACCAACCATGCTTCCAATAGCCGTGAGCACCCAATGACGTCCCCGCTCGCGAAATAGCCTCACTACCATGCCAAGCTGCGAAACGGTAAACGTATAAAAAACAGACACGCCATATAGTGCAATGAGGCGCCCAATTTTCGCATCGAAGGCAAAGGTGAGCAGTAGCGAAATGAACGTTAAAAACACGATGCCATTACTGTATACCAACCGATCCCCCTTATGGAGAATCCAACGCGGCATAAAACCATCACGGGCCATTGACGACCAAAGCGCCGGGCACCCGGTAAAGGCTGTATTGGCGGCAATGATCAAGATGGACATCGTGGCGATGGAAATCACAAAGCTGACGATATAGCCAAGGCCGTGCAAACCGAAAATCATGATCGATTCCTGCTGAATAAGTGGAACATCCGGATTATACTGTAAGCCATGTAATAGTGCTAATCCTGACACAATCAAAAATAGCAGGCTGAGCGTACCGACCAGTGTCAATAACAGGCGTTGTGCTCTTTTTGGAGATGGTTCCTTAAATATGGGCACAGAGTTCGATACCGCTTCAATTCCCGTTAAGGCGCTACAGCCATTGGCAAACATGCGCAAAAATAAAAATAGGGACATCCCACTGACTGCTTGCATGCCGTTAATGCTTGGAAAATGGATGTGCCCCGGATGGGAAACTGCATTGATTACTCCCACCGCACCAAGTATGAAAATGCTCAAAATAAACAAATAAGTAAACGGAATAAATATACTCGCTGATTCGCCCGTTCCCCGCAGGTTGATGATCATGATCAACAGGGTGAGCAACACGTTAAAAAGCAGTTTATGGTGCATGACAAAAGGAATAAAGGGAGCAATCGCATCTACACCAGAAGCGATGGAAACCGCCACCGTCAACGTATAGCCGATGATTAGCGTAGATGCTGCTGACAACCCCCAAAATTGCCCTAAATCATTCAGACCGATTGAATATGCCCCACCACCCATGGGGTAGTGGCTAATAATATTACGATAAGCGAGGAAAAGCAGCAACGCGAGTCCCGCAATAATGATCGTACCTACTAGGGAAAAGCCAAGTACATTGGCCACATAAGTAGCCGATGCACCTGCCCCAATGATGGAGGCCAGGATAAATTCCATCTGGTCTGTCGCATAGGCAACGCTGGACAACGCATCAGGTGTTAAGATGGCCATCCCTCGAAAAATGCCAATTCGCACATGTTGGCTTTCACGCGTTTTGAGCGGACGCCCCACCAGCAAGCGTTTTATTCCGTAAATCATATAAAGTTATCCCCAATTCAAGTATGAAATTGCATTTTCGTTAACATGGATAAATATAGACGCTCGGTGGTGGTAACGCAATAGCTCGTGAGCACCATCACAAAAACTTTACCTATTTCGCCTTTAGTGACCAAGCGCACGCAAGAAAATCACCGTGCAAATAAGGAATAAGCAAACCCCATTGCATCAGTTCATCCCCGTTAATCTCCATTTCACTCGTGGCAATAGAAATAAATCGGTTCACTTCATCGCCGATCAGCGTCACCTGGTATCGTTTCTTAGCGTCAAGCCCTTGTAGCGGAAGACGTTCCATTGGCGGATTAGGTACTGCTAGTATTTTTACATAGGTAACAAATGCTTCTTCTTTATTTTCGCTCACATACATCCACGCGGCATCGCGATGATGGTAGGGCGAACGCAACCGATAAAGATCACCCAATAACACGATATGCTTTATTTCATGATAAAGATGGATTTGCGATTGAACTTTCCCACGCTCTTCTTCGGATAATTTCCGCGCATCCAGTTCATAACCCAAATTCCCCATCATGGCGACGAGTCCGCGCGTTTCAATAGATGTCACGCGACCCACCTGATGATTCGGAACAGCAGAGACGTGGGAACCCATCGTGATCGCAGGATACACGAGGCTCGTACCAAATTGAATGGACAATCTGGAAATCGCATCCGTATTGTCACTCGTCCAGACTTGCGGCATGTAATAAAGCATACCCGGGTCGAACCTTCCTCCCCCTCCTGAGCAACTTTCAAACAATATATCGGGGAACATGTTGGTCAACTGCTCAAGCAACCGATACAACCCGAGCATGTAACGATGCGCCACTTCACGTTGACGATAGGCAGGCCATCCCACTGATCCTAGTTCTGAAATGTGCCGATTCATATCCCATTTCACGTATCGGATCGGCGCACTTTGAAGCAGTTTCGTAAGTTGATGTAAAATCGCATCGCAAACCTCTTCCCTGGAAAAATCAAGCACTAGTTGATGGCGACTCAATGACTGATTCCGGGATGGCACATGTAGGCACCAATCCGGATGAGCCCGATACAATTCACTGTTTGGCGAGATCATCTCGGGTTCCACCCAAATTCCAAATTGTAGGCCTTGATCGTTGATCGCGCGGACGAGCGGCGGAAGCCCATCTGGTAGTTTCTGCAAGTCGACTGTCCAATCTCCTAGAGAACTGCGATCATCATCGCGATGACCAAACCAACCGTCGTCCAGCACAAATAGTTCGATTCCAAGTTCCTTGGCGGATTTCCCCAGTTCCAAAAGTGTCTGCTGATCAAATTGAAAATAGGTCGCTTCCCAGTTATTGATCAACACTGGTCTAATCTTATCGCGATACTTCCCTCTTACCAGCCTTGTCCGAAAGAGCCGATGAAATTCGCGGGACAAGCCTCCTAATCCCTCTTTTGAATAGACAAGTAACGCCTCTGGTGCCTGAAATCCCTCTCCAGGCTCCAGTACCCACTCAAAGTCAAACGGATTGATGCCCGCCAACACCCTAGTGTTATCGTATTGATCGACGTCAGCCGTCATTTGAAAGTTTCCGCTGTACACAAGCGAGACTCCTATTGCTTCTCCATATACTTCAGTGGTGTTCTTTCTGACTAGCGCCATAAAAGGATTTTCCTGATGACTGCTCGCCCCTCTTCTGCTTTCCATTTGATGCACAGAGCGTTCAAGCGGTACCCTCACCAACTCCCTCTCGCGTACGTGAGCGCCGGGAAGATGGATCAGGTCATATTCCGCATCTGGCAAATCCATCGCCGCAGAATGTACACGCCGAAGCATAATCCTCTCTGTCCCATGATTGGCAACAAAAACAGAACGGGCGATGACAGCATGGTTAGTAAACGCTGTGTAGCACAGTGTGACCACGAGGCCTTTTAACGCATCTTCCAAATCCACTTCAAGTGTGGTAGCTTCGCTTGCCTCTTCGATGTAAGTGGCTGGCAAACCGCGCAATACTGGTTTCCCAGGAAATATGCGATGGCGCTGATACCTTAATTCTATCAGTGTCGAACCGTCTTCAAACTTTGCTTCTATCGCAGGCAAGCGAAAATCCGAGGTCCCATAGACAGGATATTCTTGTGGTAATGTATCGAGTGAAAAATGGTCATCGCTTGGGTCCGGATTCGGTGAAAATGAGCGCGCCATGGTGACGAACGGCTGGGCAATGGTTGGTTGAGACAATCGACCGCCATAATAGCGATGAGCTAGATAAGCATCTTTATCAATTTCAAAGAGATAACTACTAGAACCTGCTTGTAAATGAAATTGTTTTGTTTTTTCATCATATAAAATTGGCACAGGCAACACCTCTTGACGTTAAGTATCCATTACGCCTATCTTTTTACTTCATAGCAACTACATCAAGATAGAAAACCCATCGTCTCCACTGCTTATATCGCTCTCGAAACCTGGTCCGTCTCCACATTTTGGTTCTTCCCTTTACGATTGACCATCCAGACTCCTAGCATCATCAAGGCGGCACCCAAAAACTGCGTGATTGTCAAGGTTTCACCAAGCACTATTCCCGCTATGATCAGCGAAGAGACTGGCACAAAATACATAAATACAGATGCTCTTGCTGGCCCGATCCGATGAACGCCTAAATAGTAGAACCAATTGGCAAGCACGCTTGGAAATAGCGCAAGGTACACTTGATTCAACCAGAATTTCCAACTAAGGTTTTGGAAATTTAGGCGAAGCAATGATGGAAACGCAATGATGCCAATTACAATGGCCCCAAAAACCATGGCATATGTCATTACCAAAAACGGATCCACCCGACTCGTGATCCGTTTGCTAAGCAAAGTATTCGTTGCCCATAACACAGCAGCCCCTAAAAACAAGCTATCTCCCAACAGCCGTTGCATCCCACCTGTCGAATGCATGAACACAATGGCAGAAAAAAAAGTCAGCGCACCAATCAGCGTAACGAACAATCCGATTGTTTGATTTCTCCGAAATCGTTCTTTTAAGAAAAACACGGCTAAGATTATCGTGATTGCCGGACTAAGAGTGGGGATAATCATACTACCATCAGAAGCGAGTGATAAGGATAACCCGGCAAAAAAAAACAGATTATAGCCTGCTACCCCCACCAATCCTAGCAGGATGGTTTCCCTCCAAGCTTTTTTGGGTGTGGCAACAAATTGAGGATTTCGCGCTTTTTGGATCAGAATCATCAGTACGCCGATTATCGCGCCAATGCCAAACCTGAAGAATGCCGCTACGAATGGCGACACAGAATTTTCCGATACTTTTGAGAATACAAAAGCACTGCCCCAAAATATGGAGGTAAGCAACAGTAATGCATATGTTCCTGCTTTTCCCATGATGACTTCCTCCTGTTTAAATCCCGATTGCTTCGCATTACTTTGCTCTCGCATGGCTAAGTTGTAATAAAAGGATTATAATATCACATCACATATTTCATTTCTGCCACTATTTTTTGCCTTGAATAATACCTCATCTGCATTCACTATCAATGATTTTTGCGAGATTTCCGTGTCAGGAACGATGGACGCCACGCCCTGACTGATTGTCACGTATCTTTTGATGGCGGATTCCGCATGCCGAATTTGAAGCGATAGTACCGTTTCCTGAAAATCCCTGGCGATTTTAAGTGCACCATCGTGATCAGTGTCCGGAAGCAAGCAAACAAATTCCTCTCCACCATATCGCGCAAACAAATCAGACTTTCTTTTCAGAATGCCAGATAGGGCTTGCGCAATTTTGACTAGACAGATATCCCCCTCTAAATGCCCATAATAGTCGTTGTACATCTTAAAATTATCGATATCAATCATAATCAACGAAAGTGGTAGTGATTCCCGAACTGAGAAACTCCACATCGAGCTGAAATACTCGTCAAAACGTCTACGATTCGGAATTCCTGTGAGTCCGTCAAAATACGAGGTATTCATCAACAAGTCTCGGTATCGCTTTAATTCAAGATGAGTGCGAACACGAGCTTTGATCACCACTGGACTGAATGGTTTGGTGATATAATCGACGGCCCCAAGTTCAAATCCCTTTACTTCATCATCCTCACCTGATTTTGCAGTAATGAAAATGATGGGGATATTCTTCGTGGCCGGATTGGCCTTAATCATGTTACATACCTCATAACCATCCATTCCGGGCATGATGACATCGAGTAATATCAAATCAGGCGGATGATCCGAATTGACGATTTGCAACGCTTTTTCTCCACTTGTCGCGACCCTGACTGTACACTCCTGCCGCAACAGCGCGCCTAACACAGTAATATTTTCCGGTGAATCATCGACTATCAGGACCGTGCTTTTGCTCGAAGGTTTTGTATCCATTTCCATGTCACCTCGTTGTTAAATTCAACCCTTGCACCACCATTTGCAGTGATTGTTTGGCAGAATCAAAGTCATAATGATTGATTTGCTCTTCCAATCTCTTTATCTCTGTACTCGCAAATGAACCCAATTGCTTTTTGAGCGACTCCAACGCGTGCACCGCATCAATATTATCATCGTTTAGCAACTGTTCGAGTTCCTTAATCTGCTCAGTCACTTCGCTAGGATCAAAGTTGGTCGGTGTACCTAGCATTTCAATTTCGGAGCTAGCCATTACATTTTTCAGTGTATCTAGTGAATCCAACACCGCATGAAGTTCACGATCCAGCGCATCCAGTAGTTCATCCATTTCCGGTTTAGAGGTTTTATATTTTTCTGCAATGGAATCCTCGATGACGTGCGCCGCGCGATACACACCAGGTATGGAAAGATTGCCAGCTACGCCTTTTAACGTGTGGACAAAGCGAACCGCTGACTCAAAGTCCCCCTTTTCCAGTGCCTGATGGACAGCTTCCATCGTATCTGTGTATTTATCGCGAAAATCCACCAATAATCGGAGGTACAACGATTCGTTACCATTTACCCTTTTTAGTCCTGAATGAATATCCACTCCCAGGATTTCTTCGGGCAATAAACGATGGTGCTCATCAGACTGTCGTCTCTCTGCACTAGTCACAGTGGGGGTAATATACCTCGATACCACTTCCACCAGTTGCTCGACGTCAATCGGTTTGCTGACATAATCGTTCATTCCTGCCGCCAAACACTCTTCCTTCGCCCCCTGCATGGCATGGGCCGTCATGGCAACAACCGGCAATGCGCTATATTGGGGGATTTTCCTCAGTTGGCGGGTCGCCTCGTAGCCGTCCATGACCGGCATCTGCACGTCCATCAGCACCAAGTCATAGTGGTTGCCAGTGATTTTATGGATAGCTTCCATGCCGTTATCGGCAATTTCAATTTCCATTCCCAATCCAGTCAAAACTTCAGTCGCGACTTGCTGATTAAAAAGATTATCTTCGACCAGCAACACGTTTACACCATCGAAGCGATAGATGACGGTATCTGATGACCGTATACTACGATTATTGGTAACAGCCAAATCGGTTCTATTAAAGGCATGCATAATGGTATTGAATAAGAGGGATTGGTTGACAGGCTTCATCAAGTAGGAATTGACACCCACTTTTTCTGCCTTTTGAACAATTTCCTCCCTGCCAAAGGCGGATACCATAAAAATTAATGGGGTTTGATTTAAGCCTGTATCCTTCAAAATGATCTCTGCCGCATCAATCCCATCCATCTCCGGCATCTTCCAATCCATCAGCACCAGATCATATGGTCTACCGCCAGACGAGCGCTTCAATTCCTGAAT
Source organism: Bacillota bacterium (assembly GCA_021828865.1). Lineage (GTDB taxonomy): Bacteria > Bacillota > Bacilli > Alicyclobacillales > SLC66 > JAJZCL01. The sequence goes on from JAJZCW010000002.1 coordinate 173,985, forward strand.
CGCTTCACGACCTGATGCCACAGAATTGGCTTCAAAATGGAACGAGCGAATCTGTTCTGTCAGCACTTCTCTCGCAATGTCGTTGTCGTCGACAATCAGCACCTTTAAGCCTTTCATATCATCCGGCGCCTGAAGCTTTAATTCATTGGCCTCCTGCTGTCTGGCCAAACGTGCGGTGAAGCTGAACGTACTTCCCTCTCCTGGCGTACTTTCCACCACTATTTCGCCGTCCATCATTTCCACCAGGTGCTTACTGATCGTCAATCCAAGCCCCGTACCGCCAAACCTTCTCGTGACAGAAGTATCCGCTTGAGTAAACGCTGTAAACAGCTTCTCCATCTGGCTTTTCGTCATGCCAATACCGGTATCTTTAATGCTGAATTGGATCACGCATTCATCTGCGTCCTTCTCCACTAATTGTGCCTTGATCAAAATCGAACCTTGCTCAGTAAATTTGACTGCATTATTGGCCAAATTGGTAAGGACTTGTCCCAAACGCAAGGGATCACCAATGAGCGCATGCGGAACATCCCCTGCGATATCACTGAGGATTTCCAAGCCCTTTTTTTCACCTTCCACTGTGATCATGTTGACGATATTGTTGACTACATCATCCAACCGGAAGTCGATCTTTTCAAGTTCCATGCGGCCCGCTTCAATTTTTGAAAAATCCAATATATCGTTAATAATGCCTAATAACGATTTTGCCGATATTTCAATCTTTTTTATGTAATCGTATTGCTTAGCGGTAAGTTCCGTTTTCAGCGCAAGATTGGAAAAGCCGATAATCGCGTTCATCGGGGTACGGATTTCATGACTCATATTCGCTAAAAAATCACTTTTGGCGCGAGCGGCCGATTCCGCAGCGTCTTTGGCGTTTTTCAACTCCTCCGTACGACTTTCAATCATCTCTTCCAAGTGCATCCTATATTCTTCTAATTCAGTCACATCCCTGATGCACTCAATCGCCCCCACAATATTTCCGGAAGCATCGTAAATGGGGCGTGCCCATGCCGATAAACGACGATTCTCCCCGCGCACCACAGTCACTTTACTTTCCCCAATCAATATATCCCCATCGCGGGAGAGCATCACATACTCTTTTTCAATCTCTTCTTGCGGAAGCAGGACCAAATCAATAATAATCGGTCGTTTTTCTCCCTGATAAAAAGCTTTTGAATACTCATAATCGCCTTTTCCCAGCATTTCTTCCGCCTTGTAGCCGGTCATCTTCTCCACTTCACGGTTCCATGCGATCACATGTCCTTCTTTGTCGATGACCAGTGTAGCATCCGGCAAAAAATCGATAATATCAGCCAATTGACGCTGTGAACTTTTCAGTTCCTCTTCAGCCCGCTTGCGTTCACTGATATCTGTGATGAACGCGAAAGATCCAACCAGTTGGCCAGCATTATCCCTAACACTTGTCGCATTAAACTGACAGTCGATTCGTTCGCCATTTTTTCTATAAAGTGCAACTTCATAACTGCGATGATTTTTCTCTGCCATACTGACAAGAGATGATCGTAAGATCTTGATATGATCCTCCACCACAAATTCCAAAACGGACATTCCAAACATTTCTTCTCTTGTATAACCGAGCATTAGACATAATGAATCATTCACTTCTATCGTTTTATAATCGGTATCAATAAACCAGAAACCTTCAGAGGTCGTTGCGATCAAATAATGATAGTCTAACTGACCGTTCGGCATCGCATTGTCTAGTATCCCCACTCTATTTCCCCCTTCCTTACTAAATATAATACAAATTAAAAGGCTTAGCGCGATGCCAAGCCTCTTTTCTATCTTCTATTTTTAGCCACTATCACGGTTCTACCTGGGCAAGATGGCGAAGGGATTCTGCGTTGTCCGCCAAATGAACGGTCATTTGAGAAATGGTGTGGATCGCCTGCAGTTGCTCTTGAGATGCCGAATGGACATTGGTAGAACTATGAGTCAATTGCTCAATGCTTTGAATCACGTTGCGGATACTTTTTTGGATGGATTCGGTAGATTGTCTCGTCGTTTCTGCCAGTGATTGAATTTCCTCCGCCACCACGCCAAACGCCCTACCGGAATCTCCCGCTCTCGCCGCCTCAATTCTGGCATTAAGACCAATAAGCTTCGTTTGCGAGGTGACTTCCTGCACCAGTTTCGAAACCTCGTTGATCTGGTCAATCTCTTTTCGCAAACTGTCTGCCTGCTTCTTCACATTTTCAATCAAGCGCGAAACCTCATTGGAAGTGGCCGCCAGTTGCTCTGCGGTCGCAGATAGTTCCTCACTGGAAGCTGACACTTGCTCCGCATCCTCTTGAAGCTCCATTTGCCGTTGCTGCGTGACCGCTGTGGATATACACCCGATCACTTTGCCTTCCACAATGATGGGAAGTCCGATGGCAATCGTGGGCACTCCAAATACTTCTTTAGGAACAAATGATTGTTGCCGTTGTCCTGAAGTTAACGTTTTGTGGGTGATGCTTCCAGGCTTTATGGGGTCACCCACTTTAATGCCCAACGTAAAAGTTTTCCCAGGGACATAGGCAATAAATTTTTCCGTATCAGAGACGCCAATGGTGGTATCATCCATGCACAATAAATTCCAAAATTCAGCCACTTTCGCAAAATGCTGAAGGATACCAGCTTCCATTACTACACATACCCCTTTTGGTCGTTTTCCTCATTGTATGATAAAACATCATAATTTCAATAATGCTTTTTTATTATTAACCATAACCTCGCTTAATTTTCTTTGTTTCACCCTCATCAAAGTATAGTTCGAAAGATTCCCTACCAAAAGACCAATTAACAAGTAAGCGAGTCCCCCGTAATTGGCGAAGATCACGGAACCAATAACCGCTACAAGACTGCCAAAAATGATCTGCTTTGTATAAGAAGCAGGAGATGTCGGGGGATCAGTAAGCATGAAAAAGGCTAGAAAAAGCGCGGAATTGACAAATGGGATACGAAGTGCGTCAGCGGGCGTATCATATGGTAATCCCAAATGGAATATTGCCATGAAGAGCATCAGTGCAAAATACACCCCCAAGAAAGAGACGACTTGAGGGAATTTATTCACTCTAATGGAGATGACAATACCCGGAATGATCAAGACAGGGATAAGCCAAATGGGAAGTAGAGCCAAACTGCCCCACCAGCTTTGCCCGGTGGAAAAGACATAAATCGCCACTAACAATCCAACCGCAGCCGGATTGAAAATCGGCTTTCTGCCCGTTTTGATGAGATGCTTTGACAAAAGCGCCACTGCAGTGGTGGCGACAAAGATGTACCAAGGCGTCGAATTGCTAAGCACATCCGCAATAATCAACGCGGTAATGATTCCCCCATCAGGAAACTTCTTTTTATTCTTATAAATCATCGCGACCGCCCAATCGATCACCAGGGCGGTGACCACGGAGACACCTGCATTCAAAAGTCCAATGTGATCCTGAGGACGAAGCGCCCCCACTAGCGTTAATCCGATTAGCATGGCCATCATATAACCTTTTGGCGTTTTCAGCCAGTTTTCAATATTCATCTCAAATACCTCTCCATCGCATCCGTCATGGTAATTTCCAGTGAGTCATCGATGCATAACGCATCGAGTTCCACTTCATTAACAAAATCAAGCGCATGATTTTTACCGAGTATAAATGCAGCTGTGGATACTGCATCAGCAAGCATGGTAAACGGTGCAATCACGGTACAACTAAGTAATCCTTGGGTGCTTTTTCCTGTCGAAGGATTGATCAAATGGTGTATTTCCTGGTTAAGAGGACTTCTACGTTCATACGTGCCAGATGTACACACGGCAGCATTGGTGATTTTCAGCCAGGCGATCATCGCCTCTTTCTCTTGGGGATGCTGAATTCCCACTGTCCAATTTTCACCGTTGGGATCGCACCCATGAAGGTAAAGATCCCCACCTGCGTTGATGACAAACCCATCAAATAACGATAGTTCTTTTGCTGCCAGATCCACAGCGAATCCTTTTGCCACCGCTCCTAAATCAAGAAGCAAAGGTTTTTGCAAATAGACACTGCGCGTATCTTCATCCAGTTTGACATCTCGAAAACTCACCTTTTCCCCTGTCATGGGATATGCTTCCAATGCATCCCCAGATAAATAGTGAGTGTTAAACCCATGTCGCTCTAGCAAGTTGCCAATCGTGGGGTCAAATTTGCCATCCGTCAATTCACTCATGGTTAACGCCAAGCGTAGAGTTTCAAAAAGCACATCAGGAACCTTCATCCATTCTCCCGGATGCCTGCAAAGTTCGCGTATGGCGCTGTGTTCATCAAAACGGCTGCACATGGACTCGACAAAACTCATGGCAGCAAATGCCTTTTCTATCGCGTTTTCAATGGCATTTAACTCTTCATTACCCACTACTTGGATGGATACAAGCGTTCCCATCAGCAACCGGGAATCTGAGGTCAATCGATACCTTGGTTGTAGCTTCATGATGGCCTCCTGAACCGTAAGGTCTTATGATTACGCCTTCGCCTTTTTCAGTGCATAATACACCGCTTCGGCAAAATTGTAAGTACTCGCCGTTGCGCCTGAAACAATGTAAATTTGCCATGTTTGCATGGACACCACTTCTTTTGGCAACTGTGGATCAATATAGTACTGGGGATAGTGCATCATGTAATTAGTGATTTTTACAGAGGCGATCTTCCCGTGCTGGATCGTAACAGCCACCGAGCAGGTGCCATAAGCATTAGTCCCCGTCCCTGTGTAGGTGCCATCCTTGTATTTCGCGGTAGAAGTGGCTTGATTTTTTGTAGACGTAGAAGTAGATTGGGACGATTTGCGAGTTGTTGATGACGTTGACTGTTGCTTTGCAGTATGCTTAGCATGATTGGAAGTGGATGTGGATGGCGTACTTGGTGCACTCGCTGAAGCAGCAGGCAACGATGTACTCGTGGCAGCAGCTTGTGCCGAAGGCATGGTGTAGATATACCCGGCGGCATAAACAGCCGTTACCGCCACACCGCAAATTCCCATTAACCGCTTACCCATCTTTTTGGCCATAAACGCAAGCTCCTCTAAATTAAAATAGGCTATTAGATCCTTTTAGAAGAGTTTAGCAACGATTCCTGTAGTAAACCTTACAAACGAATGAGGAGTTGTGCTATGTTCCATGTGCTTATTACTGGTGTCCTACTCGGTCTGGCATCCGGACTTGCTCCTGGTCCCCTGCAAGCTTTGGTGATCTCGCAAAGCGCTCAATTCGGATGGAAGCGTGGGACCCTAGTAGCCTTGGCACCCATGATTACTGATGCTGTTATTGTAGCAGCTACCGTTTGGCTTTTTAGCCATGTGCCCGAATGGGTTCTACACGCGATGACAGTGTTGGGAGCCCTGATGATCGGCTATATTGCATGGGATACGTGGCGTTCCATAAAGGAACAATCTACAGACAGTCAGTCGTCGCGTACAAACGCAAAAGGTTTATGGCACGCGGTCATGGTCAACATCATCAATCCCCATGCATGGCTATTCTGGGTTGTCGTTGGCTCCCCCATTACCGTTCGCTACGCCCATATTTCTTTTTGGTATGCTGCATTCTTTATCATCAGCTTTTACGTGTTGCTTGTCGGAATCAAAGTGGTGCTAGCTGTAGGAATTGATCGTGGGTTATCGTTCACAGGAGGAAAAGGAAAGATTTGGACACTAAGAATCACCGCTCTGGCACTTGTCATCCTTGCAGTCGCGATGGGAATTACCGGCATTGCTGAACTTATCCCCAAATAATAAAAACATGTATCTTTTTAAAAATGTCTATTTTATTGTCCTGAGTTGTTCACATATTCACCTAATTTACTTCTGACAATCATGGTATAAATTGATACGCTTATGTAAGCGCATAAACGCGAAGGTGTTTATTATGGAGGTATCGTCGATGCCTGTCGAAATTATGAATCACGGTGACTTAGTCTTGGTACATTTAGAAGGCCAATTCTATGTACCGGATGCCGAATTGTTCAAAGTGAGGTTGCACCATTTTGTGGATAATGGCATCTGTAAAGTCCACGTTAATATGTCCAAGCTTGATTTTATCGATTGTTCGGGTCTTGGTGTATTTGTCAATTTGCATAACCAACTCATCAAACGTGGGGGACGATTAACCCTGACGGGAATGAGAGACCATGTACGCGAATTATTCCGCATAACGAATCTCATTAATGTGCTGAATATCCAAGAAATTTATGTAGAGAAATTTTAACGGGCAAAAAACCCTAGGTACTGAACTTCAAAATCCTCGATAGAACGCGGGTGACTATAGTAATAGCCTTGATAATTTGGGCACCCGATCGTCACTAGAAAATCCAGCTGTTCTTTGGTTTCGACTCCTTCCGCTACTACCTTGATGCCAAACTGATTCCCGATATGCAAGAGAATCCCCATTAACCGTTTATGCTTCTCAGACACTAGCATTTCTCTGACAAATTTCTGGTCTATTTTGAGCTCATCAATAGGTAATTCATTCAAATACGCGAGTGACGAATACCCTGTCCCAAAATCATCTAGTGATATTGGAAATCCCGCCTGATGAAGTTCCCACAAATGTTTCTGAAATTTTTCTTCATCCTGCATCAACATACTCTCCGTTAATTCAAGCGTCAAAAGGCCCGGAGACAACTGATAGGCGTGCACATAATTTAGTAACTTGTTGACAAGCAATGGATCCTCCAATTGCCGAGCACTGATATTGACTGACAGTGGAACATCATACCCTGCGTCCTTCCATCGCGCCTGCAATCGACAAGTCTCTTCAAACACCCATTCCCCCAGCGCAAAAATCCAGCCAGTTTTCTCAGCTACAGGAATGAATTGACTTGGCGGGAGCCAACCCTGTTCGGCATGATGCCATCGCAGCAGCACCTCTGCCCCGCTAATGTGTGTGCCTATATCAAATTGAGGTTGAATCACAAGACTGAACTCACGGTTGACGATAGCTTGGGGAAGGTCTTCCTCAATACGCCAATTAGCCTGTTGATTTTGAAGCAACGTAAGATGGTACATCGCAAGGCGCTCCCTACCTTGCGATTTGGCAAATTCTAATGCGGACTCTACCCTGCGAAGAACCTCTTGCCAATCGGTGTCTCCCTGAGGGGTGGGATAAAAGGCAACCCCAATACTGACGGATAGCCAGAATGTCTGATTATCAACCGTATAATTTCCTTCAATTTTATCTTTGAATTCCTGCATCAACCGTTGTACTTGTTCTCTCATAGATTGCCACGTTGCATTCAGCACCGGCATGAGTAAAAGCATGAAGTTATCATCTTCCCATCTTGCCACCTGCGCGAAAGAAGGCTGATAATCCTGCAGTCTTTGAGCAAATTGTTTCAATAACTCATCGCCCACCAAGCGACCCGAACTGAGATTAATGGTCGAAAAGCGGTCTAAATCAATCATTGCAATGGCACCAAAGGTTTGTTGGTGAAAGGCAAGCTGCACACTTTGCATGATTTCTATCTTGATTTGCGTAGCATTGGCAAGCCCCGTCAATTCATCAAAATACGTGCGTCGGTGAATCTCCTTTTCCATCAACTTTTGTGAAGTCAAATCAGAAAACGTGCCCACATAAAAGAGTGGTTCCCCATTATCATTTCTGATGGTGCGGATTTGCAGCCATTCAGGATAAATCTCCCCGTCTTTCCGTTTGTTCCAGATTTCCCCTGACCAACTACCCTCGGCCAGAATTTGTTCCCACATTTTATGGTAAAATACCTGATCCTGAATCCCAGATTTTAAAGCGCGCGGATTTAAACCGATGGCCTCTTCTTCGGTATAGCCGGTCATGCGCGTGAACATACGATTAACGCGAATGATCGTACCTTTAAGGTCGGTGACAGTCATCCCTTCATTGGCCCATTCCCAAATCGCATCTGCAATCAACCCATCTTTCATGGGATACCTTTTTTTCATATTATGCAGCCATGCGTTGATGATCGGTTGATCCTGCTCTTTGACTTTCAGCGCGCTTCCAAGTAATAACCGAAACGGCGCATGAGGAAGAATAAGGAGAGTATAGGTGAGAAAATAATAGATACCATCGTTCTCAAAAATTTCGGCATCTCCGAGGGAGCGCCTTCCTTTTTTTAAGATATCCAACAAATATGTTTGAAGTACTTGATCGAGGTCTTCTTGTTTATTCGTTGACGCTTCAAAAATCCAAAATTTACCGTTAGCATTCAGCACAAAAAGTATCGGCAATCGCCCAGGTAACAAGGATTGCCCATATTGGGTAGTCAGTAGCATATCCGCCACATAAATCCCCCCATAGAGCGAATGTTCGTTCATTTATAACATGAACCTTATCCTAGTCATCAATAACAAATGGGTGTTGAATAAAGTAAAAAATAATCTGATAATATTTTACATTAAGAATTGCTAATATGCTACAAAAAAATACTCAGGCTATTATCATTCACGCCTGTGTGATAGATGATGAAGATGCTAATGGATCCCATCCATTAATGATTTTTGGCAAACTCTTTCATTTGTTCGTTGACCTGTTTATCACATAATCCACCGTGATAGCAAATCGCCTGGTTGATATCGAAATTGGTAAACTTCTTGTGTGATTCCTGAGCGAGATCCATATCATAGGTGGCCTGGGCACTGGGGCCAAGGAGCTTGCCGTCTTGGCTGACGGTGGCGTCTCCTGTCACTAGTGTCTTGCTCTCCACATGATATAAACAAATGTGGCCAGGTGTATGCCCCGGTGTGTGAATGACCTGAACCCCACCAAAAAAAGGTAACACCTCCCCGTCCGTCACCACCTTGGTCACTTTGGCTGTAGGCGGGTTTAAGAATAACGATTCTGCTTGTTTGCGCATGTCCTCAGGTAATCTCTCCAGCATCTTCGCGACACGTTCCGGGTCCATTTTAATAGGTGATTTGTCGCCTTCAATATAGGGTTGATCTTCCGCATGTGCATACACATCAATCGGTTTGCCCACCGCCTGTTGCAGTTCCTTGATGCCGCCAATGTGATCGATGTCTTGATGTGTGAAAATAACGGCTTTAATACGCTCAAGCGGAATTCCCGCCTGTTCCATCGCGGATTTCAGAAGGCCAAGATGACCCGGCATCCCCGCATCAACCAACACCGCCTGCTCGTCATCATAAAAAAGCGTGGGATTAATCGTGCTTTTATTGCCCATCATGTTCATTTCTAATTCAAGCATTTCTACTCCGTCTGCTATTCTCATCATTCCAAAGCCTTCCTCAGGCTTTGGTCACCTCCTTATCCACATTGGCAATTCAATAGCTAACGTTGACGTAAGTTTTGTAGTTGTATAATATCGTATTTTAGATACTTCCTGCAATATCACCTATAAAACCGAAGAAGGTTTGACGATGAATATGCCCTTATCTGACAATGTCCATCATCATCACTATAAATGGATTGCCTTATCCAATACTACACTCGGGGTCTTGATGGCCACCATTAACCAATCTATTTTGATCATCGCGCTACCTGTTATTTTTAATGGGCTACAGATCAACCCGCTCGCCCCCGATCAAACGGGGTTGTTACTTTGGGTATTACTTGGTTTTAATGTGGCCACGACTGTGCTGCTCGTTTTATTTGGGAGACTCTCTGATATATTCGGAAGAGTGCGACTATACAATCTCGGCTTTTTGATCTTCACGGTCGGCTCCGTCCTAGCCTCCATCACTTGGAGCAAAGGTACCTCAGGGGAAGTGGAACTGATTATTTTTCGCCTCGTGCAAGGCATTGGTGGAAGCTTCCTTTTTTCCAATAGTGCGGCCATCCTGACGGATGCTTTCCCCGAGAACCAACGCGGTCTCGCCTTAGGATTAAACCAGGTGGCGGCCATCAGTGGCAGCATCATTGGGTTGCTGGTGGGGGGAGCGCTCGCTGCGACAGGACATTGGCGCTTTATTTTTCTCGTCAATGTGCCCGTTGGTATCGCAGGTACCATTTGGGCCTATATCGCCTTGAAGGAAGTGGCAAAACGCCATGCCAAGCAGCACCTCGACCTCATGGGCAATATCACCCTCACACTGGGACTCCTTGGCGTCATGCTAGGATTGACTTACGGAATTATGCCTTATCACCACCACAGCATGGGATGGACTAACCCTTGGGTCATTGGGGAATTTATTGTTGGTGTCATTGCACTAATCCTATTTGTCATTGTGGAGTTGTATGCGGAACAACCTTTATTTAACTTAAATCTGTTTAAAATTTGGCCTTTTACGGCTGGCAACCTCAGCGGGTTATTATCCGCTCTGGCACGCGGCGGGCTCCAATTCATGCTGATCATCTGGCTACAAGGAATCTACTTACCGCTTCATGGGGTTTCCTACTCGCAAACACCGCTAATCGCAGGTTTGTATACACTACCACAAATGCTGGGA
>JAJZCW010000023.1 GCA_021828865.1 Bacillota bacterium
ATTGCTGAAAACACACAATGCCTCGGGGATTACCGTACTGGCTATCTATATAGCTTTTAAATCGTTGAAACACTCTACCTCACCTCAATTGCTGCTTCTTCAGGTAACCGGCCCTTTTGTCTAGTAAGCCGTCAAATATCGCAAAAGAATAAATATTTAAAATTCTGACTCTAAGCCTTGCCGGGTTTGCACCCCTTTAGCTGAATAATGTTTGAGGTAGCCCCTATCGCCTACTTAGTAAATCGGGTTTTGACTGGAAAGATCGTCAATCGCTTGAACCGCTAGTTCCAACGCCCTAACTCTTCTTTTTAAAAGAGTCCTTTGGGGACTTCCTGCCTTTAACTTAGTATAACTGTTCTCAATTGATGGGAATAAGCCGGTAAGAACATTGCGAGCTTCTGATAGATCTTCCTTGGTGTAATTATGTGGTTTTTGATTCCAAACGTTTTCTAGCATGGCTAAACCTATGTAAATAGCCTTGAGTCGTTTCTTTACTAAGGTAGTATTTGCACCTTTCTGAGTCATCTGGAATAAGCCATTTTCAAGTTTACCGATTGTCGATTGCATGGATTTTTTTGATTCCAATTTATCTACATTTGATACTATTTCCAATTTAACTCGCCCCCCTTCGTCTCTTCAGTAATCCTAACCAAAATCTGAATACTAGGATAATGTGTACCAATATATAATTGTTGAACCAACAACCGCGAAGTCGAAATCAATCAAATCTGGATCTAGATCATTCGAATTAAACCGCTTGTGTTATGATTTAACAAAAGTGACTCCATATTTAAAGGGGTTCTGCCCATGTTTTTACGTGAAGCTCGCATTGTCAACCGACCGGAAACGATCATTTATCCGTTTCATCTCCCTGCACTGTCGGGAGTGGACGCGATCCAGTTTGATTCATTCATTACTTTTTTCGTCGGTGAAAACGGGTCCGGCAAGTCTACCCTGTTAGAGGCACTAGCCATTGCCTGCGGATTTAATCCCGAAGGTGGAAGCATTGGGAACTCATTTTACACAGTTAGTACAGAGTCAACTTTGCACGAACACTTAAAGCTCTCCTGGATGCCGAAAGCCACAAGCGGATTTTATTTTCGTGCAGAAAGTTTTTTTAACTTCGCCACCTACAATGATGAGGCACAAAAAGGACCTGGCGGTAGTTATGCACCCTACGGAGGGCGCTCTCTACACGAACAATCACACGGGGAATCGTTCCTGAATCTCTTCCTTTACCGATTTGGTAAAAGACAATCCGCCATTTACCTGCTCGACGAACCTGAAGCTGCTTTGTCTCCCACCCGCCAACTATCCTTTTTACGCATCTTGCACGATCACGAACGTTCGAAAAAGTCTCAGTTTATCATTGCGTCCCACTCACCGATCCTGCTAGCCTACCCCGGCGCGCGCATTCTCAACTTCGATAAATCGCCACTAGAACCGGTTGAATATAGAGACACCGAACATTACGCGATTACAAAACAATTTATCAACCATCCAGAAGGTATGCTGCGCGAACTTTTCAAAGACGATCTGGAAGATGAACATTGAGTATTTTTACACTAACAAACTCTCTATATTCCGTTAACGAGTTTATTATATTTTTGCATATTTAAAAGTACCGTTTTTTTGGGACTAACCGGCCCAATAATCCAACAACGCTATCAACCCGGTAATTGCATAAAAATTCAATAATCAATTTTCATGCCTTGCTCTATTTGCGCCCCCGTATGTCAAAAAGAAAATCAATGTAACTTACACAAAGGCTGTTTTAGATAGAGTGAAACAAATAGTCCATCCGAAATTCTGCTCCAGAAGTCAGAGCTCAATGTATCTCCGCAAATATCGAGTGTTACGCTCAACCTACTCGTTATATTCAGGGTGCTTAGACCAAAGTCTTGCTGAGCCGAGAGCCTTAAGTAAGGATGCGACTGCAAATAGCGCAACCGCTAGATAGTCATACGTATGAACGTTAGCGAAATGGAGCAGCATCGCGCCCACAACGAGGTTAACCCACCCCCAAAGCACGTTGATTATAGCTGAAGACGGCTTACCAAATGGCGTTTGGTTCTTTTGACCTGTCACTCCTTTGATAAAATGAGGAACTCCATTTGTAATAAGCAAACCCGACAGAAAGCTAAATACGTACAATTGCCACATATACATTCTCCTTCGTTAAAAACATCAAATCCCTTAAACCGCCTTACCCTTGACAAAAACAAATAAATCCAAATACGATTTATGCAACATATGTCGCTTAAATCGTACGGTAGCTAAGCTGATTGTGTCAATGAAGAGTAACTAAGAAGCGACAAAAGGAGGGCGATTGTTGCTTTGAGACGAAAAAACAAGACTTCCGATATGATGAAAGAATATATTGCCGAAAGCTTATTAATTCTTATGGGAACTGGTTCTTTCGAGGAAATCAAAATTAATGAAATCACTGCAAAAGCCGGAGTAAATCGTTCGACGTATTATAGAAACTTCCAATCAAAAAACGATATTGTTGTATTTTACTTTAAGAATATAATGTACGAGCTTCTTGAAGTTCTTAGTGAGGAAGACAACTCTCTCGAAACTTACCTTTTTAAAATGTTTTCCCATTTCTATAACTACAAAAAGGAGTTATTACTGATCTACAAGCAAGGACTGTCCAATTTGATTTTAGAATCTTTCCATGAAATCTTTAGCAATGCCTCCAGAAGTAGTTCACTCACCTTTGAAGAACGGTGCAAGAAATACTATCATACGGGAGGTATCTACAACACTCTTTTGCTTTGGTTTGCTGATGAAATGTGTACGCCCCCAAAGCGAATGAGTGAAATCACATTTTCACATTTGCCAAGAGGTTTCGCTCTAACCTGACCTAAATGTAGAATAGGCCCAGGCCGACCCACCCCAACAAGGGAGCAGTTTGACGCCCGAGTCACCCCCCATTCCCTTAATGTAGCAAAAGGGAGCCTACTTCAAGTGTACTACTAATATCCTTTGTAAACGCCACTCACCACGCCTGGGATGTTGTATGGACTTTCCCATGCACCCTCAATGTGCCGTATGGCCGCTACCGCATTATCGAGTGGATTCCAAATATTGTTGTACCCGTTCACATGGTCACTCCAGAACGTGCTCGGTAGCATCTGCATCAGACCGCTCGCGTGTTCGCCGTCCACCGGCGTGGGATTTACCGCATAGGGATTTCCGCTGGCATCTTCATGCTCGACGATTATCTCAAGCCCAGGCAACCAACTTTCTGGCACTTGGTCGATTTGAACGGCCTGCTGCAATATGGCGATAATCTGCGGTTCGGGCATAGGCTCGCCTTGACTCGGAGGGCCGCCGTTACCGCCCATCGTCCCGCCTTCGAGAATTTGCAAAATTGGAAGAGCGCTGGGGTCGAAAAAATTAGAATCGAGCACCAGTGCTTGCCCAAATAGAATCTGTTGATCAAGCGTGTTGTGCAGAAAGTTAAACGCCGCTTCCGCATTGTACAATGGCTGATAATTCTTTTGTTGCAAGGTTGATGGCCCGAAAACGACAATCTGCGATCCATCACTTTCAGTGACGATTTTCCAATTTGTCACCCAATACCCGTTATACCTCGTAATGTTCTGCAATACCATTTCTGTCACGTAGTAATAGTATTTCTTGCCATTCGAATACCCAACCTTGCGCAACTGGACAGGTTTGAAGTCGATCTCACTCGGCTGAAGTAATTGCACCACGCGATCCAGCGATTTGAGTGGGTTCTTGGCGCCCGCCCTCACGCCAATCTCATAAAAAGTTTCGAGGAGACCGTATGAGAGTCCCAGTTGCAGTTGGTTGACCTGAGAGATCTCAGCGGACGTCAACCCCTTATTTTCGTCAAACGCTCCCCACCGGATTGTCTTCGTCCATTCATTCGCGAGCGTCAGAAAATTGATGGTCGCCGTTTGACCATTCGGTTCCGTTTCGGTGATCGTCTGATTCGAACCAAAGCCCATCATCGGATGTTGGAACAGATCCGATGCGCCGATTATGAGGGTCATCATCAACATCAAACTGATCATCGGAACGATCAACGCGGTGATCAGTAAGGCAATGAGGATGCGCCGTATCTTGCGATTCTTCAGCGCAGTAGTGGCGACCCCAACCCAGTTCCCTGCAGAGGCATTTGCTGCAATCTTCGCGACGTCCTTCGCATCGTTAGCGAGTTCAGAAACCTTTGCGGCCGCTTTTTTTGCCTCGTCGGGAATATTGTCCTTTGCCCCTTGTACCGCTTTGCTCTTCGCTTGGCGGATCAACCGTTCCCGAATGTTCATCAGCGATCACCGCCACCGAAGATTCGATCCGATAAACTCGATCCTTTTCGCCTTAAACTCGGGCGATCCGGATTCGTTTCGGTAGCCTTCAGGATTCTTGCCACTCGCTGTACACGTTGGTGAGCCGACCGTTTCCCCATTGGCAGATTTTCCGCCTTCAAGCCCCTTTGCCTCATTGTCATCGGACGCCTCGTCGTGTCTGACGATCGCGCAGTGCCCTGCGCCTCCCTGCGTAAAATTGGCCTCTCTCGTAAAGGCGGAACAGGATTTTCACCGGGTATCGCCGCCGGAATCCCACTTGGCCTTTGCTTCAACGGTTCCGTTTGCCGCGTTGGATTAACCGATTCTTGTGCCGCGTCTCCCATATCTTCGAGCGTCCGGTGAAACGCATGGACATAACTACGATCCGGTGGCGTAGATTCCACCTTCTTGCGCGCCTTTACCGTCGCCGGGTTGGTTTGTCTCCTTACTCGCTTCGGCGCCTGTGGCTCATAATCCAACTCCGCGCGCTGCGCCGCGATCTTGCGAATCAGGTGGAACGCCGCGCCCTTACCCGTATCGGCAACCTTCCTGCTTGCTAAACCAAGCGTGACCCCGACCATCGCATCCATCGCTCGATCGGGTTCGGCCAACGTCTTCACGGCCGTCATCGCGTGCGTGACCTTGCTCAACCGCGCTTCCCACTTTGCAACCGTATCGACTTGAGGTTTGTTATTTGACTGTTTATCGCTGCTTGCAGGTAAAGACCTTCTCACCGGTGGTTTATTTGCACCTGATTCACCCCGTTGCGACCGCCCTGTTGGCGCAAAACGATGGATGGGCACATCATGGTCCAATTCTCCGCGTTTCTCTTGACTCTCTTGGGCAGGGGTCAACCATTGCGGTTCCTCGGATGTTCTGGCGAGTGGTTCCGTCTGTTCTGGCGCATCCCGTGTGGCCCATCTTTCCTCACGTTGTTCGCGATCCTCCTTGCCATCGGTCAACGCCCATTCGCCCGTCGGCGCTCCCTGATCCGTTGGATTCGGTTCATCAAACTCTGCTGCACTGTTGTTGGATGGTGGACGCATAGAAGGATGGAGAGGTGACGGCATAATGCGACCGCCTTGTTCCAATTGACGAGGGATCTCACCGTCTATTCGGTGTTCGCCGCGATCCGGTTCAAACGCCCATTCGGAAAACGAGCGATCCTCCCTTTCGCCGGGTTCTACGGTTTCTCCTGTTACCCTACTTTCAAAGTCGTCTGCGGGTGGAGGGAAGCCGAAATCATCGTTCAAATCAAAATCGCGTAAATCGTTTTGATGGCGAAGTGCTGCATCCAAACGCCCCAAACTTTTGGCATCGCGGACACCCTCCGCTGCTCTACGAATCAAAGAGGATTTCTTCTCGGCGTTGCGTTCTTTACTTGACTTGCCCCGGGAGCCGCTATTCCGTTCCCACGGCTTTGCGCGCCGCGATTCTGCGGTAAGCCGTTTGCCCCATCCAAGTGGTAACCCTTGCTTGGCAGCCTTCTCGGTGGCAGTTCGAATTTTCTGCATAGGTTTCATTTTTCGATAAATCCACCACGCCACAATAATTGCCGCGATGTACACAATCCCTTGCCAAAAGAAAGTGGAGGAACTGGCGAAAGCACTCGCAACTCCTTTTGCCCCCGACAGATCTTGCGCCATCGTATGGATAATTTGCGTAATGCCGAACAGAACAGAACTGTACGCACTCACGAAAAAAATCAGAAAAAGCGACATCGCCATATACTGAACCCAACGTAAAGTGAGTGTGTTCGCGCGCGTGACGGGAAACAGTTCGAGCGGCAAGATGATCGCGCCGGCCGCCACGAGGATGAGGAAAGCTAGCCGGGCAAAAATCATGATGGCTCCCATCACAAAGAAGTAGAGAATCGCCCCTAAATTCCCGAGAAACGCTTCGACCGCGATGACGATCCGATTTCCCGAAGAGAATGCCACCGATCCGGTAGGGGAATTTTGTAACTTCCCCACCACTTGATTGCGTACGCTGGCCTCAAGTGGATACCCGAGAATTCCCCGCCATGCGGCTGTGCTGTCCTGCAAACCCACAACCTGAGTCCCGGATGTGTCGTAATTGGCCCCTTCCTCGCCAGCGATCCACTCTTGCAACACAAGGTCATCCCATGCGTTTTCGATCAACGAATTGGTTCCCGACGCTTTGGCACCCGTCGCGCTTGAAACCACAGTTTCCACAATTCCGCCCGCGAAATTACCTATCGCTCCTGGGAAAGCGCCAATCTTTTGAATCACACCAGAAGTGGCGACCGCAGGGCTTGAGATGACGACAACGAGAATGAAGGCTCCAGCCACCTTGACCACACGGCTGAACACATTTGGCAGATCCTTTTTGATGAATCCAAACCAGATGAAAACACCGATCAAGGTAAGTACCGCAAGCGGAATGAGGGGCACAGCAACCTGCTGATAGGCACTATGAAGGATTTTCAGCACAATATCCGTCATGCCATTCAGCCCATTAACGGCATATCCCGTCTTGAAGAAATTAAGGGCAGCGTCCATCATCGACACTGACGTGACAAAAATGATGTTGGCGCCCCAATAAACCGGATCAAAGTTCCCTTGCCATCCATCGGAGTCAAACATGTAATTGCCAACGGGAGCTTTTGGGTTATCAAAGAGTTGTGCATTTTGCGAAATAGTCCCCATGCTCGTATTTGAAGTCTGACTTTGCCCACCGCCACTGACTCCAGAATTTTGCGAAGTACACCCTGGAGCGTTAGGGTCTTTTACGCAGATCGGTGAAGTCGCGTGCGCTGAATACGTATACGAAATGAAGAAAAACGGCGTGAACACGATGACGAGAGCAAATACCCATTTTTTCAATCGCTTGATCACAAAAAAAGCCCCCTCTTACCAAGAAGGAGCACTGTGGGAATTTTTTTCGGGCTTTGGCGTATTGTCGAACCACCGCAACAAGATCTCGGGTTTCATCTCCACCTGCATTCGTTTGACCCTTCCTAGAGCATCGACCACTAGACCTTCGCCGGGTGCAAAGCTGCCGAACCGCTTGAACCATTCGACTGGATCTTCGTGATCCAATCCGGCGAGTTTCAGTGACGCTTCGGTCTCTACCTGCGAATTCTGGCGCAAGATGAATCGCCACGCGAACAGTCCGTCGATGCTCTCGCCCCAGTTTTTGAAGTCGGTCGCGTTCTGCATGAGCATCAGTGGCACGATGTTCAGCGACCGCGATTCCCGCAGCAGGTTGTCCACTAAATCTCTGCCCTGTGCAAATTTACGCAGTTTCCACGACTCATCTAAGTCCAACACCTTCAGCACTGACTGGGGCAAGTTGCTAAAGTAACCCATCCCCATCCCCGCCACCGCATAATAAAGGGCAATACTGAGTCTTTCGTTCAGAGTTTTTGGTGCCCCGTTTGGAATCGTCAACCCGCTCGTATCCACAATCGTCGCATCAAAGTTTTGTGGCGTTTGCTTCATGTCTTCGGCAAAGAGAACCCGGCCAAGTGGAGAACTATACAAATCCTCCATAATTCCCAGCATCAATTCCAACTGTTGGTAATACAACTCGCGGGTTTCTTTTCTCAGCATGGAGGCTAGTGCATTGCCAAACTGATTCATATCTTGCGTTTCTCCGCTGCGGACCCGTCTAAGCGCCTGACCGATCAACGCCGAGCGAATATCGCGCGTATTATCATCTGTGGTCACGTTATTAAAGATAAGGTCAAGCAGATCCCGCTCTATTCCCTCTACGCCAAGTCGGAATGGATTAAGCCGTGCGCCATCATCACGCAGTCGGATCATATTCACCTTGGCACCGATCTTGTACAAGTTGTCGTAATCGTGCCCCTTCGGATCTTGGATGAACGCCTTTGCCCCCCAAGAAATGAGCATGGAGATAATGTATTCGGCTGTGTTTGTTTTCCCCGAACCAAGCCCACCGCATAGTAAAATTGATGGCTGCATGTTCAATTCCTGAGCCGGACGCCGAGGATCCATGAACACTGCGCGCTCCGTATTGGTCTTGCCTAAGTAAAATCCCTTTTCATCCCCAAAATCGGTCGTTGTAAAAGGCAGTCCTGCCGCCAGGGTTCCGGCATCCATCGGGATTTCATACGCGGTTTGAATCGGTTGTCCCCACGGATAAAACGCCTGCCACAATCTGCGTTGATCGGCCGGAGCTTGCACCAGATCAGTCAGCGCCATGTTGGTGATCACCGATTTCCGGTAGTCGGCGAGCGTCTTTTCGTCGCCTGCCCCAAAACCGATCACTGTTTTCACATGGACGAGCGGATCCCGCATGCGAAGCTTTTGCTCCAACTCTTCTGAGTGCTCCATGTCGACTTCGAGTTCGAGCGGAGGGGTTTCGCCTCCTTCGTCGTACTCTTTCCACTTCGCATCTGCAGAAAGTTTCTTCTTGCGCAGGTTTTTCCGGGCAGAGATTGGATCTTCCACCCGGATGTGCATCGCGATATCAACGGGGATGTCCATATACTCGACTTGATGAACCCAGTCGTACCCGCTCGCATCGTCTTCGTCGATCTCATTCGGCACTCGAAGTACGTTGTAAAACGTCTGATAGGATTCTTGCTTATCTGGACGAACGATTTTGAGATGAAAGAGTGACTCTTTGATCACACCGTCATTCGTCCAGAGCCCGAGATGGTGCTGCGGATGGATCACGCCATCGCTCGAAACGAACGCGGGCAGATTTTTCGGGAACCGACTCTCCGGCGCCACAGTGCCTCGATAGTAGCCATGCCTCAACCAAGTTTCGATTTCCGCTTGCGATGCGACATGCAACTTAAGGAAGGAACGGAACCCGCGCATCCACTTTCGACGCTCTTCTTCGAGTTGTTCGAGCAATTGTACCCGAATATCGCTCCGGCGCAGGATATTCTTTGCCGGTTTCACCAACGTCTGATACGCCTCTCTTGCAAACTCCCTCCAATTATCTTTGAGTTGAATGGTGAGTCGCCGTGAAATCGGTACAACAACGTAGATCCGGCGTTCAAACAAGACGTCCTTCGCCAGTTCTTTTGCCTCTTTGAAGTGCGCTTTGTTAAGCGGATGATCCGTGCGTACAAACCGCTTCTCCCACGTGTTTGAGGGCACCCCCACGGCCAGCGAATACAAATGCCACTCCCCGATGACCTGTCGCAATCCACGGGCAATCGTTGCAATCGACTGATTCTGCGACGCTGCGCTGGTCAAAGGGCGATCGTCCGGTTCCACAACAAATACGGCGTATCCGCGCGCTTTCTCGTCAAACGCAATCCCATTCTCCGCATAAATGACGGGTTGAGCCAAACAGAAAACCCCCTCTCCATATGGAAAGGGGGATCGTATCAAGCGTTTCGGCGCAGTTTGGGCGCTTCCCGGATCCGTCGGATTTCGCCATCGACCACACGGTATTTACCAGGCTCCAGAGGACGATTGGATCGCCGCAATACCCAAGTACCATCTCGCAATACCCTTGCCCCAAGCGGCTTATGAAGGGTAAACGATCCGCGACCTGAGATGGGTGTCGCGCGCGCAGTACCCTGATCAACCGCATAGAAGGAAAAGCGAAACTGCGGCGCTTTTTTATCAATCTTGATGGCTTTGAATCCATCCGTCAGATGCTTCCGACGGAAATAGCTCAACAGATCGAGGGTCCAGGTAAGCACCGATTTGCCTTGCGGGTCAAACTGCTTGGCCGCCCACCCTGCCATTAACCCAATTGCGATTTGCCATAACCAAACTGGAATGATGTGATAGAGAAGGTGGAGAAATCCGGCCAAGAAAAAACCAGGGAAAATGGCGGCGATCACACCAAGGCCGATGACATCGAGACCCACCGCCATGTACTTCCCCAGCTTGAGCGCTCCGGCGCCTGAACCGATCTTTGTAATTTCCGTTTTCGAGCGGTACAACTCTCGATAGGTGCGATACATTAGCTGCCGGTCCCCGTTGTGCCGCCGCGAAACAGATTGCCAAAATAGAGAGCGCCCGCGATTAACAAGGTTGGGTTCAATACCAGAATGATCGCCACGAAGCCGAATCCAACCTCAGTCCAAAGGGCCGTTGTGTTTTTAGCCCTAGAGGCTTTCACCGCACCGATGACCACCAAGACAACAATGATCACCACCGCGATCCCTTGCAGATATTGAAAGCCAAACGCATTCAAGAGAGTGATAATCTGATTGGCGGCGTCCAAAACACTTTGTTGATCGCCACCGAGTTGAGTCGGTGTTGGCAAACTCCCGCCTGTTCCCGCAGCAAACGCTGGCGATGCGGATGCCAGCAGCATGATCGCCATTGCCATCCCGGTCCATACTGTTCGCCATGACTTTGTGAAATGATTCAAAGAAATCTCCTCCTTCTATCCAGTAGGAAACCGTGGGAAGATTAAGCGGCTGGAATGATCGGGAATGCATGATGTGCCAACTGCCAAGCATGTCCGAAGACGGGATATTGCAGCGCCAATCCATACATCACCACGAAAAACATCCCGACGAGAAACACCACCTCCAATGCGGAATTTGCAAATCCATCGGATGACACAAGGTAAAACGCAAATCGCCACTTGAGCGGCCACAGAAGCTGTTCGCCTTCCCGGTTGAGAAGGTCGATCACAATGTGCGAAAGGTAGCCGAATGCCGCGCCAAGCAACACCGGAAATAATGCGAAGTGGATAGGCCCCATGCTCGCCTGCCAATGCCGCCCGGCGAACGCCAGCCAGAACCAGAGTGCCGCAATCGGTAGACTGTGCGTGACCCCCCGGTGCTTGGCTCTCATCATTTCTAGACCCATTGCGAACGGGAACATCGCTTTTGCCGGGATGGTGTTCGGGTTATCTGCGTCCGGCATAATTGAAGTGAGCATCGAAACGCCTAATGCCAGAACCCCCGGTGCGCTCAAGATCGGGGTATGCGTATAATTGATCAGCACGAGCGACGTCGAGAAGAGGCCGAATGCTTGGTGGGTTTTATACAACACCCATCATCTCTCCCCTCAGCGCAATCAAAGCCCCTAATAACGCGCTCGATAATGATCGAGTGGCACATACCGCAATCGAATCGCCTTTTTTCAAACGCACTTCATGGCCCAACTCTCTTTCTGCCACTTGCACGTCGATTTGTTCCTTGGCTAACCTTTCGAAAAGTTCACTTGTCTTTGAACGCTCAAAGTAAAGGCGTTCCAACTCGGTTTCTGTACTGAACATCGCCTTGATGAGCTCTTGGTGTTCCCATTCTTTTTTCCTAATCGCGTCGTCCAGCGACATAAAAAAGACCCCCTTTCGCCAAGAAAGGAGGTAGTGGGAAATTTATATTTTTTTTGATAGAAGGCGCATGCTATTTAAAACCGTTACAGAAAACTTACCCAAACTTACAAAGGCACGTTTTCTACTTATTGTTCGCTCTCCGCTTTTGGAACCACGGATTCCTAAGTTGGAGTCTGGCCGTTAACGGTGGCAAATGACTGTACAAGCTCATTGACTTCACAACCGGCGTCAGGGACTGCTCCCGTGATCTCAGCGTTTCTACGATCCAGAATTCGTTTGATCTGAAACTTACTCATCCAGAGCTTAATTTCAGGGTCATAGAAACGTTTCAAGATCACCTTCGCTGCATTGCCATCCGCCGTATCGACCGTGCCACAAAGCTTGCACCTGAAGCGATCTCCTTTGCGGTTTTTCTTTGCCGTGAAACCGCAATGAGAGCACTCCTGACTCGTATACGCAGATGCAACCGCTTGTAGGCGGGAACCTCCCACCGTTATTTTAAAATCCGCTCGTTTGTGCAAAGTTCCTCGCATCCATAGTGTGACTCGACGTGATAGCTTTTTATTTTTCGCTCTACCGCTCATCTGACTTAAATCTTCCATGATGACATTTTCGGGACGTTGATCCAAAACCTGATTAAGTGCATGATTTATCACTGTTGCCATAGCCGCTTGAGAACGAATACGAAATTGAATTTGTTTTTTCTTACCAAGATTATTTCTGCGAACCTTCTTTAAATAGGCGCTGCGGTCTTTTTCATCTTCGATTGTGCCTGCTATTTTTTCAGCAGTAGTACGTATTTTGCTACGTCGTCTCCCTTTCTCGGTATATACCTCCTCCACTTTAGCAAGTAATCGACCAAAATCCTTGCCGTGCCGCTGATTATATTGATCCGTAAACACTTCGGTAGTCCCTGCGTCCAGTGCAATATCCTTTATCAAATGCTTCGTTCTTGACACCTTCACTTTACTGGCTGTATGGATCTCAAAGCGGCCATAATTATCAACAAGCCATATGTTCCCACGAATCTCTGTATTACCAAGAAGAGGAATCACTACTCGCTGGCGATGATGTAAAGTAGTGACTGATACGTACTGTTTACCGCCTTCAACAAATACGCGATAACTTTGCCCATCCAATACAGTAATTCGTCGTTGATTGATTCGCGGAGGTCTTTTCAACGAATTTACGACAAGATGAAATAACCACGCGTCACGATGTTCGCCAGATAATACTTTTGCGAGTTTCCCATACTGTTTAAATAACTTAAAATATTTGATCCGCACTTCTTCGCTTTGAGTGTGCTTAAATACTTGTGACTTCCACGAACTTCTCTTCTTTGCGATCTCCAACCACGAAATCATTGTATAAATAGCATCAAACAAACACTCATTTTCAATATGAACCGGTAATGTGTGGTGACTGAATTTCCGCCCGAAAGCTCGCTTTACTTTCCATGAAGACTGCCAAATATACCAGTTTGCAGTTTTAGCAAGTTCCACAAGATAGGAGTCTTTTTGTTTGGCATACGCTTCCATTAACTCGCGAAGCAGGATAGCTTTCCGCTTATTTAATGGGCGGGATAGCCTTCTTCGTGTTCGCATCATGGTAGAAAACCCCCTCTCACAAAGACTTGTCCAACATTAAAGGATCACCACGCACCCCTTACGTTTGCAACTCCTTCAGCACGCTCTCCAGCCACCGGATCGTATATTTCGTCGTCTCCACCCCTTTCGCCGCATGATTGATCTGTACGGGCATCAGCCGAGCATAAGACTTGCCCTTCTCTTTCAGCGCCCATTCCTTATCGACGGTCCGTACCTGAAAACCCAATGTCTCAAATAGCGCATTCACCTTGACCGCCGACAAGGGCGGATTCAACCGCTTGCCAATTTCCGTGGGCGTATAGGCGACCTCTGTATTCTCCTCCCGGATCTGGCGTTTGAAGGTGGTCAAATCCACGTCAAACTCTTTTTCGGTATCTTCCATCGCAATCAGTGAGGCCATGGCAGGCGTCAGGCCGATCATGACGCCGATCTGCGTTTTCTGTTTGAGGGTGTTGCGAATCGCGCCCCAGGGAATTCGATGCGCCGTTTTCTCGACAGCCTTCTTAATGATGTGTGGCGCCTCTTCCCGCGCGGCCTCTTCGACGTTGAGCAGATAGCTACGAACGGTTTTCGCGACTTCGCTGTCCCGCAAGAGCATGCCGATCCGCAAAACAGCCCTGCGAGGAACAATAACTAATGAGGCCGTGTTTTTGGGAATTGAACCCATCTCCTTTAAGGAGATCAGTTCAATGCCGGTAATTGTACGAAGCCCATCTTCCTCCAATTCGTCCCGGTGATCCAATATCAAGCTGTCAACGGCCTTCTTGGGCACTTCGTAATAATCAGCCGCCAATGATACCGTAGTATGAAGATCGTCCGGCAACAGTGCCAGCACCTTCACTTTGTCCAATACATCGACCCTCGCAGCCAATTGATCCCGTACCGCCCGATCTTCTAGCAATTCCTGTTCCCTGACTAACTCGATCATCCAAATACCCTCCTCTACCATGTAAAGTTGCCGTGGGAACTTTTACGCAATCTTCGCGATTAAACCCGCACCGATCTTTTCCGCCATCGCCAAAATCTCTTTTGCAGCGTTCTCCTTTGACATCATTTGATCCGTGGCCAAGGCCGACGCGATGTTCAGCAGTGCCGCGTAGATTTCTGCCCGCTCTGCCGTCTGGTAAATGATCCGCAGTTGATCATCACTCATTGTGACCGCCTCCTACTCGCCATCATTGCAATCCCATCTGCCAGCCCCTGCCGGTACGAATGTTCTGCCATGACACTATCTGCCTCCGCGACGGCGCTTTCGTATTCGATCAGCCATTCCCTCTGGTCGTCGCTGAGTGATGCCATGAGTTTGTCCAGCCATACGCCCACCGCGCGGTTCGCTTTTATGTAACGCTCATCGGCTGCCGTCTCTTTCGAAATGGCCCCCATACGTTCAAAGAACGCAAGTGTGACCGCTTCTTTTTCTACCCGTTCCGCAACGATGACAGTCCTATTCACGACACCCGCCTCCAGCCGTTTAATAATTCCATTCCATCCGTAAGCCCCTGCCGGTAGATGTACTCCGCCGTTATGGTGTCTGCCGTCGTCGCTTCGCTTTCAAAATCCTTTAGCCACTGCTGGTGCTCCTCACAGGTAAGAACCGCCATCAGTTTGCGAAACAACTCGAATGCCCGATCATTTGGCGCCATAAAGCGCGGATCGGCCATCGAATGAACCGACGCCAGTTCGACACGATCATTAAGGAAAAATTGAATAGCATCCTCAAGCTTTCCTGCTGATTCGGTCCCGTTCATGATCAACCACCCTTTCAACTGTTAGTCTCGACTCGATCCCCTGCCGCAGCACTGGACTCTTGATGTGCTGGTTAATGCACTGAAGTTCCTCCGTTGACAATTGATCCAGGTAGCTCATCCATAATTCTTCTAGAGAATGGCACTTTGTAACGTCGACTCCCCGATTCTTTGCGAGTAAGAAAGCAACGAATAAAACATCCGTCGCTGTGACCTGTCCCTCCATCACCATTTCACCGCCCCCGTCACTGTCCATAGCCCGAAAGCAAAGCCATAAAACAACAGCACCACCAGCGCCCAACCAATCGCCCGCCGGATCTTCATGCGACACTCACACTCATCCGCAGGCCGTAATTGCCTATGTCGGAGCCGCCGGTGACACTTTCAAACCGCGCGGGCACCATCATCCCTTTATCCATCAGCGGCGCAAAGACGGCCGCCCACTCACGCGGGAGATACCCGATGGGATACGAACCCTTCCCCGCCACATGCGCGATCACTTGGATGGCGTTCACGTCGAATGGGTTGTTTTCACGCCTCAATAGGAGTGCGATGTGATAACGAGAGTAGTGCGTCAAGTGCTGGAGCGCGGCTTGGCGATTTTCGAAGGTGACGCCAGCGGCTTTGAGGGTGAGTGGCTGCTTGATCAGTTGCCACGCAAGTTTGAGCGCTTCCGACTGGGTGTAACGGCCAGTCCGATATAGAGAGTGATTGAGAATCATGAGGACATGACGATTCACGACAAAAAACCTCCTTGTCTACACAGGAGGCTTGCGATACAATATCTGTAACGCATTTTCCTGTGCGTTTTTGGTTGAGAGCATCTGACGTTTGGCGACTGGGGATGCTCTCAGTGTTTAACCTCAATGTTTTCGCTCTCCAGTAACTCCTTGATTTTCTGAAATCCCTTCTCGTTGTATCGAAATGAAGAGACTTGCTTTGCGCTGTGGGGCGACTTGTCTAATACAAGCACTCCGTATTCTGCTGTTTTGACTCCATGCTTTTCCGCGATTCTGCCCACCTTATTCGCCGATATGCCGAGTTCTGCACCAATTTCCGAGGCGGTATAAAGTTTTTCAACCTGCGGACGTGGCACAATTTCGCGACCAGCCAACATTTCTGTGGCGGCGCTAACCAGGGATTCGATGGCCACATCCGAGAGATGCTTTTTGAATTCTTTCGTGGCGTCGAAGATCAATTTGGCGCGGCGCGTCTGTGCGTTCATCAACATAACTTGCAACCGTGCTTCACGATCCTGTTTATCGATGGCTTGTTTGATGACATGAGGCGCTTGATTTCTTGCAACGTCCTCAATGTTGAGAAGTGCCGTCCGTACGGCTTTGGCCACTTCGGAGTCACGGAGCAACATGCCGATTCGAAGGATCGCGCGGCGGGGAATGATGGTTAAAGCAGCCGAATTTTTGGAAATTGCACCCACCTGCTTAAAGTAGGTCAGTTCATTTCCTCTCAAAACGCGCAACCCATCAGACTCCAATTCCTCCCTATGGTCTTGAATAAGCGCCTCAAGCGCTTTTAAAGAGACTTCGTAATAGTTCGTAGCCATTTCTGTCGTTGCATTCACGTCATCAGGCAATAGAACCAATGCCTTAACCTTGTTGAGAATTTCTGTGCGGTTTGCGTATTCATCGCGCAAGGATTTACTTTCGAGCAGTGCATCAATCTTGGACATTTAATTCGCCTCCCTGTATTGCAATAATTCACCCACGCCAATATTTAGCGCCTTGCAAAGTACATCTAAGGTCTGAAACCGAATTCCATCTCCCTTCCCGTAGAAAAGATTCGTTAAGGAAGTACGAGAAAGACCAGTTTGATCAGAAAGCGACTTTAAGGTAAACACTTTCCTTTCCGCCATAATGATCGAAAGTCTTGATTCAATCACGATTTCTCACCCCCGCTTGCCATTAAGATAAGTTTACATATACAAACGTCTTGTATACTGTACACTTTTAATAGAAAGATACACCACTTAACCATTGCTTGTCAATACGTTCATTACTGTTATTTTTACAAATTATATGGTAAGCTGTACGCATGAATAGGAGGGCAAGACATTGATTCTCTCGAATCTTTCTGTCGTATTGGCTGAACGGAAATTAAAAATCACTGATATTTCCAATGCAACGGGCATATCTAGGCAAACCTTAACCAATCTTGCCTATAATCATGGCGACGGTATCAGATATGAAACGTTGGATACCTTGTGTTCTTTTCTAAAGATTGCACCGGGGGAATTGCTATTACATTATCCGATCACATTAACGATCCTAGAAGCGAAGGAAACGACGAAAGCCAACGGTGATGGTAAGTATTCTGGAGCAACAACATTGGTTGTGCTTTTGACAATTAGGGGGATTCATTATAAAGAAGCGATTCATACCCAAGGAACTGTATTCCTTAATGAAAAGCAGAAAACCGTACCACGCTTTTATGTAGAGTTAGAATTTCCATCAATTTTAAAGACAGCTTACGAAGAAATGCCTACAATCTTCCAATCGGAGATAACAGGACGCATTGTAGATAAAATGTATAAATTGTTTTCTGTCCCGGATGATGCAATTTTGGAGTTAAACATTGTGGATCAGTTGCAACATGATGATCCTTTTCGGGGGTGAGTCTTGATCATCTTGTCGATCATGATGATAATCCAAAGAGGATCTTCTGAGGACGGAACAGGCAGCCGTCGCCCTCCAGCAAGGGGTTAGGAGATGCAGATTGTCACCTGCCTAAGATCCCAAGAGGCCGTGGAGACTCCACGGTCTTTTGCTTTCTTTTTTCGCCACCACCTCACGACTGCCACTCCTGAAAAAATGCCATGCTAAAGTGAAACGGCGTCACCGATGGCTCCACCGTCGTCCACGCTCCCCCGCTCCATGTCGGGATCTTAATCGGCAGCACCAAGCCGTAGTCCACGGTCAAGTGGACAAATCCATTCTCCGGCACAAGCGACAATAACAACTGATTCGGCCCCGCTTCCCCAATCGTGGGCGCGGTCGTGTACGAAATGGTATCGCTATCGACCGGAAGGTCATTCCCAAACGCACTCACCAACTCCTGACCGATCGGCTGATTCGTGTTCGGATCAATCATGTTCTGGTATTGCCCCGCCGCCAGCCCATACTCAAACGCGACCGCAGTGGCGGGAATGACGTGAATCGTCGTGGCACCTAGCGCCAGGACAATATAAAGACCGTACGCCATCAACATTGCGACTAACCAATCCAACGCGCGCATCAAAAACGCCTCCCTCTCTCAATGAGGGAGGAAGGCGTGGGAAAAAAGTGCTCATTGCGTAGGAACCTGCGCTGAAGACTGTTCCTGCACGGTGATCGTCTGCTGAACCCCGTTATGATCGCCAAACTGCGCCAGAAAGTTATCCAGCAAGGGAGGCGAATACGAGAGTTGAACCGACCCTGTAATGGTATCCTCATCACCCAATGGCGTCCCCGACTTGATCGACGAAAGCGAAAACTGCGGCTCGACACCCGTCCACGACCCCTGCCCCCAATCGCTGACATTCTCATTCCAGGTGGCCTCCGCCGCGTTCATGGCGGCATTGTCATCGAGAACTGGGACCTTTTGATTGATGAATGGATTATACGTCCAGTACGATTGTGAAGAACCGGCATCGACGCAAGCCGCCATTAATTCGTGCATGCGTACATTAAACATGGCGAAATCGCCCAGCATCAGGATCATGACGATAAAAAACGCGATTAGCGCAATGCCAATCCGCCAGGTGAGTAACCCTCCAAAACTCGGCAAATGAAAAACCCCCTCTCATTTGAGAAGGGGCATAGGGGAAAAGTTTGCGGATTCTCATTCCTGAACTGCGTTGAACCGCTTCATCTTCTCCCTAAAACGCAAGGTATAGAGAATTGGCACAACGATTAACCACCCATATACGAGCAGCCTTACCACCAGCCAATGATACGGTCCGCTCGGATCAATCCACTTCGTCAGCATTGAAGGATACGGAAATAGCGCAATGAAGGTAAGGATGCCTATCCAATACACAAACAGCCGAAATCGTTCATATAACCGTTTCGATTGCTGAATCGTTTCCTGTTCTGCCTCTTCGCCAAGAAAACCTGAAATCACTCCAAGCATCAAGTACGTCCCGAAAACGGTCGGCGGCATCCAGGCCACAAATAGACTCGTGATCACAATCAAATAAACGATCAAACGCTGCCATTTCGGAAATTGTTGCACCCACTTGTGACCCCAACGAATCCGCCGTTTTTGACTTTCGAAGGCAAGAGGCAATACCAGCATAGCCGCCACTGCCAATGCCAACTCAGTGATTTCTGCATTGGCCACATTGGAAAGTAGCCAGAACCACTGAATTAACCATAGAAAAATAGTGAGCGGGTACAGCAGCACCAATAATCGAAGCCAATTCCGTCCTGAATGAAATGCGTGTTCCATCACGTGCGGGTTCCTCCTTTTTTGATCGGGGGCAATAAAACACCCCCTCCCCTATTCACAAGAGAGGGGGCGTGTGGGAAACATCACTTACCGTCCGGCACCCATTTCCACGTATAGGTCGTTGAAGTTCCGTCAGCACGGCCGATATTGGTTCCGGCAATTCCAAAATTCCACGTCTGCATGAAGTCCTCCGTACCGGGATGCGAGAAATATTGTTGACCACTCACAACGGAGAATAAGAGTTGCGGATTCCAACCGGCAATCTGCGGATAAATTCCCGCACCCGATTTAGGCTCCACCAAGACCCCATCATTATGCTGCGCGTCATACGGGGCGAAATTCGTGGTGCTCGACTCAAACGGCGAAGCATTTAAAGGGTAACTGCCGCCTTTGTCATCGATATGACCGTTCAGATCCCCGCCTTGGCTGTAATCGGCGTTGCTCGCGCTCGGGTACGCATCACTGGGCGGAACCCAAGCCCCAAACGGAGCAAAGCCATGCAGCGACATGGTGCTTGGACTTCCGCCTTGAATCGTCGCCGTCACGTTCCAAGAATTCCATAACTCGCTTTCGCCATTGCTCATCGTGAAACTCTGCTCGGCGGTCTCGCTGACGGGTAGGTTATGATAGAGCGTGATCGTCTTGTAGTTTGGCGTATACCAGGTATCGCATGACTGATTTGGCGGTGTTCCCGAGCAACTGTGATGCCTGGTGTAGCCGCTCAAGTAGGTATAGGGGTAGGGTTGATCGATGACCGTTTTCATGGTCGCTTTTAATTTGAACGTGATCGGGAGTTGGCTCGGATACCCGTCTGTGATCCCGAGCGAAAAGACACCCGAATGACTCCCGTCCGTGGATTCCGCAATCGGCGTGTCCTGGTAAACAGGATTCATGGGCACTTTGCCTGGCGGATACCCCGCCATTGCCCCTTCTTTATCAGGACTTCCCGGCGCGATGGTTCGCAAGATCACATAAAAGGGTTCCGTATCGCTTTCGTAAACAGGTGTTTGCGGCTGGATCGTCGTCCCTGACGCCGGAAACGTCACCGTCACGTCCGCCTGCGCCTGATCCTGCCCGCTATCCGCGCTGTTGAACGTGTAGCCGTACTGATCACTCGACGGTGCATACGCCCGAATCACCACTGAGTTCGTCTGACTGCTCTTCCAACCTGACTGCTTCCAAGGAGCGAAGGTGTTATTGAGTAACGACGTGCTGAGGTTGATTTGCGATTGTGGAGTGCTTCCGCTATACACTGGGGACTCGGTGACGTAGTGAAACGGTCCGCCGTTGACGCTCATCGAATAGGCAATCTGATCGCTGTTGCCGCTGCCGGTTGGCAAGTCGTTGGCACCCAAGATCAGCGCAAGCGGCGTCGTGAACTGCGCAGGCTGCGTACTGGTGTAATCGCCGCCGAAGGTGTAATTGGCGCCCACGTCGTCCCAGAGTTCGAGGCCCTGGTTAGTGGCCAGAGTGAGCGTCGGTTCCTCTGTCCCGCTTGCTGTGTCGAGCATCAATTCTGAAGGCGTGGAAAGCGGCGTGCCAGTAGATGCGCCAAACGAGGCCAACCACCCACCCTGCGTTCCGTCATACAGATTCCCATTTGAAGGATTAGGAGAAATCCGGTCAATGCCACCCGCCTGATCGGCAAGGTACATGTTGCCACTGGCCGAGATTTCCGGCGAACCCATTGGTTCGAGTTGGCCGGAACTGCCGGAAATACTGATGCGCTCCACTTGGTTTGTCGGCACGTTCGGATCGACCGTGGCATAACCGTAAGTACCTTTGTCGGTGAAAGGCACGATATACTGACCGTTCGCATAGCCGGATTCGGACAAGTAGGAGGTTTGGCCATTGCCGATGTTTTGTTTTTGCAGAGTGATCGAAACATTTCCGCTCGGTGAAATGCTCCCCAAAAACACGTCACCCTCTGTATCGTTCCACATGACATGACCTGCGGATGTGGCGATAGGTGAAGCGGTCGATGGGATGGGACCATAGGGATTGGCTACGTATTGGGAGGTTCCTGTTTTCGGGTTTATAAGAAACAGCATCCCTGTACCTGAACTTCCACCAAAACTATCGTTATTCGCATCATACGCGCCCGTCACGGCGATGTACGGCGTTCCGTCCGTGGCAACCGCCAGCGATGGTGAGGCGTCGAAGCGAACACCAAAATTGTGACTGTATATGATAGCCATTGTGCTCGGATCAACTGCAAAAATCCAACCGTCTTGAGTTGAAATCCATATGGAATCGGTAGGAGCGTTTATTTCGCTGGCTGAGATAAACAACGGATAGGAAACCGTTTGGCTATAACCCTTTCCCCCGTTTAGATTGCTGGCACCACCAATACTGACCGATGTATTTTGCAAGGTTTTGGTGGCACTGTCCCAATGGAAACGGTAAAACTCCGTGCCTGCTGCCAAATACGCATCGCCAGTTGCTGAGTCAACCACAGGCGATGAGTTTGACACCCCTGTGACTCGTGTTGCAGCAAGCGCAGTGGGTTTACCGCCACTCCAATTTCCCATGTCCCATACGGTCATATAGCCTTGACCCGTTGGATCTGGCTCTTGAGAGCCGTTAATGCTGATGATCGGGGCAGCAATAGGGAAATACATCAAATTCCCCGCGCCCATCGCGGTACTACTACTGTACATTTGGCTACCGGACAAAGAAATGCCATCGATATTGATGCTGTTGATCGTGGCTTCCGTCGTCCACGGGTATTGATCCGCGATTCCGTTCACGTGGGTGCGCGATACGTTGTCGCCAAACATCACAATTCCGCTTGCCGCATACGCGATCATTGTCGTCAACGCCACTACGACGGCAGCGATGCTGGTTATGGTTCGTTTTTTCATGGCTTTTCCCCTTTCTGAGGAACATAAAAAAACCGCCCCTCGTTAGGAGAGACGGCGGTGGGAAAGTTAGATTTACGCCCCCCAATTAGGAGGAGTTACAGGTTGCGTGTTGGGCTGTGAAGTCTCCGTCCCCGGCGGCACTACCTGAATGTTCCCATCGCTACTGCTTGTCGCCTTCTGCGTACCAGCAGTCGTATTCCCACTTGGCGGCGTGATCGTCCACACGTGGCTTGTCCCATTCCACACATTTGAGAACCCCATCGCATCCAGCAGTTTCTCGGCGTAGTAGAGACCGAAGAACGATGTCAGTTTCCCGCTGTTCGGGTCTTTCACCGGAAAATTCGGCACGCCCGATTCGACCGTAGCGCCATTCACGATGATGGACGCCAACCCTTTTTTGCCGTGGATCGCGAGACTGACTTTGCCGTTATTATCGGTGACGGTCAGCGCTCCTTCGCCGCGCGTTTTGAAGTTGCCGTCCCAAGCAGCGTGATCGCCACCCACGTGGTTGATGACCTGCATGATGTACCAGATCGGTATGAACGTCGTCATCACGCCGCTGTTCGGATCCTTTGCTGCAAAGACGTAGGGCATGTAGGTGGTTTTGCCGATTACCACAACGCTGGTTTTTTTGAGTGTGAAGTGGCCCTCTTTGACGGTACTCGCCGCCGCGAATGTTGGGGCGGTCATTGTTGCGATGAGTGCAAATGCACCCACTGCGGTGATCCATTTTTTTGATTTCATCCCGATCAACTCCTACCTAATTTTATCGTACTCGTCTATGTAGGCAAGGGTGGGAAAAATCCGTGCATTCACTTTATCAACTATAATATATTATAATAATTAAATATAGTCAATAAAGTTGATTATTAGGAATAAAAAAAGCCCCTCACACATTATAGAGGGGCCGAAAGTGTTGTTATTTCCGATGCTGCCGTATTCGTTGCACCTCAGATTCACCAAATATTTCGTATGCGAAACGGATTTTAAGTCATCTATTTCTCTGACTCATCATTTTTTGTCAATATACCCATCACCTCATTGGTAAGAACTTTCCCCCTTTGTTGAATAACGGATGCGAATTGTAATTTGACCCTTGTATATGCCAAGAAATCAGAGAACGAAAGGTAACGATATTTAGATTGACTTTTTTGATTTAGAATGTTTACCAAACTAATTCCGTTATCTATTATTCCGATGAACGTTTCAAACTCATCAATGTCGAACAAGTGCCAGTGTACAATAGGGAGTTCATTATACAACCCCTCTTGACGAATCTCTTCATCTATTTTCTGATACATTTGTCTTATTGATGTAAAAGCTCCTTGAGTAACGATAATTGCATGAATTCGACGAGCGGTTGTCACATCGGGATCAATCCTATCCCCTAATTGCGACATATTTTTTAAATGCTGATAGATCTTTTTGGCTGGTTCAATAAACATTTTGCGCATATCATCAATGAACGAATTTATATCACCCTTGATGAGAGTGTCATTCATCTTCAGTCGCTTGGACTTAAAATCAATAACGACGAGGTCTGTACCAAGTGAGATAAACGCATCAGGAGATAAGACGCCCTGTTTATATTCAAATTCATGTATAATTTCTCCTTCGATCTTCGTCCCTATTGAGCCAAGGAGATCATGACAATAAGCCTCAAATATTCGACCAAAAAATACTTGATATTTGTTTTTTTCATGTTTCTGTAATCCGTCGAAAACTCTCCAATATAGTCCATCCCATATATAATCCAATACAAACCGACTATAAAGTGGATAAAATAGCTCTCCAACGTGTACAAGAGGCTTCTTTCGAAAATACGAAAAATCCCAACGTTTATATACAGTGTCTTGAAAGTCTCGGTTAAATTCCACAACTGAGATTGACATTTCGCCAAGCAGACGTTCAACTTCTTGCGAACCAAACCGCTCAACTATTACAGAAATGTCCTTAGCTAAGCGATTACTCCATAAAAATTCCTCTACATTTGCCAACAATGGTGAATACGCAAGTATAATACTGGACATAAACTTTATAAACATTCGAATGTCTATCCCTGTAATTCGTAGATAAAGTGCCGGTATGTCAATAAATTCACTTGATTTGAATCTGTAAGACTGACTAGCAAGGTTCCAGTAACATTCATAGCTACGTTGCAACACAGCCCCCGTTTTGATTTGTTTGTAAAATGTGCCGTTTTGAACAGTCTCAAGCAAAACATATTCATGAGATAAGGGATTCATGGAATTTGAAAGGGTCGTGGCTAGATACAGGGCCAAAGAAATTGAATAAGGATCATCAAATGGACGTGTCTTCATCCATGTAGATGAATCCCCTTCAGCTAAGATTCGTTTTGCGATATTTAATAAAATATGAGGCCCGTATGGAACTTGGCCTTGATCGACATATTCTTTAAGTCCCTTCAAAAAAGTCAAAGTGGGAGAATTTCCGTGAATTCGTGATATTACACTATTTAGGAGACTACGATTATCAATCCCTGCCTCAAAAATTGCGTTCAATCTTGCGATAGCAAATAACAGTTCGCCAATATCTGCATTACGAAACTTTTCGCTAATCTCTTTTTGCGTTAACCTGAATCCAAATATTTGTTCAAAATCAACCATTACCTTTGCCGAAATACCCGTTTCAGGAATGAATATTCTCTTCGATTTTTTCCTTCTTTTTCGATTTTTTCTATGACTCATCTCATAAGACCTTCTCGTTATAAAAATAAAACCCTATATATTCCATCGCGTTTGACTTATTCTACACTTCTCGATACCTTTCCTCCCACGCCTCGATATCTCAATCGCCTCTTTATTGACCATCCCAGGAAATTGACCATTGAAAGAGTATCAAATAAACGCTAAATGGGTACAACAGCACCAACAACCGAAGCCAATTCCGTCCAGAATAAAATGCACGTTCAACCATGGATGGGTGCCTCATTTAATAATTCGTCAAATAAAAAACCTCCTCTGCTGAGAGAGGAGGCCGTGGGAAACTCGTTAAATTTATTCGTCCTCACACTTGGAGCAAAGCCCCCCGGTTAAAGTCCCCTTCGGAAAGGCATGTCCACATCTTGAGCAGTAATCAACATTTTCTAAATCATTGCAGTTATCACATATCATATCGGAATTATACGGAACAGTACCTAATCTTTTCTTGCAAATCACACAAATGTCGTCAGCGTTGATCAACGGCGTGATGTCAATTTCATCAAAATCGATGGAATCAATTTCAAAATCACTTGCTTGTAAATATTCATCATAAATTTGAGCCTCAATCGATAAATTAACATTAACTTTTAATAATATTTCAGCCGCTTTGGTATCATCTATCAAAAAACCGAGTAAATTTACATTAACAGACGATTCAACATCAAAAGTTATGGTTTCTTCATCATATGAGGAGATTTCGCTATTAACGATTTCGCAGTCATTGATAATGTTAAATTCTGATAGTTCTTCGATAGGCATTCTAGAATCTTCGCGAATATTATTTATTAGTTCTTCATCAATTCCCAACTCAATTTTATTAATTATATTGTCAGTTATTTTTCTTTCTAAACTATCAAACAGTTCTTTAACATAAGCTAAAGTATCATCTTTAACATCTTCAACATCCAACATACCTTTACCCCCACGCATAAATTTGAAATGCTGTTACGAAAACAATATTAACACAAATATCCATTGTGATTTCTGCGTTCTAAATTTGCACCATCATAAATTTCTAGTACATAGTATAAAACACGAACACCGAAAGCAGACCAATCAGCGGAAGTATAATGAAACTTCTCGAGTCGATCAGGCCCGCGTCACGTCTCGGCCAACACGCCACCTGAGGAAACACGCCTTGAATGAAGGCAGGATAAATGCTGCTAGCGCGATCATAGATGCAACATGAAAATAAAGTGACGAAATGCGTGCTTATGTTCCAAACCCGAAATATTCTTCGATTGTTCACTGATTGCTTAAAGTGGTATAATTTCAAAATCAACTTAATTAAACTCCTCAAACTGGGGTGTATATAATGACAATGGTATTCATAGATACCAACGTGTATTTAGATTTTTATCGTAGCCGAAATGATGCCATTCGCATATTACAAGATCTTGTTGACCACCATGCATCGAAGTTGTTATTTCCTGAACAAGTTTATTTAGAAATTCGACGAAATAAGGATTCCATTATTGGTGAAGTCATATCTGATCTGACAGAATCCAAAAAAAACGTACCTTCCTTGCCTGCATCATCTTTAATCTCTGAATCGGAATATGAAGAATGGAATACCGCAAAAAAGGCTGTTTTAGCTCCCCTATTGGACAAAATCATTAAAAAACTCAATGAACGGCTAGAAGACTCCACAAAAGACGAGATCTATTCACAAATAAAGAGTATTTATAGTCATGCGCATGTAATTGCTACCACTGACGAACATTTGAGAAATGCGGAGAAAAGACGTTTTTTAGGTAATCCACCTCGTCCGCAAAAAGGTAAGCTTGCATCGGCTTGTGACGAAATAATATGGGAAGCAATTCTTGCTTCAGTAAAAGATGACCTCATTATTGTGTCTAGGGACGGAACTTATAAGAGTCATCTTTCATTCCTAAGAGACGAATTTTACGAAACTACCGGATACCAGCTAATTGGTGTGGTTAATAAAATCAGTGATTCCATATCAAATTTAGGCCAAACAGTTAGTCCAGAAATCAGCGATATCGAAGATCAGCAGATTGAAGGAATTAAATGGACACCTTTCGGCCATTTTGGGCAATTCGCATCCGGTGAATATTGGGTTGCTTCGCAGTCGACGCCTCCTTACGACTATGGTCACTGTCATATGTGCGGAAGAGAGGATCATCTTATTCGGGGTCTTTGCTTAAGGTGCAACGCAATTGAAGCAGAAGACTAATAGGATCTCCCCCCCGCAACGCCGTATGTGCCCCGAGCAGCGCGCCAGTTAGTGATCTTGCAACACAGGCGACGGATAAAGCCCCCTTGTGCAAGATTACTTTCACTTGCTCGACACCTTGCGTAATCTGCACGTCGACGCCTTCTTCTTGAAGGCGCTGGTACACCTCGTCGGACAGACGCTTTTCGGTATACAACCTTTCCAATTGTTGCTCTGTGGCAAGCAGGTGGATCAGTGTGTCTTGGTGTTCCTTTTCCTGCTTGCTGATTTCGTCATCAATGAACATAGAAAAACCTCCTTTCATAAAGAAAGGAGGTGGTGGGAAGTTTGCTGATTATGATGGCAAGCGTTGATGGCCAATGCAGTGAAAGGTTTTACAAAAGAGAAATCAATGCGGTGCAGAACTTAATTTCACGCCCGCTTGTTCTGCCCGAAGCCTCACCATGTCCAACACCCATTGATAAGACAACGGAGTCGTTTCGCTCGCACGTAACAGCTCAATATAGATATCATTTAGTGCCGCTATGATGCTCCCAGCTGTCGAAGCGATAGCCGTTTCCATTGAATTCAGCGCAGTCAATAGTTTTCTTTTTTGCAAATCGGTCAACTTATCTCCGTTGCGTGTCAATAATTCGCGTACCCAGTTCGGATCATCGCGAAACCTACGCAAAAGATTATCATGTGCCAATTCTTGCAGCGATCCGGATTCATATCGCACGAAAGTAGCAGGACTCCATCCTAAAAGTTTTGCTACAGCACTTTGCGACAATGAATATTTCTTTCTGATCGCCCGAATTTCGTCGGGCGACAACAAACCTATCCGCTCTCTGTATTGCGAATATGCCAGAAAGAGTTTCTGGTCATCCAATTCCATATCAAAGACGGATTGATGGCAAACAGAGCAGAACCTGGTTGCCGCGATGACGGTAATCGGCGTACCACGAATAGTAAAGGTTTCTTCATGTGCTTCCACCGTAGTTAATTGCATCGTATCGCAATGTTCACAATATGCCTGCTTGTTGCTCATCAATAATCACCTCCCATAATTAGTCGTGGAACGAAATGCATTTGACACCGACTTGAGGATCTAATTTTAGTTTGATATAGAATTGTTTGCCACCAATCTTTTTTCTAAAAATCCATACAGGAGTTGGATCACCATTTCGATCTGGCATCGGGCCTTTAGAATAGTTTTTATCCGACAAATGCGAAATGGCACGATACACGTCTCTCAACGTGAGTCCGTGAGCAGCAATGGATTGCAAGTTTTTCGAGCGAGGAATCAACACCCATCGATTCGCCGCTAATTCCACCTGCAACTGTCTAAGGAACTCATCGAGCATTGTCGCTCACCCCGTAAGTCAATTATATCACGCTTAAAAGAAAACACAATCAATTGAGTGTAAAACTGACTGCTTGCAGATTAAGGAGGCAACGCTTGACTCAGTGCGGCCAAGCGTTGATGGCCCAGCCAATGATACGCCTCGCGTGGGCGCCCATAAAGAAATCCCTGAATATACCTTACGCCTGCATCCATCACCGCTATTGCCTCACGGCCCGTCTCGACTCCCTCGACGATGAGCTTCGCTTCCCAATCTTCCGCAAATCGACGTGTCTTCCGAACCGTTTCAAAATCCCCATGGCGCACAAACGATAAATCTAACTTTAAGAAATCCGGGCTTAGCAACGAAAGCATACGAAGATTCGTTTGTCCAACACCGAAATCATCAATCGCTATCAGAGCACCTTGCTGTCGAAATTCAAGCAACCATTCGATGTCTACATCCGTCAATCTCGCATGCTCAGACACCTCGATGACCAATTCGTTCGCAATGGATCGTAGCACTTGCCAAGAGGGGTCCAACAGTGCATGTGATGGCATGTTTAAAAACATCCGCTGATTTCCGATTAGTAGAGAAATTCCCGTTTCGATCTCCAAGTCTCGAATTTGCCGATCGAGCACTTTTGAACCGCCAAACTCATTTGCGCGTTCGAATACCTCGCGAGCACCCTTCAATCTCAAAATACCTCTTCCGCGAATCAGCGCTTCGTACCCTATGGGTTTAATCCCACCCGCCACATCGACAATTGGTTGAAATACTGGAACTAATTCGATGGGCATGGCCCCCTTTCGCTAGCCAATATTTAAAAAGTATTGCATTTTAAAGTACCCTCTGGCGTTTGAGCCTTGCGGATCTTCAATCTTAAACACATTGGGATGGATCTGACCTACCATCGTATTCTGAAAGAGTTCCGCCCCACCTCCACCAAGGTACGCCACATGAATGGATCGGATGGCTTGGCCCCACTTCTCCGCGATCTGATCCCGAATCTGTCCCCCAATGCTCTTGATGGTTTGGTCTCGAATGGGACTTAAATCCAGGATTTGGCCACCATGTGTGATTTTTTGCCCTCTAATGACATAATCAAGGCGCCTGGAATCCAGCCTGTCTTCGCCAAACTGACGCTGAAATTCGCGCGAAATGCGATTGCCCACCGTATTTACCGCCAGCGGGAGTGTGAAACTCAGTTCTTTAATCACCTTAAACTCTGGCAATATCTCACAAACAATCACATCGGTCGTGCCATATCCAATGTCGACCACGGCGACCCGCGTCCCTGGTATTTCAAGCAATACTTGGTCTCGAATGGGAACAATTTTGTCGTCTTTAATCTGAAAGACCGCATCAAAAATCATGGCTTCCGCTTGGCGAAACACGTTCGCAGAGACGATTTTATTCAACCAGCGGTGTCCCTTAATCGAACCCGCTAACCCTTTTAATGGACCGCGGAATTCCAGGATCATTTGCCTGAATTTCTCTCGTTGTTCTTTTGTCGCAGTGTAAGGAAGTCCTGAAAATATGACTTTCTGCTCCTCATGGGAAGTCGCCAAAATCACCGCGCCAAGCAACGCTTTGAATTCATCTCTGGAAATTCG
Organism: Bacillota bacterium; assembly: GCA_021828865.1. GTDB lineage: Bacteria > Bacillota > Bacilli > Alicyclobacillales > SLC66 > JAJZCL01. Next base: position 30,094 of record JAJZCW010000023.1, read on the forward strand.
ATCTGCAGCCATGGTACGAGTGGCCTGAGAGTCCTCACGTAAAGCACGTTCACCAACGATGAACCTCTTCCTTTGTTCACCGTCTTTCCATTCCAGTGCTAACTCGCTTAAGCTTCGTGAGGAGGTGAATATTTCATCGTCGTCTTCGCCAAAGTAAGCGGTCGAAACCACGGAGGGAATGGTGTAGACAATCTTTCCGTCCGTCGTCCACTTCGTATTTCCATTTCCAATATCAAGTCCAATCAAGATGGTGATACCCCCCTTATTTGGCAATCAAGTAGGAGGAGGCGCCTAGCCCCCGTCCTCTCACACCACCGCCTACGGCAGAAATCGCCCGTGCCGGGCGAACATAAAAAAAGCCCTCCTACCGAAGCGGGAGGGCTTGGGAATTCGTAGTATTTTAAAGTGTTAGAGCGTGTTGGTGGTGATCAGTTTATCAAGCTGTGTCTGCACTGCGTTGACAATTGTGGTGAAAAGCGTGCTTAATGTGCTGTTGTTTTGCACAAACACAAACAGTAGACCGATTACGATCCCAAGGTCCATGAGTTGGTTCCAGGCGAATACGTGCGTGTCAATGCGCCGTAGCTCCGTTTGATACCAGACGTAGAGACGAATGTATAGCGCGAGAAGTTTACTCCTCATCCACTTCATCCTCGTCGTCCCCCTCCTCATCCTCATCGGGCGCATTCATGGCTCGCAAGGTGCGCCACTGGCGAACCATCATGACCAGCGCAACGACCGTGATAATCAGCGCAATGTATGCCCCTTTGATGGCGCCCCAGACCGTGAACACGAACACGGCTGCCATCAGAATTTCTTCAACCCAAATCAGAATTTTGTTGTTTTTTCCCAAAGGTTAACCCTCCTCGTCGAAAATAAAAGCCCCTTCTCACGAGAGAAGGAGCCCGTGGGAAAAACTCATAATCCAAAAATGCTGTGAACACTGAAATACGCCAGCGCGATTTTATAGGCAAAATAACCCGCAAAAATTAACATGTAGAGAAATGCACCAGCCGTGAACATGCGCATTCGATTTTCTGTGATTGACTTCCTTTTTTCAATAAATTCATCCATCCTAGCACTTTCATCACGTGCCTGTTTCTCCACGATTTCCGCCAGCGCGCCGAGTGAACTCTTCTCCGCCGTCCGGATTGCCTGAATGAATCGCGTGAGCTCTGCCACTTTGAATTCCCGTTGCAGGTCCGTCAGCGCTTCGCTTAACCCGCGTATGCGCGATTCCTTCAGCCGCCGCCGAAACACCTCGCCAAAATCCCCCTGCGCTTCCTTCGCAATGATCCGTAGCGATTCCTCAAAAGGCGTATCCCGCCGCAGGAGACTCACATACCGCCGTTTTAATCCCCGGATCTGCTCGACCGCGCTCAACCGCCGCGCCTGAATTCGCGACAACCACCGGCGCCAGGGCACGGTAATGACGCCGGCCGTGAGAATCAGCAGGAAGATTGGCGAAGATTTCTTTGCCCACAAATCGAGCAGTATCATTCCCACGCTCACCAAGAACTGCATCAAAATGACGTCGATCGCGCTGAACCCGCCAGGGCGCCCGGCCAGCGTCAAGATCCGTTCGAGTGGCGCCACCCATTCTTTCGGAATGGCTGCCTCAATGTAGTAATAGAGCAACGTTTTTAACTTTCTCGGGAGCGACTTCCCACCAAGCTTTCGGTAGGCGAGTCTGACTCGCCAAAAGGTGTCCCCAACGTACGGGTCAACCCTCGCAACTGCAGGCCAACTCAACCAGACCACCGCAACCGGCAAAAAGAGATAAAGCATCCACAGAATCACTTCTTCTTCTTCGCCTCCACCACGAGGCGCGCCAAACGGATCTGCGTCGAAAGGCTTTGCACCTTCACTTCGCCGAGGAGTCCGCGTCGAACCGTCGCGATCGCCCAAGGTTCCCCAACCTGTCTTGGATATTTGATCTTCTCGACCGTATAGACCCTACCATCCATCTGGACTTTTACCGGAAACTTAATCCGCATAACCGATTGCCCCCTTTCTTGCCTTTCGTAATCTGCGCAACTCTCTCGCATAGTTCCGCTGCCGTCCAATCATCTCTTCATCCACCCGGCGCGCTGCCGTGATCTTCTGATGCCAAACCTCCATCTCGCTCTCATCCAAAATTGGTGAGCGACGCATCCACTGCGCCAAGAACGCCTCAAACCATGCGCGGGTGAATACGCGATCCGTCATCCCCAACCCGATTTGCAATTCGCCAAACGGATGCGCGAAGACGACACATGGCGTCATCGGCAATGTGTCGCCAAGAACCGATCGAAGTTTGGCAACGTGGCGCTCATTTTGCAGGACCGGGTTATACAGCTGATGAATCTTTCCTTTCCCGTGCGGCACAAAACTCCATTGCATTTCGCTCGGTTGCCCGTAGACGATCCCATTCCAATTTTTCGTCTCGACGACCAATAGCCCCATCGGCGTGAGCACGAGATGATCGATTTGAAACGGAAGACCCTCGGCGTCCTCAAAGTAGACATCGTTGTACAGGCGATAAGGTAGATGGCCTAAAACTCGTTGAATACTATTGGCCACTGCATACTCGCCGCTATGACCCGACTGACGTTTTGAATTGCGGCGTCTCGACATGTGCATCCCTCCTCTATCTTGCAAGAAGGAGGTGGGAAGATTGATCCGCGTCGAGCGCCATTTGCTCTTCGCACGTAGCACAAATGGATGTGGTGACGAACTTAAACCCCTGTTCCCGCTCACACCGCGCGCAAATGTGGCGAAGACCTTGATGCCGCCAGTGATTGATTAAATCGACCGAGACGTATATGGACGCTCCGTCGATAAAGAAGTCAGATGGACTTTTAGACATAGAAAAACCCCCTTCCAATTACAGAAGGAGGCCATTGGAAATTATTATGCGGCTGTTTCAAGCGTCCAGACCGCTCACGCACCTATGCCACACCGTGCCTCGCCCAGCCTAATCCCACCAAGCCAGACCGAACCCTAGTCTGCCGGACCAAATAAATTAAATATTCGGCTTCGCTGATGCCGTACGCCGAGCAAAAAGAATGATCATGACGTAACCAGAAAGCCCAAGTCCAAAAATCAGATTCCCCTCGAAATTGCCGGTCAAATAAGCATTTATCGCCCTAGCAAACATCGCATAAAGTGCAATCGGAGCCATCGAAATGGCCAGAAGCAGTTTCATCGCTTCATCGCGTTGTAATCGCATTGCACGCTCATAACGCTTTTTGTTTGCCAATTCGTCCAACACCTCATGCATGTATGCATCCAAATTCGTCGCCTGCTCATAATTTGCGATGATCCCGTTTATAACATAGGAGAAATACTTGCTTGGTGTCGCATCGGCCGTATACCGTAACCAGTCGACGACTGAAAACTGCCCAGATTCGACCTGCGCCTTCCCCTTTTCGAACACGCTGACGATGGGACCCTCGACTTCATCGCCCACTTCACGCACCCACTGCTCAACGGTTGCCCCGGCCTCAAACACCCCGGCGCCGTATTCAAGCGCCTGCACCACGCCCTCTTCATATCGATCCATCCACCGCTCTTTCCACATCTCCGAGACGAGGTACGGCAATACACCGCCAATGACTGCTCCGATAAACGGCGTGGCGTGCATCCAAGTGACGGTGATATAGACACCAACGGCCACCGACCCGATCGTGATATACGTCAGGCGGCGCTTGGCCGTAAAGAGATTCTGAATAGCTTGCGTCCCTTTTCCGCGTTTCCGGCGTTGTCCCATCCGCCTGCGGACTCGATTGTAGGGCACCTGTTTGAAGTGCTCCCAGGTGAGATTGGCCACGATCAACAGCGCTGGAATCAACACATAGAACAACAGTATCATTGCTGCGTCCACCCCCAGTTTTCTGGAATCGGAATCCCTGCGTCAAACATCTCCTCAACAAATTCATCGGTAGGACCGCTAAACTCGAAATATCCGGCGACAGAACCGTCCTCGTTGATGCCGACCTGGTGAAATCGCATGACGGTGTGAAGCGTTTGATCGGGACGCAGTTCTACCACTTCATCGATAAATCGTGAAATCCCATCCGAGCGCTTAAACGCATCGGCATGGACGATGGTATGGACGCGTCGAAAAATAATGTCCTTAACCATTTCGCGCGGCGGATGGGAACTATGATTGGCCGCGAAATTGATTAACACGTCGATCGCGTCTAGACAAGAGTTGGAGTGGATCGTGGTCGAGCTTCCGTCCTGGCCTGCTTGTATTGCTCGCAGAAATGTGTATGCCAAGGTGTCCCGCAATTCAGCAATGAAAATTCTATCAGGGTACATTCTGAGCGCCGCTTTCACAGCATCTGCAAGATCAAACACGCCCTCGCGCTGTACAACACGGATGACGTGAGTATCATTTTGCGGTTGTAGCTCTTGTGCTTCCTCTAAGACAATAAGCACAGTCCCGCTAGGAGTTTCGGCGGTTAAGGCATTCGCAAGTGTCGATTTACCGGAATTGTGATGGACAAGAAACTGCCCATCCAAGTAAAGGTGATCGCCGTCTACTTCCCATCCGAAATACTCGCCATAACCTATAGGTTCCACAGTGAACCCTGTTACTTGTAAATCTTTTTTTTGCCTTCGTGGTGTTCCTTTTTTCCTTTCGACCCTAGTAGGTATGAGATTGTGTTCTCCTGTAATAAAAATCCTATAATAATCGCCACTAAATTTTGAGCCATCCTTTCTTGTAAAGCCTTTTGAAACTTTGCTAATGTTCGCTGAATATCCAAGGCTACGGCAAATGAACTGAACATCTTTTGCCAATTCAAAAGATTTTGTGATGTAATCAAAACCGGCACCTGTCCAACTACCATCAGTATCCAGAATCCCAGCTAGTAATTCTAGTCGCTGTTTTCGTGATCCTGTTTTATAAATTTGAGGAATAAATTTATCCCCTGCATGTGTGCCGTAAAGATCTAACGCCTTTAAGTCATGGATTAAATTATTTTTGTGATGTTCGCCCTTGGTATCAGAAGCAACACATAAGTTGACAGAGGTTCCTTCTCCTACTTTTCTTATGTGCAAACCTCTATTTTTTGCTTCTTGATAAACACGTTGAACAATCTCTTTTTCAGGTGTACATACAGCCACATGATGATTTCCTATGCAACCATCACCTAGCAGTACACCCAGAAAATACGGATCGATGATCAAGTCCTTTTCAGGAAACTTTACATTTGCACGCCACAATTTGTGAATATGCTTAAATTTCTTGCTTTGCTTTTGGTAATCTGACACCGTTATGGTCTTAAATTGTCTTTGCTCTCCTGCTTGCCGTGGCGTCGATTTCAACGCCAAAGCGTGTCCCTCATTCACTATGAACGGTTCGCCTCTATGTGGGGTTACGCGCACCATTCGATCTACACCTTGATGCAGATTAATTACCGTGCGCGGCGTGTTGTCTGGCCCCATTAGTCGGTCTCCAACCCGTACATCCGCCGCACGTTTGATACAGCCGTCATACATCAAAATCGGCGCATCGGCATCATGACATCCGGTCCCCCCGCTGATCAGGTGATTCTTCGCCATTCTCGTCATGAGACGCAGATAGTCCATCGTTGCCGGATCAATTGACTTACTATCATAAGGGAAATAAAGAGTTTTGCGCTGATACTCTCGCCGCACTTGACGTAAATTCGGAAACTTCGGCAGTTCCGTTTGTGCTTGTGATTGCGATGTTAAATCTTGTGATGTAAAAGCCTTGACGAACCTCCGCATCGTGATAATGACGCACGGTACAAATTTGTATTCCCCCTTGCGGAACACGGAGTATCCTGATACTCCACTGATGACATGCATTCTTTCTCCAGAAGGAAAAACCGCGTCCATTGACACCTTCGACGCATCGTAATGCTGTCCGAATTGCGCCAGGTGGCGATTCAACCAGGTCATGGCATGTCCGTAGTTACGAAACCCCGGCCTTTTGTAAATTTGCCGACCTTCTCGTGAGGCATAGGTGATGATCTGCTCCTCACGACTGTCATACGGCACAAACACCTGCATGTCGCTGATCTCTTTGTTCTTCCACAGATTTTCTAACGGTCCCATGCTGAACATGTCATCCAGGATCGAATTGACGATTTCGCGATGTGCTTTCGCGGGAATTTCCTTGTGTGCGGCCACGATGTTTGTCAACTGGGCGTCCCTCATGGCACGGCTGGCTTCGACTTGTACGGATTCCTTGTTCGCGATCTCCTGAAACTCCTTGAGTACAATCTCCTGCCACTGGAACAGTTCGTTATCGGTCATATTCGATTTGTTGAGTTCGGCCCAAGCATCTTGACTAAGGCTCCATAAATCGGCATCTAATGAATTCTTATCGTCGGTATCAGACATAAAAAAACCTCCTTACAAAGTAAGAGGCACCGGTGGGAAATTGGGGGCGGGTTGATTCATACGCTCAACCCGCCAAAAGCGTTAATTTTCCCGCAACGGAATCCCCCTCCTGCAAGAAATCGGCATAGTGGGAAAAATCAAAACCGCCATCCTCTCTCCCTTTGCGGCAGTAGATACGGCGGTTTTCAGCTTTCTTATTGGATACCACTTGCGTTTGCGGTTTTCGATGCCACTGTAATCGCAAGCCGGCGGGATCAGGTTTCCCTTCCCTAATTCGCTTGCGCCTTTGACGCGACGAATGACTCATATGCTTCACCTTCCCTGTTTAACAATACCTGAGTAGCAAACAAATTGGCAATACGTTTTGCACTCGCATCAAAATTCTCGTGCTTCACCATCTCAAACTCGCCTGTATTCAGGCAAAACGCCCCAAGCACCAATTGATTGGCCGTCCCAATATCCACAAACACAGCATCTTTTCGAAACACCGGTTTACCTACGCTACCGAGCCAAAAGGTCTCGTTGTGACCGACAACCAGACGCTTCCCCAGTCAGCTTTCGGGCGGGTTTATGCCAAACATGAACTCATCCCGAATCCAGATCACTTCGTGCGTCCGCTGCTTGTCGAAGGTTCTCGCCGGATGGACGCCCGCATGCAAAATCATTCAATCCCCGACGATGATGGCATGGGGCAAGTCAGCAAAATATCCTAACCACGTCTCAGCCGAAATCCCGCGATCCATGAACTGATTCAGCGTCAGGTCCATGCCGTTGGCACCAAGGCCGCCGCCGTAGTTGCGCCGAATCCATTCTTCGTTGAGGGTTTGTCCGTCACCGGACCACATCATGCAGCAAGGCGACCACTTTCTCTTCGGTCTCTTCGACCATCGCGGCGACATTGACAGGATGCGCGATGTACGGGTGTCCCGCTTTGTCGATCTGACCAGCGTGCGCTTTCATCGCGATATTGAGGGCGAGAGCGAGTTCCTTGAGTTCTTCATACCATGCACGCATATTCGTCAACGACATTCCACCAGCGTTATAAAACAACGAATAAGATTCCGGGCCATCATACCCCAACTCGTTATCAACCATGCCGCGAAACGAATACTCGCCTTCAAGACTTTGGTATATCTTCTCCATTACCCTAGCCGCTTGCTCAGCAGTTGGTTTCTCCACGACTACTTTCCCTCCTTCGCCCATGCTGCGCCCATCCTAAGCGCTGTCAAAATCCGCTCCATGGCCAGGTCGCTGCTGACGTCAATCTCCTCGCCGTCGATCACTACTGTGTCACTTTGCATCACGAGCGCAGTGAGATCCACGTACTCCTCGCGCTTCAACAGTAAATCATTGACGTCAACCTGGTAAGCGGCAGCCAGCTTATTTAAGGTAATCATCGACACTGCTCTTCGCTTCCCATTCTCAATCAATGAAAGCGTCGACGGGTTGATGCCCGCGCGTTTCGCCGCCTCATTGACACTCCACTTTCGTGTAAATCGAACTTCACGAAGGGCCATCATGTCAACAACGGATTCCTTCCCTTTCTCTTCTGTCCCCTCCTCAGTCATAAACTCCTGTGGATCCACCCGAAACAGTTTGGCCAATCCCTCGACAATCACGTAGGACGGGCTCTTGACCCTGCCTTTCTCCATCAGTGAGATGTAGGGGATGGTCACCCCCACAAAATCCGCCACCTTCTTTAGCGTTAAGTGCTGCTCCTTGCGAAGTTTTGCTAAGAGCGCTGAATTGAACATTGGTTATCGTCCTTTCTAAGCTGGCTCATTACGTCGGTGCCCCATGTACGATCACAGGATATCGGCGATTTTCAATGTGCTGGCTGCCCATTCCCCCATTAATAGATATTTATAGATCGCGCGAGCACCTATTGTTTATATTATACTATTTAAAGTAATGATAATATGAGGTGTTTGTGGCTTTCACCTATACCTCCAAAAAGGAGTTGCTCACATTACACATCTTAAAGTTAGATAAACATTTTTTTATGTATAGCAAAAAGATCACTTTTCAAAATTGATCATTTTGCTAAAATATAATAAGTTTCACTTACATTTTAACTTATGCGACTAATAGTCTCCCACCTCTAAGCGCAACTAAGGTGGTGGATATACGTCAATTCTCGAGTTAGATTGATGATCGGGGGCCATCTCTATAATGATTAATGTTGCAAGTGAATATTTAGATTTTTTTTCACTCATTGGTTTAACAAATCAAGACTTAACTTTATTACATCAATCTTCTGCTTTTTTTCATCAACATGCAGATTCTTCAACAGATCACTTCTATCAACTTTTGCAGAAAAATTCCTATTTGAAAAATATCGCGTTCCAGCATTCCTCCATTGAAGACCTAAAAAAAACACAAAAAGAGTATTTTTTGTCTCTCAGTTCAGACTCCATTGACAATTCCTATATTCAAAATCGACAAATGATTGGGCGAGTACACGAGAGAATTCAAATCCCACAAAAATATTTAGTGATGATGATGGGGGCATATATTGATTACGTCGGAAAACTGATCAATGAATTACCCACCGGCTTCTTTTCTGCTTTTATGAAACGAATCAAATTAGATGAAGTGTTAATGATTGAAGCTTATGAAGAAGCAGATCGACAAATGTTGCAAAAACATGCAGAGGTCAATTTATTAGACCAAACGATTAAAATGTCCCAAACTTTTGTAGAACTGTTTATGATCAAGCCAGCCATTTTAATCAGTGATGGAAAAAAGGTATTGCACTTTATTAAAAGCAAAGCATTGCCTGATTTGGAGTTCAAGGTGGGAGATCCACTACCTTCCGGTACGTCTACACAAAAGGCATTTGAGCAAAAAGAAATTGTTCGTGAGGAGCATGATGCTTCCACCCTCGGAGTACCTTATTTTGCTATATCCAGTCCGTTGATGCAAGACGATCAATGTATTGGCATCATGACAGCCGTTGTCTCACTCGAGCAGGAAAATCTATTGAACCAAGCTTCCAAACGATTACATGATTTAGTGGAAACCATGAATTTATCCGCAAACGAAATAGCTAATGGGTCTCAAAATGTGGCAGATCAACTTCAACAGATGGTAATTGCTGTGGAAACTGCTAAGCACCGAACTGATGATTCCGAGTCTCTGATACAATTCGTCGAAGAAATATCAGCACAATCAAATTTATTGGGCTTAAATGCAGCCATTGAGTCTGCTCGAGCTGGTGAAATTGGGCGTGGATTTGGTGTGGTTTCAAATGAGATACGAAAAATGGCTCGTCAAAGCAAGGAGTATGCGAAACAAATAACAGAACAATTGCAGCTTGTCAGTTCATCCATAAATGAAATGAATAACGGAATTCACACAATCGCGGCAACTACTGAACAGCATACTGGTTCCATTCAAGAATTGTCGGCTTCCTTTCATGATTTAGAAACCCTAGCTGATCAATTTTATGCTTTAGTAAATAAATAAAATATATCTCATTATATTTTAAATAAAAAGAAATTGGAGCCGGAAAACGAACAAAGAATTTGGTGCCGTGGGTATCACTTTCTATGCTGATTTTGGCTTTATGCTTTTCAGCGATTCGATAACACGTGGTAATCCCTAATCCGGTTCCATTTTCTTTCGTTGTAAAAAAAGGGATCCCTATTTTCTCTAAGTATTCTTTGGGATGCCGTTCTTTCAAACTTACTCAAATCTACGCATAGGTAGCTTTGACGTTGAATTCCTGCTTCGTCGAGGTCGCCTCTGTATGAGCAGGTCTTACGTCCCCTACACAGGCTGGCACCGTGGAACTCACGGCCAATTTCATCAGATTCTTCGCCGTGTTCAGGTCGCGGTCATGATGAGTGCCGCAAACCGAACATGTCCATTCTCGTATCGATAGCGGCATGCTTTCTTGTTTTGTCCCACACTTCGAGCAAATTTTACTTGATGCAAACCACCTGTCCGCTACGATGAGGTCACCACCACGCATCGCCGTCTTATACATCAACTGTCGCCGAAACTCGTGAAAGCCCATATCTCCCACCGCTCTTGCCAAGCGATGATTCGCCATCATTCCTTTGACGTTCAAATCCTCAATGACGATCACACCGTATTGACTTGCTAGTCTGGTGGTGAGTTGGTGCAGTTCGTCGTTACGGATATTGGCTACCTTCGCGTGGAGCTTCGTCAATTTGAGCTTAGTTTTTGCTCTATTTTTTGAGCCTTTTTGCTTACGAGACAAGGAACGTTACAAACGGCGCAAACGATTCAAGAGTATTCCGTGAGACTTTGCGCCTGTCACGAATGTTCCGTCAGACAAGGTGGCTAATCGATGGACACCCAAATCCACGCCGACCATCGCTTGGTTTTCGTACATTGGCGGCATCTCTTCTGTATCCACCGTGATACTCACAAACCATTTGTCTGCCTTACGCGAAATGGTAGCGGATATGATCTTGCCAGAGAACCGCAACACTTCCCGCATGCGTACCCATCCCAGATTCGGAATGCGAATGCGCTTGTCACTGACGGAAAATTGATCATTCGTGAGCGTAAAACGGTCATAAATCCCTTTCTTTTTTAAGGCTGGGTACTTCGCACCGCCTCGAAAAAACAGCCCAAACGCATCACCAAGGGGAATCAATGCCATTTGTGGCGCATTTTTGGTGACTTCTAGCATCCAAGGGAACTGTTCGCGCTTAATCGCGTTCAGTTGCCGACGAAGTGAAGCTTGCGTTGGTTTTTCACCCGCCTCGTATTGGCGCTTCCACTCCGCAAGCCCCCAGTTGTAGGCAAACCGAGCCACACCACTGGCTTTAGCAAAATAGGTGGCTTGCTGATGGTTGGGATCAAGCGCAATCTTATGGCTTCTGTGCATCGTCCACCACCTGCTTCATGCCTTCAATCAATTTCTGGTTTTTGCGTGATCGGGAACCATAGAGCCGCGCAGAAAATACCGTAATGATTTCAAGGACATCTTTGGCAAGATCCTCTTCAAACGTGGTGTCTTCACCTTGATTGAGAATGACCACTTCCACCTCTTTCGCCTCGCAAATGGCAAAGACAAGTTCTGCGCCAAAACGCAGGAGACGATCTTTATGCGTAATGACCAACCTGCCTACTTCGTCCTGCAAAATGGCATTCAATAGCCGCTTCAAGCCTTTCTTGTGGTCGTTCATGCCTGATCCAAGATCAGCAACGACCTCGAACGTCCACCCTTGTGCAGCGCAGTACATTTCAAGGACTTGCTTCTGCCGTTCCAAGTCCTCTTTCTGATCATGGCTTGAAACTCTAGCGTAGGCTACAGTCTTCCTGTCGCTTCGTTGAAGACGGAACAATTCCGGCCGCAGTTTCATCAGGTCGTATCGGCGGTGACCACCGGGCGTTATTTCATCCGGCTGTAATCGATCTTCTTTTTCCCAACGACGGAGTGTCGTAATGGATACTCCTAACACCTTCGACGCTTCGCCTATCGTCACTAATCTATCCATATTGATAGTATACAGATAGTTTTAATCATATTCAACGATTACTGTTCAAGCCCTGTCTTTCATCCTCTATTGATAGCTCGACATGATCCTCGCGAGAATAGGTACGAATGAAAAGCGCTCCATGATCTTGCATGGCTTCTAACCCATTGCGACATAGGTTAAGGATTAGTTGAGTGATTTCTTGTGAATCCAACAAAACATCAGTGGTTTCTCTTGGTTGAAATAGTAATTGTTTATTTTGAGAAAACGCGTCCGCTTCCAGTAATGGGTACACACGTTCAATAATATGATTGATATTTTGTACCTTCATTTCATCGCTCGAATCTTTAAAAAATGATAAAAATTCCGTAATGATCACGTTAGTACGCTGAATCCTCTCCCCATAGATAAATCTAGGGAGTTCTGTGAATTCCTATACTGACAAGACACGGTGGCAACGGCAACAACGTTTCGTTGGGTCATCCACGATACTCATCCACTCCATTATCAAACGGTGGAATTTGCAAGGTTTCTGACCATCGATTGGATGCGATAATTGCGTCTGCTTCGTCTAACGGAAACGCAGTTAGTTGATCCATACCACCTGCTTCCGTTGCTTCCACTATGCCAATCCGTTTCCCGTTTGGGGTATCGACTCTTACTACGTGCCACAAATTCATTGCGGATCACTCCTTTATTAAAAGCTTCCTATGTCTCAATTTTCCTACAAAAAAAGCAGGCGTTTGCCCACTTTTTCGACCAATTTTCTTTTGCTATTCTGCCGTTCCAACGTGGTGTTAACTTTCCTCTACCGCTAACACCAGTTGCCCAGATGCACCGTCACTTGTCGCAAAAGGTACCTCAATCGCTTTGCTGAAACCGCCAAGCTTCACCATGCCTTGCATCGTAGTGGGAGGCGTGATATCAATCTTTACGCCCTGGTCATACAATTTCGTTGCCGTATGTCCTGCTACGCTGTTACCAAATTCGCCCACAAACGATTCCAACATTTCGCCGGACAATTCCATGCCGTACATCGCAAGTCCAGCCTGCGAGAACATGGCGGTTTCGCCAAGAATGAGCAACCTCCCCTTAATGGCTCCGACGATGCCCACTAGCACACCGTAATCTGTTTGTAAAATCGGTGCAGACACCATGCTTGGTTTTTCCGTTTGGATGGTTGCCAGTTCGCAAATACTGTTCAATGCCGCATTTAATAGTTCCGTAATAGGACTAGTCATTTTACTCTCTCCTCTCGAAATAGCAAATATTTTCTTTCGTTAGCGGACAACTTTTACATCCTCCTGATCGTTTCTTTCCGGTACATCCATTGACGTGTCGTATAATCTCATCTCGATCACGTTCAGGCAAACGGCTAAATTTCATTCCCATGCGAAATTGTCGCGGGTGAATCATATGCAAATTCACAATAATTCCCTCAACAGCAATATAAGACACCGCACCTTTTCTTCCGATTATAGGAATTTTCGCGTGGACTTTTACTCCCACACCTAATGGACGCTCGTGGAGAAAAGCCACACCCCCGCCACTAAGATCAGTGGTAGTCACTTTAAGCAAACCTTTTTTCTCCACATCAATCTCCAGCGGAATTTGTACATGAGTACGGTAAAATTCTCGTTCTATTTTTTCATGATGACTAATCTGGGCTTTATCTGTCGTGATGGAAACCATCGGCAAATGACGCTCATTTTTTAAGAAATCGGTAACTCCGTAATAATTTCCTACCACAAATTCCTTTTGTATGGCTTCCGTCCCTGTGTTTCGATCCCACTCCACCAAAATAGGTTCCCCAATCGCAATATAAAACGGGTCACCAGATACATCGTACGGTGTGGCGATCTGCAATTCCGTTGTAGTGAGTCTGCGTTTCACTTTACTATGCAATCCTGCGAAAATATTTGCCGCGTGGATCGTTATTTCCTGGCCTTGGTCCGGAAATTCTTGCGAGTTTAAACTATGCTGCAAGCTAAAGCTTGGCAACTATTTTCATCCTTTCTCATTTGCGTAGCAGCTATATGATCTTTGCGATAGCGTCCATCACACGTTCAGCATTGAATGGTTTGACGATGAAATCTTTAGCTCCCGCTTGAATGGCTTCAATCACCATATTTTGTTGTCCCATCGCTGAGCACATGATGACTTTTGCATTACCATCAAAAGCTTTAATCCGTTTCAACCCCTCTATTCCATCTACTTCTGGCATGGTAATGTCCATCGTGACGATATCAGGACTTAATTCCTGGTATTTTGCCAATGCTTCTGCACCATTTCCAGCTTCGCCAGCTACTTCATGCCCATTTTTGGTTACGATATCTTTTAACATCATTCGCATAAACGCAGCGTCATCGACTACTAACACTTTTGCCATTCGTTGATCCCCTTCACTTAATTTTGCTTAACATATCGGTGGTGGTTTTCACGTGGGTGACAGTTGCCGATAACTCTTCCAATTGCGCGGCCTGTTCTTCACTTGCCGCCATGCTTTCTTGAACGGACGTTTGGATATGGCTGATTTCCGTGGTGATTTCTGTTACCTTATCACGGACTTGTTTGGAGGAATCTTTGACCGTTTGAGACAGACGACGAATTTCATCTGCCACCACCCCAAATCCTCTGCCTAATTCCCCAGCCCTTGCTGCTTCTATGGCAGCATTTAGTCCTAGTAGATTCGTTTGTGCCGCAACTTCTCCTACTAAGTTGTTGATTTCCACCAGTGCTTTTGCATTTTCGTTCAGATGATTGACTGCGCTTGCAATAGAATCTACGTTTTGCGCGAAACTAGTACCCGCTTCTGCTAAATCACGAGACAAAGTATCTAACACACCTACTTGATCATTGAGACTGCTCACGCCATCCGTCAGTTCTTTGGCATGTGAAACAGGCATTACCACCGTCATCACCCCTTGAAACTCCCCGTTCCAAATTATTGGATTGGCAATTGAGTAATAGGGGATTCCAAACAACTTAGGGTCTCCATTTTCCTTGTGTGGTTGATGATCTCGCCATGCTTTGGCAGTGATCGTTTTGGAAAGTGTAGGATTGTCAATCAAATTGTCGTTTTTATTCACTGGAAATGGGAATTGTTCTGTTTTTCTAATATGAGTGGCCACTCCTTTGACATCTGCAAACACACAAAACGATGCTTCCGGCGCAATCATTACCGAATTTTCAAAATACCAATCCACTGGGAATTCTTCGCTGCCTGTATAACTCTGAACTGCCGTTAAATCTGAATTTATTGCCCCGTAATCCTTTACATCTACCCCCGCAATATGACCCATTAGCCAGTTTTGAAGGAATTTGAACGTTTCCATACTGACTCCTGCTTGGCCTGTTTCTAGCTTTTGTTTAATATCAACCGCTTGATTGATCAGGTCGGCATGGATGCGTTTGTGCTCCTCCAAATCAGGCGTATGATGCTGTTCCATGTAACGTTCTTCACTCGCAAAATGATTGGCATCGTATTTCAACAAATCATTGAGCACCGCTAAAATTTCAGAGTCTTCTCCACGTTTTTGAAAAATGGTATACATGCGATTGATTAAATCAACCAATTGTTGATGTTCGCTATCCATTTCAGGAACGCCTGTTTGAAATTTCTCCGATAATTCAAGATATTTTTCAGCAATAGACATCCAGGTTTCCCCCAAGTATTATTTGTTCAAGCGTTTTTTGAGTTGATCTGCTAGTGCTTTTCTTGCTTCAGTGGGACTCATGCCGCTGGTGGTTTGCCTACGCTTTTGTTGCGCTTCATAGCTGGTTTCGCCAGTGACCGCCAGTTTTTCTTCTCGTTTTGTTTTGCTGGACTTATCCTGACCTTTTGCTTGATGCTTCTTACCGTAGTAATCCTCTCTTATTTCCGCAAGCCGATCATCAATCGTTTGATACTTTAGTGTTCGCTCCCTTCTGTCTGTAATTGATGTTTGTTTAGGTCCTCTTTTTGGTATCATTGTCCCTTTGATACTTGGTTTTTTCGCCATTCCACTAACCCCGTTTTGATGTAAACGCACTAGGTTATACGTCTTCTTCTATATCAGATGCATCGGAAGTTTTTCCTTGTTTGGACAAATACAGCACTTCCTTTACAATTTTCGCACCAGGATATTGTTGCAATACCTCGCCACTGGTTAGATCCGTATCAAATAGCCGTTCTTGTTGATCCACCACCAACGTAAAGGTTTTGCCTTTGCGTTTCCGTGGTGTTAGGCTATTCTCTACGACCTCTGTTTCTTCGACAGCTATATTTGACTTGCCACGTGGTTTGCTAATGGCCTCGATTTCTTTGGCTGTTAATCGTTTTGCCACGAGTCGATCCCACCTTATACCGTGATTTCTTCCTGTATCACAAGTTTTGTCAAGTCCACCACCGGGATAGCCTTGCCATCATGCAACCAAATGTCTCTGTCCAGTGCTCGTTGAATCTCGTTTTCCTCCATTCTGACAATATCCTTTGCTTCCGTTACTCTAAACGCACGTTTCCCCTCCACCAAAATCAGCATATCTTTTTCGCCATAACTAGCTTCTATCCCCATTAGTTTCAATGTATCTAACACGGTATACAACGTCTTACGTACCACTGCTATGCCCAATTTTTCCGGTGATTGCAACGGAATATGGGTAACAGGCACCATCTCTTCAATCGATTCCACCTGCTCAATTGGCATCACATAGGTTTGATTCCCAATCATGTATAACAAATATTACATTATTACCCACCTTTTTCTAATTAATCAATTATAATAAATTTATTTATATCTATTTCCATTTATTTTAAGGTATCGGATTTAATGGTTTAAACCGCAAAACAATTTACAACCAATCAATGTATTGGTTATTCCATTCATCGAATCATCAAATTTCAATTCAAACACATAATCCGAATACCTTTTTTACCTCTGATTTAGAGAGAAAAGTCTTCTACCATCGATTGCAATTTTTCTGCCAATTGTTCGAGCGAATGAGCGGACGCCGCGATCTCTTCCATGCTCGCCAGTTGTCCTTCCGCTTCCTTGGAGATATTCAGGGTGGCACTCGAATTGGTTGCGGCAATCTCATGAATTTTTTGCATGGCAGTGACTACGCCATCGCTGTCTTTTGCCATTTCGACCACTGCATTTGACACCTCGTGAATCTGCTGCGTCACATTAGCGATGGCTTCTTGAATGGAGGAAAACGCTTCGCTGGCAACATCCACTGCACTGGAACCTTCAATAACAGCAGACGTGGCCTGGGTGGTGAGCGTGACTGCACTAGTCGTATCCAGTTGAATCGTGCTGACCAAAGAGGAAATTTGCTCTGCGGATTTTGCCGATTGTGCAGCAAGTTTCCTGACTTCATCTGCCACTACCGCAAACCCTGCGCCATGCTCGCCAGCTCTCGCCGCTTCAATGGCTGCATTCAATGCAAGCAGGTTAGTTTGCTCTGTAATCGCGGTAATCACAGTCACGATATCCCCAATTTGCTTGGAGCGATTACCGAGCACATCCACCGCCTGTTCTAAGGAAGTGACCGTACTGCGAATTTGGTTCATTCCCTCGTATACCCGCGAGATGGAGGACTTCCCATCTAATGCCATGGTGGACGCATTCATGGAGGTGGATGACACCAGATTCGCCCGCTCCGCAATATGTTGAATTTGTTTGGAAATTGCATCTACCGCCCGCGTACTTTCTTCTACGTTATGGGACTGTTTTTCAGAACCTGTTGCCACTTCCTGGACAGTTAGGGCGATGTGTTCAGTGGCATGGCTGTTTTCTTCCGCGCTGGAAGACAACTCTTCCGAAGCAGATGCCAAATGGCTTGAAGTTTCGCTCAAATTGTGAATTAGCGTTCGCAAAGAAGTTGTCATTTGATTAAAACTATTACCCAATTGGCCTATGATATCATTGGTTTTAATATCGACTTGCTCGGTTAGTTTCCCCTCGCTGACTTTCACAACCGCTTCTGACATCTGATAGAGCGGTTTCATGATGGACCGATAAAGCAAGAAAATCAACAATCCAAACACAATCAAGGACACGACAAGCACGATCAGTGTGGTTCGCAAAATCGAATTGACAATCGATGAAATCTGCGAAGTATAGAGTACTGACCCTACCTTCCAACCTGTTAAGGAATTGGTGGAATAGGTGATATAAGCCGGTTGATGATTAATGGTGGTCAGATATTGCCCGGAAGCAGACGAATACATAGGATCTGCAAACGATGCGATCGCCTTTCCAGGTTTACTGGTGGCATCTACCAAGACATGTCGATTGTTATCGTATATGACAATAAACCCTGAATGGTTGATTTGGAGTTTTTTTACTGCCTGCGCCATTTGGCTCAAATTCAAATCGACCGCCATCACGCCACTGTGATCATTCAGCATTCTCGCAACGGTGATCACAATATCTCCTGTGCTAGCATCCACATATGGCGGAGTGATCACGGTTTGTCCGGGATGGGCAACGGCCTGTGTATACCAAGGGCGAATACGAGGATCGTATCCAGCAGGTAAAGACTGGATCGGTTCAAGATCCATTTGTCCCGTAGCAGTCCCCAAATAGGTGTTCATGATATTTGAGTGGTGGCTTTCGAACACCCCCAGTAAATGCATCACTTGTTTTCTGGTGGTTGATTTAGAAAAGAGGTTGGCAAAAGTCGTCACATCTTGTATTTCCGGTTGAATCTCCTCTGTGATGTTGTCGATGACTAAAGAAACATTCTGTTTTGAGCCAGATAGAATCTGTTGTTCCACCTTACTTTTGGTAATCGAGTAGGAAACAAAGCTGATAATAATGGTTGGAATTAAAAGTACAAGCAGAAAAGAGCCAAGTAATTTTTGTCTCAGTCCCAAACGCATGATTATCCCCTCTCTAGTGAAATTTATGTTTTAAATATTAGGCATTCGGATTTGAAGGTTGAAAATCTCAAAACAATTTCCAGCCAATCAATGCGTAGGATATTCCAATTATGTGATCATCAGATTTCAAATCAACCTCATAATCCGAATACCCTATTTTAATTTTGATAAATGCACCGCCGTTTGATGAACCTGATCGACACTAGCCGCTAATTCTTCAAGATGTGCGGATAACTCTTCATTCCCCGCCGCACTTCCATGAACGGAGTGCTGAATGTGATCAATGTCTCCCAAGATCTCTTGGATTTTTGTGCTTACTTGTTTGGCAGAATCTTTGACGGTTAAGGATAAACGCCTGATCTCGTCAGCTACCACACCAAATCCTCTGCCTTGCTCTCCTGCCCTTGCCGCTTCAATGGCTGCGTTCAGTCCTAACAAATTGGTTTGGCTAGCGACCTCTGCAATGAGTGCATTGATTTCTTCGAGCGCATTGGCATGTTCCTGTAGATCACCCACGCGGTCTGTGATCTGCTCTGCACTTCTCGCTTGTTCTTCGCCTGCTCTCGCCATTTCATGTCCTAATTGATTAAGCACCCCTACTTGTTCGGTAAGGTTATCTACTCCCTGTTCCAAAAATTTCGTGTTATCCGAAGGGAAAATGATGGTCAGCACTCCTGCAAACGTCCCATCATCATGTTCGATGGGGAGCGATTTGGTAACATAGTTGAATCCGAAATTAGCAGGATTACCATCTGCTTCTAAATACTCGTGTTTGCGCCACGCCTTTGCCGTATTGGTTACTGTCAGATTAGATGAGTCAATGTGTTCACCTACTTTGAAGGGAAACGGAAACCGTGGTGATGTCCACTGATATTCCACGACACCCTCTTCGTTGATGTAAAGGATGTAAGCATCTTTTGGTGCCATTTTGGTCAATACTTCAATTTGTTTGGCGATCTCCTTACTGACTGCTTTCTTTTCAAACATATTGGACATATTTATGCATACCTTTATATTTATATTTTTGATGATTAATGCCTTATTCAGCCGATACGGGATATGTAACACATGATATTAGATTACTTCAACTACCCACCACCTAAGAGGTGGGGGCTTGTATCTCCCCAGAAGTGCAAGCGACTTATGTCTCCTTCTTTAACTTGGGGATACATCGTGGGGTGGTTGACAACACCCCAACCACACAGGTCATGCCTAAATGGTCACTGCAACCAGGTACTCGATTCCCTTTCGGTGCAGATTCATGCCACCTATCCGATCATCATTTGACCGATAGAGGCAGTTTTTACACGCAAAACGATGGTGTTTTTTATCTCGGTTCGCTCTTTCTGTATGACCACACTTTGGGCAAGTTTGTGACGTATATCGTGGATTGACAGCAATCACCTTCGATTGCGATTGGATGGCTTTATATTCTATCATCTGCCGAAGCTGATCATACGCCCATGATACCGATTCGTAGCGATTCCGTTTTCGCACTTTTTCTGTAGCCCCACGAACGCCCGTTAAGTCTTCCAATACAAATAAGGTGTTGGTTCCATACCGTTCTACGAGTGCCTTACTGACCTGATGATTCACATCGGTCATCCAACGGGTTTCTCGTACTCCGATCTTTTTGAGTCGTCTCCTTGCTGACGAGGTTTGACGTTGTTGCAAGTGCCTTCTTAATTGTTTGTAGTGCGAACGCTTGTCTTTCACATCGCGACCTTTGACAAACCATACTTTGCCATGAGAATCGTAAGTAGTGACGAGAAAATTCATCCCCATATCCACGCCGACAATCTCGTTGATATGTTCCCATTCTACCTCTTCGATACTTTTGGTCATGGGAATGTGCAAAAAGAACTTACCGTGTTTATAGACCACTTTGGCAGTACCAAACGCCCACGTTCCATCAAAGAAATGTTCCGTTCCTTTCGTTTCAAACCGGACTTTGATTCTGCCTTCTAATGTGTTGATAGAAAACAACCCTTGTACCAACGAATAGTCACGGTTCCAAACTAAATCTAACTCTTGTTTCCTAAATATCAGTTTCGTCCAATCGTGACCGTTTTCTATCATGCTTTTATATCTGGCGATGACGGTCTTCATGACGGACTGTGCCATTTGGGAACGCAAGCCGAACGTTTCTCGCAAGTGGCGATACGTGGTGGTATGCAGACTGGCTTGTACTAGATTTTTTGTGGTGTAAATCACTGCTGAGATAGAATTGCAACCTTCGCGATATGCCTGTAATGTTTGTTGCAACATCGTTTGTTGTTCATCAGTCGGTAAGATTTTCACTTTCGCAGTTAACACAAGTTCCACGCTCTCACCACCTTTCACTAAAATTAGTATATTATAGTTTTAGTGATACTTAAAGAGGGAAAGTTCGTGGCAATTCCTCCCCCACTTGAGAAGTGGGAGTATCCTTGCCGCATTACGATTAATTTAACAATATATCCCAATTTCGCCCCGTCCTCATTAATCTGCACTTGCAATTTCCCATATACGGAAACCCTGATCAATAGAGTCAGATCCGTGAGATGGGCGATAACTTCAAGAACAAATATTATCAACTTGTCGATTAAATAAACAAAGGTAAAAAAAACTGTAAAATACTAGAATCCTTAATATTCATTAAGTCCTAATTTATTGATAATGGTGTATTCTAACCATTTGAGTAATCTCTGATATAGAAGAGGATCGTAATCAATTTGGTGTATTTGGTGATGTAGTGCCATCCCTTCGCTATCTTCCCAACCTTGCTCACGAAAAAAGTGAGTAAGGGGACACTGTTCTTCACTCAGCATAGATTTTCTGTTTTGACGCATTCTTTGAATAAGATAAGCTAATGCTCCTAACCAAGTTTGAATTTTTCCCGGTTTCAATGAATGAAAAAACTGAGCTTTCCAATCTACAACTTTATTCATTGGCATAGGTCTAGCAAAATAATATCCCTGTCCATATTCTGCCCCTAAAAGAGAAACGGCTTCAGCTACCTCCAGAGATTCAATTCCTTCAATTACTATTTCCCAGCCAAAATCAACGCTTATCTCGATGAGACTACTTAATAATTTTAGGGTAGATAATGGGTGCTCAGCTAATGGCGCTAATAGTCCACGATCAAATTTTACGACTTGAAAAGGGTGAACAACTAGTCGAAGAAAATTACTATCGCCAGCGCCAAAATCATCCATCACCAAATGTATACCCATTTCAATCAATTTTGCAATTGGCTCTTTCAAAGTATCAAGATTAAATCCTTGTGTTTCTAGTAATTCTAAATAAACACGTTGAGGCGAGAATTGATAACGGAGTAGAGCTTCCTGAATCCACGTAATAATCTCTGAGTTGTATAGTGTGGATGGAGAAAGATTAATAGATAATCCAACTTGTTCAGCATTATATCCCAATTGGATGAGAGTCTGAATTCCTTTTTCCAATCCAAACTGAAACAACCGGTCAATTTCTGCCACCCCCAGAAAGGGAAGGAAAGTGGCAGGAGCGAGAATATTGCCGTTCCCCATTTGGATTCTGGCCAAAATCTCATATTTCAATATCTTTCCGGTTTGAAGATTCACAATAGGTTGCATGTAAAATAAAAGACCATCATTGAATAACTGAGATCGGTATTTTTGGGCATCCATTTTGGAGAGGGTTGAAGTAATTTGGTTTTGACCCCAACGTTCCTGACCAAATAATTGTACTTCTAAGGCAAACGCTTTCATCCAAGGTGATTCAAATTGATGAGTAAAAGCCCCGTATATTCCCAAAACTGTTTCTGTATTCTGATTGGGATCCAGAATAGGCACCATTAGTAATGAATGAACGCCCAGCTTTCGGAACAATTGATGCCATATTTCGAAACGAGGTTCTTTTAGATATGACGATACACTTAAAATAGTAGAGCTAAACCAAGACTCGGAAAGTAAACTTTGCCCATTAGAAGAAGATGGAGTGGGATCCACTTTTAAATTATTGGTTGATAAAGCCACCTCTAATTCCTTTCCCCGATGCCCCACGGCTTCCTCAATAACAAACCCCTCTTGGGAATGTAGCTTAAAACGGATGATCCCAATAATACCTGGTAATTGACTAAGTACAGATAATTCATCTCCTGAGCGAATAACCCTCATTCGACTAAAAATATGCAAATACTTAGTCATCATTTGTTCTTGTTCTTGTAATTGCACTTGCAAATCCATTTGCAATCGATGGTGGATAATGGAGATAATTTCCTGATAACTGGCGATCGGATATCGAGCTGCAAATTGGGTGACTTGTTGCGAATAAAAGTCAGTCGCTTGCGATAAAAGTTCGCCACTAATCCCCATCAATGCATTTATTTTTCCAACTTTGCGAGAATGCTCACGAATCTTATCAAGCGAATCTTCGCTATGGAGCAGATAATCAACGTGTCGAGTGGCATGTTCTTGATATTCTGCAAGATCTTCTTCACTGAAACTATTGATGATCGATCGGGACGCTTCTTGATGAGATAATTTAACAAAAAATTGATCTGTCAATAGTTGGCTGGGAAATAAAAGTTTAAAATGAGAGCCACTCTTTTTCCATTCTTCAGCAACCCCAAGTTGCCACCATCGCTTTCGCGACCATTGGTGGTTTTTTACTTGATACATGGCTATATAGGCAATTCGTATCAGATGATCTTCTTCTTCTCCGTGTTCGGGATAAAGAGCCAAACCCATGCTTATCGTGATCGTGATTAAGTGGCCAACCGAAACTTCAATAGGCTCTTCTAACAAACGGTGCAGCAAAGATAAGGTTTCTTCTATACTTTTTTCATAGGCCATCGAGGAAAAAGGATGAAAGATAATAACAAATTCATCTCCACCCCATCTTGCCAAAAAATGATATTCTCTATATGCAGTTTGTAGTCGTTGAGCCATTATTTTTAAGAGGTGATCACCTGCTTCATGACCAAATGTATCATTGACGTACTTGAAATTATCTAAATCAAAAATTCCTAGTAAAAAGGAGGAATGGTCTTGCTTCGCCTGTGAAATGGTATGATGCAAATGTTGCTCGAACGATCTTCGATTGGGAAGAGAAGTTAGGGAATCGTGCATAGCGGCGTATTCCAACTGTTGTTCTAACTGAAAATGACCAGTCATATCCTGAATCGTCCAAATACTACTTGTCATTTGATGATCAGACAACTCTTTTAACCAACTGATCGATAGGTCCACCCATTTTTGCCGTCCGTTTTTCGTGGTAATCGTAAGCCCTGATTCACTGCCAAACCCTCTTTGTTGCCATTCATT
>JAJZCW010000024.1 GCA_021828865.1 Bacillota bacterium
AAACTCTCAGTCATATCTACTGACGTTGTTGCTGCATTGCATATCACGCACGTGGTACTCTATACGCGTTTAGTTTTCAAGGATCGAACCGCCGTCCTCGCGGCGACAAAACGTAATATACCATGCCTGATTCTCGATGTCAACCTTAGTTTTATCTCTTTTTATTGTATATTTATTGATGTGGTAAATTTCCATTACTAAATTCCTTTTTACTGTGGATACAGACTGTTTTTATGAGTAAAATCAAGTAATGAGAAGGTGGATCAATTTGAATCCATGGTATCCATTGGCATCCTTCCCACTGATAAATCCGAAGGATTCCAACTATTGCTGATTGGTATTCCTACTTTGTGAAGCTAGCCCTTATGAGAAAAGTGATTACGCCCTGGTCTTACGGCCTCTCCACAGCCTATCACCGGTAACCCGCCGACTAAGATGTTTTGTGCGGCATCGATAGCAAGGTTAAATGGACACTTTGTTAATCCATACATTTTCAGTAGGAGGTGATTGGATGATCATCGGCTTTGGGTTTGGCAATCCACTTATCAGCATCTTGATGTTAATAGCAACTTCACTAATCAGTTATGTGATCTTTCGTTTGTTTTCCAAAAAATCATTTACAACTCCTAAACCTACTCGTAGTGAGTTGCGACAATATTATTATGATCAACGCAGACAAGTCCAAGAATTGTCTTCCCAATTTGATCTGACTGATGAAGAGATCGAAGCGAAAATTAACGAAGAACTCGGTCCTTATGAATAATTTTTTATAAAAAAAACCACCGCGGACAAATTTCATCCATCAGGTGGCTTAAAAATATTATCGTCTCTAACTGTTCGTCTCTTCTCCTGTATCCGCATCGCTTGCCGCGATCCTTGCCACCGTACTGACTTCGGAATCCCCCACATTGATTAACTTGACACCCTGAGTATTACGACCCAGTTGCGATATTTCATCGATGTGCAACCTTATTGCTACCCCATTTGTTGTAATAATCATTAGTTCCTCGTGCTCATGTACCACTTTCAGTCCGACGACATATCCTTTTTTCTTTTGGACATTCAGCGTCTTGATTCCTTTACCGCCTCGCGTCTGGCTACGATAATCATCAATTGATGTACGCTTACCATACCCATTACTAGTCACGACCAACACATCGTGATCATGTTGTACCACATCCATATCAATCACTCGGTCATCCACGTCAAGCGTAATTCCTTTCACACCAGCTGCAGTTCTCCCCATCGGGCGGACTCCTGATTCAGGGAATCTGATGGACATTCCCTTGCGGGTACCCATGATAATTTCCTGTTCACCGTCTGTAAGTTTGACGATTATGAGCTCATCGTCCTCTTTCAGGGATAAGGCGATCATTCCTGATTTTCGGATGTTCATAAATTGACTTAGTGTTGTTTTCTTAACAATTCCATTTTTGGTTGCAGAAAAGACAAAATGATTTTCGCTTTCTAGTTCCTCATTGCTGACAGGTATTACTGCGGAAATAGTTTCCCCTTGCTCAATATTGAGTAAATTGATGATAGGGATGCCTTTTGCAGTTCGACCATATTCAGGGATTTCATAACCCATCAGCTTATAAACCTTACCTTTATTGGTAAAGAAAAATATCGTATTGTGCGATGAGGTAATAAACAGATGCTCCACGAAGTCTTCTTCTTTGGTGCCAATCGCGGTCACCCCTCGCCCACCACGACGCTGACTCTTATAGGTATTGGAAGGAAGTCTCTTAATATATCCCGCATGGGTGATCGTAATGACGATCTCCTGCTCCTGGATTAAATCTGCCTCATCCACTTCACCTTCTGCAGCCATGATGCGGGTCAGACGTTCATCACCATATTTGTCTCTGATCTCAAGGATTTCTTTGCGAATCACTTCGAGTACCAGCTTTTCGTCCGCCAATATAGCCTTATATTCGTTAATTGCCTTCAGCAATTCATTGTATTCATTATCAATTTTTTCTCTTTCGAGTCCTGTCAGACGCTGCAAGCGCATGTCGAGTATCGCCTGAGCTTGCTCTTCGGATAACGAGAAGGTTTCGATCAGTCCGTTTCTTGCTTCCTCAACGTTAGCAGATCCACGAATCAGGGCGATGACCTGATCCAGATGGTCAAGCGCAATACGCAATCCCTCTAGAATATGGGCGCGCGCTTCTGCTTTGCGAAGATCGTATGTGGTTCTCCTTACGATCACTTCTTTTTGATGTTCCAGGTAATAATAAAGGATATCCCGCAGCGACAAGACTTTTGGTTTCCCGTTAACAAGCGCCAATGAATTGACGCCAAAGGTGGTTTGAAGCGCTGTGTGTTTATACAAATTGTTCAGCAATACCTGAGGCCTGACGTCGCGCCTTAGTTCGATAACAATTCGCATCCCATTGCGGTCGCTTTCATCGCGCAAATCGGTGATGCCATCGATCTTCTTTTCCCTTGCAAGTTCGGCAATTTTTTCAATCAATTTGGCCTTATTAACTTGATACGGAATCTCTGTAAAGATAATCCGCATTTTGCCGTTGGTACTTTCTTCGATTGTATGTACCGCTCTGATGGTAATGCTACCGTGGCCTGTGTGATAGGCCTGACGGATTCCTTCTCTCCCTAAAATCACTCCGGCAGTAGGAAAATCAGGTCCTTTAATGACCGTCATCAAATCATCTACTGTTGCATCAGGATTATCAATGAGCATAATCACGCCATCAATCGCCTCAGTTAGGTTGTGAGGAGGCATATTGGTGGCCATTCCCACAGCAATACCCGAAGAACCATTGACGAGTAGATTCGGAAAACGAGAGGGTAGCACGATCGGTTCCTTCTCGTTCCCATCGTAGTTCGGTTGAAAATCCACTGTTTCTTTATTGATATCCCGCACCATTTCAATGGCAAGCGGCGCCATCTTAGATTCCGTATACCGCATGGCAGCGGCAGCATCACCATCAACACTACCAAAATTGCCGTGTCCATCTACGAGTAGGTATCGGATAGAAAAATTCTGCGCCATGCGAACTAATGCGTCATATACCGCTGCATCACCGTGCGGATGATATTTGGCAATGACATCCCCTACGATACGAGCTGATTTTTTGTAGGGTTTATCCGGCGTCATTCCAAGTTCAAGCATCGCAAAGATAATCCGTCGATGGACAGGCTTAAGCCCATCGCGAACATCCGGTATGGCGCGACTGACAATGACGCTCATGGCATAGTCAATAAAAGAAGTTCTAAGTTCAGAACTGATGTCTACTTGTACCACATGATCTGTAGCCACATGAATCCTCCTAAAATCATTTCAATCCCCAAATCACACGTCCAGATTGCGCACGTATTCCGCGTGTTCCTCGATAAATTCCCTACGCGGTTCCACTCGATCGCCCATCAACACACTAAAAGTCGCATCAGCGTCCATGGCGTCTTCCATAGTAACTTGCAACAATGTACGAGTTTCCGGATCCATGGTGGTCTCCCATAATTGTGTAGGATTCATTTCACCCAAACCTTTGTAGCGCTGAATTTCAAGACCAGTCCTACCCAACTGCTCATAAAGGCGGTTCAGCTCCGTATCATTGTAGACATAATGGATCTGTTTACTCTTCACCACTTTATAGAGTGGTGGCTGAGCGATGTAGACGTAACCTTCATCAATCAACTCTCGCATATAACGGTAGAAGAACGTGAGCAACAAAATACGGATATGACTGCCATCAACATCCGCATCCGTCATGATAATCACTTTGTGATATCTCGCTTTGGAGATATCAAAGTCATTGGAGATCCCAGTGCCTAGCGCGGTGATAATCGCTCTAATTTCGGTGTTGGATAAAATTTTGTCAAGCCGTGCCTTTTCCACGTTAATGATCTTGCCTCGAAGCGGTAAAATTGCCTGAAAGTTTCGGTCTCGCCCCTGCTTGGCCGACCCACCAGCAGAGTCGCCCTCCACGATGTAAATCTCACTGATCGATGCATCGCGACTGGAGCAGTCTGCGAGTTTCCCTGGCAGTGAAGAGACTTCAAGCGCACTTTTGCGCCTGGTTAATTCGCGTGCTTTTCTAGCTGCTTCACGGGCTCTCGAAGCCATCACTGTTTTTTCTACAATTCGTTTGCCGACCGAAGGGTTTTCATCAAGAAATGTCCCCAATCTTTCCGCAAAAAGACTTTCAACGATCCCTTTGACTTCGCTATTGCCGAGTTTTGTCTTCGTTTGTCCTTCGAATTGCGGTTCCTGAATCTTCACACTGATAATGGCGGTGAGGCCTTCCCGGACGTCTTCACCCTGCAAATTCTGTTCCGATTCTTTTAGAATGTTGTTTCTTTTTGCATAATCGTTAATGACTCTCGTTAACGCCGACTTAAAACCGGCTTCATGCGTACCGCCTTCAATCGTGTGAATATTGTTGGCAAATGAAAAAATATTGCTGTTATAGCCGTCATTGTATTGAATGGCGATTTCCACCGATACCAAGTCTTTCACGCCCTGAATGAACACAGGATCGGCATGCAACACATCTTTTCCGCGATTTAAAAACTCGACAAACTGGCTTACGCCACCCTCATACTGAAAATCCTGAACCTTACCCACTCGCTCGTCAATTAGTGTGATTTTGAGTCCCGCATTTAAGAATGCAAGTTCACGCAATCTGGCCTGAAGGGTATCGTATTGCAATTCGGTTGTTTCAGTAAAAATTTCAGGGTCCGGTGAAAAAGTAACGGTTGAACCAGTTTCCGTCGATTCGCCAATTACCACAAGTTCAGAAGTGGGAATTCCTCTGCTGAACGTTTGACGGTAAAGTTTATTGTCTCTTTTCACCAGCACTTCGAGCGATTCAGATAGCGCATTGACAACAGAGGCGCCAACACCGTGCAATCCACCGGACACTTTATATCCTTGACCCGTGAATTTTCCGCCTGCATGAAGGATGGTAAGCGCTACTGTCACTGCGGGAATTCCCATTTTTTCATGAATGTCTACAGGAAAACCACGTCCATTATCCTCAACTGTCACTGAATTGTCCGGGTGGATGGTGACCGTAATCTTATCGCAGTATCCTGCCAACGCTTCATCGATCGAATTGTCGACAATTTCCCAAACTAGGTGATGAAGCCCCCTTGGACCAGTAGATCCGATGTACATACCAGGTCGCTTACGAACGGCTTCCAAGCCTTCGAGAACGACAATTTGTGACGCATCATATTGATCATTAGACAAAAAAAATCGCCTCCGGAATCACATTGAATAATCTTCGTACGAGGGTCAGGATAAAGATATTTCCATTCGTTTTTTAAGTGTTGCTGCAGAAATGGGAGATAGGAATTCTTTCGTATCAGTAATCACATAAGATTTTTGGTCAAATTCGTCAATGGTAATCAATTGGCCGGATAGTTGAGAGGGTTGATGGTTTTTTACGTCGATAATCGCGATGATCTCTTCCGTGCGGATTACGTAATCCCCTCCAATATGTACATACAACTCCATTCACCTCTCATTGGTTATTATACCATGTGCAACTTTGAAAAATCTGCTTGCTCCCCATTCGTCTCCTTGCATCCCGCTCGACTGGGATATTGTCATGATCGTTTGTGTTTGGTGTACCATGTCAATCAAAGCCGATTGACGGCGCTCATCAAGCTCGGACAATACATCATCAAGCAATAATACTGGATACTCTCCTATCACATTCTTAAAGTAATCCATGATTGAAAATTTCATAGAAAGTACCGCGGATCGGATCTGACCTTGGGAAGCAAATCTGGCAGCCGGTCTGTTTTCAATGCTGATGACGATATCATCGCGATGAGGTCCTATGCTTGTATAACCTTTTTCTTTATCTTTGGCAAGATTCCTTTTTAGCCCCTCTTCAAGTTGACTCGTTATATCGGAAAGCGAATGACCATCGACAGTGGGACGATAATTTAGAGTTAACTGTTCTTCTTGTCCAGAAAGCTGGCGATAACGTTCAATGGCAAATTCATTAATTTTTCTAATAAATAAACCTCTCTCAAAAATAATTTTTGCCCCACTTTTACTTAAAGATTCATCCCAAGTGGTAATCGCGTCATATTGGTGTTTTTTTAAGAGAATGTTTCTCTGATTTAAAAGGCGTTGGTAGGTTCTCAATTCCTGTATGAAATTAACAGATGATTGTACCATATATTGGTTCATGAATCTGCGCCGTTCCTCAGGGCCACCTTTGACCATTTCCAGATCATCCGGTGTAAAAAGTACCATTTGAAACTTTCCGATCAGATCTGAAATGCTGTTTTTTCGAACTTGATTAACAGCAATTTGTTTCCCTTTTTGCATGACTTTTATCGCCAATTGTTCATGTTTTGACTTGCTTAATAAATTGAGTCGCAATTGTGCCGCATCTTGTCCAAACCGTATTAAATCCATATCCTGTTTGGCGCGAACAGACTTACCAAGTGCAAATAAGGCAAGCGCCTCTAAAATAGAGGTTTTGCCTTGCCCGTTTGCTCCTGCAATCACGTTGATGCCATCATCAAATTGAATTTGACTGTATTCAAATATCCGAAAATTAAAGAGAAGCAAATCAGTTATTGTCATGATTACTTCTTGTAATCACGATCTGAAGACCGTTTACAGCGACTACATCTCCCGGATAAAGTTTTTTCCCTCTCTCTTTTACTCTCGATCCATTCACAAATACATTTTCATCTTGAAGAAATGATTTTACCATTCCCCCTGATGCAATGACATCACCTAATTTTAAAGCTTGTTGTAAAGTGATAAATTCTGTGTGAATTGGAATTTTCATCATATATTTCCTATCCTAACGGGTAAAATCAAGTGAACGTGCTGATCATTATTTAACTCATAAAGTACAAAGGCGCTTCCTTGGCCGGTAAAATCAATTTTGATGGTGGCCGATCCTAATGCCCTTAACGCATCAATTAAAAATTTAGCATTACAAGCGATCAGCATTGCCTCTCCAGAAAAAGATTCAGGTTCGACTGTTTCTGTGATTTTTCCGATCTCTGGTGAATGGGAGGAAACTTCAATAAAAGATGGCTTTAATTGAATGCGAATCACCTGATTTTCGTTATCTCTAGCGAGTAACGCAGCCCGTTCTATGCAATCGAGTAAATTTTTTCCATCAATTTGGAGATTGGATCGAAAAGAAGAGGGAAAAATTCTTGAAATATCTGGATAATTACCCTCGATTAACCTCGAATAAAAATAGGTATTCGCAAAAGAAACCAGTAACTGATTCTGGGTTATGTGGATATTTACAAGCGTATCGTCATCGGGAATGATTTTTGCTAGTTCCGTTAGACTTTTACCAGGAATAATTGCCTCTATTGCCTCATAGCCTGTTGGTACATCCACTTCAATCGTTTGCATCGCTAAACGGTGACTGTCTGTGGCTGAAAAGCTGATGGTACCTTCCTGATACTTTAGCAAGATCCCTGTTAGTGTCGGTCTGACCTCTGAATTGGAGACTGCAAATACGGTATGTTCAATCAGCATTTTTAACGTGTCTGCTTGCAAAGTAAATCCTACTTCCTCATGGATCTCAGGTAAAGAAGGGTATTCCCTCGGGTCCATTCCGTTAAGGGTATAAGTGGCATTACCAGAATGGATGATTGCAGTAAAATCTTGCACATCAATTCGTACTAGTGGTTGCGGAAGTTTCCGGACGATTTCAATGACATATTTGGCATTTAGCACAATAGACCCGGGTTCTTCTATTTGTAATGGGTTATCTTCTTGGTCCGGTAACGATGAGATGTTGGTTTTTATCCCTATTTCTTGATCGTAAGCACTGATTTCTAATTTTTCGTAATCAGCATGAAGTAAGATGCCGTAGAGAATCATTTTTGTTGTTCTTGTGGGAACTGCTCGTTGAACATCTTGCAAAGCATGAAGAAGTTCATTCTTTTTAATGACGAGTCTCATCGTGACATAATCTCCTTGGTTACGGAATAGTTATAGTAGTTTTTTAAATAATAATAGTACTAGTATAGCTTGTGGATACGTGGATAAGCCTTATTTTTGTTGTCCAGACTGTTATTTTGTTGTGGATATTTTCCGGACAAACTTGTGTATAACTTGTTAATCTTAATGAGACAGTCTTTCTCTTAACTTGCTTACTAATTTTGATATTTGCGCATCGCTATTTAAGTCTTTCTCCACCTTGTTGATGGCATGCATGACAGTGGTGTGATCTCTGCCTCCAAATTCCTTGCCTATTTTGGGTAGGGATATTCCCGTCAGTTCTCTAGTCAAATACATGGCGATTTGTCTAGGATAAACGATGTCCTTTTGTCTTGATTTACTGCGCAGATCATCTGGTTTGACGTGGAACTGGTCGCATACCGCTCGTTGAATATCGTGAACAGTGAGCGCCTTAGCAATATTTTCAGGGACAAGTTCTACCAGTGCTTCCTGTGCCAGAGGAAGGTCGACATCTCTATTCATCATGGAGGAGAAGGCAATAATTCTAATGAGCGCTCCTTCCAGTTCCCGTACATTGGATTCGATTTTATTTGCTATGTACAAAAATACATCGTCGGGCAGTTCTATCCCTTCAGATTTTGCTTTTTTATGCAAAATAGCGACACGGGTTTCAAATTCAGGTGGCTTGATATCAATGATCAGTCCGCCTGAAAATCTTGAACGAAGTCTATCTTCCAGGTGTTGAATGTCTTTGGGAGGCCGATCGCTGGTAATTACGATCTGTTTATGTTCCGTATGGAGCGCATTAAAGGTATGGAAAAATTCTTCCTGAGTTCCTTCTTTTCCTGCAATAAACTGGATATCGTCAATGAGGAGAATATCCACTTTACGATACTTATTCCTAAATTCATCGATGGTTCCCATTTGAAGTGCTGTGACAAATTCATTGACAAATGTCTCACTGGTGTTATAGACAATTTTGGCACGAGAGTTGATTTCAAGCGCATGTTGTCCAATTGCATGCATTAAATGAGTTTTCCCTAGTCCCACACCACCATACAAAAAAAAGGGATTATAGTTTTGAGCTGGTCGTTCTGATACGGCAATGCTCGCCGCGTGTGCTAAACGATTGCGGTCTCCAATGACAAATGTTTCAAAGGTATAGCGTGGATTAAATTGTGGAATATTAAAGAAATTTTCATTGTTATGATGCCCATATGCACTTTTGCCATTATTCTTTGTTTTAGCATCTTCAGATAATATCAATTTAATGCTTAATGGACGTTGTTCAATAAGCGATATCGCATTTAGAATTTCTGAATATAAGTTTTTTTGGATATGGTCTAATGCTACTTCGGTTGGAACTTTGATCACTAACTGATCTCCATTCAATGAGTCCACTTTAGTCGCTGCAAGCCAAGTCTGGAATACCACTTTTCCCACTTTCTTTTCCAATACTTGAAGTGCATTTGACCATATGGATTCCCCGGACA
Source organism: Bacillota bacterium (assembly GCA_021828865.1). Taxonomy (GTDB): domain Bacteria; phylum Bacillota; class Bacilli; order Alicyclobacillales; family SLC66; genus JAJZCL01. The sequence goes on from JAJZCW010000024.1 coordinate 9,421, forward strand.
TTTGCATGGTCGTAAATCCTCCTTGATAGTCGAAAAATCAGGGGTGTTTATCCACAAGGTGATTATTTCTATATTATCTTTATTGTCGTCGTTGCTGGAGGTTATTTTTTTATCGTGAGGTTTATCATTATTCACAGATGCATAAAACGCGGATAACTTATCCACACCTGTTGATAAGTTTGTGGATAAACAAAAATATTATCAGCAATAAGTGCTTGATCATCATATCAAAATAATCCGAGTACGTACAAGACCAAAAAACCTGCCAAAATGACTATCTCTGTGGATATTAATAGATTAACTTGATGGATATCTTTTATTTTCACAAAGTATATCCACATGTGGATAAGTGGATGTGAACAATTAAAACTTGACACGCCTTATGAGCATTGAATATAATTTATTGGTATTTCTGTTTAGGGTTTTTTAGGGGGTGTTATGCTCGTGAAACCAACTTACCAACCTAATGTACGCAGGCGCAAAAAAGTCCATGGCTTTAGAAACAGAATGTCTACGAAGAATGGGCGCCGTGTTTTGGCTGCCAGACGTCGTAAAGGAAGAAAAGTGATTTCCGCATAGACCACAACTTTGGTGGTCTTTTTTTGAATGCGGCTCTCGATCTAAGGAGCGCTTCATGACAGAACAATCGAACATTCAGGATACTTCTTTTAAGCTTTCTTTAAAAAGGCACCGATTAAAACGAAATTCCGATTTTCGTAAAGTTTTTTATCGAGGAAATTCGGTTGCCAATCGTTTTTATGTGCTATATGTTATAAAGAAAGATCGAAAGAGAAAGACTAGAGTGGGATTCTCTGTAAGTAAAAAAGTGGGGAAAGCCGTTGTTCGTAACCGAGTGAAACGCATTTGCAGGGAAGTATTGCGAAAGCGTGTCTATCAGTTTGAAAACGGCTTTGACCTAGTGATTATTGCTCGCAGTGATGCCGCTCATTTGAGTTATGCTCAGTCAGAGAAATATTTGGATCAACTGTTGGTAAGGGCCAAAATTAGCGAGTGAGGGACGTTACATGAAAATAATTGTTGTGAAAATGATTCGCTTTTACCAATTATTTATCTCCCCGTTAACTCCTTCTTCATGTAGGTTCTACCCTACCTGCTCCCACTACGCGGTTGAAGCGGTCACCAAGCATGGTGTGGTTCGGGGCGGTTGGATGTCGGTGAAACGTATTTCACGTTGCGGTCCTTGGCATCCTGGTGGATATGACCCCGTGCCTTAATTTGTGGGAGGTTGGAAAAAAGTGCGCATTCGCGCTATTCGTAAGGTTTATTGGGTAATGGCTTCTTTTTTGTGGTTATTTATGTCTACTAGCGCTTTCGCTGCTACGAAGACAACATCAACTTCCACGCATGCGCCTAGTATCTGGGATCAGATGGTTAATGCTTTTGCTGATTTGATTAATTACGTAGCTCATTTTGTCAGCAATTACGGGTTAGCATTGATCATCGTTACGATTCTTATTCGTCTGGTTACAGTCCCCCTGATGTTCAAAAGTTTGAAGAACGCGAAGAAAATGCAATTTTTGCAACCTCGTATGGCAGAATTGAAGCAGAAATTTGGTAGTGACCCAAGAAAGTATCAAGAAGAAGTCATGTCTTTATATAAAGAAGAAGGCGTAAATCCCTTTGGTGGATGTATGCCAATGATTGTACAAGCTGCAATTTTGACTTTGTTTTATAGGGCTATTTATACTGATGCCAATTTGGCGCATGCTTCGTTTCTCTGGTTATCGCTTGGCAAGCCGGATCCTTTTTATATACTACCGATTATTGCAGCGGTCACAAGTTATTTTCAGCAACGTCTAACCATGGTGCAAAGTGATCAGACAACGAAGATGATTCAATATATTTTCCCTGTCATGATTTTTATTTTTGCATGGAAGACGTTTTCTGCATTACCATTGTATTGGGCAGTTAGTAACATCTTTACGATTGTTCAACTTTACTTCACTCACGTGAAGCCGCGTCAAACGGAGGTAGTCAGTAAATGAAGAAAGTTTCCGTCACTGCTAAGACGGTGGAACTGGCTGTTGAAAATGCCTTACAACAATTGAATATTGGTAGGGATCGTGCTCAAGTGGAAGTGGTTGTGGCCCCATCTAAGGGTTTTTTGGGAATTGGGGCAAAGGATGCACTTGTTGAGGTATCTGTCATTGAAAATCCGTTAGGTGATGCCGAACGTTTTTTACGAGAACTGTTTATAAATATGGGATTCTCCATCAAAATCACCACTGAAACTAAAAATAAAGAAGTATTAGTGAATCTCAGCGGTGACAGAGTGGGTATGCTGATTGGTAAGCACGGTCAAACATTGGATGCGTTACAGCATCTAACGAACGCTGTCGGCAACAAGTACACGGAACAGCCAATGAGATTTGTGGTGGATGCGGAGAATTACCGACAGCGCAGGCAAGAAGCAATGATAAAAAACGCGGTCAAACAATCGGAAAAAGCAGTTGCTTTAGGGCGTGAAATACGACTTGAACCTATGTCTGCTCATGATCGCAAGTTGATTCATACGGCGCTTCAGGATCGTACTGATGTGCGGACGGAGAGTAGAGGCGTCGAGCCAGATAGGGCGATTATTATTATTCCGAATAATCTCGTTGCATCTGCATCGAGACCCAAATATAATTCTCGTAATCGCCGAGTTTCTTCCTCATATCCGCGCACTAAGTAAAAATGGGTATATTATTTTAATACTGTATAATTAATTTAACATCCGAGGTTGGAGACCGTGCTTGATTTTAATGCCGTTCCAACCTTTATTACGTTTTGATATTGTGACTTGAATACCCTTGAAACATGGAGGATGAAATGGATTTTCAGGACACGATTGCAGCGATAGCCACAGCAGTAGGTGAGGCTAGTATTGCCGTAATTCGGGTGAGTGGCAATCAGGCTGTTGATGTTGTGGATCGTATTTTTAAAGGTAAAAATTCATTGAAGAAGGTTGCTTCCCATACGGTATGGTTTGGTCGTATTTATTCGTTCGATGGGAAGCGCGTGATCGATGAAGTGTTGGTTACTGTGATGAGGGGTCCCAAAACCTATACTACTGAAGATGTGGTGGAAGTCAGCACACATGGTGGATTTCAAGCTGTTCAGGAGGTACTTGGTGAGGTAATTAGGGCGGGAGCTCGAATCGCGGATCCTGGTGAATTTACCAAACGTGCATTTCTTGGGGGCAGAATTGATTTGACGCAAGCTGAAGGCGTAATGGAATTGATCAGGTCGCAAACGGATGCCGCAAAGGCCGCTTCACTTCGTCAACTTGAAGGCAGCATGACAACTTTAATTAGAGATATTCGTCATCAAATGATTCAATTGATGGCTCATATTGAAGTAACGATTGATTACCCGGAGCACGATGAGGAAGAGGCAACGTTAAAACAGGTTTATGTGGGAGTTTCTAAACTGGAAGCAGAGTTATTGAGAATCCTCACGGAAGCCAATCAGGGTAGAATTTTACGTGATGGCATTCGTGTGGCTATCGTGGGTAGGCCTAATGTTGGCAAATCTTCATTGTTGAATCAATTGGCAAGGTTTGATCGCGCCATTGTGACTGACATTCCTGGAACAACGAGAGATGTGTTGGAGGAACGTATTCAGATTGGCGGGGTTCCATTAAAAATCATGGATACAGCGGGTATAAGAGAAACGCTTGATGTGGTAGAGCAGCTTGGTGTTCAGCGTAGTAAAAAAGCGATACGTGATGCTGATCTGGTCCTGATCATGATTGATCAAAGCACTGAGTTGTCCGATATCGATGTGGAATTGATGCATGAAGCAAAAAATTTGCCTGTCATTGTCATTCTCAGTAAGTCAGATTTAGAGTGTCGTATTACTACAAATGATCTACAGTCCTATATGGCATTAGATAGAGTCATTCATTTATCTGTTTTTGATAGGGCAACCATTGAAAATCTTGAGGCGTTGATGATCAAGGTCATATTTCATGGGGACATAAAGCCAAAAGATGCTACATTTGTTGCCAATTCAAGACATATTAACTTATTGGAATCAGCTTTAGAGAATTTAAGAGGTGTTTTAGAAGCGATTCGTTATGGACAAACACTTGATCTTGTCGCGGTCGATTTACATTCTGCATGGGCGACACTTGGAGAAGTCATAGGGGAAACGCCTAGTGAAGATTTGTTGGACCAAATTTTTAGTCAATTTTGTTTGGGTAAATAAGGTTGATTAGTGAAAGAAGGTGTTGAGCATGCGTTATCATGCAGGAAATTTTGATGTGATCGTGATTGGGGCTGGTCATGCGGGGGTGGAAGCGGCACTGGCAGCGGCCAGATTAGGGGCTGAAACACTGCTTCTCACGATCAATTTGGATATGATTGCATTTATGCCTTGCAATCCCTCGATTGGCGGCCCGGCTAAAGGGATAGTGGTAAGGGAAATTGATGCGCTTGGCGGTGAAATGGCATATAACACCGATCTAACATATGTGCAAATGCGTCTACTCAACACAGGTAAAGGGCCAGCGGTTCAAGCGTTGCGCGCTCAGTCAGATAAAGCACTGTATAGTTTGATGATGAAAAATACGATAGAAAACCAAAAAGGATTGACCCTGCGACAAGGGATTGTGGAAGAGTTGCTCGTCGATCATGGTGTTATTCGTGGCGTGGTGACGAGAACTGGCGCAGAATATAAGGCAATATCGGTGGTGTTAACGACTGGGACTTATTTGCGCGGAAGAGTAATCATTGGAGATGTTGCTTATTCTAGTGGTCCCAATGGGCAATTACCTTCTGTACAGTTGGCATTGAACCTGAATGAACTCGGATTTGAATTGGTTCGCTTTAAAACGGGAACACCTCCTAGAGTCAATCGCAATTCGATTGATTTTACAAAGATGACACCACAACCAGGTGATGAAGGCAATTTGCACTTTTCATTTCGTGACGATATTGAACCGAGAGAGCAAATGGAGTGTTATTTGACATTCACTTCTTCGTCCACTCATGAGATCATTAACAGCAATTTATACAGAGCTCCTTTATATACTGGAGATATTGAAGGGAAGGGACCTAGGTATTGCCCTAGTATTGAGGATAAAGTTGTTCGATTTAAGGAGCGTCCCAGCCATCAGATTTTTTTGGAACCGGAAGGACGAAATACTGCAGAATGGTACGTTCAGGGATTATCCACTAGTTTGCCTGAAGACGTACAGGTGAATATGCTGAAATCCATTCCAGGACTTGAAAAGGTCGAAATGTTAAGACCGGGCTATGCCATTGAATATGATGCCATGGTGCCTACTCAGTTAATGTCGACCCTAGAGACCAAATTAGTTGCTGGGTTATTTACAGCGGGACAGATCAATGGAACCTCTGGTTATGAAGAAGCGGCGGGGCAGGGAATCATCGCAGGGATTAATGCCGCATTTTATGCACTAAATAAAGAACCGCTTACCTTAAAGCGATCTGAAGCCTATATCGGTGTTCTGATTGATGATTTGATTACCAAAGGCACATCAGAACCATATCGCTTGTTGACTTCGAGAGCAGAATACCGTCTTTTGCTTAGGAATGACAATGCCGATATTCGCCTGATGGAGATTGGTCACCGCATTGGATTACTTCCTGATGAGCGGTATGAGCGTTTTTTGCATAAAATGGAGGCTATTCAAAACGAAAAGGAACGACTTCACAAAACTCGTATTCAACCGGAACTTCATAAAGAAATATTTGATTATTTGGGTTTGGAATTTTCGAGTGGTTCTATTTCGTTAGAGCAGTTATTGAGACGTCCTCAAGTGACTTATGATGTGATTGATCAGATTGTTCCTTCTGCAAGCAATTTGCATGAAGAAGTGCGAAAGCAGGTAGAGATTGATGCCAAGTATCAGGGGTATGTAGATAAGCAGGCTCAGGAAATTGAAAAGCAAAGACGACTGGAAGACAAAAAAATACCATCGACCATTGATTACTTCTTAATTAAGGGATTATCGAATGAGGGAAGGGATAAACTTTCAATCATTCGACCATCGGATATCGGGCAGGCTTCTCGAATTGAAGGTGTGACACCTGCGGATATCTCAGTCCTTTTGATATGGTTGGAAATGAAGTCAAGGCAGTCGATGGCCAATGGGTGATAGTAATCAAATGATGGGTAGTGAGTTTCTACAATGGGTACTTAAGCTTGGAATTGTGCTTGATGAACATCAGGTAAACCAGTTTCAAAAGTACGCAGATTTTCTTGTGAAATGGAATGAAACACGTAATCTAACCTCAATTACTGAGGTGGATGAGATATATAGTAAACATTTTTTTGATAGCCTGGCTTTGTTTCCTTTACTACAAAACCAATTGCCTATTCATCGATTAATGGATCTGGGAACGGGCGCAGGATTCCCTGGAGTACCCCTCAAAATAGTGATGCCGGAATTGAATTTGACACTTTGTGATTCGTTGCGTAAAAGAGTTGATTTCTTACAGTATGTGGTTGAAGAGTTAGGGTTATCAGGTGTAACGGTTATTCACGCGCGTGCTGAGGAATTGGCAATACAGAAAGTTCATCGGGAAACCTATAGTCATTTGGTTTCCAGAGCAGTTGCATCTATGCCAACACTACTCGAATGGGTCTTGCCTTTTTTGAATGTTGGGGGACATTTTTATGCGATGAAAGGGCCTTCTGCAATGGAGGAGTGGAGACTTTCCAATCATGCCGCAAAAGTTCTTAGTGCCGTGCTTGTACAGGATTACGGCTATTATTTACCTCTTAATATGGGCGAGAGAATGGTGCTAGATATTAAAAAAATTAAACAAACACCTCGGAGGTTTCCAAGAAAGCCTGGTGATGCTACGAGGAACCCCCTATAATCAAGATTTTTTTATGTCATTTTTTCTCTTTAAATGTCGTTTAGGAACTAGTTTTGTCGTTAGTTTTTACAAAAGAAGGATATGGTGGCGACGTGTAGAACCCCTTAATCAAATTTGATGACAGGGGTAGCTGTTATGCGCGAACAATTGACAAAATGGTTGAATTCATCAGTTATCGATCAGAGTCATAAGCTTACCATCCATGAATTGCCTATCGATATGATTGCTGCTAATCCATTGCAACCAAGAACGGTTTTTGATGACGATAAATTGGATGAACTCGCGTCTACCATTCAGTCACACGGTTTAATACAGCCCATTGTAGTTAGACATAAATCTGATCATTATGAATTGATTGCTGGAGAGCGCAGATTGCGGGCTGCGATTAAGTTGGGGTTTACCACTATACCTGCGATGATTCGCAATATTAATGACTCTCAGGCTGCCTCGATGGCTTTGGTAGAAAACTTACAGCGTGAGGGCTTAAGTGCGATTGAAGAGGCGTTGGCTTATCAACATTTTTTGGAGGATTATCATTATACGCAAGAAATATTGGCGCAGAGGCTTGGCAAAAGTCAGTCGACAATTGCCAATAAATTGCGTTTACTGCATTTGTCGAGTGAGGTTCAAGATGCGGTTATTCATCGTCAAATCACTGAAAGACACGCTAGGGCAATGCTTGGTCTTATTGAGACCGAACAACGGACACTGTTGTCGGAAATCCTTCAAAAAGGACTTTCTGTTAAACAAACGGAAGCTCGTATTGATGCCTTGAAGAAGAAAATGAAACAGAATTCCTTGAATTGTTCAAGATTTATTTCTAAAGATGCGAGGCTTGCTATCAATACCATCAGACGCTCTCTTCATTTGATAGAAAAGTCTGGGTTTACTGTTGAAAAACATGAAATTGATCAGGAGGAGTTTTTCGAATTTATAATAAGAGTGCCTAAATCCGTCAATTAATCACACGATTGTCATTGTTTTTGAGTTGGAGAACACCCATCTTTTCATGGTGTGTTCTTTTTATTTCTAGTACAATAAAGAGTAACGATTTTTTGTATTTTATTTGGGAGTTGGTTTAATGGCAAGAGTAATTTCTATTGCCAATCAAAAAGGCGGAGTTGGAAAAACAACTACTGCTGTTAATCTCGGTGCTAGTTTGGCTGAATTGGGCAAAAAAGTACTTTTAATAGATATTGATCCTCAGGGCAATACCACTTCTGGTGTAGGGATCAATAAAGCGGATGTCAAGTATTGTATATATGATGTACTTATTAATGATATCAGCGCATCTGATACGGTGATCGCTACTTTTGTTAATAATTTGTATATAATTCCCGCGACAATACAACTTGCTGGTGCGGAAATTGAACTTGTGCCTACGATATCGAGAGAGGTTCGGTTAAGAAGATCGATTTCCTCCTTGCGCAACCAATTTGACTATATATTAATTGATTGCCCCCCTTCTTTAGGTCTTTTGACTATTAACGCATTGACCAGTTCTGATTCTGTAGTGATTCCTGTTCAGTGTGAGTATTATGCACTCGAAGGACTAAGTCAATTGCTTAGTACAATTCGTTTAGTGCAAAAGCATTTCAATACTTCGCTAGAGATTGAAGGGGTTCTCTTAACGATGTTGGATGCTCGTACGAACTTGGGGCTTCAAGTCATAGAAGATGTAAAAAAGTATTTTCGTGATAAAGTGTATCAAACGATTATTCCCAGAAATATTCGTTTAAGTGAAGCTCCAAGTCATGGGAAACCAATTATTCAATACGACAACCGTTCACGGGGTGCGGAGGTATATCTAGATTTAGCCAAGGAAGTGATTGGAAGTTGAAGACGCGAAACGGTTTGGGAAAAGGATTGGAAGCATTAATTCCTCAATTAGCTGATGATCGATTGAATGAAATTGTACACATTCGAGTTGATGAATTGGTTCCGAACCCTTACCAACCTAGGCGTGATTTTAATTTTGAAAAATTAGATGAATTAGTCAATTCGATTAAAGAACACGGTGTATTACAACCAATCGTTGTGAGGAAACGTATTTCTGGCGGGTTTGAAATTGTAGCTGGTGAAAGAAGATTTCGAGCTGTTCAGCTTGCTGGGTTGCCTACCATACCTGCTCTTGTCAGAGAAATATCTGACAAAGAAGCGATGGAGATCGCGCTTATTGAAAATTTGCAACGAGATGATTTAAATCCCGTTGAACTGGCAGAAGCATACAAAAGATTTATGGAATTATTTTCTCTTACGCAAGAACAGTTAGCAGATAGGGTGGGGATGAGTAGATCTCATGTTGCTAATTTAATGCGATTACTATCTTTACCTTTTGAGGTACTTGAAGATGTTTCACGTGGAACAATTTCTATGGGGCATGCTCGAGCATTATTATCTTTAAAAGATAACAATTTGATGCAATCAATAGTGGATAAAATTAAAACGGATGGATTAAGTGTTCGCGAAGTGGAGTTGTTGGTTCAAAAGTCGGAAAATGTTCCACGTGAAACAAAACAAAAAGATAAAAGAGTGCATCCGCAAATTAAAGCCTATGAAGATAATTTAAGAGAATTACTGGGAACGCCAGTAAAAATTAAAGATAAGAACGGAAAAGGCAAAATAGAAATTGATTATTTCAATGAAGATGATCTAAGCAGAATTCTTCAATTGATAAGCGAAGAAAACCTGGAGTGAGCGTGTATCAGCAAGTACTGAGGTGAGGATTTGTTTTTAATTGGAACATTAGCCAATACATCCGCAATTATAATTGGATCCATAATAGGCTTGATGCTAAGAAAAATTCCCGATCGAATGAGAGTTGCAGTACTTCAAGGTCTTGGGTTATTTGTGATAACACTCGGATTGTCGATGGCAATGACTGGATTGAAAAACCCATTAATCATTGTGATATCTCTAGTAGTAGGAACTGTTATAGGCGTTTGGTGGCATATTGAGAATAAAATAGAATTGTTGGGCGATTGGATCGAGAATAAAACCAAAGGAAAATACGGAAAACTATCCGAAGCATTTGTTTTTGCCAGCCTGATTTTCGGAGTGGGGTCAATGGCGATTGTTGGGGCAATTCAAAGTGGAGTGTCAGATTCCAATTCGATATTATATACCAAGAGCATGCTGGACGGATTTTCTGCCATTATTTTTTCATCTGCAATGGGGCCGGGGGTTGCCTTATCTGCGATCCCTATTTTAATATATGAAGGCGGAATAGCAACATTAGCACATTTGTTCAGTTCAAAAATGAGTTCACCAATCATCATTTCTGATATTACAGCGGTAGGGGGATTGTTGATTGCTGGGATAGGAATTAATATTCTAGAAATTAAAAAAATACAAATAGCCAATATGCTTCCTTCGCTCGTGGTGGTTGCATTAATTCAATGGGTTCTTATACACGGTCAGGGAATCTTAAACGCTATAATACACTGATAAAGCAGGTGCTTCTAGTGATTTCGTTATTAGATAGTCTATCAAAGTCAACAATGGTTTTGATTAGCGCTTTAGGAGTGATCATTGGACTGATTGCACTTATATATGCAATCATCGTTCAAACATATGCCTCTAAGGTGAAGAAGAGGTACCTGAGTCTTGTTCGTGGTGAGAGCGGCATAGACTTGGAATCTTTGATTCAACAAATAAATGTAAGTATCGAAGAGTTAAGAAGCATGCAAACAGTACAAGGTGAAAAACTGGAAAATCATGAAATCAGAATACGTAAAAAAGCTTCTCAACCCATCATAAAAAGATATAATGCGTTTGGTGAAGATGGTAATGATTTAAGTTTTTCTATCGCAATTTTGAATGAAGAAGGCAGCGGAGTCGTACTTAGCAGTATTTACGGAAGAGAAGACTCTATCGTATTTGCAAAACCAATCATAGATAAACAATCAGGGTACAAATTAACGAAAGAAGAAAATGAAGTGATTAAAAGTGTCAAATAAAATAATATGATTATGGGAGCTCTCTTTGATTGAGAACGGGTAAAGTTGAGATTCCAAATTGTTGAGTAGATCTTAAAGCAATAGCGATGCTGCGCGAAATGATATCTGCCATTTGAAACACCAGGTTAAGCCTGGTGTTTTGTAAAACAAAGTACTCCATAAATCCGCCAACATTTACGACACCAGTGATATGATAATTCCCTACTTCAGGTAGCACTTTTTTTACTCCAGCACCAGGTTTTAAGGAACCCTTTGCGATAGTTATATCACCAATAGATGAATGATGGCCGAGACATGCATCAATGGCAATAATAAATGGGTTGATTATCTCATCGCTCACCTTATTTAATGTCTCTTCAAGGTTAACAGCATGAACTGGATTGTTTAATGTGCCGTAGATGTATGGAAGGTGTAGTTTATCTGACAAGTTTGTTCCGACCAAAGGGCCTAAAGAATCCCCGGTCGATCGATCAGTACCGATGCACATGATAACAACAGTCGAACCAATAGGCCTATGCAATACTCCTTCCTTAATAGCATTTGATAAAAAGCCAATAGCATTGGGGTGCTCAAAGTGAATTTTCAAAGATTGATTATCTTTGGAGAAAGATAGCATGGATTGATTGAACATTTTCTCCCGCCTTATAAAAGATTGATAGTACAGTATGTGACGGAAGAAGGTTAATTTATACCTTGTAAAGCATAAAATATGTTGAATAACCCTAAGGGGGGGTCAACGTATGCTTGACATGTTGTTAGTTAGTGTAATTGGTTGGACAAGTCTATATGGATTAAGTGCAGGTAGCCTTAAGCTAATCATTCGATTTTCAACAGTGATAGGATTGATAACTGGGATATGGGTGATAGTGCCTGGTTTGAAGGAGTCGATCACTAATCCATCTATAAAAGTAGAATATTTTGATTGGTTGCAAAGACTGATTCAACCATTGGTACCGGTTGTCAGAATAAGAATATTAGACATAGCAACGAGCACAAACATGTACCATATCACTACGATTTCAAGAATAATATTTTATAGGATACTGTTTGCAGGAAATATCATTGCAGTGTTCTTCGGACTATGGATGCTTTTTTACAGTATAAAAACCATATGGTTGGAATCGCTAAAGCATTATGCAAATCAAATATTGGGATTGATGCTAGGAATAGGAATAGGATTCTATATAGACGGAATGCTTATCAAAATAATGTTGTTTTTGTCTTGGGCATTTCAGCAAAACACCATCAAACAGTGGATTGTTCAGTCCTTAATTGCAAATGGATGGTTACACTTGCTAAGCAACAGCTTCAAATTATAATGGAACATGTGTTGTGGAGGTAGAATAAGGTGACAAATGGTCCTTACAAAATTGGGACGCATGTTGTAATGAAAAAAGGGCATCCATGTGGAACTAATGAATGGGAAGTTATCCGAATGGGAATGGACATCAGGATTAAATGTTGTAAGTGTGGTAGAAGTGTACTGATGCCTCGCCATGATTTTGAGAAATCAATCAAAAAAATCATTACAGAAACAGATCTAGAGTAAAATAAAAGCTTTCCTGGCAGATGCAAAAAATCATCTCCGGGAAAGCTTACGTTGGACAAGATTGACTACTGCTCATGCACTGATACGGATACGTGAAGCTGCTAAAAGGACCTTACGCCTTCTAAGCCGATTCTTTAATTCGCGAAGCCTTCTGCGCATGCGCATCCCTCCCCATCAAAAAGATATTACGTTCATTGTTATTTTACAATGTTTTAATAAAAAATATCCTATGGAAAATACATTCATACAGAAAATAATGGGAAATCCGAACAAATACTGATAAGATACGGAGTGAAATCAAATGACATTACAGGCTGGCATCGTTGGTTTACCCAATGTAGGCAAATCAACATTATTTAACGCCATTACAAGAGCAGGTGCAGAGGCGGCCAATTATCCATTTTGTACGATCGACCCCAACGTAGGTGTGGTGGAAGTACCAGATGATCGACTTGAACAATTGGCAACAATTGATCATCCAGAGAAAATTGTCCCAACCACATTTGAATTTGTGGATATTGCAGGCTTAGTGAAAGGAGCAAGTAAGGGGGAAGGATTGGGTAATCAATTTCTGGCTCACATACGAGAAGTTGATGCAATTATCCATGTGGTAAGATGCTTTGAAGACAATGACATCACACATGTTTCCGGTAAGGTCGATCCCATTTCAGATATCGAAATTATCGACATGGAACTAATATTTGCAGATATGGATACGGTCGCAAGAAGGCTGGAAAGAGTGCGTAAACAATTAAAAAGTGGGGAAACAAAAGTTAGAGAAGAAGTGGATGCATTGGTAAAGGCGGATCAAGCGCTATCAAATGGGGTGCCTTTGCGAAGATTGGAATGGTCGAAAGAAGAATTGCTTGTGCTTAAGCCCTATAATTTACTGACAATCAAACCAGTGCTGTATGCGGCCAATGTATCGGAAGATCAAGTGGCAGAAATCGATTTACCATTGGTGGAAGTAGTCAAGGAAGCTGCCGCAAAGGAAAATGCTGAAGTGATTACCATTAGTGCAAAAGTGGAGTCAGAAATCGCAGAGCTTGATAAAGAGGATCGAAGTGAATTCCTTAAAGAAATTGGTCTTGAAGAGTCAGGACTTGACCGCTTAATCGCAGCATCTTATCGTCTGCTTGGCTTGATTACTTATTTCACTGCAGGGCCTAAAGAGGTCAAGGCATGGACAGTTCGTAGGGGGACCAAAGCACCTGGAGCCGCTGGTGTCATCCACTCAGATTTCGAAAAGGGATTTATTCGGGCTGAAGTGATTGCCTTCGATGATTACGTAAAAGCAGGTTCACTAAACGCTGTCAAAGAGGCGGGAAAGTTACGGTTAGAAGGAAAGGAATACACGGTGCAGGACGGTGACGTGATGCATTTTAGATTTAATGTTTAGTCTTTCCTTTTATCAACGTTTTTGTTATTATTGATCGAAGTGAGTTTAAATTAGACTCAGAAGGATACCTGCCATCCTTGCTCCGTAAGGGGCCTAATGTCCATAAGGAGGTGAAGTACGGATGCGCGAATATGAATCCTTATATGTGCTGCGTCCTGATTTGGAAAGTGAACAAACCCAAGACCTAGTTAACCGCTTTAAAGATGTGGTAACCAGTCAAGGTGGGGAAGTTCTTGATGTGACCGAGTGGGGCAAACGTCGCTTGGCCTATGAGATCAACGAGTATCGTGAAGGATACTACGTGATTATGAAATTCAAAGATGAAAACAACGTAACAGCCGAACTGGAGCGACTCATGAGAATCAACGATTCAGTCATGCGATACCTTACAACTCGGGTTGATGAAGCTTAAGTAAGCCCTTGGGGGGGGAGACGGCAATGTTAAATCGAATCATCTTGATCGGTAGATTGACGCAAGACCCTGAAATGAAATACACCAATACAGGAAAAGCAGTCGTGAATTTTACGTTAGCCGTAGACAGGCCATTTACTCAACGAGGCAAGGAGAAAGAAACAGATTTCATTCGCATCGTTGCCTGGGATAAATTAGCCGAGTTAACTGCTCAATACCTGCACAAAGGGCGATTAGCTGCTGTTGAGGGCAGGTTACAATTGCGTCAATACGAAGATAAAGAGGGACGTAAGGTAAGTATAGCTGAAGTGATAGCGGATAATGTACGCTTTCTCGACAAAGGGGCAGAGTCTGAACGCTCAGACACCAGTTCCTCAGGTTATACCGGTACTCAAAGCGGCAGGGCTGTTGAACCGGAAAGATCAGCTGGCTTTCCAAGGTATAATGACGATCCCTTTGCAGATGATGGACATACCATTGACATTGCTGACGATGACCTTCCTTTCTAAAAAATTGACAGGAAATAATTTAAGAAAGGGTGAATCGTATGGCTCGTAAAGGTCGTGGCGGAAAAAGGAAGCGCGTTTGCCAATTTTGTGTGGACAAGATTGATGTGGTGGATTACAAAGAATTCAATCGTTTATCTAAGTATTTAACCGAACGCGGAAAAATACTTCCACGCAGGATTTCTGGCAATTGTGCCCGTCATCAGCGGCAGGTTACACTTGCTATCAAAAGAGCTCGACAAGTGGCATTATTGCCATATACGACTGAATAGTAAAAGTTTATTAATGACAGCGCATGTGTACCTTCGAAAACAATCAGGAGGTGTACATGCGCTGTTGTTCTATGATGGGAAGTGTAATAGTAAAAGTAGTTCCCACCCCTAGTTTCGATTCAGCGGTTATACTGCCTTGGTGAGATTTAATAATTTGCATGGACACTGATAAACCTATACCAGACCCCTTTTGTTTTGTGGTGAAAAATGGATCGAATATATGATCCATCACCTCTTTACTCATTCCTGCACCAGTATCTTTAATCATTATGGTAAAAGAATCCTGATGTTCAATCCCTTCTATTGATAAAACACCACCATTCTCCATTGCATCAAGTGCGTTTTTGCAGATATTCAAAAACACCTGTTTCAGTTCATTGACGTTTGCCATACAAGTACATGTAGGTAAGTTAGAAAAAAACACCTCTACTTGTTTCATATTGGCTTCCGCAGTAATCAGGGGAATTAAATTAGTGATCAAATTAGATATAGAAGTTTCCTCATGGTTGTGCTTAGAAGAATTTTTTGCTAACATTAAATATTCTGAAATTAACTGATCTACTCGATCTATTTCGTCGATCATCACACGATAATGGGACTCATTGCGTTTATTGGTTTCCCGCTTCTTTTGAAGCTGAAGAAACCCGCGTACCGTTGTCAGAGGATTGCGAATTTCATGAGCAGTTGAAGCCGCAAATTCAGCAATCAAGTTTAAACGGTCGATATAGGGAATATTGTTGATATTATAGGCACCCATATCTGTGATGTCTTCTGCAAACACCCAATATCCAGCCAATTTACTTCTATCAGAGAATTCAATAACAGATAATAAAGCCATCCTATTCTCATTAGTCTTTTTGTTTCTGAATTTAATTGTTTGATTATATAAAAAACCATTCTTATTCAATTCATTAATCAATGATCTGATGTTTTCTTTCGATATATGGAGTTCCTTTACCAGATCACAAAGAGATAAAATATCATCATCATTTTGTGTGATTCCTAGACGTGTAGCTGCAGAGGGATTAAAAAACTGAATAGAACCATTTAGGTCGAAATGAATGACTGCAGTAGACGCGTGATAGATGATGTCTTGAATCAACAACTCGACTGTGGGGCGACTATTGTTGCTCGCCTGGAAGGAAGTTGTAATACTCAAATTTTGTTTTTTTATCGCAGGCATTGTATCCGCAAGGGTTAGAAATGAGATTGCGTTGTCATTAATCAATCTAGGACTTTTAAGATGAAAGACCATGTAGTAGAGTATGATCAAAATTAGAAATATATCTAAGTACAAAGGCAGGTTGTACTCCGACCATAAACCAAATGAGACGGGGGAGTTATTTGCTATAAGGTAAAAATCCCCAACTACTTTATTTTGTATAATGATCGGGATAAAATACTTAAAATAGGTATTCTGTAGATTGGATGCAATCAGTGAAGACGGATTTCCATTGTTATTAAAGAAGTAATAATTGGGTAAATGGGTTTGTGTAAAAGAAAGAGATAATGACCAAGGAGGGTTTAGAAAAGATATAAATCCCAATTTGCCGATGTGAATACTTGTAAGAGATATTTGATGGGTCTCGAATCCTAATTGATTTTTTAATAAATCCATTAAGTGGGGAGAATGGTTGCCCCATTCTAGGACTGATGTATTCAATTGAATGGTATTTACCATTTGAGAGGAAACCGTCTGAACCTCTGGATACCAATTACTTTGGATGATTTTCGATAAATGGTATTGATTCAAAGCGGACCCAAGAAATAAAAATAGAAGGACTATCATAAATCCAAGAAAACGAATAAAATTCAGACGAGAAATGATCATGAAAATCTCTCCAAACGCGAAGATTGTTCAATAAAAGTTCATACTTTGGTCAAATTGCTGTTTCATTTAAGTATCTTACCATAGTTTATACAATCAAGTAACCAAATTTTAGAGAACTTAGCATAATGGGAATCGGTAATTTCTTAATAAAGGAGCTAATCGCATGAAAGTTGTGTTTTTGCAAGACGTCGCGAACCAAGGGAAAAAAGGGGAAGTAAAGAATGTATCAGAAGGGTACGCGAGAAATTACTTATTTCCAAGAAAATTAGCAACACCCGCAACTCAGGAAATCTTAAAAGAACTCGAGCAACACAAAGCATCTGAGGCCAAAAAAGAACAACATATTCTGGATTCTGCAAAAGCACTTGCAGAGAAAATCGAGAAAATCACTTTAACTTTACCAGTAAAAGTGGGCGATGGTGATCGAGTTTTTGGCGCGATCACTTCAAAACAAATTGCGGAAGGGTTGCAAGCTGCTGGATTCTCTATTGATAAGAAAAAGATTCAACTTCACGAAGCAATCAAAATGCTTGGGGTGACGAGTGTGTCTATTAAATTGCACCATGAGGTGACTGCCAACCTAAAAGTACAGGTGGTAGCAGATCACTCATGAGTGAAGTGGGTTTTGATAGATTACCGCCACAAAACGTGGAAGCTGAACAAGCGGTGCTAGGGGCGATTTTGATTGCCCCAGAAATTATGGCAAGTTTGTTAGAAATCATACACCCGGACGATTTTTATCGAAATGCTCACCAGCTTATTTTTTCATGCGCCATTGAAATCGCAGAAAAAGGAGAACCGGTTGATCTCATCACGTTGATGGCCACTTTACAAGCGCAAGGAAAGCTTGAAGAGGCAGGCGGAGTGGAATATATCGCCAGTTTGTCAAACACGGTCCCTACCGCTGCGAATGCGGAGTATCACGCAGGAATCATTGCTGATCGCGCTATGTTACGCCGTTTGATCAACGTCTCTACAGAAATTGCGTCCAGCGGATATGCTGGTACCGATGATGTCGGAGAACTGCTTGATGATGCAGAGAGAAAAATATTAACGCTCGTACAATCACGGTCTGATAAAGGATTCACACCTATTCGGGACGTGTTGATGCAGGCCTATGAGCGAATTGAATACCTTTATCATCATCGAGACGGACTAACTGGGGTACCTTCCGGATATGCGGAACTGGACCGAATGACTTCCGGTTTTCAGCGTTCTGATTTAATTATCCTCGCTGCAAGACCGTCAGTTGGGAAAACTGCGTTCGCGCTAAACATCGCTCAAAATGTCGCGGTACGAGCGAAGCAGACTGTAGCAGTATTTAGCTTGGAAATGTCCAAAGAACAACTTGTCCAAAGAATGATCAGTGCAGAGGCGAATATTGATGCTCACGTACTTAGGACGGGGCAATTGGTAGATGAGGACTGGACAAAGCTATCTATGGGCATTGCATCGCTTTCAGAAGCGCCTCTTTACATTGATGATAGTCCCGCCATTACGGTTTCTGATATGCGCGCCAGGTTGCGCAGACTTCAATTGGAACATGGGTTGGGTCTCGTGGTGATTGATTATTTGCAATTAATTCATGGCAGAGGGAAGACTGATAATAGACAACAGGAAATATCGGAGATATCAAGAAACTTGAAGGGATTAGCACGTGAACTTAATGTGCCCATTATTGCATTATCACAATTGAGTCGTTCAGTAGAACAACGGCAGGACAAAAGGCCAATGCTATCCGATATTCGTGAATCGGGCAGTATTGAGCAAGATGCTGACGTGGTTGGATTTTTATATCGAGACGATTATTATGATCCAGAAACAGAACGGAAAAATATTGTGGAGATCATCATCGGGAAGCAACGAAATGGTCCTACCGGCAAAGTGGAATTGGTTTTTTTAAAAAATTACAATAAATTTGTTTCATTAGAACGGATGGCAAAATAAAACGCGGTGACAGATGGTGAATAACGAAGACACTGAAGAGACGTTTGATTGGGATGAAGAGCAAAGCGCAACAGCACTTGAACCAAGACGAGTGATTCATCCGAGGGAAAAACTTACGTTAATTCAACTGATCAAATGGGCTTTAGGTCCTTTAAAGCCAGCGAAACCGGTATATGAATCTCAACAAAATTTATTCAGAACGCCCAATGAATGGCCGCAAAATAGCCGATATGGCGCTAAGCGGAGAGCAAAACGAATCCGTTTGCGAAAACGCCTTTTGACGATCAAATACAGCAAAAGGATAGGAGTTGCTATTTCTGGGATTGTCATTGTAGGTATGTTGGTTTTTTGGGCAAAATTCGCGGTGGTTTATGATATTCCTTCGTATGTACAGGTCGGCTCCTTTCAAAATGTAGAGGCGTATGTGGTCTATAAATCGTGGTGGTTCGGACCTCCGAGTTTCAATTTGAGTGACTTTAGCAATTTGGACCCCACGAATCCTGAACTTTCCCTTATTCTGCAACTCGATCATTATCGAGACATTATTACCAGGCCCAATGAGATTGTTTTTGTAATGACGAAAAACACGAATAATAGCGATAATTAATAATAATTTGTTCGTATTTTATTCGTTGACATCTACCTTGCGCGTTGCTACACTCAATGGGGATTTCGTAAAGAAGAAATCATGGTGATCCCATAGGAGTGAAACAAATGGCTACTGTGGTTGTCGTAGGTACGCAATGGGGCGATGAAGGGAAAGGGAAAGTAACTGATTACCTAGCGGAACGCGCTCATGTTGTCGCACGCTATCAGGGTGGTAACAATGCCGGTCATCAAATTCGATTGAACGGCCAGAAATTTAACATGCACCTGTTGCCATCAGGGTATCTATACGAAGATAAGGTATGTCTTCTAGGCAATGGGATGGTGATTGATCCCAAGGCCTTATTGGAGGAAATGGACTATATACATCAGCAGGGTGTCAAAACTGGAAAGCTAGTCATTAGTGACCGCGCTCACGTGGTCATGCCCTATCATATTCGTATAGATGAGCTGGAAGAAGAAAGAAAATCAATGCAAAAAATCGGGACGACTCGTAAAGGAATCGGCCCCGCCTATATGGATAAGGCAGCGAGAATTGGAATTCGAATTGCCGATCTTTTAGATCCCGATGAGTTTCGCAGAAAACTTGAACTGAATGTGGACGAAAAAAACAGATTGCTCCATCGCTATTATGAGACAGAAGGCTTTGACGTTGACAAACTATATCACGAATATTTAAGCTATGCAGATCGTATTCGCCCGTATGTGACAGAGACTTCCGTAGTACTCGATGAAGCCATCAGTCAGGGGCAAGATGTTCTTTTTGAGGGTGCCCAAGCCACGATGTTGGATCTGGATCAGGGCACCTATCCTTATGTCACTTCATCCAATCCAGTGGCCGGTGGAGTGTGTATCGGGGCTGGAGTGGGCCCGACGAAGATCAACAAGGTTATCGGTGTGGTGAAGGCCTACACGACTAGGGTAGGGGAAGGACCTTTTGTAACAGAACTTAATAATGAGCTTGGAGAGCAGATTCGTGAAGTAGGTCATGAATACGGTGTGACGACAGGCCGCCCACGGCGTGTGGGGTGGTTTGACAGTGTGGTGACGCGCCATGCGCGAAGAGTGAGCGGGCTTGATGCGATTGCCGTCACGAAATTGGATATTCTCAGTGTGCTTGATGAGTTAAAGATCTGCGTTGCCTATCGCCTTAATGGGGAAGAAATTACGCATATTCCAGCCAGTCTATCAGCGCTGGGACGTTGTGAACCGGTGTATGAGACCATGCCAGGTTGGAAAAAAGACATTTCAAGCGTTCGTTCTTTTGTTGAACTTCCGGTAGAGGCACAGCGATATTTGAAAAGAATTGAAGAATTAACTGGCGCGGAGATTGTCATCTTCGGTACGGGCGCTGAACGAGAACAGATGGTGGAGATCACTCCGGTTTTTTAAATTAACAAATGTGTTGAATCTGCTTGCCAAATAAAGACGCGCGTGATATATTTTTTATCGTGTTCTTTTGAGCCATTAGCTCAGTCGGTAGAGCACCTGACTTTTAATCAGGGTGTCGCAGGTTCGAATCCTGCATGGCTCACCATTTTGGCCCCATGGTCAAGCGGTTAAGACACCGCCCTTTCACGGCGGAATCAGGGGTTCGAATCCCCTTGGGGTCATTTTGGGCGGTTAGCTCAGTGGGAGAGCACCTGCCTTACAAGCAGGGGGTCACTGGTTCGAAACCAGTACCGCCCATCAAAAAAGCCTTATATAACAAGGAAAAACGGCTCTCGGATTGGAAACAATCTGGAAGCCGTTTTTCCTTGTGTTCCGAATTTGTTCCGAATTGTAACGAGGCAAAAAAGAGGCTAATCTAAGATAATTCACTCTGACGCTTCAAAATCCCCGCTATGCGTTCTGTGGCCTCCTGTTGCATGTTTTGAGTGACATGGGAATATGTGTCAGCCGTCATTCGGATTGAGGTATGGCCTAACCGTTCCGCAACTACTTTCAACGGCGTACCGCCCTGCAAAAGTAATGTAGCGTGAGTATGGCGTAGATCGTGGAACGATACCGGGGGCAGAGATAAAGCCTTGACCGCTTTTCGCATATCCCGCGCTAACGTAGCGGGGTCAATCGGTTCGCCAGCCGCATTGACCAACACATAGTCGCTCACTTTTGCGTGTTCGTCGCGCCATTCGCGCAGGATTGTCACCAAGTCTGGCGCGAGCGGGACTGAGCGGACACTACCTACTGTTTTTGGCTTGTCTACTATATCCGTACCCTGTTTCGGTCGCCTTTGTCTTGCTTGTACCACGCGCACTACGGCGGCGTCTAGGTCGCAATCGCCCCACGTAAGCCCGCATATCTCGCCCCGCCTCAAACCAGTATATGCCGCCAAGTAAACGCCTACATAGCTAATCGGGTGTCGATCTTTGAGCCAGTCTAGCAACGTGAACACTTGTTCGACGGATAGGGTATGACGGCGTTCGCTTCCACCTTTGGGGGCGTCAACCCGTCGCATGGGCGACGTGGTAATAATCCCCCGTCGCACGGCACGGTTCAGCGCCGCCCGCAATACGCGGTGAACTCGATGAACGGACGAGGCCGCCTTGCCTTGAGTCTCTAATGAGTGGTACATAGCCTCAATTTGTACGTGTGTGAGGTCGCCAAGTGTTACGTCACCAATATATTTTTTGATGATCTCACAAGTATATTGATAAGTTTCGACTGTGCGGGGCTTATTATTCAGGCTACTTAACCACTCGTCCAGATAATCCTTGAGTAGTAGAGCAGGAGAGGCCTTACCCTCGCTTGCATCTATGAGCGCCAAAGCCGCCCTCAGTGCATCTTGCGCGTCTTTTTTGCGTTCAAAACCACTTTTCCGAATTTGTGGATAAACGCCTTTCGAGGGATCGAAAGGCAGATTGATGATGTACTGCCACTTGTCACCACGTTTCCTGACGGTTCCCGTTGCCAAATTATGTCACCCCCAAATAAAAAAATTTTTTTAGATTTTTACCCTTTTTATATTTGATCGTTTGCTCCGAATTGTCAAACCTCCACACTTTGCGGTCAATCTCCCTCAATTTCAGAAGTTGCCTATTTCCAGTTCGAAATCCACAAATGAAACAAAACTTACTCATTTACATGCCAAACTCTCATGTCTGTGGCGCAACTTTTCATAGATTATCTTTGTGTTTTTTAGAAAACTCACAAACTGTAGTATACAGCAAAAATCAATATTAACGGGGTTTTAAGGCATTGACTTAGCAAAAAGCATAGGTAATATGATGTTATACGCGGCACAAGTGTAGTACAGATAAGCGGCAGTAAGCGGTAAGGTTTTAATTACCATAAATGGGTATACAGGACGGAGGGAATGAAACATGCAAATTACCAAAAAAGATGTACAGGCGGTAATTGGCACCGTTAAAAAAGCAGTGGCACATCGCGCCAAGGATGCACAGTTAGTCACACTAAGTAGTGACGGTACAACGCTAACCGTTAGTCACGCTAACGGTACATACTGGTTAGCGTCATCCACCCCGCTCGCAGTTACGGGCGAACCGCTTGCGGTCACGGTGGATGCTGACGTGGTAAAGGTGTTGAGTAAGATGCGAGGCACAATCACACTGACCGTTGACGCCAACAAACTGATTGCGCAAGACACGCACGGCACAACGATCATACCAGCTAAGTCATTTGTGCCGCAGGCGCACGATTGGCAAACGCTTGCCACAGTACCAGCCGCCGCACTGATCGAGCCATTGGCGCAAGTGATTTTCGCGGCCTCGACTAATCAGGCGGTGCCAGCGCTGGCAAATGTTCTTATGCAGTTTGGCTCTAACGGGATTAGAGCCACAGCCACCAATGGTGCGGTGATTGCACATGCGCATTACGCCAGCGAGAGATTGCCGAACGCAACCCTGTTGATCCCGGCGGCAGGGGTACAGACATTAGTAGACCTAGCGCCTTCGGGTGAAATCCATATATATACAGATGCGACTCATACAGTGCGCCTAATATTTGGAAATACGACAATGGATTTAACACTTTTTGACATTAAAAAATACCCTCCCGCCCTGTTAGTGCAGGACAAGCAAGGCGTACCGATTTTGAACGTCAGCCGCAAGGCTTTAAAGACCGCTCTGGATCGTATCGCTCTGGCATACGGCGACGGCGACGCCCGCACGGTGCGCCTAGTATTGGCGGACGGAACGGCAAAACTGATCGCGGCCGCGACTAGTAGAGTGGATTACACACTAGGCGCGGCTCAAGGCGAACACGATATGTTGCTACATTTTGATGCTTTTGTGGCGGCGGTCAAAGCCAGCCCGGACGAGGATTTTACACTGTTGGCGAGGGAAAATGGCTTAATTATGCTGGGTGCAATGGCACAATACACACTTGCAACGGTGAGGGAGGTTGTAAAAAATGGAAGATTTACTTGATCAGTATTCAGATGCGCGGCTTGCCTTAGTTCGGGCAAGTGCCAGCGCCAAAGCGAAAATGCAGGAGCTTGTGGCAGAGATGCGGGCGGTGGTTGCGCGTATGCCCGCATGGGTAGCCGAGTACGTGGATGAGGATGAGGACGAGGACGACGATCAGGGCGAGGAACGAAAGGCGGCAGAGGAATACGTAAATAGTCTGTCTTATCTGCTAGATGTTGCCAACGACCTTGACCCGAGTGATACAGCTACTTTACGCGATTTATTACGACGTTACAATATGACCAAACATGATCTCACACTACTGGGTTCAATGCGACGCTCAACGGCATATACACTTACTTTGATTGCAAAGTACGCAGATCGCCCGGTATTGGTGGAGATCGAGCGCGACGCAAATAAACTGACCAAGCCGCACAGCCGCGAATTGCCGCTAGACAAGGTGGTTAATACGCCGGACAACCGTTATGATCCACAAACATTGATCGACACGAACGAAACCGAGGGCGCGGATGCCCGCGCAAAAGTGCAAGCATTATATCGCGCTCTTGTGTCAGGGCGTAAGATCACGGGTGACATGATGTACGCGCTCGCCCGTGGTCAAGGTGGTTATACGTATCAATCCATGGGCGATTTAACGGCAGTGGAGAAGGCTACCGCAGAACAAGAGTTCGCCAACGGCAAGCCAAAAATTGCCGCACAGCTAGCGAACCTACTGCCAAGCGATATACTGGATGGGTTTGACTTAGAGGTAGATGGCTTGGAGTGGCTACAATGCCACAAAATCCCGAACAAGCGCAAAGCACCCGTCCCCGAATTGGAGTTCGCGCCATTATGGTAGTCTCTAACTTTTTTCTCGCTCTGGCGGCGGCTGTGGCGGTTCATGAGTTAGGCCACGCCGCCGCCGCCCGGCTGGTGGGCGTCCGGGTTGACAGGGTGCAGATTGGGTGGGGACAACGGGTGATCCGGGTGGGCGTGCTAGACGTGCGGTTAGTGCCAACCGGGGGCATGGTTTTGGCGGAACCGTCTCGCCCGTGGCAGGGCATCGTAATTGCGGCGGCAGGCGTACTCGCGCAGTGGAGCGTACTCGCACTGGCGATGGCAACAGGTTTGACGCGAACCGATATTCCATTTTGGGGGTGGTATCTGGGACTAGCACTAGTAGCGCTTTTGCATTATGTACCACTTGGTAGGAGTGACGGGGCGTTGATTTTGCACTACGTAAGACAAGCAAGGCGAGCAAAATCAAAAAATCCAACTCGTCCCTTATAGTATGTAGCACCACAAAATAAAAAACCCAGAGGAGAATGCAAAATGGCAATTCTGCAAAAACCGGAAATTATTGAAGCTGTGTCAAAACGCTTGGGAGGTAGCAAAAAAGCCGCCACGGATGCCACGGAAGCGGTTATCGAGGTCATTGCTGAACAGTTACTTAAAGGCAATGCCGTCAAGTTTCAAAAATTTGGGCAATTCGAGATTGTGCAACGTGGCGAACGTAAAGGCCGTAACCCCAAAACTGGCGAGGTTATTGACATTCCGGCGTCAATGGTGCCAGCGTTCCGCGTTTCCAAAATCTTCAAGCAGGCTGTGAACGAAAGCAAGGCCGCGAAAAAGACATTGGCAAAAGTGGCAAAATAGCCGACATAAAACTTCAAAAGGCGGGTTTTTGCCCGCCTTTTACATACATAACGTCACAGGATGAGGGAGGATCAAATTAAATGCAAACTATACTGATGACGCGAGCCGAATTTGCAAAGATACACCCGGATTACAAATTAACCGCTAAGCAATCGCAAGACGGGCGGGCGTATGTAATGCAACTGGACAAAAATACAGGTGGTAGCATCCTAGTGCCAGTGCATTTTACCGATTAACTATAGGGGCGCAAGCCCCTATATACATAACGTCACAGAACGAGGGAGGGACTAAGACATATGGACGTAAACACTGCAATAGTTAAGTATGGTATGTTTTTACAACCTAACGAGCAGGACAAAGTGGTGCCTGTCACATCAATTATGCCAGATCGGGACTGGATTATTAGCCACAAATTGGAAATCGTAAACGAGATAAAAAGACGACAATCGCTATTAATACCAATTACCCAAGCATCGGCTAAGTTTTTTCTGCACTGGAAGTATATACCATCAACGATACGCACTGTGCGTATCGACGGCAAAAGCGCAAAAATAGGTGATCCAGCGCGGCATGTATGGTCAGTCGTACAGCTTAACGTCGAACGTGAGCAGATTGACATAGATAATTATCTGTATCAGTTACTATACCCACCTGTGTTGGCGGGCGCTATCATCGCTCAAGGGGGTTATCCATTGACAGATGGCACGGTGGTCTGGCCTCTAACGATAGAACAAGCAGTAGGCATATTGGATGATGCCAACCGAACGGCTTTGGCACACGGCACGGTCTGTGAAAATGTGGAACCCGTGCGTAACTTAACGTTTTTAATACGTAAGACGATTACAGATTATGACGGTTTACCCTTAACACTGGAAATGGACGGGCAAGTACCGCTAGGCTATATGCCTACTCGCACAAGCCAATATCTCAAGTGACAAGCAAAAACACTTGACAGAACATGCGTTCTAGCTGTATTGTAAGTGTAACAAATAGTAACCTACGGAGGTTAGCGAAAATGCGTAAATTATTAGCGACACTAAGCGTCTTGAGCGTTTTAGCGACAGTCGCCGCGCCAGCTATGGCGGCTCAGGCCACCGTACATGAGGACGGCTACACGCTGGTTAAATCTCAATTTGAGGAAAACAATAAGCCTGCTTATACACCTTATGTATTTGCCGCCAAAGACCCTAACAGTGGCGTCATGACAACGTTTGTGCCTATCTGGTATGTGATGCAGATTTTGAAGGCCGCAGGGATTAAAAACACTTGGAACGGTCACACCTTACACTTGGAAACGGATTTTAGCGGTGTGTTAGATATTAAAGGTACGCGGGGAAAGGACTCTATCACGATGACAGGTAAAACGCTTGAGTCAGGCGTACCCGCGTTCGCGCTCAAAGATCCTAACAGTGGTAAGCTGACAACGTTCTTTGGTCTTTTTTACGCCGAGAAAATGCTAGACGAGCAAGGGCTTCCGGCGCAGTGGAACGGCAAAAACCATGTGTTTGAGGTTGTAGTGCCGGGTGCAGACCAAAATAGGGTAGTAAGCAATACGTTTCAAATGCAAAAAGTACCAGCAGGGGCGGAAGTTTCAAGTACAACGTGGTCATCGCAAGGTGTTTCTGGCTTTGGTCAGTAAATAATGACAATTCCACCAAGTCCCCACTAATAAGTAGGGACTTTTTATTTTGCCATGAGAGGGGCAAGCGCATGAAAAAACGCTTATTAACAGAAGCCGCCGCCGTTGCAGTGGCCTTAACGTCATTAACTGCTTACGCGGCAAGCAATAGTGTGGTCATGTATGGCGACACAGCACAGCGTACCCACGTTTCAACCATTAGTGATCCTTACCCGTGGATGCCAGAGGCTACATTGACCAATGCCAAAGACCCTAATACGGGCTTGACCATTAACAATCTTGCCAGCGCCAGCACTGCCATAGGCGCAGGTGGGGTTATGTTTTATCCTGTGTCGGTGGGCAGTATCGGCAACAACTATCAAGGTATCAATGGCTATATGATCGCATTTGATGTGTCAAAATGGACGGGCGGTAAGCCTGCCGTCATAGGGATTAACCAAATCCCTAACGTGTCAAATAGTTCGCCCGTTTACGATCCCAATACAGGCGCGGCATACTTGGCGGCAGGCACTAAGTTTTACACGTTCACGATTAGTGGCGGGCGTTTAAGCAATACCAGCGTGTCCATAGGCGGTGCAGGCACAAGCAATTACAATCAAGTGGTGTCTTATCCGCTTTATGTCACGGCGGCGCAGGCGGGTACGCCTACTGATGAGATATGGGTTTCAACGCAGAATGGTTGGCTCTACTCTATCAACCCTAGTACAATGCAGGTCATTGGCTCAGTCAACATAGGTCAACGCATGGATGCCAGCCCCGCATTAGTCACAGCGTCAGATGGCACTAAGTATATTGCGGTCACGGGTGCAGATGATCCCAACGGACACAATGCAAATTATGGTGGTAAATCAGGGGTAGGTATGTTATTTCTAGTCAACCCCATAACAGGTAACTACAAATATCTTGCCAATCCCTACGGCGCAATCTCTTCCACAGCCTCACCAGTCGCCACCAGCACGGGCATAATCATGTGGAACGATGGCGAAGGTAACGTATTTGTGGGCAAAATCGCACCGGACGGCACCGTAAGCATACTGCAACAGCACCCGAATGTTGGCGACGGGCAAACGTCATGGGACGGCGAAAGTGCTTATGCAGAAAATCAGTACATTGAACCGTTCACAGACGGGGGCACTTATGGGTATGCAACAATCAATCCCGCTACAGGTGCAGGGAAGCAATACGCTAGTAGCGGTCAAAGTGGTCAATTAGCCCCCGTTGGCTCCCCGGAAATCAGCGCCAATGGAAATATGTACATCGCTGACGCTGTAGGTGGCATTGACGAAATACAACCAAACCCGCAAAACGGCAATCTGTACGATGGGACTAAGGGCGGTTGGCTCCCAAGTTTCGGATCGTCAGAAGGGACGCCACTATCCACGGCGGCAGAAATCAATGTTGGCTCTAAACTTAATAAAACCGAACCAACACTAACGCTTGCCACGAATCAGGGCTTAGAGTTGTGGATCAACGCTGGCGAGTACCTAACCTTCGAGACACAGGCGAACACTGGCAGTTACACTAGCAGTAGTAGCACTCAGTTTTCGCAATCTTTGAAATTGGCAGTAGGCACAGGAAATTTGCCTACTGATTCGGGTAATCATGATGTGATTGCGTTTGATTTGTCCGTGAACGGTGGGACGCAAAAAGATGATGTAGGCGCGGTTGGCACGTATGACGCGGCGGGCAATCCATTGACAGGTAGTATTGCGGTGAGTCAGAACGATTTAAATACATGGCTCGCCAACTACGATAAGCAATATCCTAGCGCTTGGAACACGAGCGCACAAAACAATGTAGTGGTCACAGCCTATGCGCCTACTAGTACAGATGTGGAAAACTACGTGTTCCAAGGCTCCACCGCCGAGAGGGGCGGGCAGGCGGCTTTTGTGACCGTGAATTTTCCCGCGCCTAGTGCCAGTACGCCAACAGCCCCCGGCAATCCGCCCATCGGTTGTGTGGAAAATGGTAATGTGGCTTGCAGTTCCGCCTTACCGGGCTATACCGAGTGGCGGTTTTTGTCGCCCGGAATGTTAGGCGTCCTAGAGGGTAAGAGTTATCCTGCCGTTCACAGTAACGGCACCAATTATACAGGCGGGACAGCATGGAAAATACACCCAATAACGGAACAGGCAATCACCAGTAAGGCCGCCGCGCAGACCACAACGTATTACAGTAGCCAGCGCAATCCGGGTGGGATTAACGACAGTCAAACAGCTAACTGGTGGAATAATTTTACAATTGAGTTTGTGAATAGTGCCAAAACGAGCGCTAGTTTTAACCTCAACGGCACGTTAAAAACCACGGGCGACATGCTATATAGTAAGCGCTATATCAGCAGTTGGACGCCTCATTGGTCGGAGGCTTGTAGCCTGTACGGTTGCTGGTGGATCTGGGAAGGGTACACGCCTAACTACAGCACCGAGTATTTGTATCGCAACGTAAGCGTAACGGAAACCGAAAGCGCCAGCCTCAATGTCCCGTTAGGCCAGACCGCGTGGTGGAATCCGTCAACCGTGAACGTGACCGCGAGCGGCAGTTTTGGGAGTGGCGAAACGCCAATCACACCAGCCGGAAGTAGCATGTCATGGTCACAACCCGTTTGGGCGGCTTATGGCGGTTGGGTTTCGAGTGTGAATGGCAACCGCAGTTCGGAAGTTGGGATAACGAGTGGCCTAGGCGGTACAACGGGTTTGACGGCAAACAGTATGTTACCGGGTACGCCCACAGATGGAACGCCCGCCAACGTGCCAGCGCCAAGTGCCCTTAACGGCGTTTGGTACTCAGACGCACCAATACCGCCAATCCCGGCAGGTGGTGACACCAGCCCGCAGGGTGCGCCTACGTCGCACCCATTCGATGCAGAGCATAACGGCGGCGTGTTGATGCAACCCTCAGTGAGCGCGAGCGACTACCCGCAGTTAGGTGCTGGTGAGTGGTACGTCATGCCAACCTACACGATCACTAGCGGCAGTGGGACGTTTGAGCATCCACAGATCAGTACGTGGATTCCCACTTGGTCAAAACCGTGGGCGGGCAGTAGCGGGCAGGGCGTTGTGACCAGCACAAAGTCTACAATCAACTGGAATAGTTAAGCGTCAAATGCAAAAGGCCGAGGATCAGCATAGATTCTTGGCCTTTTCTCGTGTTCAATAAGGGGAGTTTTAAGTTTAAAAATGGAGTTTCAGAATTTACTATGTATACTTACTCGCGGCGGCATATTTACAAGTGATTTTTAGCTAGGCATATAGCAATTATTTTCGGGCTAAGTCTACAATTAAGCTCATATCTGCATTGTGCATTTTTCCATCAACCCCCTTTTTATGGAGAGGGGGTTTTACCATTGTGGGGCTTAATCACCGTTCCAGTTGGTTATCTATACATGCTCTTGTTTGCCTTGATGATCATTGTGCAAATAACCATGGGCGGCATCGCGTTTGACCAGATGTGGACTCGTCAAGCGCTCAATAATGCGACTAGCGCCGCCGCTACGCAGGTGTCAAGTGATGGATCGGCGCTTGGTGGATCACAGGTGACGACTTCGGACGCGCAGACTATCGCCAATGAAGTCTGGAACGCCCAAAATCAGGTATGGACGCCAAGCGGTCAGCCAATACAGGCGACATTTACGACGAGCGCGAATAACCCAGACACGCCGCCCGGTCAGTACGACTCAATCACGGGAACCGCCATGGTACAACTGCAAGAGAACGGGATTAACAACTTTATCAACACTTTGTCTAAGCAGAACAACGCCAATTTTGGCGGGACGCTTACGGATACAGTAAGTTCGAGCCTGCCGTCATCGTTGCAGTAGAGTTTGTATTGACAAGATGGGGTACACCCAAAACAGCACAAAAGTAATTCTAAAGTGTCTGTCAGAATAAAGTTGTTTTTCTCTTTTCTTGACACTTATACTGCAAAGTTTAGAACCTAAGTTGACATTTAGGAGAGTGAGAGTATGAACGGGCAACGGGTAGGCTATATTCGTGTAAGCACATTAGACCAAAATACTGAAAGACAGCTAGAAGGTCTGGAATTAGATCGTATATTCAGTGATAAAGCCTCTGGGAAAGACACGAATCGACCTCAGTTAGAGGCTATGCTTACCTATGTACGCGAAGGGGACAGTATTGTAGTGCATAGCTTGGATCGCCTTGCTCGTAATCTTGATGATTTGAGAAAAATCGTACAAGACTTAGTAAAACAAGGTGTAAAGATTGAATTTATCAAGGAAAAACTGATTTTCGATGTAGAAAACTCCCCTTATACTCTTTTGATGCTTTCGGTTATGGGTGCTTTTGCTGAGTTTGAACGTGCCATAATACGTGAGCGCCAGCGTGAGGGCATAGCCCTAGCAAAGAAAAAGGGCAAGTACACAGGCCGTAAACCTGCATTAAATCAACAACAAATCGAAGCGCTACGACAACGATTTCAAAACGGAGAGAATAGATCAGCATTAGCGAGAGATTTTGGCATTAGCCGCGAAACGCTTTATAAGTATTCGAAGCTGAAAGTAGGTGATTAGTAAATGGTCTTAGTTTTTGATCTATTGGCAGGGATCTTGGCGGTCTACGGTTTGGACGTACTCATGAGCGTTTTTGCCGTATTGCTCAAAGCATTTGCGGCCTCAGTGATCATCATAAACTTTGCCCATGCCTACAGCGTGACCAATGGAGGCATTGACCCGGCGACCAATATACCCTACAGCACAGAGGCGGCGCAGGCGTTTGGCAATATCCTGCCCGTCACAAACGCCGGAAGTGCCACGGTCAGTATGCCGCCCGTGCTAGGGCAAGAGAACACGGCGGGCAATCTGGCGCTGTTCTTGGGGCAAGACCCGCAGAATAGTGGCATGGATCAACTAACCATAGACTACGCCTTGCAACTGCCGCTAGGTATCCCAAGCTGGAACGGCGGAGCATGGACAACGGTAACGCCACAACCGATACAACTATATTACACGTTGGAATTTTATCAGGAATGGTAAGAACTCAACAGGAGTGATTGCGGATGGCAAAACATAATATCTCAGTAGCGGCAGTGGTTGAGCATGAAGGTAAAATTTTACTTATTCGCGGGGCACAACGTGGTTGGGAAATGCCTGGCGGCGGCGTGGAAGAAAACGAAAAGCTATATGATGCACTAGTGCGCGAAGTAGCTGAGGAAACAGGTATTGAGATATTGCCGATCACTCCTATCACAGTGTCACAAAATCAGGCAACGGGTGTTATTAGCATCCTCTGGCTCGCTGAGTTTGTAAAGGGTGAACCTACGGCAAACCCACCGGAGAGTTTAGATGTTGCATGGGTATCCACGCAAGAAATTGAAAAATATGTGCAATACGGAAATTTTGCAGAACGAATACGTCAGACACTAACAGGGATACCAACATTTCTGTACTCTTGAGCCATTTTGCTATAAAATTACAGAGCATATTTATCCTTTTTCCACCTAACCCCCTTCTTAGTAGTGAGAGAAGGGGGTTAGGTTATGTCTGATGACTTTTGGGGCGCGTCACAGGACGCATGGGATGAGGTAAATCGCGTTGAAGTCATAGACGACGATCTCTATAAGTGGCAGGAAATGGTATTAAGAGAATTGCAGGAAATTACCAACAAAGAGAACGCACAGTCAGAGGTAAGCCAAGCCACACGCGAAGCACAACTAACCGCAATAGTGGCAAACCACAAAGAAATACCGCTCAAGGCAAGACGTACCATCGTACAAACTTTGTTAGCGGATATGTTTTCATTTGGTGCCTTACAGCCTTTATGGTCTAGGTCAGAGGTTAGCGATATGCAGGTCTTTGTTCCGGTGGACGGACGCGAAAAGCAGATCATTACTTATTCGTCCGCCATTGAGGGACGGCGCATTTGGAACGGCTCAGGCTTTCGTGACTACAGCCATGTCATGACATGGCTTAATCGCCATTTGGCGCAGTATGGGCAACATTATGACGCCGCAAAAGTCAGCATGGACGCGATGTTTCCGAACGGCGAGCGTATGCACATCATTACAGGCGTTTCAGGCTATTCGATCTTTAGGGACGGTAACTATAAGTACGTCCCATGCGTGATTATTACCATGCGGCGCTTTACATCGGCGTTTACAACTGCGGATTTGACGGCAAGGGCGCAGGCCGTGACAGAGCCGCCGCAGTTTCCCGCCTTGCGGCAAGTGCGTCGTGAGTATCAACGCCGGAAACAATATTTTACCTATGATGGGCGCTCGCTTGATCCGGCGACAATGGATTACCTAAGAGTCATGGTGCAATTAGCAAAAAACCATATCATCAGTGGCGGCACCGGGAGTGGTAAGTCAACGCTCGCCAATGCTCTAACGGCTGAAATCCCTAACGGCACGGTGTTAATTGTCCTTGAGGAAGCCCCGGAATTACAGCCGCAAAACGACACACACGTTATCCGCGTCGTACAACGCGAGGGTGTTTTTGATTTGGCGGATGCCATGAAAGCCGCCCTAAGAATGTATCCAGACCGTGTGTTCATTGCAGAGTTGAGGGACACCTTGGCATTTACATTCTTACGTGCGATCCAATCAGGGCATGACGGATCGAGTACCACCGTACACGCTAACACAGCCTTAGACACGATTGACGTTGTGACCAACTTTGCCGCCAATCACGAAAGTCACCCGCCCCGCGAAATGGTGCGGGATATTATCTTTAGGCGCGTCCATACGATCATTCACGCCGAGGCTATAAAGAAACCGAACGGGATAGCCCGCATGATTGATGAGGTAGTACAACTTTTGCCTGATCAAACGCTACACGCTGTAATGCGATTCCACCAAGTCGGCATTAACAAAGACGGCTCACTAGCTGGCTATTTTGAGTTTTTCGGGCCGGATGACAATTTTATTCAAGAAATGTTTGACCGGGGCATAGCATTGCCTGATTCGTGGGGGTGGACGGTATGATGATCCTGCTTTACGCACTACTGCCTGTGCTATTTGTAGTTGCCTATCTAACCTACGAGCAATTTAAGCGAGCGCCCTACGAACGTCTGCAAAAGCGTATGGGCATCAAGCGCAAGAAAGGCAAAGGGACACAAGCGGTCAGTAAGTTATTTTCAGCAAAACGCCAACTGACATATATCACTATCGCGTCAGTGGCGGGCGGGGTGATTCTGACGGTTGGCGTCCTCCATGCTTCGCCCTTCATTGGCGCGATCATTGGAGGCGTGTTGCCTTACCTTGTGTCCGAAATGTGGAAAGAGCGCTGGTTAGACCGCTACGAAGCTGGCGTCGTACAAGCACTGGAATATGGCGCTGGCATTTTCGAAGTCGGGGCAACCGTCGAGCAGTGGGTACGTGAAGTGGGTACAGAGATCGAAGGAAGCGCGGCGGCGGTCTTTGAAAGCGGGCGGGTGCAAGTTGAGTCCGGGCAGTTTAGCGTGGTGGACTGGCTCAAGTACACGGCGGAAACTACGCCCTCCAAGTTCTTTGCCTACACATTGTATGGCATCATTGCCAACTATGAGCAGGCATCAAGCCTAAACGTGTATATGAGAGAAACCTTAGATGAGATCGAGCATCGCAAACGTTATGAGCGGGCTATGCGCCTACAGAGGGACGAGGCCATGAAACTACTGCTATTTATCAGCTTTGCGCCTATCGCGCTTTACGCCATGTTCGCCGGAGCGATCAATGCTTATCTTGATACCCACTTTATGCAAAACCTTGTTTTCGGCGCAGGATTAGCCGGGTATGTAGCGATCCTGTTATTTGCCCGCCGTGCGGCGACGGCAAAGCCGATGGTGTAAGGCCATGAGCGGCTTATTTACGATATTGGCGATCTGGCTATATTTTCGCTCACGACGAGTAAGGGAAATTGGCATCAGCGAAGAAATAACATTTTTTGGCAAGTACCGCGAGCAAGTCCCTATTTGGCGCATCTTTGCAATGACCGCCGTTGTGATCGCCAAAATCAGCACATGGCAGTTTTATTGGCTGTTCGTGGCGTCTATCTTGTTCCGTTTGTTGGCTCAATCGGACGAGGCGCGAGCGCATAGATGGTACAAGCTGGCGGTGGCGTTTGACGTGGCGGCGATTGTGGCGATGTGGGCGTAATGCCTTTTTCCGCCAAGCTCATCTAGGATTGCAAAGGAGGGAATTGTATCATTATACGGGTTGATCTCACCAATGGCGTAGACGGCATAGAAAAACTTTGGATAGATACCGAGCGAAAAACAGTAGAGTATCAAGGTAAGTCAGTAGAGTTAATTGATATAATATCCCTTCAAGTGGGGTTAATGCCGGAAATCCTTACAGTGCCAGCTATTAAGGGGATGTATAAATATTCCGTGCTACGTGTTGCAATATTTCGCTGACGAATAATGTCTTTTTCCACCAAACCCCTTCTCTATTAGGAGAGAGAGGGGGGTTTTTTAATGCTCACAGAGTCGGAACTAGTCAAAATCGGGCGCGAGGGCGAACGTCTGACCGCTAATGTATTACGCAAAGTATTTGGCGATCAGGTGCGGCTCTACAACAATTTGTACTTTACCGACTCAAAAGGTAAGCCGTATCAGGTGGATAGTCTGGCCTTAACGCCGTGGGGCTTGTTAGTGATTGAAACTAAGCACTGGAATGGGAGCGTATATGGCAAAGTGGACGCCGAGCGCTGGCGCTATGTGCCTCATGGCAGGCATATGCGAGCGCGAACGGTGTACAGTCCGATCCGGCAGAACCGGGGACATGTGGGTAAATTGCGAGGCACCTTGGGGCGTGCTTTGCCAATGTACTCTTGCATCGTGTTTTCGCACCACGGCGTTGATCTTGAACTAACGCCGCAAAGTATCCCGAATGTTTACAGCTTGATAAAGTTTGAGATATTTTTGGCAGATTTACGTAAGAGGCCAGTAGTTTTAACAGATGAGGATATGCAAAAGTATCATGAAACCATTATGCAAGTGCGGTGCATTGACCAAAAAACGCAACTAGCGCAAGTAAAGTACGCCAAGAGAGCGAAACGGAGGTATGGACAGTGAGAAGCAAAGAGGCATTAAGGAATATGTGCTTAGAACTACCTTACGAGTGCTATATCAGGTGTGCAGGTGAAACGTATAAAGTCACTGGCACACGTAAAGAAGGCGGGGAATGGCTTGCTATTGCCACTTTTGCGTCAGGAGCTAGAATGCCCGAATGGGATATTAAGACGAGGGCTTACTTAGCAGAGGAGTACAACAGATGCAAATATCATCACTGCTCAGAAGAGGCAGGCGAAGCATGGCGACGCTAAAACGATAGGGAGGGATTAACATGCTATGGCTCCTATTTTTACTCTTCCCGGTGATAGGCGCGTGGTTGGCGTGGCCTGTGGCGGCGCGGGTTGATCCTTATGTGGGCGATACGTTTTGGCGCGTCCGTTTAGCTTATCGGAAGCTAGACGCAAAATCACCAATGCTCAAGATTCGGACTCTGACTTATGGTTATCTTGAAGCCGCAATACCGAGAGCTTGGTTAGCCCCATTAGAGCGGATTTTAACGTTGGCGGGGCGTCCGGGTGGTATGAACGCTATCGACGTGCTATTGATACAGGCAGGCATTGTGGCAGGCATGAGCATGTTAGACATGTGGGCGAAAAAGACTTCACCCGTGTTCCTCCTGTTCCTGACCGCCGCAGTAGTGACTATGCCTTGGCGTCGATGGCTTTCCCGGATACAGGCGCGGCGGTTAAGCGCGGCAGAGCAAATACGTGGGTTGAAGCGCCGCTATGTGTCTCTGTTAAGGCAAGGCACACCGTTTGAGGACTCGCTGAGGATCATCGCAAAAGAAGCACAAGGCGATTTTGGCGAAGTGTTCCGAAGACGATTGAAAGAGGGACGCATGAGGGGTTTATCCGAGGCTTTAACAGACCTGCAACGCGAGTTTAAAGTCGCTGAATTAACGCGATTTGTACAGGCTGTTAAGGTGGCAGACCGTAACTCTATGGCGGCGCTGGCGGATATTGTTGAAAAACAAGTGCGCGAAGAAACTGCCAAGCTAGATGACTTTATAGAACGTCGCAAAGCCAGTGTCGTCAATAAAATGCGTGGTTTTACGGCATTAGCGTTTGTCTACATGCTAGTGTTTGCGGGCTATTTCGGGTTTAAGGTTGCAATGGCGTATTTTTCGACGCACAGCATTTTTGGCCTATAGCTCATAAACGTGTTTTTCCACCCTGTCCCTTCTAGTGATAGAAGGGCTTTTATTTTTGTTTATCACCACTTTGAGGAGGAGGTTGAACGTGTTGAGCAAGAACAGCAAGTTTTTGATTATTGTCGTAGAAATCCTGATGGCAGTTGTGGTGGTCTTTACAATCTACGGTGCGATCAAAGGTGCATATATCGGCCTGATCGTTACCGCTTTGGCGCTTGGCGCAATGTATAGACAGTTCCGCGTTTTGAAGAGTCTGAAAGCTGACAACGCCAACGACGAAGAGGAGGGCGAAAACGATGAAGAGTAAGGCACAGACTTTGGCGTTAAGATTATTTGCATGGTATAAAGCCCAACGCCTAGACGCCAATGTGTTTGGCTGGAATCAGCTAATGGATTTAGGTATTGTCATTGGCCTATTGTTCGTGTTTGTGCAAAATAATCCTACGCTAAGTACGCTTTTTACAACCATCGTCAATGCTGTCCAAACACAACTTAATAAACTGATCACGACCAACACGCTTTAATGTCATACACCCTCTAGGGGGTGCGTGAATTGAAACAAGGTGTGCATGAATGGAATGAAAATGCAAAAATCCACCAGACCCCTTCTCAAGTGAGAGGGGGTTTTTTACATGGTCAACGAGGCCGAAATTCGGGAACTTGAGGCGGTACACAAAGACGCCGTGCGGATCATGTTTTCAACTGAACATAAGTTAGAGCGACTATACACCGAGCAGTATTTAGTCAACGCCATGTATGCACGGTTAGTGGCGCAGGGTGTCTTTGTGCAAATCACCGAAGGGGCTAGAGGCTATCATGTCACACTGCACAAAAGTAATAGGCAAGTTGTCATCACTGACGCAAAGTTAGCCAAAGCGCTGTTAGACGCACAACGGGTTTGGGTAGGTGATCAAAATGCCTGCTAATAAGCCGCACGATACCCCCACGCCCTCGAAAAAATCATGGAGCTATTCAGTGGAGCGTAACGGGAAATGGTACACGGGCAAAGGACACACGTTAGACGAGGCAAAAGCCGAAGCGGAGAGGCAGGCGGACAAAGATGCTGGCTAAGACACATCAAGCGTTTGGCCTATTTACGGTGGCCTTGGCCTTGCACTATACGCATACGCCGATTGTCAGTGTCCCCGGCGTGGCGGCGCTTGGTGTGTCTCTGATCACGTCAATATTATCAGATGCTGATAACCCAAATAGTACGCCTGCCAAGGCTTTTTTCCCTGTTGCGTGGCTACTGGAATTGTTGCAAGTCAAGCACAGGGGTGCTACCCACAGTATTCTAGCGGCGGCGCTGTGGTGGGCGCTGGCGGCAGTAGTGAGGCATTGGGTTATTAGCATAGGCACATTGCACGTTGCCGCGTGGCCTATAGCGATTGGCGCGGCGGTAGGCTATACGTCGCATATCGTGATTGACCTACTCAATCGCGAAGGGGAACAACTGTTTTGGCCTTTACGGGGGCGCTTCGCATTATATCTCGTTTCGTCTGATGGGTTGGTAAATCGTCTTTTGGAGCCTGTGTTTTTAGTGGCATTTTTCGCCGTTGTGCTATTCGGCATTGGTGCAGAGTATGCCACTGTGCGTTTTATTTTTGTCACGGCGCACCATTTATCCAATTTGATCCCTATACCATGAGGAGGCAAATATCATGATGCTTAAAAACGTGTATCGCACGTTGGCAGTTACAGCAGGAGCATTTATGGCAGGGACTTTACCTGCCTTTGCAGACACAACAAGCAGTACGACAACCACGACAACCACGGCGACTGGTTTTACAAACAATACCAGTCAAATCATCACCCAAGCGCAGGCAATATACAACGAGTTAGAAAGCACATTGCACTTGTATGTGATTCAGGCCGTGATTGTACTTATCATCGCTGGCTTTGCCATTAACAAATTGTTTGCGGCGTCAAAAGATCACAACACCAAAGGTACATGGATGGCGCTTGTCTTTGGGATTATCGGCATCGTAGTGGTGATTCAGCCCGTCTTAATTATCCAAATTGCGGCTTGGTTTGCGGGGCTGTTCTAAGGCAATATAGGAGGGAGGGGGCGCAACGGTTACATACCGTTGCGCTATTTTTATGGCATATCGGACATATCGGGAACTCTATCGACAGAAAACAGAAATTACCACGTTTGGCGCAGGGGCAGGGGCACTCAAGTTGGGCAAGTACGTGTCAATGGGTTTGGACGTGCTACTGCTTGGCGCGATTGTGGCAATCATGCCCGGCGCTATCATCGGCGGCATCCTGCACAAGCTCTATCCGTCTATCCCTACAATACTTTGGATGGGGTTTATTGGTTTTGCGGCAGGGTGGGGGGCTAAACAGTTTGACCCGCAAGGTAAATCCGTGCTGACTTGGACAGTAGACGTACTTTTATACTTGAAGCGAAAGCACATCACGGATGGGTACAAGCCTTTGGCACTGATCCAAAAACCAACATTGCATAAGTTTGCTTTTTACGCAGTTGATCAAGGCACAGCTTACGCCACGCCAATAGCAGGCAAGGGCACGTTCACCTTGCATAAGCCCCTTGGTGCTAAGGTGCTGAAAGATGGCACTTGGGTACTCCGTCGTAGTACCCACCCGCTAGAGCCGGGCAAATACAAGGTACAGGATGGCAAAATCAAACGAGCGGTGTCCATGCCGCCTTTACCAAATCGGTCCGACCTGTAAAAGCCTTGATGCACAAGGCTTTTGGCTGATTTACACTAGCGTAAAAGCCGCATTTTTGGCAAAGTCAGTCCGATTAGATACAATTCGCTAAAATCCACCAAGCCCCTTCTCTTAGTAGTAGTGAGAGAGGGGGCTTTTGTTTTGGCACAACCAGTTATTTACGCGGAAAATGGCATTGTGATAGACGACCACATGAGGGGCTATGCGGTATTTGTAGTTGACGCCAATTTGCGCCCACTCACCAGCGCCGGAGCGCAAAATCAAGTCATCGCAAGTCTGGCGCGAGGCATGAGGGAAGTCATTGGGGATTGGCACGTTTACAGCTTGGCAGTAGGTATCCCACCGTCAAACTGGAAAAAGCGCTTTGTCCGCACAGATCATCAGCTAAACAAGGATCATGTTAAAGAGGGCGAAAGCAAGGCCGCACAAGTGCTTTTTGAACGCCGCGTCTACATTGTGGTGCCTATCTCTAGCAGACTGACCATACAGCTTAAAGACAACGGGCGGGAGTTTTTGCGTGAGGCGTTTGGTACGCTGAAACAAAGCGCAAAGCGCATGATCGGACTGGAAAATCTACGAGTGCAACTGCTTGAACAGTTCATGGATGAGCGTCGCAAGTGGAAGCGCAAGTTTGAGGCCGTTTTGAAACTGCACATCGCCTCACAAGCGGAGATTGAGACATGGCTACGCCACGGATATTACCGGGGTGCAGTAGCCCCAGACAGTCGCTTTCCGAAAAAACTGCCCGCCTTTGTATCGTCAGAAGGTGTGATTCATCCTCAACATCATTTGGGGATCTGGACACATGACGGCGTACTCAAAGAATCCTTCTACCATCTGAAAGTCACACGTCCCGAGCGGGAATCTTATCAAACGTTTTACAACGTTTTACAGGTGCCAAATGAAATTGATGAGAACGATGCAAGCGGTTTTGATTGGGTACATCAAGTCGAATATCTGGACATTCCGGTGGACGTGGCAATGCACATTAGGGTAGAAGATGCCTTAACCGCCCGGAAAAATTTACGTAAGAAACGACTTAAAGCCGAAGCACAGCAAAGGGAGTATGACGAGGGCGGCGAGGAAACACCAGTAGAACTTGAAACGGACATAGAGAGCGCAAAAGAACTGGCGCAAAAGTTAAGGGGGCGTGACCCGCTTATCCACGTCAACACGATCATAGGTTTTGGGGCGGCTGACATGGAACGCTTGGCAGAATACCGCAATCTAGTCGTAGGCAATATGGCCTTGACCGAGTTAGTGCAACCGCCTGCCGACCAGCTTAGATTGTGGCAGGCGTATTATCCGTGGGGCAAAGGGATAGCCCAAACTTATGAAATCCCGATGGACGCGGGCATTTTTGCGGCGGGCTTGCCTTTCTCAACGATGGATTTTGGCGATGCCAAAGGCTTTTACCTTGGTCGCACTAATACAGATCGAGTGGTATTTTTTGATCCTCGCCGCCCAGCGCAGGAATTAAATATGCAACCGTCAATTCTCTTGTGTGGTGGTCTAGGCTCAGGCAAGACGAATACGGCGGAATACATCGCCGCTATGCTCTTGTCATGGGGAGCAAAGGCATTTATTCAAGATCCGAAAGGGCACGACTACGACAACCTGTATAAGATTGGTGCCAAGGTCAACATGATTCGATTGCGGGAAGAAGGGGCACAGCTAAATCCATTCCGACTAGGTGTTGAGGGTGTAGAGCGTGACCTGCTAGACATTATATTTAACAATGTACACAATGACGAAAATACGCGGGACATTCGGAGCGCATTGATTGGTCAGGCGTTGACGGTGGTTAAAACGCAACGAACGCAAGACATGAATGAATTTGGCAACGCATTGGCGGCGCTCTTAAAACGCGAAAAACGAGCCGCCTATGTGCAACAGCTTGAACTCCTGCTAGGCATGATGGGCGACCTGCACAGTACCCCGCTAGGGCGCGTATTGTTTGGCGCGGATCACGGCGAAACACCACAAGACTATGACGTGACCATTGTGGACACAAGCGGGCTAACGATCCCGAACGGAACGCCGCGCACACTGAACGAGCGGCTATCTGTAGCGCTATATTATGCCGTGGCTGGTATGGGCATGGGTTACTTTAGCAACCTGCCAAAATCCGTCTTAAAAGTCATGTTGCTTGATGAGGCGTGGACACTACGGAAGTTTGCGCAAGGCGTCGATCTGGTAGACAACTTGCTTAGAAAATCCCGTTCACTCAACATTGTGCCCCTCATGCTGATGCAGAACGCGACGGACTTCAAGAATTGGGGCGAGAGCATTGACGGCCTGTTCGCATGGCGGTTTATCCTACGACAAAACTCACAAGTAGAAACCGAGGCGGCGCTAAAGCTGGCAGGGCTTGACCATGAAGAACCGCAATATTGGTATAAGATTTTTGGCGACTTTAAGCCGGGTGAGGGGTTAGTAGTGGACGCATTAGGACGGGTACAGCGTATGCAGGTGGAAATGTTACCTCATCGCTTACTTAGTTTGTTTGACACAACGCCAAAAACGCCGGATGAGGCAGAGGATTAAATAAAATAAACCCTTACAGTCTAGTTGCGGCTGTAAGGGTTTTTTACTTATTTGTATATAAGTGCTTATACACTCTAAATAAAATTCTTAAATATTCTTCTGGTCATTTGTTATCTTGCCTCTCATCCACTTCCCATGTCGCCCCACCCTCGCACCCTCTGAGTGCCCCCACGACGATCAGAAATGCCCCAAATTTCAATTTTCACCCCTTCCTGTGTCC
>JAJZCW010000044.1 GCA_021828865.1 Bacillota bacterium
CCATAGAGGCTACGTGTCAAGTGGCATGATTTTGTGTATAAATATGATATAGTGCGCATAACTTTTGGCCGCCAAATCCTGCACTTTTTGATTGCTGAAAACAACTGTGCAGATCCATTACGAATTTTGTGATGTTTTTCACATTACTACCATCTCAGTTGG
The DNA here is from genome assembly GCA_021828865.1 of Bacillota bacterium. GTDB lineage: Bacteria > Bacillota > Bacilli > Alicyclobacillales > SLC66 > JAJZCL01. The sequence goes on from JAJZCW010000044.1 coordinate 163, forward strand.
TAATGTGTGGACAATTGATTAAGCTTATGAATTATTCAAGATCTCGGATGTCCGCAATAGGGGCATAACTTCCATTCCGGTTCTAATTCGTGTCCACAATGCTCACAATGATGAAGGGATCTTTTGCTTCGTTGCATCCACCAATATACAAAAATCACGACTGCTAAGAAAATGAAGACAATGGGAATCACCCAAAAATACACGGGGAAATTCCCCGACCCCATCATCATCGGCATCATCATGGGCATTCCCATTGTCATCAAGCCATAACCTAACCAAACAAAGATCAGGAACGCAAAGCCAATCACAATCAAAATGATGGGAAGCCACCAATTTCTTTTACGCACGATCATCCCTCGCTTTGGCCTCATCACGGAGTGGCAATAGAATGACAAATCTAGTGCCTGTACCCACAGTACTTGTCACCGTCACCGTTCCTCCATGAAGTTCAACAATTTGCTTAACGATCGCAAGCCCCAATCCACTACCACCTGATTGTCTAGCGCGAGATTTTTCCACACGGTATAACCGATCAAAAAGATGAGGGATGTCCTTCGAAGGGATAGGTTCGCCACTGTTTTGTACACTAATCATTAAGCGATCGGCATAGACGTTAGATTCAATGACCACTTCCCCTTCCGGTTCCATGTATCGTAACGCGTTATCTAGTAGATTCACCACCACTTGCCTTAATCGAATGGGATCCACATGAAATGTTCCTGGTGCGCTCAGTTTTTTGGTCACATACACATGCTGGGCGGTTGCCTGGGGTAGCAAATGGTCAATCGTCGTTGAGATTAGTTCATCGATGTCCACTGCTTCCGTGTGAACACTCATTTCTCCCGCATCCGATTGGGCCAGTGTGAATAAATCTTCGATGAGTTGGGATAACCTAATTGATTCTTCATGAATAATCTTCAAATAGTTCTGTTGCTCAGCCTCGTTCTCCACGAGTCCCTCGCTGATCACTTGACTATACCCGCGAATATAACTAAGCGGTGTGCGCAGTTCATGAGCAATATGGCTAAGAAATTCTTGGCGAGTACTTTCGAGAAACTTCAGGTGCTGAGCCAACCGGTTGATCCCGGTTCCCAACTTCGCCAATTCGTCATTGCCCCTGACACTCACGAGCGGGTATTCGCGCCCTTCCACCATAGAACTAGTGACTGCTTCCATATCCAAAAGCGGCTTTGCAATGCGTTGACCGAGTAATAAACTAAATCCTGCTGCGATAAATAAAGCCCCAATACCTGCCAAAAAAAACAGCACCTTCATGTAAGACAACATCTCATTCGTGACATTTCCATTTGATGCTGCCATTATTTCCGAAAATAAAGGATAAAGTGCAATAAACAAACCCACCAGTATCAAGGCGATCAACAGGATCATCGTCAGGCTGATCTTCACGGACAATTTGCTAGTCATGACCCTTCCACCTCAAACTTGTACCCAATTCCCCATACCGTTTGAATTGGATCTTGCGATATCCCCGCGTGTCGAAACTTCTCCCGAATGTTCTTGATGTGGCTATCGACCGTTCTCGTATCACCAAAGTAATCAATTCCCCACACACGTTCCAACATCTCTTCTCTAGGAAACGTTCGTTTAGGGTGTTCTGCCAGTAATTGTAGGATGTCAAATTCAATTTGAGTGAGAGGAATGGAGGTCTCTGCCACTAACACATTCCGGGCCTCCACATCAATGGTCAATTCAATGGCCGGAAAATAAAGGCCGCTGGACGCAGGATAACTTCGACGGAGCAAAGCCTGCACACGTGCTACCAATTCACGGCCATCAAACGGCTTGACCAAATAATCATCCGCCCCCATTGCGAACCCGGTGATTTTGTCATCCATGGTACCGCGTGCGGTCAACATGAGAATTGGCATGGAGGGATACTTTTCTTTCACCACTTCTGCCACTTGCAAACCGTCCATCCCCGGCATCATTAGATCCAATACGATGAGATGGACCTTCTCCTCTTCCAATAGGGAAAGTGCGGATTTTCCTGAATCTGCTTCAACGACAGTAATACCTACATTTGATAAATAAATGCGAACCAATTGCCGCATGGGTGCCTCGTCGTCGACGATTAGCGCAAAAAATTTCAAATCCTCCACCTCACTCTGCCTACTGCTCCAGTAATAGCATAAACAAAACTTGTGAAGAAAGTTTGCAGAATCTGTTCATCCTCAAACTTTCTGAATCAATTACACATACTTTCTTCACAAATGATTTGTAAGCTGGGTTCATGAAAAAGGAGGAATTTACATGTTGGGATATGGACCGATGATGGGCGGATGGGGTTATGGCAACGGCTTTGGGGGTTGGGGAATGGGGCTGATTGGTATGATCGTACCACTCGTCATATTTCTAGTGGTGATGTATTTTTTGTACATGATGTTCAATCGTACACTTCGTTCGAAGAATCTTAGCATGCACCATCGCCATGAAGCCAGTGAAATCCTAGCTGTACGCTTCGCTCGTGGCGAAATATCCGAAGAAGAGTACCAGCGCCTAAAAAGTTTGATTTAACTATAAAATTCCGTTGTTCATTCAAATACAACCCCTGACTGTTGAGTGTGATCCAATAGTCAGGGGTTTATTCTTGTACTAATGGTTCGTGCTTTTCCTTCATTCACTAATTTTAAGTCCAATTAACGTCACGTCATCATTCCACTTTGTCTCACCAGAAAATCTATTTAAGTGATCCAGTAAGTTAACTAGTAAATAATGGATATTCTCGTCCTTGTTCTTAATCATCAAATCCCTCACACGCTGAATAGAAAACATTTCATTCTGGTCATTCATCATTTCCGTCAGCCCATCTGAAAAAAGCAACAATTCATCGCCAGCTTGTAAGAACACCTGATAGTCCTGATAACGTGTCTCTTTTCTGATACCAAGCGGCATTTCCCCTTGATCCAACGATTCTACCGCCCCATTCTTATGTAATAAAAAAGGCGCAGGGTGCCCCCCTTTCGCATAAATGAGACGGTTTGTAGAGAGGTCCAGCACGCCATAAAAAATAGTGAAATACGACTCGGTTAAATAAAAGTCACTAAATTTCAAATTCAATTCAGTGAGTAGATCCCCTGGATGAAAAAAATTCCCCATTTCATCAGCTGTTCCGAATGATCGAATAAAATAATTGATTGCAAATGCTTGTAATGCGGCCGATACTCCATGCCCCATCACATCGAGCAGATAAAACGCTAAGTGATTATCGTCGACCATCATCAGATTAATCATGTCGCCTGCTAAATAATCGGAAGGGATATACTCCCAAGCGATGTCGATCCCTCTTAAGTCAGGTAGGGATTGAGGCAAAAAAGCCCTTTGTAAATGAGAAGCCAGTACCAACTCATGCCTCATTCTTTCGTTGCTTTCTTTCACCACTTTTTCCAGCGCCAGTTTTTCAGAGATATCTTGCATAGTTCCGATGATACCCTGCGAAGGATCGGCAGGATCAAGCCACGCACCGGTTATATCAGCCACAAGGGGAGTACCATCCTTTTTTTGGTAGGTAAATTGCATCGTCACCATGCCATTTTGCGATGCCATCAACTGATCATAAAAATATTCAAAATGTTGATATTGTTCATCGGAGTCAAAAAAAACGCGCGTGCTTTTCCCGATGATTTCCTCTTCCTCATAACCCAACAAGTCTAAAATTCGTCGATTCGCTCTGATAATCGTTCGATCCCTATTCACGAGAATAATGCCAATGGCCGTATTATTGATCAAATTGAGGCGAATTCGAGCTTCTTGCATCCAATTTTCCATCAGATGATGACGCTCAGTAACGTCCACAGAGGTCCAAATAATAGAGGTATGATCATCTTCTGAGCTAAGGAGTTTTCCTTCAATATCCAAATACCGCTGTTTGCCATCAGGGTTTTGTACAATAATATCGCGTAAAAACCCCTGCCCTTGCGCTAATACAGTGTGGGATAGCTCATCCATTCGCTTATACTCATGCTCATTCGGATATACCTTAAAAGTTGGCATCCCAATGACCTCTTCCAAACGCTTGTAACCCATCAACTCTACAAAACGTTGATTCGCTTCCGTAATCACTCGTTCAGGATAGCGCACCACATCCAGCCCAGCTATCGTGTTATCTAAAAGTAGTGATTTCTGTTTGCTTAGTTCGCGGATTTGTTGCTCATGTTGATGACGATCTGTCACGTCTATATAAGTCCAAATGATGCGATCGACCCCATCACCCCGGACATAGTTTTGTCCGAATACATCAACGTAAATGCTAGTACCATCAAATCGACGATTAAGAATATCACTAAGTTTCCCTTTCCCATTTCTCAGCACGTATTTCGCTAATACTTCAATGCGTTGCGCAATTGTTTCATCCGGATAAATATTTCTCGTTATCTTTTCAATGATGTCAGCACTGGACCTTGCACCGTAGATATCTACGATTCCTTGATTGACCCATTCCAATTTTCGTTCAGGGTAGCGTACAATCGCAACCCCTGCATTCAGGCTATTCAACAATATATCATTTAACTGATTAGCCTGACGTTTTTGCATTTCAAGATCTAAGCGTTCCAATCCATATCCGATATCCTGGGCCAAATCGATGAGAATTTTTTGAAGATCATCGTTAAATACTTCTTCTTCAATGTGATACACGGCCAGAATGCCCCATATCTTTTCTTTACGAAATATGGGGAGTGCTGCACTGCTTTTGAGTCCTAATTTTTCAATACGATCTCTCCAAGGAGTCATGGTAGGGTTGTTCATAATAGAGTGATAAAAAACAGGCTGTTCTGCACGCCAGGCTCTTCCTACCGATCCATTGCCCTCAGGAAAATATTCCCTATTAGAGATACGGAGTCCATCCAAAAAATCTATTTCTCCGGCGGTCGCTTGATAATGAAACCATCCCTGTTCATCTGGCTGCCCAATCCAAACCACGCCTAATTTAGTGTTTGTAATAGCCAAATCGCAAATCTGCTGTAAAAGCACCTTTTCATCAATGGCCTGTGCAATCACCTCATTCGCATGTGAGAGGAGCGTGTGAAAATCTCGACTATGGTTTAAGGAGGTTTCCAATCTCTTTTTTTCAGTGATATCCATTCCTACTGTAATCAAAAATGCAGGGTTCCCATCTTCATCATCTAAGATCGTATTGATCCAATTAAAAAGTCGGCATTCCCCACTACGGGAAATCCAATGATATTCCACTTCTCTTGGTAATGCTCGTCGCTTCATGGAATCAAAAATACCAATTACACGGGCGCGCTCCTCCATTGGGATAAATCGTTCCCAAAAGAAGGGTTGCTCTTTAATTTCCTTTGTTTGGCACCCCATTAAGTGCTCTGCCGTCTCATTCATCCGCAAAATGCACCCATTTGCATCAATGACCATCACGATGGCACCGATAGCAGCAAAAACATTCTCATAAAAAGCTTCTTCTACCCTTTTGGACATTTGAGCGATCTTACCCTTTCACCCATTTCATACCAAATTATTATTATGCTTATTAGTATAATTACTATAATTGCTATGTTGTCAAGTCTATTTGATTTCGATACAAAAAGGACCCGATTTTCACCGGATCCCTCTGTTATTTCGCTACACCTTCTATAGAACATCCACTTACTTTTTGCCGTTAATGTCCTTTACCAATTGGTTGACGATTTCCATATCCTCAAGCCCTGTCACATCACCGCGAACTTCCCCATCCTGGAGAATTTCCCGCAACATACGGCGAATGATTTTTCCAGACCTCGTTTTTGGCATTGCTTCCACATAAAAAATCTTTTCTGGACGAGCAAAAGTGCCAATATCCTGAACCACTTGTTTCTTCAACGAGTCTTCTAGTTCCGGAGATGGTGTGAACCCTTTTTCCAACGTGACCAGCGCCACTGGTACCAATCCCCGTATGTCGTCAGGTTGGCCCACCACCGCAGCCTCAATCACCGCCTTGTGCTGAATCAGAGAGCTCTCCATTTCCATCGTGCTAATCCGGTGACCCGAAACGTTGATGACATCATCCACGCGGCCCAACACCCAAAATTGCCCATCCTCATCGCGAACTGCGCTGTCACCCGTAAAGTAGGCGCCAGGAATCTGACTAAAATAATTCTCCACATATCGTTTCCGATCGCCAAATACATCTCTCGCAAGGCTTGGGAAAATGTTGCGGATAATCAGGTATCCTGGCGTACCTGTTGGCACAGGATTCCCGGTCAAGTCAGTGATATCCAGTTGATGGCCGAAGAACGGCACGCCACATGAGCCCGCTTTCATCGGTACAGCGCCTGGCATACTGGCGAGCGGAGTTCCCCCTGTTTCAGTCTGCCCCCAGGTGTTGTTGATGACCGCATCACCACCACCGATCACTCTTCGTACCCAATGCCATGCCTCTGGGTTGAATGGTTCACCCACCGAAATCAGCAGCTCAATCGTCGACAGGTCGTATTTAGCGGCTACCTCTTCCCCGTGCTTCATCATCATGCGATAGGCGGTCGGCGCGGAAAACATTTTATTGACTCGATAGCGTTCCACCACTTCGTACAATCGTCCCGTATGCGGATAGTCGAGTGCCCCTTCATAAAGCACCGTTGTATTACCAAGCGCGAGTCCCCCGACCAACACGAAAATGTGCGTGGTCAACCATCCGATATCGTTGGTGTTCCAATACACGTCTTCTGGTCGCAAATCCAACTGGTACTTCGTATAGGCATACGTCCCAAGTAAAAACCCACCGCCCGCATGAACGATACCTTTTGGCCTCCCACTCGTTCCACTCGTAAAAATAATCAAGCCTGGGTCATTGCAATCAAGCGGCATTGGTGGGCAATTGGCAGACGCACTTGCCATCAGTGTATCATAGTCAAAATCACGCCCCTCTTGCATTGGCGTTTCCACTTCGGGCATGCGCTTATACACGACCACCTGATTAACGCAATCGACGCCTTTCAATGCCTCATCGACAGTTTCTTTTAATTTCAACACACGTCCGCGGCGATAACTGGCATTGGAACAGACCACCATTTTCGCATTTGAATTGACGATTCGATCGCGTAGCGCCTCTGGTGAAAAGCCTGCGAACACCGTATTATAAATGACACCTACGCGAAAACAAGCTAAAAGCACCACGTAGGTTTCCATCAAGTTTTGCATGTATACACTGACGACATCACCCTTTTTCAATCCAAAAGACAAGAGCACATTCGCAAACTTCTGCACTTCATCATACAGTTGCAAATACGTGACTGCTTTGCGCTCTCCGTTTTCCCCCTCAAAAAATATCGCCACTTTATTGCGCGTTAAAGGATCCTTCGCATAGCGATCAACGCAGTTTTCTGAAACGTTGATAGCGCTTCCAGGGAAAAACTGAAAATCCGGCATGCTTCCTTCAATCACCGTTGGCAGGCGCTTTTGCCACACCATTTCACCAGCGATTTCATTCCAGAACGCCGTGGGATTTTCAATCGATTGCTGATACTTTGCCAAATACTCCTCTGCGCTTTTCACATATGATTTTTCGCGATAAGCAGCCGGTGGAGCGATTTTCACACTATCTTTGATCATCGAAATGCGCTCTTCAGTCTCCATCCCCACATTCTCCTCTTCTTGAACCCAGCATTCAATTATTGCGAAATCAGATCACTTGATACGCGAAACGAAGCCTCCGTGCTTTCTTTCACCTTGTCCACACTCACACCCGGGTGTGTTTCAATCAGCACCATGCCATCTGGTGTAAAATCAAATACGGCCAAGTCCGTGATCAACCGGTGCACGACCCCTTGCCCTGTTAACGGGAGATCACAGCTTTTCTTGACCTTTGATTCCCCGTGTTTGTTCACATGCTCCATGATCACCACGACACGTTTGGCTCCACTCACCAAATCCATCGCGCCGCCCATCCCTTTGACCATTTTCCCAGGGATCATCCAGTTGGCTAAATCACCTGTTTCCGACACTTCCATTCCGCCAAGTATGGCAAGATCAATGTGCCCCCCACGAATCATGGCAAACGATTCTGCACTGTCAAAAAACGATGATCCTGGCACTTCGGTGATGGTTTCTTTCCCCGCATTGATCAAATCCGGATCCTCTTCACCTTCGACAGGAAACGGCCCAATACCGAGCAATCCATTTTCAGACTGCAGCATCACGTGAAAATCAGCAGGAATTTCGTTGGCAATCAGTGTTGGCATCCCGATACCCAGATTGACGTTCATTCCATCCTTAATTTCTTTGACTGCACGGCGAACAATCAGTTGACGAACATCTTCCATCTTCGTCTCACTCCTTTTCCCACAGGAAATTTAATTGGCTTTGCGAACGGTACGGCGTTCAATGCGTTTTTCATAGTCTTGTCCTTGAAGCAGTCGCTGCACATAAATGCCAGGCGTATGAATTTGATCCGGACTCAACTCGCCCTGTTTGACGATCTCCTCCACTTCGGCGATCGTCACCTTGCCAGCCGTGGCAACAAGCGGATTGAAGTTACGCGCTGTTTTGCGATAAACCAGGTTGCCATATTCATCTGCTTTCCACGCTTTGACGAGTGCAAAATCACCGACGATTCCTTCCTCGAGAATGTAGGGTTTGCCATTGAACATTTTCACTTCTTTGCCTTCCGCAATCGCAGTGCCCACACCAGTTGCCGTATAGAAACCGGGAATCCCCGCACCACCCGCACGAATGCGTTCCGCAAGTGTGCCTTGTGGAACCAGGTCCACTTCCAATTCCCCAGATAAAAATTGCTGCTCAAAAATCTTGTTCTCGCCAACGTAGGAGGAAATCATTTTTTTGATTTGCCTATTAGCAAGCAGGATTCCAAGTCCCCAGTCGTCGACGCCGCAATTGTTGCTGACTATAGTCAAATCCTTAACCCCGCTGTCACGAAGCGCAAAGATGAGCTTTTCGGGGATGCCGCAAAGTCCAAATCCGCCAACGATCAGCGTGGCACCATCTTTAATATCCGCCACCGCATCGGCAAATGAATCCATGATTTTATCTGCCATATCATTCATCCCTTTCTTGGTTAACAATCTTATACGGGATACACAGAATGCTTGCGATCCGAGAACCACAAGTCCTTGCTTTCATACTGGGCCAGCCTGACGATCAGTTCCTTGCGAAGTTGCTCCGGTGGTACAATCGCGTCCACCACCAGTTCAGACGCTAGTCGGTGGATGTCGATGTCTTTCTTGT